>NZ_JAOZEW010000029.1 GCF_025847235.1 Flavobacterium shii
ATGGTAGCGGCATCCTTTTTCTTGCTTTTTTTGCCAGTAAAAGATATAGCGGACAGCAGGAAATAGCTCCTTAAAAAGTGAATTGTAAAGTAAGAAAAGTTAATTTAATTGTCTAAAAAAAAGCTCCAAATCATTACAACTTGGAGCTTTTTTATATTTGAAATTGAACGATGTTCTTAATATAAACTTGGAAATTTAGATGGATTTGCCTCATTCATCATGCTGTATACTTTTTCGTAAATATCTTCGGCAGAAGGTTTAGAAAAGTAATCTCCATCGGTTCCGTAAGCTGGTCGGTGGGCTTTTGCAGTTAATGTTTGTGGTTTACTATCCAAATGAACATAAGCGTCTTGTTGCTCGATGATTTGTTGTAAAATATAAGCCGAAGCTCCACCAGGTAAATCTTCGTCGATTACTAAAAGACGATTTGTTTTGGCGATACTTTTTACAATATCCTGATTGATATCAAATGGAAGCAATGACTGTACGTCGATAACCTCACAATCAATACCTGTTTCAAGTAACTCATTCGCCACTTGTTCTACTATTCGTAAAGTCGATCCGTATGAAACTAGCGTAATGTCTTTACCTTCTTTTAGGGTTTCAATAACTCCAATTGGTGTTTTGAATTCGCCGTAATTTGTAGGTGTTTTTTCTTTTAATCTATAACCATTTAAACATTCGATTACTAGAGCCGGCTCATCACATTCTAATAATGCGTTATAGAATCCTGCTGCTTGGGTCATGTTTCTAGGAACTAGTACATGAATTCCACGAATTGCATTTATAATCATTCCCATTGGTGAGCCAGAGTGCCAGATACCTTCTAAACGGTGTCCGCGTGTTCGGATTATTAATGGAGCTTTTTGTTTTCCAACAGTTCTATATTGTAATGTAGCCAAGTCATCGCTCATGATTTGGATAGCATATAGTAAATAATCTAAATATTGAATTTCGGCAATAGGGCGTAATCCTCTTAGAGCCATTCCTATTCCCTGACCAATAATGGTTGCTTCACGAATACCTACATCGGCAACACGAAGTTCTCCGTATTTTTCCTGCATTCCTTCTAATCCTTGGTTTACATCACCAATGTTTCCAACATCTTCTCCAAAGATTAATGTTTCAGGATATTTTGTAAATAAGGCATCAAAATTATCTCTTACAATCATTCTTCCGTCCACATCTATGTTATTTGCAGCATATTCGGGTAGAACTTTTTGTACAGAGGATATACTTAAATTAGATTCTGAGAATAAATTACTGCTGAATCTTTCTTGTGTTGTTGCTATGTAAGTTGTAATCCAGTTTGATAATTCGGCTTTACAGTCTTCATTTATAATTAAACGCAATACTTTTCTCGCCACAGATAACATTTCCTTTTTTAGAGGAGATTTTATAGCAGCTAATTCGCTTGTTAATTTTAAGATTTGATCTTTCTTATCACTATTATTTGCAGTAGCTTCTAGTAAAGAAAGCAGTACTTTTTGATCTTGAATAATTGGATCTATAAAAGAGTTCCATGCTTCTTTTTTGGCATCGAGTACTTCTTTTTTTAGTTCCAAGTCAATTTCGTCCAATTCTTCTGGTGATGCAATATTAATAGCAATCATCCATAATCTCATTTGGCGTATACAGTCAAATTCTTTTTCCCAAGCTAGTCTTGCTGCGTTTTTATAACGTTCGTGAGAACCCGAAGTTGAGTGTCCTTGAGGCTGTGTTAACTCATTTACATGAATTAATACAGGAATATGTTTTTCGCGTGCAATAGCTGCCGCTTCTTCGTATGTTGCTATTAATTCGGCATAATCCCAACCTTTTACTCTAAAGATTTCGTATCCGTTTGAGTTTTCGTCGCGTTGGTATCCTTTTAATATCTCAGAGATATTCTCTTTTGTAGTTTGGTGTCTTGCATGAACCGAAATTCCGTATTCATCATCCCAAACGCTCATTACCATTGGTACTTGTAGTACTCCGGCAGCATTTATGGTTTCGAAGAATAAACCTTCGGATGTACTTGCGTTTCCAATGGTTCCCCAAGCAATTTCGTTACCATTAACAGAGAAATTATCTTTTATTTTTATTCCGTCAACGTTTCTATATATTTTTGATGCTTGTGCAAGACCTAATAATCTAGGCATTTGTCCTGCTGTAGGAGAAATATCTGCACTAGAGTTCTTTTGTTTAGTTAGGTTTTTCCATGAACCATCTTCATTTAAACTATGAGTTACAAAGTGTCCACCCATTTGTCTTCCTGCCGACATCGGATCAAAGTCTAAATCGGTATGGCCGTATAAACCTGCAAAAAATTGTTTTGGTGTAAGTTCACCAATAGCCATCATAAAAGTTTGATCGCGGTAATATCCCGAACGAAAGTCACCATTCTTGAAGGCTTTTGCCATCGCCAACTGTGGTACTTCCTTGCCATCGCCAAAAATTCCAAATTTGGCTTTTCCTGTCAATACTTCTTTACGCCCTATAAGGCTACATTCCCTGCTAATTATAGCGATTCTGTAGTCGTTCAAAACCTCGGTTTTGAAATCTTCGAAAGTAAGTGTAGTATTGTTTTTTTCTTTTATCATAATCTGGAATGGGTCATGTTAGGTCACAAAATTACTTAAAAACTAGCAATTATCATAATTCGTTAAAATAAATATAATTTAATTATCTGTATTTAAAAGGGTATAACGGTATGCTTTTTTTGCTGTTTTTTTATGGTTTTATGTAATTATGTGATAATAATTTATGTTTTGTTTAGTTTTTATTTGATTAAAACCATTTTCTGGTAAAAAGATTGGTTAATGTTTTAGGCGATAAAGTGACTACAAATCGTATCTTTTCTCCGTATTTATCTTGAGAAATTTCCCATCCATTGTTAGAATATACCGGAAAATACAATTCAAAATAATCAGGAACAAAGTTTAAGCGGATGCCACTATCGTATATAAATTTTTCTGATGACCCTTTACTTTTTATAAAACCAACGTCTCCATATACCTCAATCCAGTTCCAAAGGGAGTAACTTGCATTTAAGGTCGTAATCCATTGATTTGCATATTGAGGACTTAGCTTAGATTTAAATCCCCCTTCGGCCATTATAAATTGCTGACTGAAAATACCTGTGCTTTCAGATCTTCCATAATAGTTATAATCAAATAAGTAATCGGTCGGTCGGTCTGCGGCAAAGCTAAAATAATCAGAATTGGTAGTGTTGTATAAAAAACTTCCGGCGTACATTCTAAGATTAATCTGGCGGTTGTTTTCAAAAAGTTTTCTAAATTCTATTTCACTGGCAGCTTTTCCAAATCCACTGGAAAATTGAACTTCCGACATAAAATTAAAATGGTTTGTTACCTCGGTTTTAGTATTGAAATATTTTGCATTGAAAACAGAATAATTTGGTTTGGAATTATCTGTTATATAAATACTTTCTTCTCTGTTTACGATAACCTGACGCAATAATATGAGTTGTTTACGATTGTCTCGAAAGTTTTTCTCTCTAATTCGCAATTGTACCATCGGATTTAATTTTAAATACGTTGCGTCTGGTGCATAATGAAAATAAGCTTCCGAAAAAGAATATTTTACATTGAATAAAGTACTATTTCTAAAATTTTGAACAAACGAGAAAACCGATGATCCCGATATAGTTTTGGCTTTTATAGAATAGGCAGGATTAACATCAAAAATAAATGGTTTGTCTAGTATTGTTTTATTATGAAATCGTATTCCCGGAGTAATCCCATCGTAGTAATTATAGTTAAGTGTAGGGATATATATGATTTGATTATAATACGGGTCTTCTAAATCCTTGGCAAAATTAAATTTTATAGGACGATTAGTTGGCGAAAAGCCTTTTAGTGATTTCCAGTTGTTTCTCAAGTTATACTCCGGAACTTCATTATCGTAATTGAGAACAATTTTATCGGCATTTTTTCTTTCTACCGTAAATGTCGTATCCGGATTTTTAGTGTCTATCCATTGTTTAAACACAACTTCTTTCTTCTTAATTCCATACACAGGAATAGGAAGAAAGGTTTCGGTTATATTCCTTATCGAAAATGTTATGCTATCATTTGTTTTCGAAACATTATGAAACTTATAATCTATTATATCTCTAGAGTTTATGATAATATCAAAGAACCAATTGATATTCTTTTTGGCATTGTAGCTTAATAAGCTTTCAAAGTTCACACGACTTACTTGCTCTATCTTGTTAAGCTCGTAAAAATCCTGAATACTTGTTTGTACACTATTATTACCCAAATAATCATCCAGATAACTTAGGCTAAGTCCAGCTCTGTATTTACTGGCAATTTGTTCGTTAAATTTTATCAGCGTGTTTTTAGGATCTCCTAGTGGCTGGTCGAGGTTTTTACGTGCCATAAGCATATAAAAATAGCTGTATTGACCATTAAAGCTTAAATTGGTAATCTTGTAGCTTTTTAATATTTTCATTTTAGAAAGGCTTCCCATCATTTTTTGATCAGGGTAGTTTTCTTCAATGTATTTCATCATGACATATATTTGGATTCCATCATAAATCCAGTTGTCTTTTCTTGGGTCTAAGCGTAAACTGTTCTTTAAAAAAGTACTCAGGTACGTTTTTAAGAACTTAATTTCAAACATAAATTCATCCGGAAACGGATTAATAAATGAAGGCAATTGGTTTAATCCATAAAAAGGATTTCTTTCATAATCTATTTGCGATACAGTAATTTTCCTATGCGGATATTTACCAATGTATGTATTGGTAAAATCCATAATCCTTTTTATTGCAAGAGCTTTTTGAACCTCGTTTAAATTGTTATTCTTTAAATTAGTAGCTACTTCAGTCGAGCCATTAGAATATTTTGAGAAACTGTTTTTAGGTTCAATAAACATACTCAAATCAGTTCTTCTTTTTCCTGAGTAATTGGTATTGGAGTATTTTTCGAATTGTTCTTTCGAAACCATATCCAAGTCTGTAGTAATAGTGTAATTGTTAGGAATTTTTATTTCCACTTCATAATCGGTTGCAGCATTTGCAATATCATCCAGATTATAGTTATTATATTTTATGAAACGATGATTTTCAAATCGCGCAGGGCTCAAAAACCAGTTTTTAAGGTTTAAACTTCCGTTTTGTGCATAACCAAACCTTGTGAATTTATCACTTGGAATTTTAACGATATAAGTAAGATGCAGGACAATTGTTTCGTTTGGAGCCAGTTTCTTATTTAATTTAACAACGATAAAATCAGGGTTTTTTGCTGTTCTTTCCCAAGCCAGAGCACCTTCTTCTTTATCTGTTAAGCTTATAATTGTAGTATTACCTCGTTCTTCGGGTTTTGCAAGATGAAATCCTCTGTAAAATTCATCCGAAAATCGTCTGGCAAGTGGTGTGTTTTTATCCGAAAAAGAATTATTCCAGTCATTAAGGACTATCGAAATTAAAGTATCGTTAGAGATATTATTAAAAGTAATATCTTGTCTAATATTTAATGTTTTTAGCTCAAGATTAACTGCAACCGTCATTTTAGAATGATGTTGTGCGTACTGTTTTATAGGGCTTAATAAAACAAAAATACAAATAGTAATTTTAGAAAGTAACTTCAATGATTATTCTTAAAGATTTAATAACGAAATAAATATACTATTAATTATGAATTAATAAATTTTTATATCGATAAAATAGCATAAAAAAAGCTGTTTTTACACAGCTTTTTTGATTTAAAAATTAGGGCTTAAATCATATTTCTTATAAAATTTATCCAGTGCCTCGACTACTTCATCCTCAGAATCAACGATTTTGAACAAGTTTAAATCATCAGGACTTACTGTGTGTTCTTTTTCAACCAAGACAGTTTTTACCCATTCGATTAATCCCGACCAAAATTCGGTTCCAACCAAAATAATAGGGAATTTTCCAATTTTTTTTGTCTGAATCAAAGTGATCGCTTCAAACATTTCGTCAAGAGTTCCAAAACCACCCGGCATAACCACGAAACCTTGTGAATATTTTACAAACATTACTTTACGAACAAAAAAGTAGTCAAAGTTTAAATTTTTATCATGGTCAATATATGGATTGAAATGTTGCTCAAAAGGCAATTCAATATTCAAACCTACCGATGTTCCTCCGCCTAAATGAGCCCCTTTATTTCCAGCTTCCATAATTCCGGGACCACCACCAGTAATAACACCATAACCAGCTTTACTGATTTTGTATGCAATTTTCTCGGCCAATAAATAATATTTATTATCCGGTTTTGTTCTTGCCGACCCAAAAATAGATACGCACGGACCAATGCGTCCCATGTTTTCATATCCATTTACAAACTCAGCCATGATTTTAAAAATCGCCCAACTATCATTGGTTCTAATTTCGTTCCATGTTTTTTGTTTTAATCTATCTTGGATTACTTTATCTTCGTCATTATCAAAATCTTCTAATCTCATTTTCTTTGTATTAATTTATTTTTTAAAATTGTCACCCTGAGCGGAGTCGAAGGGAGCTATTTCCTGCTATTCATTGCAATCTTTATTGTTTTAAAGAAAAACAATAAAGGATTTTCATTACTATCAGGGCTAGGCTCTATCTTGTCAATCGCCTTTTATCTTAAAGCGGGTACAATATACTAAGATAATTCTTTTTTCAAAAACTGCGCTGTATAACTTTTCTTATTTCTTGTTAGTTTTTAAATTGGCTTTTATCATTTTACCATCTTCTGTTATTGATTTACTTGAAATAAACATTTTATTAATTTCTAAGATAGTAACAAATTTAAGATTATAATCAGTATTTAAAAATTTAGTAACTTTCCCTTTAGTTATTGATGAGTATGGTTCACCAAGTAACTGAATAATACTTTCTAATTCTGTTCTTTCTATATCGTTATAATATAAATTAAAGAGTTTTATTTTATCTTCTTGAGATTTAGTTTTCGATAATAGTTCTTTTAATAATTCTTTACTGATTACTATTTTGTGGTTTATTGACAGATAATGGCAAGCCGTATTTAATAATTCAACACTCCCTAAAAGAATTGATTCTTGGATGTGTCCAATTATTAAAGTCTCATTTCCAGAAGTAGACAATGAACCCAAAAGTTCTAAAATGATTTCACTATCTAATGAGTAAGTTTTTATGTTGTTGAGAAATTTATGAATGTTTGTCTCTAATAAGATTATAAGTAAATTTCTAAAATTATTTTGAATAAAATTATAATTTTCTACGGTCAATATTAATATCTTATTCTCAATTAAAATCTTCATTTTTTCAATAGAAATTTCATTAAAATAAGTTATTCCATTCGAATAAGAATAAGGAATTGTTGAATGTGTCGCTAAAATGGTAAATGTATTTGTCGAAATATTACTTTGTAAAAGTTCACGTGTGAATTTTTGAAGTACTTGTATATCTTCTTTATAATTTTTATCAATTCGGTACTTAAGTTCTTTACTATGTTCATCAGTATTTAAATAGTTTATTAATGTATCGTCAAAACTTTCTGTAGTTTTAAAATAGTGTAATAAATTATTCCAAGAAGTAACAACTTTATCTGCCTCAAGTAAAATATTCCAAATTGAGGTATCCTCTATTGTGGAAAGATTAGTTATTAAATTTTGATTTTTGTAAATAATTTCAACTTTGATTTCTGGTTTAATATTTTGATTTAAAATTTTAATAATTGTTTCTTCAGATTCATTATTGTTAGTTTCTAATTCTTGAAATACGTTTTCTAAATACTCTTCTATATTTTCATCAATATAAGATTTAAGTCTCATGGCTCCTGAGTTTGTAATTGTTGTATAGTTTTCAGATTTCAGTAAGGTAAAGTCTATTTCATTTTCTTTATACAAATATGTAAATAATTCAATCATATCATAATTGATTATATAATTATTATTTTGATAAATAAAATCCAAAATAGTTTTAGAACCCTTATCATTTAATTTTTTAAATTTTATATTATTTTTTGATATAAAAACAGTTATTTCTGTATCTATATCTCTAAATAAATCCAAGCTATCCATCTCCGAAATATAGTTAGAAATGCTATTCCTGATATTTAAACTTTGTAATGTAGATAAATCTAATTTAGAAAACATGAAATTCAAGTATTCTATAAGTTTATCATCTGATAAGTTCGATATTAATTCCTCCCAAATGTTCTGATTAGTGTTTTTCCAATTTTTACATAGGGCTTGAAAGAAAAATTTTTTATTTACATCTTTTGCATAACTTAAATATTCATCGATAAAAGTAACTGGTTTAATTATTTTCGTACTTAATAATGTGATAATTTGATTTAATTGCTTGTCGGTGTTGTTCCTTTCGATGATATAGTCTAAAAGTGAAAAATTTAATATTTCTTCTCGACTAAAATCAGATTCTAAAATGTCGGGAAATAAATTTTCAATTTCTTGCAATTTAAAAACGTAAGGCAAAGGTTTGTTATTAGTGAAACTCTTTAAAAAATCATTGTCCTCTTTAGTAATACTTCCAGGATAGAAATAAGAAATATAATGTGAGTAACTTTCATCGATATGACCATATCTTATTAAAAAATTAATTAAATCATAATTATTAACTTTTGGAGTTACTATGATTTCACTAGTAATTATAGTTTCTTTTCCGTCAATGGTTTCTTTTGTGTTTATACTTTTTTTGTATTGCATACTATCTAAACATTTTTTTAAATATTCATCAGTTACAATATCTTTAATTTTTTTAGTTTTTAAAACTTGTTTTTCACTTTCTAGCTTTTCAATTTCTTTTTTGAATTCGTTTATTTTATTGTGCTTTTTATTTTCAATAATTTCCAAACGTTCTGCATATAATCCAACTTCTGATTCTAAAGTTTTAAAAGAAATTCCACTGTTTTCAGTTACAGCCCCCCCTTGGAACCTATTATAAGTATAGTAATAAATATCATTAAGGTTAGAGAATAAATTAAAATTAGAATCTAATAATAGTTGTTTTATTGGACATTGTGTATTGTTAATTTGTATATTTAGGATGTTTTTGTTTTCACTATTCAATAATTTCCCATAAAATTTTGCTATATACAAACTTCTTAATTCATTTACATTTTGAATTGTTTCTTCTATTGAATTATCAATTTTTGTATTTGCTTTTATGATTTCTTTGTCAATATTAGCAATTGCTTTTTTTATAAGTTTATTTGAATCATTAAATACTGAATTAACGTACCCTTTTTGGCAATTTAAATTATCAAAATCCGTTGGTTCAACATTTTTGTAGATCATCATCGCCAAAAGCTTTGTTTTGTCTAAATCATTACCAATTATTTTTTTGTAAACTTTGTATTCATTATTTATTGAGATTAAAGTTCTTTTGTCAGATAAATAACGAGCAACTTGTTTGATGAATATTTTTGGTATTTCATCTTCTTTAATATCAATTTTATCTAGTAATTCTACGCTAGAATTTGAATAATTAATTACAGGAATAACAGGAATGATAAAATCAAAGAATTTTGCTCTTTCATCTTCTTTGAAGGTGTCATTTTGCACAGCATAGATGAAAGTGATTTTTCTTTTATTCTTTATTGGATCATAGTTATTAATCAAATAGTTTATTTCACGAAGTTTTATAAAAATTTCGGTATTTTTAAATCTGTCCAAATCTTCAATAAAAACAACATTAAAAGTATTTCTTTCAAAAAAATATAGAATTTCATCTATTTCATTTTCAAAGCTTACACTTTTTTTATCATCACCATTTTCTATTTCAGCATCTTGAAAGTTAAATTTGGTTAGCTTGAAATTCAAAATGAATCCCATAATCTTGTATAGCAGATAAATAATTCCTGTTAAAAAATATATTGTATAGATGAAATTACCAACTTTAGAATGAAAATCTAATGACAGATTTTTGGTTATATCATTTAATAAGCTTGGTCTCAAAAAATAAGTTGCTGAAATTAGCCAAAGAAAAATATATACTGATTTTAGTGTTACATTTTTTTGATTGACAATGCGTTTAAATCTTGATTCAGGGATTTTATTTTGTTCAACTTTATAGAACAATTGTTTGAGTATGCAGAATTCAATTTCTTTAATTTGATGTACTTTTTCATCAAATGTCGCTAAAGATATATTTAAGTATTTGTATTCAAAATTTTTGTTTTCAAATGTTTTTAAAATAGAACTTTTTCCAGATCCGTATGGTCCAGTTAATGCTACATTTTTAGTATTTGGATTTTCAATAGAGTATTTTATAATAGCACCATATTTATCTTCTTGCTCATTAAGTATGGAGGGTGTAAAATCTTCATAATTTTGAAGATTAGTAAAGTTTTTAGTTTTATTTAATTTACTTTGCCATTTACTTAATAGATGAATAATAGTTGATAGTTTATTCATCAATAAAATTCGTGTTGCCTTTTTTATTTTTCTTTTACGTTTATTAATTTCACTATTAGGTGCTAACTTATTTAATTCAGAAATTAACAAAACGAATACATTCATAACAATTCAATAAATTAGTTTAATTCTTTTTTCAAAAACTGCGCTGTATAACTTTTCTTATTTTTAATTATTTCTTCAGGTGTTCCTTTGGCAATAAGTTGTCCTCCAGCTTTTCCGCCTTCAGGACCAATATCAATAATATAATCAGCAAGTTTTATTACATCCATATTATGCTCGATAATCAAGATAGTATTTCCTTTGTCAACCAGTTTATTAATCACATCCATAAGAACCCGAATATCTTCAAAATGTAATCCTGTCGTAGGCTCGTCAAGAATATAGAACGTGTTTCCAGTATCTTTCTTGGATAATTCTCCAGCAAGTTTAATACGTTGCGCTTCACCACCCGAAAGCGTTGTGCTTTGTTGCCCAAGTGTAATATAGCCTAAACCAACATCCTGTATAGTTTTTACTTTTCTGTAAATCTTCGGAATCATTTCAAAAAACGGAACTGCTTCATCCACAGTCATATTCAGAACATCTGATATTGATTTTCCTTTATAACGTATTTCAAGAGTTTCTCTATTAAAACGTTTTCCTTGACAAGTTTCACATTCTACATAAACATCTGGCAAAAAGTTCATTTCGATAGTTCTCACGCCCGAACCTTCACAGGTTTCGCAACGACCGCCTTTTACATTAAAACTAAAACGACCAGCTTTATAACCACGAATCATACTTTCGGAAGTCATCGTAAACAGATTTCTTATTTCTGTAAAAACCTCTGTATAAGTTGCTGGATTCGAACGAGGTGTTCGCCCAATTGGACTTTGGTCAATATCGATAACTTTATCAATATGTTCCAGACCTTCTATTTTTTTATACGGTTGCGGTTTCTTTACGCCATTAAAATAATAAGCGTTCAAGATAGGATAAAGCGTTTCGTTTATCAACGTCGATTTTCCACTTCCGGAAACCCCCGTAACGCAAATCATTTTCCCTAAAGGTAATTCTATCGAAACATTCTTCAGGTTATTTCCTGTGGCTCCCGTTAGTTTTAAGAACTTTCCGTTTCCTTCACGACGTTTTGCAGGAACTTCGATTTTCATTTCTCCGTTCATGTACATTGCCGTTATGGTATGGTGCTGCAGAATCTCTTCTGGAGTTCCTTTGCTAATAATTTCTCCGCCATATTTTCCAGCTTTTGGACCGATATCAATTACATAATCGGCACGTTCTATCATATCCTTGTCGTGTTCTACAACAATAACAGAATTTCCTATATCACGCAATTGTTCAAGAGAGTGAATTAATTTTTCATTATCTCTTTGGTGCAAACCAATACTTGGTTCATCTAGAATGTATAATACACCAACTAATTGCGAACCAATTTGAGTTGCCAATCGAATACGTTGAGCCTCACCACCAGAAAGCGATTTAGAACTTCGGCTTAAAGCCAAATAATTTAAACCCACATTCATAAGGAAGTTCAAACGGTCTTTTATTTCTTTAACAACTTCAGAAGCAATTAAAAGCTGCTTGTCTGATAAATGACTATTCAAGTCTAAGAACCATGCGGTCAAATCAGAAATATCCATATCACATAATTCGGTGATACTCTTTTCGTTTATTTTAAAAAATAAAGCTTCTTTCTTTAATCTGGAACCATGACATTCCGGACATTTTACTTCGTCCATAAAGTCTTTTGCCCAACGTTTTATTGTAGTCGAAGCACTTTCGTCATGTTGACTTTTGATGAAATTTGATATTCCTTCAAAATCTATTTTATAATCACGAGCAACGCCTAAATCTTTGGAGTTTACGGTGAATTTATCTTTTCCACCATGCAAAATCATGTTCATGGCTTCCTCAGAAATTTTTTCGATAGGATCGGTAATTTTAAAACCAAACTTCTCGCCAATAACTTCCAGTTGCTTGAAAATCCATGATGATTTATATTCGCCAAGAGGTACAAATCCACCAGCTTTTATAGATATCTTAGGATTAGGAATTATTTTTTTGATATTGATTTCATTAACAGTTCCCAATCCGTTACAATGAGGGCAAGCCCCTTTTGGAGAGTTGAAAGAAAATAAATTCGGTTCTGGATTTTGATATGATATTCCTGTAGACGGACACATTAAATTACGACTGAAATAACGTACTTCATTCGTGTCTTGATCCAGAATCATCAATACATTTTCACCGTGATGCATCGCTGTATTGATGCTTTCCGATAATCGTTTTTGATTGTCAGGAGTATCCTCAATAACCATTCTGTCTACAACAATCTCGATATCGTGCGTTTTATAACGATCCAATTTCATTCCCGTAACCAAATCCTGAACTTCACCATTAACACGAACTTTTAAAAATCCCTGTTTGGTTATTTGCTGGAAAAGTTCGGCATAATGACCTTTACGTGCTTTAATTACAGGAGCAAGAATGTTAATGCGTTTACCATTAAAATCTTGAATAATTAAATCTTTGATTTGCTCATCACTATAGCTAACCATTTTTTCGCCCGTATTATAGCTATACGCATCAGCGCCTCTGGCATATAATAAACGGAGGAAATCATATATTTCGGTAATTGTCCCAACGGTAGAACGTGGACTCTTACTGGTCGTTTTTTGTTCGATTGCAATTACAGGTGAAAGTCCGTCGATTTTATCAACATCAGGACGTTCCAAGCCACCTAAAAACTGTCTGGCATAAGCCGAAAAAGTTTCTACATAACGGCGTTGCCCTTCAGCATAGATAGTATCAAAAGCCAATGAGGATTTCCCTGAACCTGATAAACCGGTAATTACGACCAGTTTTTCACGCGGAATAGAGATATCAATGTTTTTTAGATTGTGAACTCTTGCGCCAAGAACTTCAATAGTATTATTTGTATCTGACATAATTTTTGCAAAAAAGCAAAGTTACCATTTTGATTTGTTCTTTTGATATAACACTATAGAAGTTTGTGTTAAAATAGATTGCGGACAAAATTAATTTACTGTTAGATAATGTTCGTCTAGAAATACTGATTTAATATACGTTGCGATAGCGAATCCGTGTCATCTGCGTTCCATTACGCGCAAAGAAAAAAAAGCCAACTTAAATTAGTTAGCGTTTTCTTTTGCGGGTTAAAATATAATCATCGATGGCTTCTTTAGTAGTATACCAGTTTCGACCTTCTTTATAGGCATCAATTTTTCCTGTTCTAGCCAATAAACTTACATATTCCTGACCATAAGGAACACTTGGTTCACTTACAATATTAGATATTGTTTGGTATTCCGTTTCGTTGCCTGGCATTGCATTCAAGTAAATATTAAGTGTTCTCTCTAGCGCTTGGCACATCAAAAGAATCAGTTTTTGATAATTACCATTATTCGCCTGATTGAGTGCTTCATAGTACTTCTTTCTATCATTTTTTAGGATAATAGCAGGTGGAAAGCCACAACGCATTAATAATAAATTCATACCTAAACGTACAGTACGACCATTACCATCAAAAAAAGGATGTATCCAAACAAACTTATGATGAAAAATTGCTGCCAACTCAATATCATTAAGTTGCAATGGATTTGTATTTATAAAATCGATTAATTCATCAAGATAATCGGAGACTTTATTGGCATTTGGAGGCATAAAATTTGCTCCCGAAATGCGAACGCCACCATTTCGGATGCGTCCTGCAAAATCATCTTCGATAGATCGTAAAACCAATCCATGAAGTGAAAGAATATCGATACTTCGAAGTTTGTAGTTATCATCTACTATCGAATATAAATAATCAATTGCTTTATCATGATTATGTGTTTCAAAATGTTCCCGAAGTGATTTTCCTTTTATGGTAATTCCTTCTTGAATAACCATTTGGGTTTCTCGTAAACTCATAGTATTACCTTCGATACTATTGGAATTGTATGTCCATTCTATCGATAAGCTTTCACGAATTTTATGCAAAGCAATGTTAGGCAATGGTCTGCTGGTTTGCAAATCTTGCCTTTTTTGGTAGAGTCTTTCAAATGTTGATTGAAATTCTGTTCTATATGTTAAGTCTATATTCCACATAATCCCTCAAAGGTACGTCTTAATATCGGATAAACTCCATTTTAACCCTATCCGATATTAAGCTTATTCTATTGTCATAGATCTTAACTTGGTTCTATAGGCTTCTAATGCTATAGATTTGGAAATGAAACCGTAGTATTTTCCATTTCTTATTACTGGTAAGAATGCTACTTTTGATGCTTCAAATTTATTCATGACTGTTTCCATGCTGTCAATAGAAGAAATAGTAGCTGGAGGTGTTTTCATGATATCTTTTATCAGCGTATATTTTACTCTGTAAACATTAAAAATTATTTCGCGGATATCATTAAAATGAACTATTCCTACCAATTCTTCATCTTTGTTTACTACAGCAAATACAACCTGATTAGAATGGGAAATATAATCTACTAACTTACTAAGGTGTTCGTCTGGTGAAACTGTTAGATAATCGGTTTGAATGATTGAATCAATTTCTAAAGTTGATAAAATATTAGAATCTTTATTACTTGTAAATGCATGACCTTTTTGAGCTAAACCTTTTACATCAAGTGAATATTTTTCAAAACGTTTAGAGATAGCAAAGCTAATAGAAGATACAATCATAAGCGGAATCATTAAACTATAACCACCTGTAATCTCTGCAATCAAGAAAATAGCTGTAAGTGGTGCATGAAATAACCCACTTAAAATTCCAGCCATTCCTACCATAGTAAAATTACTAATTGGTAACTGTGTAAGACCCGTTAGACTTATAAATTTTGAAAAGAAATAACCCAAATAAGAACCTAAAAATAGGGATGGGGCAAAGTTTCCTCCATTACCACCACTACCAATTGTTAAGCCAGATGCAAATACTTTTAGCATCATAGTACATCCAACAAAAAGTAATAAAACCCATTGATTGTTTCTAAAACTTGCAAATAAAGTATTGTCTAATAATTTTCCGGGATCACTTTCGGATAGGGTTTTGATACTCTCGTATCCCTCACCAAATAGAGTAGGGAAAATAAAAATTAAAATCGCCAACATCGAAGAACCAAATAAGGCTTTTTTATAAGGACTTAACTTGAGTTTAGAAAAGTAATGTTCTATTCGTTGGAAATTTCGGGCATAATATACTGCTATGAAACCTGTCAATACTCCTAAAAGTACATAAAAAGGAATGTTATGATAATTGAATGTTTGTTGTTGTTTGAAATTTAATAAGATGTTTTCGTCTAGAACAATTGCCGAAACTAAAGCTCCTGTTGCAGCCGAAATCATAATTGGTGTAAATGCCGAAATACTCACATCAACCAATAGAACTTCAATCGCAAAAAGAACCCCGGCAATTGGAGCATTAAATGCTGCCGAAATACCAGCTGCAACACCACAACCAATAAGTAAAGTTCTATCTTTATAAGGTAGTTTATAATTTTGAGCATAATTAGACCCAAAAGCCGCTCCTGTAACCACAATTGGGCTTTCTAAACCTGCCGATCCACCAAGACCTACAGTAAGAGAGCTCGTGATGATCTGAGCATACATTTGTTTTTTTGGAATAATACTTGCTTTCTTGGCAACTGTATATAATATCTGGGAAGTCCCTTTTTCTATAGTTCCGCCTAAAACCCTCTTTACTACAAAAACAGTAAGTAGTATACCAATGATAGGTAAGATACTGTTAATGAAGCTTAATTTTAATATTCCATTAATGTAAGTGGCAAATGAAAAGACGCTGTGTGCAAATGTTTTTAAAACAATCACGGCAAAGGCACACGAAATACCAACCAAAACACTGGACATGAATATAAATTGCTTTTGCGTCAATATAGATTGCAGCATAGCAATAATTGATTCGAATCTCCGGATGTATTTTCTTAACATTATGTTTTAAAAAAGTTATGTAATATTGCAAATTTAGCTTTTAGAACCCATATTATACAATTTTAAAGCTGTTAATCTCTTTAAAGAAATTAACAGCTTCATTTATTGTAACTAAATTAGAACCCAACAGCAGCATCATCTCCTCGAGAATCAGCACCACCTTCTAGCTTTTTGTTTGGTAAAACCAAAATAGCATCTACTTTTCCGATTACAGGAGCATTTTTTTCGTTGATGATATAATTTTTAGATTTTAAGTATTCAAGTGTTTTTGAATCAAAAGCATTTGGTTCAAAAGATATATTGTCTGGCAACCATTGGTGGTGAAAGCGAGGTGCATTTACAGCTTCTTGCATACTTAAATGGTATTCACGTACATTTAAAATTGTTTGTAAAACCGATGTGATAATTGTAGAACCACCCGGAGTTCCTACAACCATATACAGACTACCGTTTTTTTCAACAATTGTAGGAGTCATAGAGCTTAACATTCTTTTTTGAGGTACAATACTGTTAGCTTCATTTCCTACTAATCCAAACATATTTGGTTCTCCGGGCTTTACGCTAAAATCATCCATTTCATTATTTAAGAAAAAGCCCAGTTCATCACAATAATATTTAGAACCATAACCATCATTAAGTGTTGTTGTTGCAGCAATAGCATTCCCAAATTGATCTACGATTGAGTAATGTGTAGTCTCGGTACTTTCGCTGTATTTTACTTCTCCATGTTTTACATCTGAAGATAAAGTAGCTTTATCAAAACTAAAATTTGACATTCTTTGTTTTAAATAATCATCAGCAAGTAATCCTTTTAAAGGAATTTTCACAAAATCCGGATCACCCAAAAAATAACTTCTATCGGCATAAGCTCTTCTTTCTGCTTCTACAATTACCTGAATTGCCTGAGCCGAATTGTGTCCCATTTTTTCTAAATCGTATGGTTCAATCATTTTTAAAATTTGTGCCAGACAAATTCCGCCACTACTAGGTGGTGACATCGAAGTAATTTTTAAATCTTTGTAATTAAAGGTTAATGGTTTTCTCCATTTTGCTTCGTATTGTGCTAAGTCCTTCATGGTGATAATACCACCTTTTTTATTAAGGTAATCAACTAACGTTTTAGCAGTTTTTCCTTTGTAAAACTCATCACGACCATTTTTTTGAATTCTTTTTAACGTTTCGGCAAGAGCGGGATATTTGATCGTATCATTTTCTTTATATACAGTTGCTAATAAAGTGTTTTTACCATTTCTTTCTATAATAGCATCACGATTATTTTCTAATCTTTGTTCTTGTTTTTTGGTTACAATCACTCCTCTTTCTGCCAAAGCAATAACAGGTTCTAATATTGTAGCCATTGGTAAAGAACCAAATTTTTTGTGGACTGCAAAAACACCTGCAATAGTTCCTGGTACACCAATAGCTAGTGGTGTTTCGGTGCTTTTTCCTTTAATTACATTTCCATTTTTATCCAGAAACATATCTTTGGTCGCTGCTAATGGTGCTTTTTCTCTATAATCTAATGATCCTACTTCACCATTTGCTTTTCGGTATACCATAAATCCACCTCCGCCAATATTACCGGCGTAAGGATAGGCTACTGCCAAAGCCAATTCGGTAGCAACCATAGCATCAAAAGCATTTCCACCTTTTTTCATGATGTCGGCACCAATTTTAGAAGCTTCTTCTCGTGCCGAGACAACCATTGCTTTGCTAGTAACTAATCCTGTTGGTTGATTAGTTGTATTCTGGGCAAAAGAGGTAAGAGAGATAAAATAGCATAAAAAGGCAATCTTTTTCATAATGAAAGTAATTTGTGATTAACGTGTTGTTTTAATTCTTCAAAAAAAGCAGTGAATTCTGTTTCGAATTCGGTGTAAAATTCTTTTAATTCCGTACTTGCAAACTGCATTTTTGAAGCGTTTTTTGTTCTGCGATCCATCTGGGTCAGGATATGATTGATTCCTTCGACAGTTTGATAGCTTACGAGCCAATTTTCATGAAACATAATAGGCATCATACGCTGTGTTCTTTCGGTTAAAATACTATGATTCTCAGTTAGAGAATTATAAAATCTCTGAACAAAATCATCAAGCTTTTCATCAGAATATGTTTTCCAGTTTTTGGCCAGGAAATGATCGTAAAAAACATCAATAATAACACCAGCATAATGATGGTATTTTTCATGAAGTTTTTTGGTACTTTGTCTAAAAATTGGATGTGCATCGGTATAGGTGTCTATGGCGCGATGCAAAATAATACCTTTTTGAACTTCTGCAGGAAAACTTTCAAATTGTTTCCCCCGAATTCCATCAGCCATGAAATTGCCAATTTTGATTAAATCATTATCGCCGGAAAGGTATATATGGGCTAGGAAATTCATTTTTTTTTTGGGAGTTACTATCCCGAAGCTTCGGGATTGAGGTGCTAAGTTTCTAAGTTCTCTCTTGTAAATGTATAAAATCTTTTTTAAATCTTTTTTATTATAAGACTTTGCAATATAAACTTAACATTTTAGTTTGTTTTTTTTTAACCTTAGCAACTAAGATTCTTAGTTACTTAGCAACTTTTTTTTTAAATCTTAGCACCTAAGTACTTAAGAACCTTAGTAACTTTTCTATATTTGTAGCAATAACCATAACTCATTAAAATGACTTTAATAAAATCGATATCTGGAATACGAGGAACAATTGGTGGTAAGGTAGGAGATAATCTTACTCCGGTTGATGCAGTAAAATTTGCGTCGGCTTATGGAACTTTTCTTAAAAACAATACTAAAAAGGAAAAACTAACAGTAGTAATTGGTCGTGATGCGAGAATTTCGGGCCCTATGATTCATAATCTGGTAGTAAATACATTAGTAGGTTTGGGAATTAATGTAATAGATTTAGGTCTTTCGACAACTCCAACAGTAGAAGTTGCTGTTCCTTTGGAAAAAGCCGATGGAGGAATAATACTTACTGCTTCTCATAATCCGAAACAATGGAATGCATTGAAGTTGCTGAATGAGAAAGGGGAGTTTTTAAATGGAGCAGAAGGAGCAAAAATTTTAGAAATTGCAGAAGCAGAAGCTTTTGATTTCTCAGATGTTGATAGTTTAGGCGAAATCACGATTAATGATGCTTACATGGATATTCATATCGATGAGGTTTTAAATTTACCGTTAGTGGATGTTGAAGCTGTAAAAGCTGCTAAATTTAAAGTTGTAGTTGATGGTGTAAATTCTTCTGGAGGAATTATTATTCCAAAATTATTAGAATTGATGGGCGTTGAAGTAGTAAAATTATATTGCGAACCAAACGGACATTTTCCTCATAATCCAGAACCATTAAAAGAACATCTTACTGATATTTCGGAATTGGTTGTAAAAGAAAAAGCTGATCTAGGGGTTGTGGTTGATCCAGATGTTGACCGTTTGGCTTTTATTTGCGAAGACGGGGAAATGTTTGGCGAAGAATATACTTTGGTTGCTTGTGCCGATTATGTTTTGAGCAAAACACTAGGAAATACAGTTTCGAATATGTCATCATCTCGTGCCTTAAGAGATGTTACTGTTTCTCATGGTGGAAAATATGAAGCCAGTGCAGTAGGTGAGGTGAATGTAGTAGAATTAATGAAAAAGAATAATGCTATTATTGGTGGTGAAGGTAATGGAGGAATTATTTATCCTGAGTCGCACTACGGGCGTGATAGTTTGGTAGGAGTTGCATTGTTTCTGACACATTTGGCTAACAAGAAAATGACAGTTTCGGCTTTGCGTGCTTCGTATCCGGAATATTATATGAGTAAAAACAAAATTGAATTGACACCGCAAATTGACGTTGATGCAATTCTGGTTGCAATGACCGAGAAATATAAAAATGAAGATATCACTACAATTGACGGAGTGAAAATTGATTTTGCTACAGAATGGGTTCATTTGAGAAAATCGAATACAGAACCAATTATCCGTATTTATACAGAAGCGCCATCACAGGAAAAAGCAGATGTTCTTGCTTTAAGAATTATAGATGAAATAAAAGCAATCGCTGGGATTTAATCCAGTGATATGATTTAATAAAAAATGCCCGAAATTAATTTTTCGGGCATTTTTGTTTTATCTTCTGTGTTTCCATCTTTTGTGTGTCCACAAGTAGTATTCGGGAGCTTCAAGAATTTGTTTTTCTACTTCTTTTAAGTATGCGTGTGTAATTTCAAATCCATCTGCTTTTTTGGGTGTATCACAAATAGGAATAAATGTAGCTTCGTAATAACCACGTTTTACCTTTTTTACTTTTACAAATAAAACGCTCAAATTATATTTTCTTGCCAGCATTTCGGCACCGGTATGAACAGGAACTTCAACTCCCATAAAGGTATCCCAATGAAAAGATCGATCTAGTTTTGGAGATTGGTCACTTGCTAAACCATACATGCTTAAAATTCCTTTTCGTTGGTTTTGTGCCATCAATGGAATTATTTTTTTAGTTTCAACTAATTCAGCATCATATTTAGAGCGTATTTTTCGAACTAATTTATCAAAATACGGATTTACAATTTTTTTATAAACTCCAATTCCTCTAAACTTTATTTGTGCATTTAGGGTTAATAACCATTCCCAACTTGCATAATGGGAAGCAACTAAAACTACGCTTTTTCCTTTTTCTTCATAATCTTTTATGAGCTCGATATTGGTAATGACAAATCGTTTGCGCATTTCTTCTGGCGAAATGGTCATTGTTTTTATCATTTCCAAAAACATGTCACACATGTGTTGGTAGAATTTCTTTTCGATTACCTTTCGTTCTTCAGCATTAAGATGAGGTAAGGCAAGTGCTAAATTCTCCTTAACTGTTTTTCTGCGATATCCCACCAAATAATAAACGATGAAGTAAACGACATCAGAAAATAAATAAAAAATAGGAAATGGTAGTATTGATATAATCCAAAGTAATGGATATGTTAGTATATAAATAAGGAATTGCATGCAGTTTATTTTTTTACAAATATAACTCAAAAATGAATAACGCTATATATTTTAATCGGTAACTGTGGTGTCTGGGAGAATGACTATATTTACATCTCACATTAAATATAGAATATGAATACCATTTTGATAGGGATAATTGTTGCCAATGTTTTAGTTAGTTATAAAGGATTTAATGATCTCGCTTTTTTTAGAAAATATGAATTTCACGTGGGAAGTATTCGTTCCGGGGAGCAAATAAGAATGTTGACATCAGGTTTTTTGCATGTTGATATGACACATTTAATTTTTAATATGCTAACACTTTGGTTTTTTGCGCCAGTAGTTATTCAGTATTTAGGGAATTTTTCGTTTGTATTAATCTATATCGGAAGTTTAGTTTTTGGAAGTCTATTAACGATGATTTTTCATAAAAACGATTATAGTTATCGTGCTGTGGGAGCTTCGGGAGCTGTTACGGGAATTTTATATTCGGCTATATTATTGCGACCAGACATGATGCTTGGGATATTCTTTATAATTCCGATGCCGGCGTATCTTTTTGGAATCTTGTATCTGTTGTATTCTATCTACGGGATGAGAGCTAAGAATGATAATATTGGTCATACAGCACATTTTGGTGGTGCAATTGGAGGATATTTAATAACTTTGATAAAAGAACCTACTTTGGTTTACGATCACACGCTAATGGTTGTCTTGTTGGCGATCCCAATTGTCATACTTTTTGTTATGGCAAAGCTGGGGAAACTATAGTGGCACAACTTTTGAAAAGGAATAACAAAATCAATTAAATAATATAAATATGAAAAAAGTAGCTTTATTTTTAACCCTTATGTTTATGACTATGTCTTACGCTCAAGAAACTAAACAAATTCCCCAAATTAGTGTATCTGGTGAAGGAAAAGTGAAAGTTGCACCAGATCAGGCAACAATTTTAGCAACGATAGAAACCAAAGGAACTATTGCTAAAGATGTGAAAAAGCAAAATGATCAAAAAATGGATGCTGTTTTAAAATTCATCAAAAAAATGAATATTCCAACATCTGATTTTAAGACAAAACAGGTTGCGCTAAATCCACAATATGATTATGAAAAAAAGAAACATAATTATAACGCTACACAGACAGTTGAAATCTTGTTGAAAGATTTAACTAAGTATGATGAGTTAATGGAAGGTTTGGTTGATCAAGGAATCAACCGTATCGATGGTGTTACTTTTGAATCTTCAAAACTGGCGCAACATGAGTCTGAGGCTAGAAAATTGGCTATTAAAGACGCAAAGTCTAAGGCAGAAGACTATGTTTCTGTTTTAGGTCAAAAAGTGGGTAAAGCTATCGTTATTTCAGATAATTCTCAAGGATACCGTCCACAACCAATGTATGCAGCTATGAAATCTATGGCAATGGATAGTACAGGTGGAGCTTCGAATGAAACACTTGCTATTGGAGAAATAGAAATTGTATCTAATGTAAGTGTGAGTTTCGTTTTGGAATAAATAAAATCCTCTAAATAGTAAATCCCGTCATTTGTATAAATGGCGGGATTTTTTTTGCTTGACTATTATGTGTAAGAAAAGTTCTGAATCATTTTATGACTTTTCGAGGGGAGAGCAGGATTCAACTTAAAGCTTGGAACCTCTGTGTTTTCTGCATCTTTATTTTTTTAAGTAGAAATTTATACTAGATTTAATTTGGATAGAAATGAATTGTATTGAAAGAATAAAGATCATTTTTTGTATCTTTATTTTGACAATCATTTTTTGTAAATGGAAGGGAATTATGAGAATTGCAATGTATTGAAAACGATTCTGAAATAATATTTTACGTCTAACTATTGAATATTTTATTTATGAGTATTAATTCTCAAAATGTACTGGATTACCCAAACAACAATACCATTTTTATGGTTTGGAATTTTAAACAGAATGTTATTTTTGGGGATACTTTTAAAAATATTTGTTCCTTAATAACTAATCTTAATAATTCTGCAAAAACTCGTTTTCCAGAATCTAAGGCTAGTGTTGTTATGGGTATTGGCTATGAAGCCTGGCTTTTATTGGACCTGCCTAAACCTCTGCCAAAAGAATTAATATCATTTGTACCTATTACAGGATCTAAGCATACAGCAGTTGCTACTGGTGGAGATTTGCATTTTCATATACGCTCCACCGAATACAGTTTTTGTATTGATGCGGCCTCAGCTATTTCGAATATTTTATCAGGTATTGGTGAAAGTGTTGAAGAAATTCACGGATTTAGATATTGGGACAGTCGGAGCATTTTGGGGTTTGTGGATGGTACAGAAAATCCACATGGATATGATAGACAGCACTTTGGGATAATTGGAGATGAAGAGGTTATTTACAAAGGAGGAAGCTATCTTTTTGTTCAAAAATACATTCATGATCTCAATGCGTGGAAGTCTCTTCCGGTAAGTGAACAAGAAAAAATAATTGGCAGATCAAAAGTAGATGATATCGAAATGTCTGACGATGTGAAGCCATCCAATTCACATTCGGCACTTTCCAATGTTGGAGATGATTTAAAAATTGTACGGGACAATATGCCATTTGGTAATATGTCTACAAATGAAATGGGAACTTATTTTATTGCGTATGCAAGTTTATTTAGTACAACACAAAAAATGCTTACCAAAATGTTTGTTGGTTCTCCAAAGGGCAATTATGATCGGATTTTGGATTTTAGTACGCCCAAAACAGGAGCTCTTTTTTTTGTACCAACTTTTGATATGCTAAGTCAATTTACTGAATAAGTAATTAAACTGAAAAAACTAAAAAAGACCATCAGCTGGATTAATAAAATGAATTAAGATGGTAAAATAATTTTTTGAAATGATTTCATGATTTAATTTATATAATAAGATGGAAGAAAATATTTCTCAATTTAAATATCAGCTTGAAAAAAAAATGCCAAGAACTGGTAATGGCGGTATAACAAGGGGAGCATCTGTAAATGACTTTCCTGCATCTGTAGGTATCGCAGGGGTGAGTATGCATCTAGAACCCGGAACGATACGTGAACTTCATTGGCATGCAAATGCAGCCGAATGGGCTTATGTGGTAAAGGGAAATGTACGTACTACAATTATTCATCCTGATGGCAGTTCTCATATTGATTATTTTTCTCCGGGCGATGTTTGGTATTTCCCAAAAGGATATGGGCACACATTGCAAGGCATCGGAAATGAAGAATGTCATTTTATCCTAATTTTTGACAACGGCAATTTTTCGGAAGATCATACTTTTAGTATTACCGATTTTATTTCAAGTGTTCCTAAAGAGGTGGCAGCAAAGAACCTGAATATTTCTATAGAAGAAGCCGAAAAATTATATCAGGGTGAAGCTTATTTTTCCCGATGCGAAAATCCGACTTTTAAAAACCATTTGCTTTCAAAGCGCAACAATATTGAACTTATATCAACACATAGATACCCATTACTAGCACAACAACCTAAAATATTTGCAGGAGGTAGACAAAGAGTAGTCACGCAAAATGAATTTCCTATTTCTAAAACTTTTTCGGGTTCGTTATTAGAAATAGAACCAGGTGCAATGCGTGAAATGCATTGGCATCCAAATGCAGATGAGTGGCAATATTTTCTAGAAGGTAGTGGAGAAATGGGTGTTTTTTTAGCACAAAGTAATATTGTAATAGACCAGTATGAAGTAGGAGATATAGGTTATGTACCTATGGGGGCAGGTCATTATATAAAAAATACTGGAAGTGTTGTTTTAAAGGTTTTAATTGGACTTAACAGTGGTAATTATGAAGCAATAGAATTAAGTACTTGGGTCGCTTCAAACCCTACTGACATAATAGAAGGCAACTTAGGAGTATCAAAAGAAATGGCGAAAAAGTTTGTAAATAATACTGATGCTATAATTTTAGAATAAATATGTAATGAATTGTTGTTTTTAATCAGGAATTCAAAGAGATATAACTGTTTTAACTAAAAAGATTTAATAGTATAACCTAATCCTTTTATGGTATGAATTAGGTTGTTTTTGAAAGGGGCATCTATTTTTTTCTTAAAATAAAACTTAGTTTTTAGCAACAATCTAATTTATCAATTAATCTGCGATGATAATTTATTTGACCAAGGTGATAACTTAAATGAGCAAACAAATGAACTAGTAGATATTCAGTTGTAGTTGTTTCAGAAAACTTTAAAATTGGATAATCTTTTTGTAAATCTTCATTTGTAACCTTAATAAGAGAATCTTTAACAACTTGGATGGTGTTATTTATGTTTTCAATCAATTCTTTTTTGGGAACGTTTTTTTGAGAAAATTCAAGTTCTCTATTTCTAACATAATTTGTTCTCCCAATTTCTTTTCCAATAAATGTGTTTAAGTTTCCAACTAAATGTAAAGCTAAATTCCCTGCCGAATTAGAAATATTCTTTTCTACGCGCCAAATATCTTCTTCTCTCTTATAAAGTTCAATCTCTATTATTAACTTGTTCAGGTCTCTTTCAAAAAGTGAAATTAATGTTTCTGCATTCATTTTATTTCTTAATTATGTTTTCGGATTTATAATACCAATTTTAGTTTTTTATAATTCAAATTTATTGAATTTACGAATACTTTTAATATCGATGAATATAAAAATCATAACTAATTAAGTGGCGTTCGTTTGCTACTTTTCTTTTGCCGCAGAACCTTGAGATAATTCATAGAGATTTTGGTTTTCGTTCAAAGTGGTATTTACAAGTATCATACAAAAAGGGTTATTGGCTTTGACAATATTATTAATTTTTTTTAGACCTGTATTATAATGAATTAACTAATGTTTTAATTCTTAAAAATTCTAATTATGTAATATCTTTTTTCTGAATGATATTTAATTCCTTATTAAAAGAATTTCTATATTTTTTAATATACTCTGAAGGTTTCATTCCAAACAATTTTACGAACTGTTGACGGAAATAGCGCTGATCTTCTATACCAACCTGAGGGCCAACCTGTGCGATATTAATATTTTCAGTAAGCATAATTACTGCGGCTCTGCGGATTCTGATAGATCTGATGAAAATATTTACGGTTTGTCCCGAAATTGCTTTAATCTTTTTGTAAAGACTTGAATGACTCATACCCATTGCAGCAGAGAAACTCTTTAGGTTAAATTCGCTGTTTTCAAGATTGGCTTCGACAATTTTGATACATTTATCAAGAAACTCTTTGTATTCAGTGGGAACTTTATTTACATTTTCACGAAGTGTAATACTATCTAAGAAATACTTGCGCAATTGCCCTCTGTTTCGAAGAACAGAATCTACTCTTGCCAGCAGTATATCACTGTCAAAAGGTTTGGTAACATAATCATCGGCACCTTCTGTAATACTTAGCAAATGAATGTCATTACTGGTTGTAGCCGTGAGTAGTATTACAGGAATATGGCTCAAATCATCATTTTGCTTGATTTTTTTACATAAATCCAAACCGTTCATGCCTTCCATAGAGATATCACTGAGTACAATATCTGGGATATGTTTTTCTACAAGTTTCAATCCTTCAAAACCATTATTTGCAGAATAAACAATATAGTTTTTGGAGAAAAGTTGCACGAGATAATGATTCATTTCGGGATTGTCTTCAACAATTAGCAATACTTTTTTTGTACTGATTAATGCTGACTGCAGATTTTCTGGATGTGATGGTTGAACTCCTTTTTCATATGTATTTGGTTGAGTGGCAGGCATTCCTTCAAGAAGTTCTTCCACAAGAGGAGACATATGTGGATGATTCTCGTTTATGTTCATTTCTGCAAAATGGCTATTTCCTTTCGGAAGTGTAATAATGAACGAAGTGCCTTTTCCAACTTTGCTTTTACACTTTATTTCACCATGATGTTTATTCACAAAATATTTGGCAATATAAAGGCCTATTCCAAAACCATTGCTGGCTTTAGACTGAATTTGCTTGAATTTTTCAAAAATAGTATCGATATCATTTTCATTGATCCCGCTTCCAGTATCGGATATAATTATCGAAACATCAGCAATATTCTCAATTATCTCAATGGTTATCGATCCTTTATTAGGAGTAAATTTGAAAGCATTGGAGATTAAATTGAACAGTGTAATCTCTATTTTTTCATAATCGCCATATATTTCGGTCGGTGTTTTTTCTTCAATAAATTGATAGTTTAAACTTTTAACAGCTGCCATTTGCGTAAAGCTTTCGTAGATTTCCCGACAAAGTATGTTTAAATTAATCCTCGAAATTTTGAGCTCATCAAGATCCATTTCTGCTTTTCTAAACAGTAGTAATTGATCCGTAAGACTCAATAATCGTTTAGCATTTTTATAGGCAAGATTTAGGTCAAGATCATCCTCAGAGTGGTTTTTCCTTTCAATTGCACTTTTAAGCGGATTTATAATTAAGGATAAAGGAGTACGCAATTCATGAGCCATATAAGTAAACATAGAAAACTGTTTTTCGGCATGTTCCTTATCTTTTTTATGTTCCATTCGAGAAAGTTTTATTTCATAACGAAGTCTTTCCTTGTTTTTGTGATAACCTACATATGCGTAAATAGCACCGATTGCACCGATTAAATAAAATGTATATGCCCACCATGTTCTATACCAAGGCGGAAGGATTTTTACTGTTGCCAGCGTTACTTCATCGGTCCAATTCCCCAAAACATCGGTTGTCTTTACTTTAAAAACATAAGTTCCTTCGGTTAGTCTTGAATAATTTGCTCTGTTACTATTTGAGGTATAATTCCAATCTTTATCCCAGCCTTCTAGAAAGTAAGCGGTATTGATTTTTTCTGAATTGACATAATCAAGATAAACAAAATCAAAACTTAATGCCGATTTTTCATAAGGGAGTTCGACACCGCTTATCATTTCGAGTTTTTTTTCGGTTATGTAAGGACTGTCTAATTTTAAAGACTGATTGTTTACCATCAAATCATTTAATAAAAATTTGCCGGTATTTTTTTTGTCTTTTATACTGTCAGGATGAAAAACATTGAATCCGTTTATACCTCCAAAAATAAATTCTCCTGTAGAAAGTTTCGTACCCGCATTCCAGCTAAATTGATTACTCTGAAGCCCATCAGCAACCCCGAAATTTCTAAAAGTATTATTCTTAGGATTCAATCTTGAAATTCCATGATAAGTACTCATCCATAAATTTCCTTTTTTGTCTTCCAAAAGACGAAGTATTGTATTACTTGAAAGACCGTTTTGAGTGGTATATTTTTTATAAGTACCAGTTTTTCTATTAAATAAAAGCAGACCACCTTCTACTGTACCAATCCAAATGTTTTTATTTTGATCTTCTGTTATGCATCTGATTGTGTAATCAGAATGATAGGTTTTTACTTTTTTTGTTTTTGGTTCTATCTCAAAAAAAGAATTGAATGTTCCGCCCCAGATTTTCCCGTCTTTGGTTTCATAGAGACAAGTAACATCACGTAAAGTGGTACTGTAGCAAATGAATTTATTTTGTTTTTTATCAAATTGATATAATGCGCCTCCATTAGTTACGGCAAGCCATAGCACTTTTTTTGAATCTAAGAAGAGTAGCCATGATTCCTGTTCTGCTTTTTTAGTGTATTGATTATAAATTGAAAAATTTTGAATTGCTTTTGATTTTGGATCGATACGGCATACTCCGCCTTTCCACATAGCCACCCAGATTGCATTATCAGAATCTCTGACTATACTTGTAACGAAATTACTTTGAATTTTTCTGCCACCAGATGATTTTGTAGAGTAGACTTCGTAGGTATTTTGTTTTCTATTCCAGTATCGCATTCCGTCACCATCTGTACCTATCCAGATATTTTTCTTTTCATCTTCGCAAAAAGAAACCATGAAGTTTGCGGCAGGATCTTCATCTTCTTTATTGGTCTGCTGGACTGTACTTTTAAAATGATTAAAATAGAGTGGTTTTTTCCCTATCATGCTTACACCGCCACGCAGGGTTCCAAACCACATTTCTCCGTTTTTACTCTCGAATATATCATAAAGAGATTTACTCTTAAGTAATGAAACAGGGCCATTTGCATGATATAAAACAGGAGTAGACTGTTTTTTTGTAATAGTGTAAAGACCCGCTCCGTCTGTGGCAATCCAAAGTTTATTGTCTTGCTGAAAAAAATCGCGTACTACTGTTTTCTCCAGAAAGTAATTTTTAGAATACGTATTCAGTTTCTCATTATATAAGTAAGCCCCTTCGTCTGAGCCAATCCAGAGTCCTTCATTTGTTAACTTTATACAATTTGCGCCTGCAATTGCATTGCTAAGAAGTGTTAATTTTTTGGATTTAATATCATACTGGCAAAGACCAGAACCTGTTATAAAAACATAGAAGATTTGTTTTTTTGCATTGTAAGATATTGATCTGGCTATATAATTTAATTTTCCATTAAAAGGTATCGCCGTTCCAGTTTGCTCGCCTTCTTTATAAGCAACTATCATCTCTTTTGTTGCGACGAGAATTATATTTTGAGAATGTACAGCAATTATCTCATAAGCAGTAATTTTTAAAGGTTTAGGTTTTTTATCAATTCCTAAATATTTTAATGGAGTAAAGGAGGAACGTTCTGCATTAAAAACAACTGGACCAGCTGTTGTTCCTATCCACAAATTATTCTTATAGTCACCTTCAATACAGCTTATAGCATTTCCTTGAATAGAATTAGGATCAGTATGAATATGACGGTAAATTTTAAAATCATTACCATCATATCTGTTGAGCCCATCAAAAGTTCCAAACCACATATATCCATTTTGATCTTGATATATCGTCGCAACAGAATTATTAGAAAGTCCTGATGAAATATCAAGATGCCTTATCGGGTAATTCTGTCCAAATGCATTTATGTAAAGAAGACTAATAACAAGAAAGGACATTAACTTATTCATAGAATTTTTTTTTAAAAAGCTTCTTGCTCTTTAGATATACGAAAAATACAAGAAATGTGATCTGAAAGCTGGGTCAATTTTTTATATGAATATATGTGAAATCTGTATACTTTGCGAAAATAACGTATTTATTATATAGTGTGTAAAATTAACATTTGTTTTTTACATTAATTACTGGTTGTGATTTCTATGTTTTTTTCTCTTATTAAAGATCAAAATTTTGAGATTCTTCAAGTAAGTGTATTGGTAATGTATTGGTTAAAAAACACAACCTTAATTGATTGTCAAATATATTATTATAATGGATAATTATTCGTTTTGTCATTTTTTTTAGAATAAAAAATTGAAGAATATGTTTTTATTTAGTGTTGTATGCAAGCTTTTACGAAATTGTCCCCTTTTATAAATGAATTTTTCCCTGTCTTAAAAACTTGTTGTATCCTTAATTTGCAAAGTGAGTTGATAAGCTACAACGATTGAATAATAATTTTTTGTTTTTTTATTCAATGTAAGTCAATGAAAACAATCTAACCAATTATCGTAACCAGAAAAACAATTTAAAATGACCAACATTCCAATTAAAATTTACCAAGAGAAACCTTTTCTCATTCCAAAAAAAATAGAATAAGCTTATTTAAGAAGCAGATTATAATCTTTTAGAAACGATTTCTATAGAAACAATTATCCAAAAAAATAAGCCTTGTTTCTTTTAAAGTTATATATCTCTGCAATCATTTTGTAACCAAACACTAATTAAATAAAACCAACTTAAATAAAAACCAATTTAAAAAGTATGAAAAGAATTAAAACCAAATTTTTACTTTTATTACTGCTCCTTCCTTTTGGTGTTTTTGCTCAGAACACAATTAGCGGGGTTGTTCTGGAAAAAAATTCCGGACTACCAATACCGGGAGTAAACGTAAAAGTATCAGGAGGAAATAGTAATACCTCCACAGACTTTGATGGAAAATTTCAATTACCAGGAGTAAAACCAGATACCAAAATTATTTTTTCTTATACAGGTTATACCAATCAGATTATTACGGTTGGAGGGCAGAAAAATTTAACGGTACATCTTGAAGAAGACACCAGTTTATTAAAAGAAGTAGTAGTTCAGGTAGGATATGGAAGCGTTAAAAAGAAAGATGCTACAGGATCTGTTACTGCACTTACTACAAAAGACTTTAATAAAGGAAATAATATTACAACGGAGAATCTTCTTAGTGGTAGAGTAGCCGGTTTAACTATTAATTCAACAGGGGCGCCAGGTTCCAGTTCTCAAATTAGAATTCGTGGAGGAAGTTCTCTTTTTGCTAGTAATGACCCTCTTATTGTAATTGATGGATTACCTCTGGATAATACTACAAATACAGGATCTTCATCGTTTTTGGCTTCGTTAAATCCAGCAACTGTCGAATCAATAACGGTTTTAAAAGACGCTTCGGCTTCGGCAATTTATGGTTCTCGAGCTTCAAATGGTGTAATTATTATAACTACCAAAAAAGGAAGTAAGACCTTATCTGTAGATTATAATGTACAATACGCAGCTGGTACGCTTACTAAAACTGTTGATGTTTTTAGTGCAGATGAATTTAGAAAAGTTATTGCAGACAGAAGATCAGATGATATTGATAAATTAGGGACGGCAAATACCGACTGGCAAAAAGCAATTTATAGAAATACAGGAACGGTTGATCAAAGTTTATCTCTTAGAGGAAGTCTGTTTGATATTATTCCAACAAGCTTAACTTTAGGAAATACAGATCAACAAGGTTTAAGATTGACCAATAATTTCAAAAGAAACACGGTGGGTTTAGTAATGAATCCGGCTTTCTTAGACAATCACTTAAAATTAAAGCTTTCTGCTAATTACTCAAATGAAATAAACAGATTTACAGATGCTGTTGAAGGCGCTGCTATAGGTTTTGACCCAACGCAACCTATAAGAGTTGATGGGGCACCTTATGGAGGATATTTTGAATATATTACAGGTATTGATGCAAACGGAAATTATCCTTTGGTATCTACAGCAGCAAAAAATCCGGTTGCTCAATTATTAAATACAAACGACAGAGGAACCAATAACAGAATTTTCGGGAATTTTGAAATAGATTATAAATTTCATTTTTTCCCTGCTTTAAGAGCAGTTGTTAATGTTGGTTTTGATGAGTCAAATGGGGATAGAACGAGATTGGTTGGCGCCAATGCAGGTTCTGCAGCTTCAAACAACAATATTCCTTATGGAACAAATGAGTATACCGAAGCTACCAGAAAAAATAAATTATTAGACACTTATTTTGTGTATAACAAAACCTTTAGTTCTTTGAATTTTGAATTAACAACGGGGTATTCATATCAAAAATTTCAAAGTTCAAAATTTGAAACAGGTAATATTTTGAATCCGGACTTACCTTCAACTTTCCCTAAAACTACTTTCGATACAGATGTTGTTTTATTGGGATTCTTTGCAAGAACTAATTTAAACTTTAGAGATAAATACTTATTAACGTTATCATACAGGAGAGATGGTTCTTCGAGATTTGAAGAAGCAAACCGTTGGGGAAATTTTCCTTCTATAGCATTTGCATGGAAAATAAAAGAAGATTTCTTTAAAGATAACAATTCTTTATCCGATTTAAAATTAAGATTGAGTTATGGTATCACAGGACAACAAGATATTCCTGAACCAAATGGATATTTGCAAAAATACCAGGTCGGGATAGGGAATTCTGAATATTATTTTGGAGCAAGTCCAGTTCCGGTTGCACTTCCTTCCAAAAGAACAAGCGATTTAAAATGGGAACAAACTATTTCTTATAATGCGGGTCTGGATTTTGGGTTTTTAAACAACCGTTTATCTGCAGGACTCGATGTTTACTATAAAGAATCCAAAGACTTATTGGTAAACGCAGCAATCTCCGACGGTAGTAACTTCTCAAATCGTGTCTATCAAAACGTGGGTAGCTTTACGACAAAAGGGATTGAATTTACTATTAATGCCAATGCTGTTAAAACGGAAACTTTTAATTGGAATATGAATTTTAATATCTCCAAATTCGAAAGAAGGATTGAAAAACTTATAAATGGAACAGATATATTTTTAGGAGATAATATTGCGGGAACAGGAACTCCGGGACAAATTTTTAGAGAGGGATATACGCCTTATTCTTTTTATGTATACAAACAAATGTATGATACTAGTGGAAAACCAATCGATGGAGCTTTTGCAGATTTAAATGGAGATAATGTTAAAAATGACTCCGATAAATACATCTATAACAATCCAGATCCTGATTTTACTTTAGGATTTGCATCAAATATGAATTATAAGAAATTTGATTTTTCGTTCAATTTAAGAGCAAGTGTTGGTAATAGAATTTTTAATGCAGTAGATGCTGCCAGAGCACAATATGATGCCATGGAAAACGGTGGTGTTTTAAGCAATGTTCCTTCATCGATAACACAAACTAATTTTCAAACAACTTCCAATGTTGTCTTATCCGATTTGTATATCGAGAATGCTTCTTTCTTAAAAATGGATAACATTACTTTAGGATACACATTAACAAATTGGTTAAACAGTAAAGCTTCTTTGAGAATATCAACAGGAGTTCAGAATGTTTTTGTAATTACAAAGTATAGCGGTTTAGATCCGGAAATCACTAATAATAATGGTGTAGACAAAACAATTTATCCAAGACAACGATCTATCTTATTTGGTCTTAATCTTAAATATTAATAACGAAGCCATGAAAAAATATTTTTTAATAACAATTATAGTATTAACTACTGCTTTTCAGTCTTGTACTGATGATTTAAACGTGGTTTCCAGAGATGAAGATGTTGTTTCTTCGGATGTTTTATTTTCGACTCCGGACGGATATAAAAAAGCTTTTGCGGGAGTGTATGGAAATTTAACTTTAACAGGAGTACTTGGTCCAGATAACTCTTCGCTAGAAGGGGTAGATGCCGGAACAAGCCAGTTTACAAGATGTTTATTGTACTTGCAGGAATTAACCACAGACGAATTGGTCTGGAGTTATGAGAATGATGGAGGAACAGCCGAATTACAACGTAATATCTGGACACCTGCAAATCCGGTTATTCTGGGAATGTTTAGCCGAACAATGGTTTCTGTATCCTACGCCAATGAGTTTTTACGCCAGAGTACACCCGAAAAATTAAGCGCAAGAGGTATTAACGATGCTACGACTTTGGCCAACATCGAGCTCTACCGAAAAGAAGTGCGTGTTTTAAGAGCGTATGCCTATTATAACATGATGGATTTATTTGGTAAAGCACCAATGTATACCGAAAATGATCCTGTAAATTTTGCTGGTCCTGAATTTAACAGAAAACAATTATTTGATTTTATTGAAACTGAATTAAAAGCTGTTTTGCCAGATTTAAAACCAGCAAGAAGCAATGAATACGGTAGATTAGACCAATCTATGGCACGTATGATTTTGGCAAAAATGTACTTAAATGCTCAGGTATATATTCAAGCCAATCGTTTTAATGATTGTATTACAATGTGTAATGAGATTATTGCAAGCGGTTATGTTTTAAAACCAAAATATCTGGACAACTTTAAGGCAGACAACAATACTTCGGAAGAAATTATTTTCGGAATCCAGTCAGATGGATCAGTTTCTCAAAACTGGGGAGCAACAACTGTTTTAACAAATGGTCAAATTGGGGCATGGGAAAACAATGGTGCCGATTTTGGAGTTGGTGGCTGGACCGGAGCACTTCGTATCAGAAAAGAATTTGCTCAAAAATTTGATGGTACAAAATTCAGTCAAGATGCCAGAAATACTATCGGGAAAGGGGTTCAGGGTGATCCTGTAAAACAAAGATCTATCGATATACTAGACATTGGTGTAAAAACACAAGGCTATATTTTATCTAAATTTTCTAATAAAACTTCAACAGGAGTAAATGGAGTAAGCTCAACTTTTGTCGATACTGATTTCCCATTATTTAGACTTGCTGATGTATATCTTATGTATGCCGAAGCAACTTTAAGAGGAGGAAACGGTACAATTCCTCAAGCATTAGATTATGTAAATGCTTTAAGGATGCGAGCCAACAATAATTCGACAGTAGGAAATATTGTTTTAAGCGAATTAACTCTTGATTTCTTAATTGATGAAAGAGCCCGCGAATTACACTGGGAAGCACATAGAAGACAAGATTTAATCCGTTTTGGAAAATATACCGGTGGATCTTACAATTGGGCATGGAAAGGAAATTCTTCAAAAGGGATTTCGATTCCTTCTTATAGAAGTATTTTCCCTATTCCCGAAGGATCATTGGGAGCCAATAAAAATTTGACTCAAAATGCTGGTTATTAAAAAAACTCTTTTAACAATATAAACGATACGAAAATGAAACATATTTATAAAATTTTTATAGCTATTGCCTTAATCACAGGATTATGGTCTTGTGAAAATGAAGAAAATCTAATGATTTTAGAGCCTCAGGAAGCTGCTTTTTCAATCATTACGCCCGATACTGGTTCTTCGATTATTCTTAATAAAGCAACTCCCAGTAATACTGCTTTGACTTTAACCTGGGAAAAGGTAAATTATGGAACTCCAACAATTGTTACTTATACCATACAATTTGCAGCTAGTAATACTGAATTTGCAGCCCCACTTGATATTTCATTTTCTACGACTACTCATGGTACAATGACAGTTGCCGAACTTAATGCAAAGGCACTTGAACTTGGACTAGAGCCAGATGCAGAAGGAACTATTGATGTAAGAATTAAATCGACAGTAGGAACAACTGGTTCTGAGCCAAAATTTTCAGAACCTATTACAATTATTGTTACACCTTACAAAGGCGTTTTTCCTAAAATTGACTTGTATTTAGTAGGACCGGGTACCGCAGCAGGATGGAGTGTTACCAGCAACAATATGCCTATTTACAGAGATACCAAAGACAATACAAAACACTATTATACAGGATATTTTAATAAAGATGGTTTTAAATTAATCGAGCAAATTGGTTTCTGGGCTCCGGCTTACGGAACTAATGGTGACAAAGTAATGTATAGAGCTACCGAAAACGATACCGATCCGGGAGTTTTCCCAACTACAGCTGCCGGTTATTATACTTTTGAAATTAATCTTGAAGATTTAACATATAAAATTGCTCCTTACACAGGGCCAATGACAACCTATGCTACAATTACTTTGACTGGATCTGTATTAACAGGAGATGATGCTGGCTGGAATATGGATGTTCCTTTGGTACAATCAACATTTGATGCGCATATCTGGAAAGTTACTCAAACTTTAAAAACCGGAAAAATGAAATTTAAAGCCAATAACAGTTGGGATGTAAGTTGGGGTGATGATGGTGGAGATATCCTTGTTGATGCTGGAAAATACGATATATGGTTCAATGATCTGGATGGTCGTTATATGTTCATTCCTACTCCATAAATAGGATAAAAGATAAAGATAAGCCTCAATGATATCGATTTGAGGCTTAATCTTTACGCAAGAAGGGTTTTATTTAAAACTCAAAATCACCACAATACAACATATAAATTTCGATCATTATAATTCATAGTTATGAAAAAATATATAAAATTTCTTGGTCTTTTTGCCTTGGCAGTAATTCAATTTTCTTGCTCAGGTAATGATTCCTCAGATGCACAAGCTATCCCGCCAGATGCAAATGATACTTTCATCAGAGCCTCGGATGTTTCTTTTCTTCCTCAAATGGAAGCTTTGGGCACTAAGTTTTACAATAATGGTAAAGCAGAAGAGATGCTTACAACACTTAAAAATGCAGGTTGTAATACAGTCCGAATTCGTTTATGGAAAAACCCTGCATTTGGGTATTCTGGTTTAAGTGAAGTGAAACAATTAGCTCAAAAAGCAAGACAAACTGGTCTTAGAGTTTGGTTAACAGTACACTATTCAGATACTTGGGCAGATCCGGGTGAGCAAACTGTTCCTCAGGAGTGGAAAAATTTGTCTTTTGCAGATTTAAAAGCGGCAGTTTCGTCTTATACTTCAACAATTATGGAAGAAATTAAGCCTGATATTATTCAAATTGGTAATGAAATCAATAGTGGATTACTATGGCCACAAGGAAATTTAATCGATAATGAACAACAATGTATTGCTTTACTAAGTGCTGCCAGCGCAACAGTGCGTAGTAAATCTCCAGGCACAAAAATAATGATTCATTATGCAGGTGTAAATGGCGGGGCTACAGATTGGTTTTTTACCAAAATGAAAAGTGTAGATTACGATTATATTGGATTATCGTATTATCCTGTTTGGCACGGTAAAGATTTAACAGTTATAAAGAATACAATTGATGCTTTAGGAAAAAAATTCAGTAAAAAAGTCCTGATTGCAGAAACTGCTTATCCTTTTACCTTATTACACAACGATCAAACTAATAATATTGTAGGTACAAACGATCAATTGGTTCCTGGATATCCTGCAACTCCTGCCGGACAAAGAACTTTTGTTTTTGCAATTAAAAATATAGTAAAAGCATCAGAATACGGACAAGGATTTGCGTATTGGGGCGGAGAATGGGTGGCTTTTAAAGGGCCACAATCTCAAAGTGGCTCTACATTCGAAAATCAAGCTTTATACAGTTTTGACAACAATGCCTTATCAGTAATGCAAGCTTTCAGTAAAGACTAAAATATGAAAAAATCACTTAAAGTTGTATCTTTTTTAATGATAATTGCCGTTCTATTTGCTTCATGCAAATCTAAAATAGCAAGTGAAAAAAAATCTTTTTCAAAAGGAGCAGATGTAGGCTGGCTGCCACAAATGGAAGCAACAGGCTATAAGTTTTATGATGCAGACGGTTCTCAAAAAGACTGTCTGCAATTATTAAAAGATCGTGGTATCAATACAATTCGTTTGCGCGTTTGGGTAAATCCAAATGATGATAAAGCAAGTGGACACTGCAGTCCGGAAGAAACAGTTGTCATGGCAGTTCGTGCGCAAAAAATGGGAATGCGAATCATGATTGATTTTCACTACAGCGATTCCTGGGCAGATCCCGGAAAGCAAAAAAAGCCCGCTGCATGGGAAAATCATTCTTTTCCCGAATTGCTAAATGATGTATATAAACATACTTATGATGTTTTGAAATTATTAAAAAATGCTGGAGTAACCCCCGAATGGGTTCAAGTTGGAAATGAAATTCCAGGCGGTATGCTTTGGCCAGAAGGAAGTACAGACAACTTTGGTCAACTGGCACAATTACTAGATAAAGGGTATGAAGCAACTAAGGCGATTGACTCCAAAATTAAAGTTATTGTGCATTTGGACGAAGGAAATAAAAATGAAAAATTCAGATGGTTTTTTGATAAAGCCACAGAACACAATGTAAAGTATGATGTTATTGGGTTATCGTATTATCCGTATTGGTTAAAAAGCGATTACAAAGAAAGTATCACCGATTTAGAAAATAATCTAAAAGACATGGCTTCACGCTACAATAAAGAAGTAATGGTAGTAGAAGTTGGTGGCGATTATACATTAGTTGAAAACACCAATGAAATGCTTGAAGCCACTATAAAAGCAGTGAAAAATGTTCCCGATAATAAAGGCTTAGGTGTAATTTACTGGGAACCAGAAGGCGAAAAAAGCTGGAGCGGTTACCAACTAAATGCTTGGTTGGACAACGGAAAACCTTCACCGGCACTTGATGCTTTTAAAGAATAAATCACAATTAACTGATGCTTAAAAATCAGTATAAGCCATTTAACAAATTAAGAATATTTAAAACTTAATTTCTAAATGGTCAAAAAATAAAATGAATATGAAATTAATTTTTAAATCAATCTTTTTCTTGTTTCTAATCACTTTTTCTTTTGGAAAAGTTCAGGCACAATCTCGTACAAAAATCAATTTTGGTGCCGATTGGGAATTTAAAAGAGAAGAAGGTTCCTCTCCAAATTGGGAAAAAGTTACAATTCCGCATACCAATCGACTTGAGAAATTAGTAGTAATTAAACAGTTTCAGGGAACTTCGTGGTATCAGAAAAAATTCAAAACTGAGGCTTCAAAAGATCAAAAAACTTTTTTGTACTTTGAAGGTGTTATGCAGGAAGCTGATGTTTGGATTAATGATAAAAAAGTAGCAAATCATAAGGGTGGTTATTTACCTTTTACTGTTGATGTTACACCATACTTAAATTCAAATAATGAAAATACGATTAAAGTAAAAGTCAACAATGAAGACAATCCGGATTTTTTACCTGGAAAGCCTTTGAAAGATCTGGACTTTAATTATTATGGAGGAATCTATAGAAATGTATATTTAATTAAAACTTCCAAATTATATATTACAGATGCCGTTGCTGCCAATAAAGTAGCTGGGGGAGGAGTATACGTTAATTTTGAAAATATAGGTAAAGATGAAGCTTCTGGAAGTATTCAGGTACATTTAAAAAATGAATTTGAAAGTGATAAAAATACTTTTTTGAAATTTATTTTAACCGATAATAAAGGAAAAAAAGCAGAATTTAAATCTGAAAATTTTGCTATAAAATCAAACACTGATTTTACTTTGGTACAAAAAATTTCGGTTAAAAAACCAAAATTATGGTCTATAAAGAATCCTAATTTATACCAATTAGAAGTTCAGGTTATTTTGGATAATAAAATTGTTGATTCTAATTTATTAAAAGTTGGAATCAGAAAGTCTGAATTAAAAGCTGATGGGTATTATTTAAACGATAAAAAAATATATCTCAACGGAACCAATGAACATCAGGAATATCCATATTTAGGATATGCAATTTCTGATGAGGCGCAATATCGTGATGCTGTAAAAATTAAGAATGCCGGCTTTGATTTCGTTCGATTGTCACATTATCCTCATGCAGAAGCTTTTTTAAATGCTTGCGACGAATTAGGGATTTTGGTTATGAATAGTTTAACTGGATGGCAATTTTTTGGTAATGAAACTTTTCAAAAAAATGCGTATCAGGATATTCGGGATATGGCAAGGAGGGATAGAAATCATCCAAGTATTATTTTTTGGGAATCCTCGCTGAATGAGACAGAAATGAGTGAAACCTTTATGAAAGAAGCTACTAAAACGCTAAAAGAAGAATTACCATTTGCTCATAATTATAGTGCAAGCTGGATTGATAATGAAAATTATGATTTATTTATTCCTGCACGTCAGCATGCAAAAGCACCTGATTATTGGACAAAATACAGCAAGGGAAATCGTAAAATTTTCATTGCCGAATATGGCGATTGGGAATATTATGCACAAAATGCCGGTTTTAACCAAACTGAGTTTTCGAATTTAAAAGAAGATGAAAGAACTTCCAGACAATTAAGAAGTAATGGCGAAAAACGCTTGTTACAGCAAGCATATAATTTTCAGGAAGCTTCTAACTCCAACCGAAAAGGGGCAGAAACTATTGGAGAAGCCAACTGGTTAATGTTTGATTATAATCGTGGTTATAGTCCGGATCTGGAGAGTTCAGGAATTAGTGATATTTTCAGAATTCCAAAATTTGCTTATTATTTTTATCAAAGCCAGCGTGATGCCAATGTAGTTCTGGATAAAAAACTAGCGTCGGGACCAATGGTTAATATTGCAAATTACTGGACAGCAGAATCGCCTTTGAATGTTACTGTTTACAGTAATTGTGATGAGGTAGCTTTATATTTAAATGATCTTTTGGTTGCCAAAGAAAGACCATTCATTGGTGGCAATAGTGACAAATTACAACACGCTCCTTTTATCTTTAAAATAGAGAAATTTAAAGCAGGAACGTTACGAGCAGAAGGTTTTATTAATGGAAAAAAAGTAGCTTCAAATGTGGTGAGAACCCCGGAAACAGCTTCAAGAATAGAGTTGAGTTATGACATTTCATCCAAAGCTGTTAATCCGGAATATCCCGATATGGTTTTTGTTTATGCCAAAATCACCGATGCAAACGGAACAGTTATCCCAACAGCAACCAGCGAAGTAACTTTTGCTTTAAGCGAAGGAAATGCAGAGATAATAGGTCAAAATCCAATTAATGCTGAAGCTGGAATTGCAACTATTATTCTTAAAACTAAGGATCTAAAAAATAAAATTGTACTTAAAGCTTCGTCAGGTCAATTAAAAGACAGCACTATTTCAATTACAAAATAATAATGCAATAGTAAAGACATCCTTTTGAGAGGATTCTAAATTAATTAAAAATTCAGGTATATAGCTGCTCTAAATTAATTATGGAAGCTATATACTTGAATTTATTGTATAAAAAACATTCGAAGTTCAGTTTTAACAAAGGATAAATCTTGTTTTATAATGAGGTTATTACCGCTATAACCTGAAATAATAGCTTAATAAACTGCAATTTTCCCTGTTTGTATTTCGCCTAAGCTTGTAATTATTTTATAGATATAAATTCCCGCTGCAGTATTTTTTAGATTGATAGTATTGCTTTTTGAAAGTAACGGAGATGTAATGGTATTTTGTCCGCTAATGTTGTACAAATAAAAAATAGCGTTTTCCTCTTTTTTGGCTTCAATATTTAATTCTTCATTTTTGCTTAAAAGCGTAGGATGGACAAAAAACAAATCATTACCTATATAATTAGTATTAAGAATTAGAGAACTTATTTCATTATTGTTTTCTAAAATTAGATTGATTTTATATTTATTGCTGCCTTTTATTGGGGCAATATCAAGAAAAGAAAATGTCTTTGAATTGATATCATTTATGGTATTAATAACACCTTCGGCATTATTAATTATTTTTATTAAGTCAATTCTTTTGATATTATATAAACTGAAAAGACTGGCGTTAATCCTTACTTTGTCCTCCTCATAAATTTCTGCCAAAGCTAATTCGAAATAACAATTTGAGTTTTGTGCATACTTTAATGTTGACTCACTTTTTATTCCTTCGCTATTTTCAAATACTGGAATAACAGTGTGAATTTTTTCATCTGTATAAGTATAATTAGCGTTTGTTGTTTGTTCCTTAAATTCTAAATTATCTCCTATGAGTTGGTAAATATTAAACGAAGTAACATCGGCTGGTTTATCCCAATTAATCTCGGTTGTGCCATCACAAACTAAGCTTGTACGGATATTTAAATCATAAGAAATCGTAAAACTATCAGAGATATAATCGGTATTATTAATGTTCATTTTTAATTTGGCTTTTGAGAATTTTTTTTCTGTAGGAGTATAAGTAAATTGTTCGCTATCTAGATTTATACCATTTGCGATAATTTCCCAAGTCTGCCCATTATTGTAACTAATAGATAATTGTCCAGGGAAACCAGAAAATGAAGAATTCCATTTAAAAGGGGAGATCGTCTTACCATCATAGGGGAAATTATCATTATTGACAGGGTAATTCCATTCAAATTGATTTTGTAATTCATATTCGTAAGCGATGCTGTATTCTTGAGACGCATTCGAGACGTATGCACCAATGATATTGATAGTATAAGACCCGGAAACAGGGGTTTCAATAGTCACTTGTTCTATATTATTAATTTTATCTTTTCCTCTTACAGCTTCCTGCAGAGGTGCATCAGGATTAAGAATCCATGGTAAAAAAGTAGTATTTTCAGCCGAAATAACCTCTATATCTAAATCGTTTACCAAACTTATATTACTATTGATTGCAGCGGGCAAATCGTTCCAAACTAATGTTATTTTTAAGTTTTTTGCATTTGCAGGAAGGGTAATGGTATGTGAATTTGTCTGACCAGATGTCAAATTACCAGATATAATTCTATTTTCGCTGATCGTTTTTAAGCTTTTATCAGCATTGATATTACCATAACCATAGGTAAAATCCGGACCTATGTTGCCTAAATCTTTTGCGCTATTAATTAAAATTGCTTTTGTAAGGGCATTTGTCAAAGGGGTATTGTTTATCGTTTTATAATGTTGTTTCATAAGCGTAATAATTCCTGTAGCTAATGCTGTAGAATTTGAAGTTCCTTGTGTGCTAAAGGCTACTAACTCTGGTTTTATTCGGCCGTCATAGGCTGGACCTTTTGAAGAAAACGGCATAATTACCTCGTTTTGATCAATACAACCCAATGCGATACTATTTTTGGATTGCTTGAAATTACCAGTAATAGATTTATAACCTTGAAGACCACTATTACCGGAGGAAAAACAATGAGTTAAATCGGTATTTAAGAATAATTGCGAGTCATAAGCATTAGCGAGCGAACCATAAAAATTCTCAATCACTGTACCGTAGGAATGATTTTGGGTCGTAGCACCTTGTAAAGTTTCTATTTCATCAGGATAGATATTCAAAAAATCAGACGATTGTAACTTAGCCTTTTGAGCGACGCCTTTTCCTAGTGCAGAACTATTTCCTAATCCGGAAACTATAGTTGCCATAGCCGTCGCATGGCTCGATACAATAGCCGATTGTGTAGGGGAAAGAATGTGCTTATTTAATAGATCAATATCATTTACATCAAATAAATCATCTTTGATAGCTACAATTTGATTTTCGCCTGTTAAAAGAGGAAAATTAGTATTGGCTTTATTTATAGCATTGACACTAAAATTTTGATCTATTATTTTAGATTCACCTTTTGGTTGCAGTGATTCTTGCGAAATAGAAGACACACTGTTCAAATCTATAATTTCATCTATAATTTTTTTGGAATCACTTTTTATGATTACAAGATGGTTATCTAATATTTTGATATCAGAAATATTCATTGATTTCAAGTCGGTAATTAATGCATTGATAGTATCAGTTGCAATTATATACTGCTTGTCTTCCTTATGATCTGAAAAATTTGATGGTAATTTCCATAAACTATTAACTGGGAGAATTTTTTTTGAAGGTTGATTAGATCTTAAACTTTCATTTTCAACAATGCAAAAAGTACTGTCGAGTTTTTTTACAATCTTGTATTTGTTGTGATGTGCATTTTCTAAAGATGTAAAATAGTATTTCTCAAATTTTATTTCGTTTTCTTTTTTTATGTATCGTTTCCATTTTTCAGAGCTTTGTGAGAGGCAGGTTGTCGTTATTATAAAGAGGAGAAAAGTAATTTGTTTCTTCATTTACTGTAGATATTAGGGCAATTATAAACATTTTTATTAATGGTAAATGGTACAAAAATTAACTATTACAGCTGTTTATCACTTTTTAATTTAGATAAAATAAAGATGAAATTGTACTTAATGATTTCTTTTTGAAATATTTATCCATTGTAGGTAAGTCAAAGTTATTAAATTATTTGTAAAAATTTTATGAGTTTTTATTTCATTTAGAATCTCCAAAATCTACATGATAATATTTCCTTTTTATAACCTTGTTTTTATTTTTAATGTGGTACAAAATTGTAAAATCATTTTTTAGCACATGCTGGACAAAATAAAATATTAAAACAGTTTTATTATGTGTAATAGGTTGATTTGTATTCGATTATTGATTTTACTGGGCTTGTAGCAATAGTCAGATAATTAGCATTAAAAACTCATATAAAATAATATAACAAAAAGCGTTAAATTTGTTAAATAATTATTTCATAAGTATTTTAAGATTAAAATTTTTATAAATTTGAGAATGAATATTTTGTAAAGCCCCTAATTTTTCAACTTATTTTAATAACCCAAAACACCTACTTATGAAAAAAATTAAATCAATTTTAGCCTTGTCATTTATAGCGCTAACAGTATTGTCCTGTAATAAAGAAGATGCACCAGGTCAATCAAATCAAGAATCTCTTAAAGTAACACCGGAAGTGTTAAATAAAATTAGTTCACTTTCACTGAATACTTCAGATGTTAAAGTGATTAAAAATACCAAACTAGATGGTACTACTGAGGATGCATTCCTGATAGAAGGAGATATCATCATTACTCAAGATCAATTAAAGAAAATGGATCTTCACGGAGGTATTACCACAGAACAATACCGCACTACTAATCTAGTGTCTGCTCCAAGAACTATTAAAGTGGTTGGATTAACAGGGACTGGTACAGCAACATCTCTAAGTGCAAATATGATTACTGGATTGCAAGCTGCCGTAAATAGATACAATAGTTTAGGATTGTCTATTAACTTTACACTAACCTTTAGTTCAAGTACTGCTGGTGCAAATATTGTTGTAGCAAGACAGGTTGGATCTGCCGGTGGAGTAGCTGGTTTCCCTTCAGGAGGGGCACCTTATAGTTCAGTTACATTATATTCTGGATTAGATACTTATTCTACAGGTGTAAATGCTCACGTAGCTGCACACGAAATAGGTCACTGTATCGGTTTACGTCATACAGACTGGTTCAGCCGTCAAAGTTGTGGACAGAATGCAAGCGAAGGAACAGCTGGTGTTGGTGCAATCCTAATCCCGGGAACACCTTCAGGATATGATGCAACCTCTTTTATGAGAGCTTGTTTCAGTTCAAGCGAGACTGGAGCTTTCAATGCTAATGATGTTACAGCTCTGAATTATTTATATTAGAAGTTGAATTTGAATTAGAGTTGTCTTTACAAAATACCAGAGGCTGTTTCATAATTTGTGAAGCAGCCTTTTTTTATTGGATGTCTTTGCTAAATCGTTTGTTATTTTAATATTCTAAATGATATCTAATTAGAAAATACAGCAACTTGTTAGGTAATGAGATTGTAAATTTTTTAAGGTTTTTGAAAAAACACATAGCTTAGGAACAGTTTGTTTTTTGTGGTGCTTTGTGAAAATATCAAGTTAACAGCTATTTTAAAAAAAAGCAGGAATTCAAAGGAGATATAATTATCTTAACTAAAAAGATTTAATAGTATAACCTAATCCTTTTATGGTATGAATTAGGTTGTTTTTGAAAGGGACATCTATTTTTTTTCTTAAAAAACTTATATAGACTTCTACAATATTAATATTCATATAAGAATCATTATCCCAAACATTATCCAAAAGTTGCCACCGCGTTACGATAGTCTCTTTATTTCGGGCAAGAAAATAGAGTAATCTAAATTCTTTGGGAGTCAAAGTTATTAATCGGCGTGCTCTTATTACTGTTTTGGTATTTCCGTTAATCTCTAAATCGTTTATTGTTATTATATTATTTTCATGAGTTGATCTACGATTCAAAGCATTTACCCGAGCATCGAGTTCATCAAAATTAAATGGTTTTGCAATATAATCATCGGCACCGGCATTGAGTGCAGTTATAACATTTTCGGAACTTATAAGACTTGTTAAAACCAAAATAGGGACAAAAATTTTGCTTGCACGTAATTTTCTACATATTTCAAATCCATTTGTTTCTTGGGGGATTATATCTAAAATTACAACATCATATTTATAATTATGAATCATTTCTAAAGCAGTATTTCCATCAATAGCAATGCTTACGTCGTTATTATTCTTAACGAAGCCTTTTTGTAAAGCAGACAAGAGAATAGGTTCATTTTCAACTATTAGTAATTTCATATTAGTAGATTGTTGAAATGGTTTAGTTTTCCTATACAAAGGGGTAAATAGGCGTATAGATATGCCTAGTAGATAAAAGAGTATTTAGGTATATTAATGGGTAATATTTACATGTATAAGTATAAATAAAGCGAGTTAAATTATTATTTTTTAACTCGCTTTATTATTGTTGTTTATTGTAAGAATAATTATAAAGATATGATTAGAACTTCAGTTCTTCTATTTAATTGGTGTTCTGCTTCTGTACACTTAACACCTTTTTTACACTTATTTTTTAGATGAGTTTCTCCATATCCTTTTGCAGATATTCTTTTTTTGCTAATTCCTTTTTTATTTAAATAGGTAACTGCAGAACGAGCACGTTTTTGAGATAAATTCATGTTATAGGCGCTTTTACCTCTTGAATCGGTATAGGAAGAAATTTTGATATTATCGTTTGGATGTTTTTTTAGAAACTCCGCAAGTTTGTCTAAAACAGCTGCTGCATCTCTGCGGATGTTAAATTTGTCAAAGTCGTAATAAATAATATATGTTTCTGTTACATCTACTATTTCCTCTTCTTTTACAACAACTACTGGTACTACAGGTGGAGTTACAATTACAGGTACAATATTACAAGTGTAAATATCATCATTTCCATGACCACCTTTTCTATTGGAAGTAAGATATCCTTTGGATGTATCGGTCATAATTAGATAAAAATCATCTGTAGAGGAGTTTACCGGACTTTTTAAGTTTATGGGTTTTGTCCATTGGTCTTTTTGTCCAGTTGTACTAAAGATATCTAAACCTCCCATACCTGGAAGTCCATCACTTGAAAAATATAAGATGTTATTATCTCCCAGAGTAGGAAATTCTTCGTCTTCGGGAGTATTGATAGTTGGTCCACAATTCTTTGGTGGTGACCAACTTCCATCTTTGTTTTTCTCGCTATACCAAAGGTCAGTTTTTCCAATTCCGCCTGTCATATCACTGCTAAAATATAGTGTATTACCATCTTTACTAATAGCAGCATGACCTACAGAATAGGAGCTGGGGTTATTATAAGGAAAAGCAATTGGTTGCTGCCATGTTCCGTTTTTTAAATCACTACTGTAGATTTCAAGTTTTCGCGCACCGTAAAAATTATAGTTTGGATCTTTAGTATGTGAAATCTTGTCTGGATTGGTTACTGTAAAATAACCAGTGTTATAATCGGAAGTAAAGGCTATTGGGCCTACATGGTATTTAAAATCATTCAGCTCTTTTGAAAATTGTGTAATGGTTGGTGTCCCCGAAGACTCTGATGAAAATTGGTAGAGCTTTATATAGGAACGACCAGTCCAGCCATATTTCCTTTTATTGATTTCTTTTCCAAACAAAGAGTTACGTAAAGAATCGGAAGTAAAAATGATGCTTTTGTCTTTATATACCGTTGCTCCCCATTCTGATGCCGATGTATTGATCTTACTAAGATTAGTCACCGTATTAGAAGTAGGACGTTTTAACCACATCACAGCCGAATCACAACCCATAATTCGGGCTGTGATATCCTTAGTATCTTTTTGCTTATATTGCGCATAGACTTCTTTGGCTTTTATATAATTCCCTTGATTTTTTAAGACATCTCCATAAAGAAGAAAAGAATTTGCAGTAGCATCATTTCTTTGTGTAACGGCTTGATACCATTGTGAAGCTTTATCATAGTTATCCATTTCTTTATAACTATAAGCTAGTTTTTCAAGCGTAACAGTTTTTACGCTTTTTTTACGAGCCAGTTTTTCATAAATAGGAGCTGCCAAATCATATTGATACCTATCGAAATGCTCGTTGGCTACTTTTATTTCTGGTTTTCGATCCTGGGCGTTTGCACTTAGACTGGTTATCACCAATAATAGTGCGACGTAGTATTTTATATATCTATACATATTACTTTTTGTTAGGTTAAACCACTATTAAAAATAACGCGGGCTAATAATACGTTCTGCTCTTTTCTTATTAAATAACAAGAAACCGATTGATATTTCATGTGAGCCTTTTTGATAATTATCTAGTTGACTAGTTGTAAAATCATAGGCATAGCCAATTCGAAGACGTTCTGTAAGAAAGAAGTCTGCCATAACGCTTACAGCATCTTTTTGTTCAAGACCGCTTTGAAGATTGTTTTTGTTCCATATCTTTATTGCAGAGCGATATGATCCTCCTACCCAAACTCTGTCGGCCAGTAATAAGAAAATATTGTAATCAATATTGGTAGGGCCTTTAAGATCATCTTTAATCATAATCGAAGGTTTAAGCTTTACATCTTCGGATAATGTGACCATGAATCCGGTAGTCAAATAATAATGTGGTACTTTTTTGGTAACCAGATAGTCATAGTTATTTTTTCCTGCGAATGCATTATCGTAAATGTTACTTGGAAAAATATCTATGGCAGAGAATCCTACATAAAATGAAGGAGTATAGTAATAAACTCCAACATTTGCATTAGGCTTTGTTGTACTAACTCTTCCTTCGGGAAGATTTGGATCTCCCTGATCGGTAGGAGATAATCGGTCTCCACTTATAGAGTATTGATTGACCCCTACACCTAAACCAAATGATAGTCGACTATCATCTTCTGCGTTTAGTCTTATTCGGTATGCATACGAAGCATAAAAAGAGACGATATCTTGTGGACCTACTCGATCCCAGGTAACCTGTGCGCCAAGTCCTACTGTTTTATTTCCCAGTAAATTGGCCAAACCATCAACTGTCAATGTTCCTGTTTCGGGTGCTCCCGGAAAACTAACCCATTGTTTTCGGTAGGTTGAATTGACATAGATATCTTCTTTATATCCAGCATACGCCGGATTTACACTTAGACCATTAAAGACATACTGACTAAACTGTATATCTTGCTGCGCAATTGCCATTTGGCTTGAAGCTGTTAACCATATTAATAGTAAACATAACTTTAATTGCATTACACTGTCCTTTGTCATAATATATGATTTTTTATAAGAGCCCCGAGAGCTTCGGGGCTCACTCTTTTTCTGTTATTTCAATACCTCAATCCATCCGTTATAATCTTTATTCCCATCGGTTGTTTTGAGTTTAAAGATGTAGTAATACGTACCTCCACTTAATCCGTTTGCATTCCAGCTATTGTCGTAGCTGTCAGAACGATATACTTGATTACCCCATCGGTTGTAAATGATTAGGGGAGAACCTGGATAATATTCTAGTCCTTTGATAACGAATTTGTCATTATATCCATCGCCACCAGGTGTAATAACATTCGGAATGACAATTTTAGGTAACGCTGGCGGAATTGGATTACTTGAACAAGTAGTACAAGGTCCCGGAGTTGGATCTGGAGTTGTACTGGTTGCTGTAACTGAATTGACTAGTGTTGCTCCTGTAAAAATTGCAGGTGTTTGCACAGTTACTTCATAGATAGCTGTAAGTCCGTTACCAAGTACAAGCAAAGTTTCATTAAGATTGCCAGTTCCGGAAGCATTTGGATAGGTAACTCCTGTTGAGGTGATTGCCGTCCAGCTACTTATTGTGGTTCCTGTAGGTGCGTTATCTACTATATTCACCGAGTCGGCAGCAGCAGGTCCCTGATTGGTTACTGTAATACGGTATACCACAGCCTCACCCGGAACAAATGTTGTTTGTGTCGGATCTTTTAGTGTTTTTACTGTATTAAGGTGTGCTTCAGGTACAACTTTAGGGCTAGGATTAATAGGATTTGTTGAACAAGTAGTACATGGTCCCGGAGTTGGGTCCGGAGTTGTACTGGTTGCTGAAACCGTATTAACTAGTGGTCCAGTGAAGTCTACAGGTGTTAGAACCGTTACATCATAGATTGCTGTAAGGCCATTGCCCAATGTAAGCAGCGTTTCATTAATATTACCGGTACCCGAAGCATTTGGATAAGTTACCCCTGTTGCAGGAACGGCAGTCCAGTTGCTTATTGTAGTTCCTGTAGGCGCGTTATCTATGATATTTACTGCTGCAGCATCACTAGGTCCGTTGTTGGTTACAGTGATACGGAATACTACACCTTGTCCTGCAACAAAAGAAGTTTGTGCCACATTTTTAAGTGTTTTTACAGTATTTAAATGTGCCATTGGTGTTGGAGGGATCGGATCGGTTGTACAATTTGTACAAGGTCCTGGATTAGGATCCGGTGTTGTACTAGTTGCAGTAACAGAGTTAACCAAAGTTCCAGTGAAGTTAGATGGCGTTTGAACTGTTACCTGATAAGTAGCAGTTAATCCATTTGGTAATGTCGCGATAGTTTCGTTTAAGTTACCAGTTCCTGAAGCATTCGGATAAATTACTCCTGTTGCAGGAACGGCAGTCCAGCTGCTTATTGTGGTTCCTGTAGGTGCGTTATCGGCAATGTTTACAGCTGCTGCATCACTAGGTCCGTTGTTTGTTACATTAATTAGGTAAATTACAGCTTGTCCGGGAACAAAAGATGTTTGAGTTGGGTCGTTTAGTGTTTTTACCGTAGTTAAGTGTGCCATCGGTGTTGGAGGGATTGGATCGGTTGTACAATCTGTACAAGGTCCCGGATTAGGATCCGGAGTTGTACTAGTTGCAGTAACAGAGTTAACCAAAGTTCCAGTGAAGTTAGATGGCGTTTGTACCGTTACCTGATAAGTAGCAGTTAATCCATTTGGTAACGTCGCGATTGTCTCGTTTAAGTTACCAGTTCCCGAAGCATTTGGATAAGTTACTCCTGTTGTAGGAACGGCAGTCCAGCTGCTTATTGTGGTTCCTGTAGGTGCATTATCTGCAATGTTTACAGCCGCTGCATCACTAGGGCCATTATTGGTCACATTAATTAGGTAAACCACAGCTTGTCCCGGAACAAAAGATGTTTGAGTTGGGTCGTTTAGTGTTTTTACCGTAGTTAAGTGTGCCATTGGCGCTGGAGGGATTGGATCGGTTGTACAATCTGTACAAGGCCCAGGATTAGGATCCGGAGTTGTACTAGTTGCAGTAACAGAGTTAACCAAAGTTCCAGTGAAGTTAGATGGCGTTTGAACTGTTACTTGGTAAGTAGCAGTTAATCCATTTGGTAAGGTTGCGATTGTCTCGTTTAGGTTACCAGTTCCTGAAGCATTTGGATAAGTTACTCCTGTTGCAGGAATGGCAGTCCAGCTGCTTATTGTAGTTCCAGTAGGGGCGTTATCGACAATGTTTACTGCACTTGCATCACTAGGTCCATTGTTTGTCACATTAATTAGGTAAACCACAGCTTGTCCCGGAACAAATGATGTTTGAGTTGGGTCGTTTAGTGTTTTTACCGTAGTTAAGTGTGCCATCGGTGTTGGTGGGATTGGATCGGTTGTACAATCTGTACAAGGCCCGGGATTAGGATCCGGAGTTGTACTAGTTGCAGTAACCGAATTACTCAATGTACCAGTGAAGTTAGATGGCGTTTGAACTGTTACTTGATAAGTAGCAGTTAATCCGCTTGTTAATGTAGCGATTGTTTCATTCAGGTTACCAGTTCCTGAAGCATTTGGATAAGTTACTCCTGTTGCAGGAACGGCAGTCCAGCTGCTTATTGTGGTTCCTGTTGGTGCATTATCTGCAATGTTTACAGCACTTGCATCACTAGGTCCGTTATTTGTCACATTAATTAGGTAAACCACAGCTTGTCCCGGAACAAAAGATGTTTGAGTTGGGTCGTTTAGTGTTTTTACCGTCGTTAAATGTGCCATCGGTGTTGGTGGGATTGGATCGGTTGTACAATCTGTACAAGGCCCTGGATTAGGATCCGGAGTTGTACTTGTTGCAGTAACAGAGTTAACCAAAGTTCCAGTGAAGTTAGATGGCGTTTGAACCGTTACCTGATAAGTGGCAGTTAATCCATTTGGTAACGTTGCGATTGTCTCGTTTAAGTTACCAGTTCCTGAAGCATTTGGATAAGTCACTCCTGTTGCAGGAACAGCAGTCCAACTACTTATTGTGGTTCCTGTTGGTGCATTATCTGCAATGTTTACTGCACTTGCATCACTAGGTCCATTATTTGTCACATTAATTAGGTAAACCACAGCTTGTCCCGGAACAAAAGATGTTTGAGTTGGATCGTTTAGTGTTTTTACCGTAGTTAAATGTGCCATCGGTGTTGGAGGGAGCGGATCGGTTGTACAGTCTGTACAAGGCCCTGGATTAGGATCCGGAGTTGTACTAGTTGCGGTAACCGAATTACTCAATGTACCAGTGAAGTTAGATGGTGTTTGAACGGTTACTTCATAAGTAGCAGTTAATCCACTTGTTAAGGTAGTGATAGTTTCGTTCAGATTACCAGTTCCCGAAGCATTCGGATAAGTAACACCTACTGATGGAACAGCTGTCCAACTACTTATTGTAGTTCCTGCAGGTGCATTATCTACAATATTCACTGTAGACGCATCACTAGGCCCATTATTTGTCACTGATATTTGGTATATTACTGCTTCACCTGGAATAAATGATGTTTGCGTCGGATCTTTTCTGGTTTTAACGGTTGTTAAATGTGCCATTGGTGTTGGCGTGATCGGATCGGTTGTACAATCTGTACAAGGTCCTGGATTAGGATCCGGAGTTGTACTAGATGCTGCAACAGAGTTAACCAAAGTTCCAGTGAAATTAGATGGCGTTTGAACCGTTACCTGATAAGTAGCGGTTAATCCACTTGGTAGCGTCGCGATAGTTTCGTTCAGGTTACCAGTTCCCGAAGTATTTGGATAAGTCACTCCTGTTGCAGGAACGGTTGTCCAACTGCTTATTGTAGTTCCAGTAGGCGCATTATCTGTAACGTTCACAGCACTTGCATCACTAGGTCCATTATTGGTTACATTAATCAGGTAAATCACATCTTGACCCGGAACAAATGTTGTTTGAGTTGGGTCATTTAGTGTTTTTACCGTAGTTAAATGTGCCATTGGTGTTGGAGTGATTGGATCACTACTACAAGTTGTACAAGGCCCTGGATTTGGGTCAACAGTTGAGCTACTAGCTGTAGCTACGTTTACCAAATTGATCGTATAGTTGGCAGGTGTTTGGATCGTTATGTCATAAATTGCAACAGCACCATTAGGTAAATCTGCAATTGTTTCATTAAGATCTCCAGTACCTGAAGCATTTGGATAAGTAACACCTGTTGATGGAACAGCAGTCCATCCGGTGATTGTTGTGTTATTCGGAGGTGTATCCTGAACATTCACACCCATAGCATCACTAGGTCCATTGTTGGTAACAGTTACTCTATATACCACAGATTCACCTGGAACAAATGTAGTTTGAGTAGGATCTTTAATCACTTTTACAGTGGTAAGATGTGCTCTTGGACTAGGTGTTGGTGTCGATGTAGAACTGTTATTACCTGGTGTAGGATCATTTTCAGTACCGTCAATAGTAGCAGTATTGGCATAAGGACCAGTAGCATTTACTGTAGCGGTAATGGTTATGGTAGAACTTGCTCCATTGGCTAGTGCCCCAATATTCCATATACCCGTTGCAGGATCGTAAGTAGTAGTACCCGGAGGGGTTGAACTTACATAAGTATACCCGGCAGGTAATAGATCCGTTACTGTAATTCCAGTGCCATCGCTAGGTCCATTATTAGTCGCTACCAGAGTAAACACAGCATTACTTCCTACTGCAGGAGCAGGATTATCAACAGTTTTTACAACAGATCGGTCTGTGCTTGCAACTGGTGTCGGAGTAACGTTAGAACTGTTATTGGTTGCGTTCGGATCATTTTCTGTACCGGCAATCGTGGCAGTATTAGTATATACACCAGACGCATTTACTGTAGCAGTGATGGTCATGGTTGAGCTTGCACCATTTGCCAGTGCACCAATGTTCCATAAACCACTTCCAGAATCATAAGTTGTTCCTGTTGGTTCAGTTGAACTTACATAGTTATATCCAGTTGGCAAAAAGTCAGTTACAGTAATACCGGTACCATCACTTGGACCATTATTAGTTGCAACAAGGGTAAATACTACATTGCTTCCTACAGCTGGGGTAGTATTGTTTACTGTTTTAACCACTGATCTGTCTGTAGTTGGTACAGCAGTTGGTGTTGATGTAGAACTGTTATTACCAGGAGTTGGATCATTTTCTGTACCTGTAATAGTTGCCGTATTTGCATACGGACCTGTTGCGTTTACAGTTGCCGTAATGGTTAAGGTAGATGTTGTACCATTTGTCAGTGTACCAATAGTCCATAATCCACTGGAAGGATCATAATTTGTACCCAGCGGAGCATTGCTGCTTACATAGGTATATCCCGCAGGAAGTTGGTCGGTTACTGTAACTCCGGTACTGTCGCTTGGTCCATTATTGGTGGCTGCTAGACTAAATACTACATTACTGCCTACAGCAGGATTAGCATTGTCTACAGTTTTAACCAATGAACGGTCTGATGTTGGAACCGGTGTTGGTGTTGATGTAGAACTGTTATTAGCAGGAGTTGTATCATTTTCATTTCCGCTGATAGTTGCTGTATTGGCATAATTGCCAGTTGCAAGTACAGTAGCAGTAATGGTTAGAGTTGCAGAAGCACCATTAGCTAGTGCTCCAATAGTCCATATACTGTTAATTAAATCAACAGTTCCTGTTGTAACATTAATACCTGTAGTGGTATATCCTGTTGGTACAGCATCATTTACTATAACTCCTGTGGCGTCACTAGGTCCATTGTTTGTAGCCACTACTGTAAATACTACAGTGCTACCCACAGGTGGATTTGCATTATCTACGGTTTTAACCACAGCCAGATCCGTAGTAGGAGTAGGCGTTGGTGTCGATGAAGAGCTGTTATTACCAGGTGTTGGATCATTTTCGGTACCGTCAATAGTAGCTGTATTGCCATAAGGACCAGTAGCATTCACCAGAGCAGTAATTGTCATGGTTGAGCTTGCTCCATTTGCTAGAGTACCAATGTTCCATATACCTGTAGCTGGATCATAAGTCGTAGCTCCTGGCTCGGTTGAACTAATATAGGTATAGCCTGCAGGTAAAAGATCGGTTACAGTAATTCCTGTTCCATCACTTGGACCATTATTGGTTGCAACCAATGTAAATACTACATTGCTACCCACAGCTGGATTAGGATTATTTACTGTTTTAACTACAGATCTATCTGTACTTGCTACAGGTACCGGAGTAGCTGTAGAAGTATTATTTGCTGAGTTCGGGTCACTTTCATTTCCGCTAATGGTTGCCGTATTGGCATAAACACCAGTAGCGTTTACTGCAGCGGTAATGGATAAAGTACCAATGAAATTATTTGACAGATTACCAACGGTCCATATACCAGTTCCAGCGTTGTAAGTACCAGTATTAGCAGTTGCTGAAGCAAAAGTATAACCAGATGGTAATAAGTCATTTATCATAACTCCAGTAGCATTACTTGGACCATTATTATTTATGGTTAAAGTAAATACAACATTAGTGCCTACAGCAGGAGTTGCATTATCTACTGTTTTGTTTACAGCAAGATCTGTAACAGGTGTAGGTACTGGTGTAACTGTAGAACTATCGTTGTTAGGAGATGGATCATTCTGTGTGCCATTTATAGTGGCTGTATTAGCATAAGGACCTGCAGCATTAACTACAGCAGTAATTGTCATGGATGCAGTTCCATTGGCTAAGATTGAACCAATTGTCCATATACCAGTTGCTGGGACATAATCTGTTCCAGCGCTTGAGCTTTGGAAAGTATATCCTGCAGGAAGTAAATCGGTTACAGTAATACCCGTTCCATTACTAGGGCCGTTGTTACTTGCAGAAAGTGTAAATACAACTGTATTGCCAACAGCAGGGGCTAAATTATCTACTGTTTTTACAATTGCCAAATCGCTTTCGGTTGTAATGGTAGTAGTTACCGAACTACTATTATTGCTTAGGTTATAGTCATCAATTGCTGCCGATGAAGTTACCGTAGCATTATTACTCATAGTAGTAGCACTTGGTGATGGATTTACTGTACCAGTTACATTAATAGTAATGTAATTTGCAGCACCAGCTGCGATATTACCTGTTAAGTTGATGGCATTTGTAGTTCCGTTACCACTACCGCTAAATGAAGCTGAACCGCTTATTGAAGCATTCCAACTCACATTTTGTACATCGGCAGGGATTAAGTCCTGAATAGTTAAACCTGTTACATCCAATGGACCATTATTACCGATTTTAATCGAATAAGTAATTGGGCCACCTGCAATTGCACTTGTAGGTCCTGATTTTTGAACAAACAAATCGGTTGATTGATTAACCGAAGTAGTTACAGAACTTGCTGGTGCACCATTTGGAGTTGTTACAGTTACTGTATTAGTAAATGTAGTTGGTGTACTGGCATTTACAGTACCTTGAATAACCAGGGTTAAGTTGGCATTTGGAACACTACTTTGACCAGGAATAAATATTCCGGGAACATTAATATTGGGCGTAGTTCCAGATTGAGCAGTTGTTGAGCCGCCAATACTTGCACCATTATTAGGTGTAATTGTCCAACCTGTAACTGTTACAGATGTTGGAACGTTATCAACAAGTACTGCATCATCTACATCTGGATTACCCGCATTGGTTACTACAATAGTGTAGGTAATAGGATCGTTGATATTTACGATTGCAGGTCCGTTTTTAGATACACGTACGTCCTGAGTACTATTTACTACAGTATTAATTGTACTACTGGCTGAGGCTGGATCGGGATCTGTTACAGGACTACCAATTGGGAATGTAGCTGTAGCAGTGTTACTGAAATCTGGATCCGTAGTAGCGGGATCCACAGTTCCGTTAACAACAATGGTAACAACTCCGACTTCGGATGGAATATCTCCAGTTATATTGATATTACCAGCACCAGATGGGCTGCTTATTGTAGCTCCTCCAGAGGTAGTGGCGGTCCAGGTAGGTGATAGTACTTCATCAGGAATGACATCTGTAATTATTAGCCCAGGAGAATCACTAGGACCATCGTTTACAATACGAATCGTATAAGAAATTGCATCACCGGCACCAATATTGGCAGGACCGGATTTGGTCACTCTGATATTAGCCTGTCTGGAAACAGTTGATGTTACCGAACTTGTAGCAGTTGTACCTCCAGGAGGAGTTGCTGTTGCAGTATTAACAATTGTAGTCGGAGCATAATTACCATCAAGGGTACCATTTATAGTCACCTGAACAGTTGCAGTACCTGCAGGTATGTTTGCAAGAAGATTTAGATTACCTGTTCCTGTTGTAGGACCATTAATCACAGCACCATTTTGTGTAGTTGTTGTCCAGTTTGTTACTGTAAATCCGGTAGGTAAATTGTCAATAATATTAACATTATTAGCATTAGATGGACCAGAATTACTTACAGAAAGGGAGTAACTATAGCTGTTTCCTGCAAATAAAGTTGGAGGACCTGTCTTTTGAATTTGAATATTGGCTACTTGTGTAACAGTAGTATTTACCGTGTTGGAGTTTATAACTGGACTTCCTGGTGTATTTATACTGGCTGTATTGGCCAGTGTAGTCACTGTAGATGAAGCAGGAAGAGTACCTGTTATATTGATAGTGATACTATTTGCAGCTCCGGCAGGAATATCTCCGGTTACTGCAACACTGTTACCTGTACCACCTGCACCTGCAGATACTACTGCGGCACCTTGTGCTATGGCAGTCCAGCTTACATTGGTCAATGCTGCAGGAACGTTATCTATAATAGATTGTGCCAGGGCGTTTCCTGTACCATTATTGGTTACTGTAACAGTATAATTCACAGTATTACCTGCATTTGTTGCCGCTGGACCAGTTTTGGCTAGCTGAACATTTATTGGTGTAGGTGTTACAGTAGAACTGTTATCGGATGGGTTTGGATCATTTTGCTGACCCGAAATAGTGGCTGTATTACTATAATTTCCACTAGTGTTTACTGTAGCTGTAATATCCAAGGTAGCATTTGCACCATTAGCAAGATTACCAATAGTCCACAGACCGGTACCACTATTGTAAGTACCAATTGATGGTGTAGCAGTGACATAGGTATAGCCAGAAGGTAGTAAATCGTTAACTTGTACTCCAGTTGCATCACTTGGTCCTGCATTGGCAGCTGTTATAGTAAACACAACATTATTACCTGCATATGGTGTTGGATTATTGACTGTTTTTACGACATTCAAATTAGAAGTAGCTACAGGAACAGGAGTTGATGTAGAGCTATTATTACCTGGTGTGGGATCATTTTCAGTACCAGTAATTGTTGCTGTATTTGCATATACTCCAGTTGCATTTACTGTGGCAGTGATATTAAGACTACTAGAGGCTCCATTTGCCAAAGCTCCTATAGTCCATAATCCGGTAGCCTGATTGTAATTGGTACCGCTTGGAGCTATTGAGCTTACATAAGTATATCCAGATGGCAAAAGATCTGTTACCGAAATTCCTGTGCCTGCACTAGGACCATTGTTCGTTGCTACTAAAGTAAACACCACGTTACTGCCTACAGCAGGTGTCGCATTATTTACCGTTTTAACTATCGAACGATCAGTTGTTGGAGTAGGTGTAGTCGTTACACTAGCGGTGTTGTTACCAGCTACAGGATCATTTTCGGTACCGCTTATAGTTGCAGTATTGAGATAGGTTCCTGTCGCATTTACCGTTGCAGTAACTGTAAGTGTAGCATTGGCTCCACTAGCTAGATTACCAATAGTCCATGAACCCAGACCGGCATTGTATGTTGTTGTTCCAGATGGGACAGAGCTCACATAGGTATAACCTGTTGGCAACTGGTCAAATACTCTGATACCTGTACCCGGACTTGGACCATTATTGGTTGCTGTCAGTGTAAATGTTACATTGCTGCCTACAGCAGGTGTAGCATTGTTTACAGATTTGGTTATCGCTAAATCTGTTATTGGAACTGGGGTAGTTGTAGCTGTAGATGAGTTATTACCAGGCGTTGGGTCACTTTCATTACCAGCAATAGTTGCGGTATTGGCATAATTTCCAGTTGGATTTACCGTTGCAGTGATGGTGAGCGTTGAGGTGGCCGCATTGGCGAGATTGCCAATACTCCATATACCTGTACCTGGCGTGTATGTTGTACCAGGTGCTGGGGTAGCGCTTACATAAGTATAACCTGTAGGGAGTTGATCTGTAACATTAACTCCCGTTCCGGCGCTTGGTCCACCATTGGTTGCTGTCAATGTAAAGATTACATTAGTACCAACTGTAGGGTTTGCATTATTCACCGTTTTAGTTACTGATAAATCAGCAGAAGCGACAGGGATTGGGGTGGCTGTTGCTGTATTATTAGCTGTATTTGGGTCATTTTCGTTTCCAGAAACTGTTGCCGTATTGTTATATGGCCCAGTTGCATCAACAGTAGCTGTTACTGTAAGTGTAACGCTGGCAGCATTTGCCAAAGCTCCTATAGTCCATAATCCAGTAGCTGATGTATAATTAGTTCCTGCAGGAGCATTTGAACTCACATAAGTATATCCTGCAGTAAGCATATCAGTTACTTGAACACCAGTAGCATTATTGGGTCCATTGTTAGTCACCACTACGGTGAATACCACATTGGAGCCTACCGTTGGTGTCATATTGTTAGCAGTCTTGGTAATCGCCAGATCAGTTATTGGATTGTTCGTTCCAATTGCGATTGCCGTGATGGTCGAAGGGGATGGGATCGTTCCTGTTAAGGTACTTCCTGCAGTATTGCCTGAAGCATTGGAAGAACCACTTAAATCTATCCATGCAGAGCCATTCCAGCCTACCAGTCTTAAATTGGCAGCTGTACTAAATGCACTTACATCAGGAATGGAAACTGTGACAGTAAGTCCATTTACAGTACTACCAGTAAAAGGTACCCAGTCCCAAAATCCTACTGTGCTCACTCCTGTAAGGGCACCAGTAAAAGTGGTTGTAGGGTGTGTTGTTCCGTCGGTTGGATCTTGTACTGTACTGGGATCTCCTGTAAACCAAGCAACTCCCAACTGTGTAGTTATTGCGGTTGGTGCCGAGACAGCCAGTGTTCGAAGGTTTACGCCATCACCTACAGGGTAAGTGAAAGCAGTGTTGCCCAGTTTGGATACATAACCATTCACATGTGCCGTATTGGCGGCACCAACCCAGCTTGAGCCGGGAATAAAGGTAACATACCCCTGTGGACTGGTACGGGCGGTAACTATATAACCGGGTTGGAAATTATGCTGACCATAAATGGCCATTACGCCAGAATTGGCCACATACGTATTCCCAAAACTACCCGATTGTGCCGAAGTCTGTATGCCCAATAAGAGCAGCAGAAAGAGAGGGAAAAGCCTCGTCAGCACTTTTGTAATATTAGATGGTGATACCATAATATTTTTTATTAACGTTAATAATTTGAACGACATCGGCATCCTAGAATATGTTTGATCCGATGTTGACGCCTGTTGAAAACAGTAATGCCTTTATGGAATAACTTAAAGTAGTTTTTGGATAAATATTTGTGTACCTGTACCAAAAATTATTGGAGTTCCAGTGGTTACATTTCCGCCTTGCCCCCAACCTACTTGATAGTTGAAAGTTGTGGTTGCAGTTAATACAGAGGTGAAATTGATAGATACACCATTCACTGCGTTATAAGTAGGGCTGTTGCCGTGTATTCTGGTCGTACCCGAAGAGCCTGGAAAGTCGAAGAAATAGCTCATCACTTGTATACCAGCCGCACCAGAAAATGATGAAGAGATAACAAATACAAAACTATAAGTGCCCGCTGGTAAGGTTATTACTCCAGCAGAGTAGGAGGAACCGCTTATAGTATTTACAATTGAAGTGGCGGTAGTAAATTGACTTGATGAGCCGGCACCTAGTGATGATATGGTTGCAGCTGCAGGCAAACCAACTACCATTACGCTTGGTTTAGCTGCGGCTAAGGTTCTTAAATTTCCATTAGCATCTGCAGTAACGAGGTTATCTGATGCCAATCCGGTAGGTAAACTTCGCAATCTGGTTGTACCATTAACGTCAAGTGCCGCTGTTGGTGCTGTAGTCCCGGTAAGGATTCCTACATTGCCACTTTGGTATATATTTTGGGTATTGGATGTAGCAGCACTATTTGTAGCTGAATTAAACCAAGGTTGTAATGTTAATGCATTGGCCTGGTTTAAGATTTGTACCCATTGGGTTCCATCATTATAATAATAACCAGCTACTACTGCAGTTGTACCTGTTCCTGCTGCTGCAGTGTTGTAAACTGTCATTCCGGCAATATGAGCCGTTAATGGTGCAAAGGATGTGGTACTGGTTAAGGCTACGCGGGGTAGTAACAAACCTTTTGAGGTGCTTTCTAATTCCAAAAGTGAATTAGTATTAATCGTTGTAGGGTTGCTTCCTACCTTCACTTGGGCTGTCATAGAAAATGACATAACAAAAAGTGTTATCAGTAAAATAATTTTTCTTTTCATGATTATAATTTTAAAGTGAAATTGATTTTATAATTAGTAATTGATTACAGGTGTTTAGTTGGGATTTATTTTGAAAATTTGCCATCAAAAAATTAATAGCATCAGATCCAAAAAATAAATCCTGATAATTATTCCTTATTGCTTTTTTTTAGACAATAGTTACCCCGTGAGGAATTTATCCTTGTGTTTGAATAAAACAATAAGTGCTTGAAGTCTATATTAAATCAGATTAATTTGGGATTGAATTAATCATAATCTAGTTGTAGAGAATTTAGAACAGTTTACATCTGGTAATGACATATACATTTTTTACGGAAGTGTAGTTCTTTGTCATAAGATTAGATCTTTGGATTAGTGGATATATAGAGAGAGTAGTTTCACAATTTTGAGCTTGTTAAACAACTTGATTTGTTTTTAATTTCAACGAATAATTTTAATTCTTAATTATGTTAGAATTTATTTTTTAGAATTGTTGCTTATTCTGAATTTAAGGATTTTTAATTATATGCCAGCATTAATATCATTAACCCAAAAAAATAGGAACCGAGGCAATTGTTAGTTGTTTTAAGACAATAGTTATCCGTGAGGAACTTATCCCTGTTTCAAAATAAAGCAACAATTAGTAGATTATATAAATTAGGATTAATTATGAGGATTGAATCCTAATTTAGGAGTAGAGAATTTAAAAAAGTTTATATCTCGTAATGACATATACATTTTTTACGGAAGTGTAGTTCTTTGTCATAAAGTTAGATCTTTAGATTAGTGGATATATATAGAGTATATTAGTTTAACAATTTCATTTGCTTTTTAATTCCAACGAAATACTTCTAATTCTTAATGATGTTAGAATTTATTTTACTTATTCTCAATTCATTGATTTTATATACCATAATTAATTAACATTTAACCCAAAAAAAGGAATTGAGGTAATCGTTTAGTTATTTAAGACAAGAGTTATCCCGTGAGGAATTATCCTTATTTCAAAATAAAGTATCAGTTTGTAGATTATATAAATCAGGATTACTTTGGGGAGTAAATGAATCCTGATTTATGGTAAGTGAAATAAGACTTATAATTACATTTACCAGTAATAT
>NZ_JAOZEW010000003.1 GCF_025847235.1 Flavobacterium shii
GACCAAACAGAAGTCTTGGGTTGTATCTAAGGTTGTTGGGGTTGCAGGATCTGTTACTGTTACTGTTGCAATTTTAAGCTCTCCATTTTTATTTTGACAAGTAAAATCACTTGTTACTGCAACATAATAAGAAAAAGGACTCATAAGTTTAGTTAACCCAGAGACTGTTAAAACTCCCACGTTACTAACTGCATAAGTAACACCTCCAACTACTAATCCATCAGTAATAGGTTGTGTTTTATTAGCATCAAAATACCAGAAAAAGACAGGACTTCCCAAAGTACTTGTTGGTGTTAATACAGCATCAGTATCATGACAAATAGAAGCATTATTTACTGAAATATCTGTTGATAGAGACGTTGGTAATATTGTAAACGTAACTTGTTTTCTATCGCTTGCCAATGTTTCACAATACTCATCTGAACTCACTCCAACATAATAAGTATAAGTTCCAGGAACTAATCCTGTCAAGATTAATTTAGAAGTTGCTTGTCCAGGTACTAACTGACTTGTTGTTCCATTAAAACTATACCAATAATATACTGGATTCGTAAGTACTGGCGTAGCATTTAAAACTGCATCTAAAGTTACTTTGCCATCTTCGGCACAAATAATACTATTATTCCCTCCATTAATTGTTACACTTGCTATTGCTGCTGCTGGAGTTGTAGCTCTAACTACTACAGTTACTTCTCCTCTTGCAAGAGCTGCACAACCATAACGAATTGGTTGAATATAATATTTATAAGTACCTGCTGCTAATGTGGTAGGAAGTGTATATGTTTGACCATCGGCAAGGAAATTTCCTCCTGTTGGGGAATCATACCATTTATAAGTTGAACAATTCATAGGAGGCACTTGTAATGTTATACTGGCGCCGGGGCAGACCGTGACGTTATTATTAATGTCTCCTCCAATGACCTGAGTATTTGTTACACGGTCAATATTATGTACCCTAAGTTGATCTAATACACTTGCAACACCACCAAAAGTTATCGTAACTCTATCGTATGGCTGTGTTTGAGGCGCTACAATAGTCATCGCCATTGTATCTCCGGAAAGTAGTCTTAAACTCAATAAACTACTTGTATTTATGATAGGTCCACCAACAGCAATATTCCCTAAATAAAGCTGAATAGTAAATCCTGTAAGTAAATTAAGATTTAAAATCGTTCCAGGTCTAGAAATTGTTATTCTAAGGCTATCTCCAACCATTGATGGAGTTCTAAAAGTTGCGGTAAGTTCCGCTGCAGCTAGTACCCCTACTCCGCTAAACATTGTGGCATAAGTAGCTATATCTCCATCGGCAATGTTCCATGGATTAGTCACTCCGACAGTAGCAGTTAGTGCTCCAACTCCTAAATCTTTTACACCAGAAAAGACATCCTCAATATCACCCTGACCACAAGTTATTTGTGTTACTTGTTTTTCATAATAAGCATCATAAACATTTATATTTTGTGCTACACTTAAAATCGAACCCAATTGAACCCGAATACCATCATAATCTTTAGGTCCAGTAGCATCAGATGGAACAAATGTATATTCAAATGAGTTTTGGCCTGATAATAAATTTAATAGTGATCCCGATACAGTTTGTAAAGTTCCAATATCAATTGGATTTCCAAGTCCATCACGTTTTGTTCCTATTACCGAAACATTTTGTCCTAATGCAACAGCACTATAATCTGAACCTAACTTAACTGTTACCGAAGTACCTTTTGTTATAGTTGTTGGCCACTGAAGATTTTGCCATGTTGTTCCAATACCCAAAAGACCTAAACCAGTTGTTATTGTCGAATATGTTTGTGGATTACCATCTGCACCATTAGCACCATTTGTAACAGTTCCCGTGATAATAGTTCCCCATTGTTGAGTCGTAGCATATTCTCTTTCTAATAATGGATCACAACTCGCAGGATCGATGACACTAATTGTTATGGTCTGACTATTTGTACAAGTTCCATTACTTGCAATTACTGTATATGTAAAAATACCAACAGTATTAAGTGCGCCTGTATTATTTGATGGTATAGGATTCCCTGATGAATCGTACCATGTAATAGTTCCATTTGATGTTGCAGATAGCGCTACAGAAGCACCTTTATTTACAACAACCGAGCTTGTTACTCCTGTTAAAGTAGGTAATGGATTAATTGTAACTGTTACTTTTTCTTTTGCAGATGAACAAGCTACACCAGTAGTTTGAGCTTGAATCCAATAATCGCCATTTACTGTAATATTCCCTGCATCAGCTTCTGCGATTGGATTGTTTAATGAATCGAAGAAAGTATATGTTGTGTTTCCTGATGTATCAAAATTAGTGATAGCATCTTTTAAATTTACTTTGGCACAACCCGTCAAAGTTGGTGTAACTACTAGGGCTGGACCAACAGGAAAATCTACAACTACCGCATTTAATGTTCCATTTATATTTTCACAAGTACCTCCATTAAGTACCGAAATATAATAGGTATAAGGTGCATCAGTTGCATTAAGTCCACTAACAGTAAGTGCACCAGTTGTAGCATCTTTAGAGAAAGTAACTCCAGGTTGAGAAACAACTGTAGATCCTGTTATAATTTCTTGAGTTTTATTTTGATCTGTATAATATTTAAATTGTGCTCCAGCCAATGTAGTTGTTGGAGACAATACAACACCTCCAGTGCAAGTAGCAGTCAAAGGACTTGTAATTGTTATATCTGTTGCTGTTGGGATAGGCAATACAGTTACTGTTACAGCTTGGCGATTACTATTTAAACATGGTGTACCACCACGGCTTGCTTCCAAATAAAATATAGTAGTCACATTTAATGAAGCAGTTGGATTAACCGCAACTATATTTCCTCCAGTTGGGGCATCATACCAGGTAAAAGTCTGTGTTCCTGTAGCAGATGCTGTTAATGTAGCAGTTTGTCCTGCACAAATTGGAGATGATGCTCCAGTTATTGTAGCATCTGGATATCTATAAGAAGCTTCATAAATATCTAAGCTTGTTAATAAAGTAGCTAATCCGCTTAATCGAATTTGAACACTTGTAAATGGGCCTGCTGCTGCAAAACTCGCTCTAAAACGGTTTCCTCCTAATATCTGAATATTTAAAAGAGAGCTAATAATAGTTTGATCACTATTAGGAACTCCTAAATTAAAACTTTGCAAAGTAATATTCGAAAGGGCACTGATATCAAGAAGTCCCACAGGAATTCCTAATTCGACATCTATAATATCACCTGTCTGACCTACTGTTGGAAAACTTAACATTTGCTGAATATAATCCCCTAGTAAACCAACAGGTATTGAAAGATTAGCAGCAGTTGCATTATTTCCATCCACAGAGGCTCCATCTGCAGTTGAACCGCATAATAAACATCCCGTTGCTCCTCCTTTTGAAGTTACTTGCGTATTAGCCAATAAACAAGAATTGATAGAATTACTTATGGTAACATTAATAACAGCTCTTGTACCATTGGTACAATCTGTAGCTGCACTTCTCGCAGCGATATAAAAGCTTTGATTTGCTGTTAAAGCTGGAGATGGTGTATATGAATTTGTTCCAGATGAAAGTAAATTTCCATTAGTTGGAGCGTCATACCAATCATAAACTACACCAATCACAGGATTTGAAACCTGTAAAGTAACATCTTGCCCAGATTGAATAACAACATTAGACGATGCTACAGTTGGTACTAATGGTAACGGAATGATAATAAGATTTACAGGAGTGCGAGTTGCAGTTATGCAACTTCCTATTGAAGCTTCAACATAATAACTTGTATTAGTAGTTAAAGCTGGAGTCACATAAGATGGACCCGTAAATAATAAATTCCCAGCCGAAGCTGCATCATACCAATTATAAATAGTTCCCGTAACTGGTGCCTGGACACTTAATGTAGTTGCTTGACCACTACAAATTGACGATGGAGAAGCATTTATTGTTGGTGCTACAGGATTATTGACAGTTACAAGAACAGGAAACCTTTCGCTATTCACACAACCATTACGGGTAACTTCAACATAATAAGTAGTATTTGCCGTTAAAACTGGTGTGGTATAAGCAGCTGTACTACTCAATAAAGTTCCTCCAGTTAAAGCATCATACCAATTGATAGTTTCACCCAAAGCAGCATCTGATGTTAAAGTCGTTGTTTGTCCACTACAAATTGTTGTATTACCAGTTATAGTCCTTGCTTTAAATTTATAAGAAGCTCCATAAATATCAAGGCTTGTTAATAATGTTGCCACCCCTCCTAACCTGATCTCAACACGATCAAAGGCAGAACCAGCAGTAATACTTGCACTAAAACGATTCCCTGTTAATAGTTGAATATTTAAAAGCGAACTATTTATAGCCACTCGATCATTATTGTAAGTAGCACCATTATAAGTAGCTACTGTAATATAACTTAGTACACTTATATCTAAGAGTCCGGTTGGAATTCCTAATTGAACTGTAATAACATCTCCCGCTTGACCAGGATTATTAAATTGAAGTGTTTGCTGAATCCATCCATTTATTAAACCAACAGGTACCGACAATCTAGCAGCAGTATTATTATCTCCATCTACCGAATTATTCGGAGTAGTAGAAGAACATAATAAACAAAGTCCGTTTTGACTTGTCTGCTGACTATTTGCGCCCAAACAACCTCCTGACGAACTAGTCGAAACATTTACAACTACTGCCACTCTGGTAGCACTTACACACCCCCCGGCAACATTACGAGACTCTACATAATATGTTTTTGTAGCAGTTAATATTGGAGTGGTAAAGGTATTAGAACTAGCCAATAACATAGTTCCCCCAGTAGGCGCATCATACCAATCCAAGACTACCCCAGGTTCTGTTGTTGATGCACTTAGCGTTGCATTTTGACCAGATAATATTGACACACTCGATGTTAATACTGTTGCAACAGCAGGAACTGGAGTTAAAGTAACACTAACCGGAGTTCGCGTTGCTGTTGTACATGATCCAATCGCAGCTCCAACATAAAAATTAGTAACACCAGTTGATACTGTAGGAGTATAAGTAGTACCTGTAGTTAAGGCTATACCTCCCGTTGCACTACTATACCATGAATAAATTGTTCCTGGTACCGGACTTATCACCGATAATGTAGTCGCCTGTGTAGCTGTAGAAGAACAAATTGCAGTACCACTAGTATCTATAGCTGGTAATATAGGGTTTGAAACATTTATCGTTACAGGAATTCGCTGATCACTTTCGCAACCTACATTTCTCGAAACACTAACATAATAAGTAGTCGTAGCTGTTAAAGCTGGCGTGGTGTAAGTATTAGTATTTGAAAGTGCAGTAGTCGATGTAGGCGAATCATACCAAGCCAATGTTGTTCCAGCGGCGGGTGTAGCAGAAAGAGCTATAGATTGTCCTGAACATATTGTTTGTGTTGCTCCTCCAACAATCGTTGGTGCAGCAAACTGTAAATGCACTTCATATACTCTTAAATTTACCAATAAACTTAAGAGACCACCAGTTTGAATTTTTACACCATTCGCATCACCTGGCAATGTATAGTTTATCACACCTATCGCATTACCTGGTAATAATTGAAGATTAAGTAAACCATTATTTAGTGGTACTGCCGAGCCAACATCTGCTGCTCCGTTTTTTGCCTGAATAGTAATATTTGATAATAAACCAACATCCAACAATCCATTTCCTGTACCTAAATAAATAACAATTTGATCCCCTGCTTTTGCTGTTTGACCAAAGGTTAATGTCTCCTGAGCAAAACAGAGTAAACCAACGGCATTGGTCAATGAAGCATAAGTACTCATACTTCCATCATATGCATCATCTGGAGTAGTCACACTCATCCCAACGCACAGTAATCCACCAGTACTATTGGTCTGCGAAGTTGGTCTACAAAAAGTCTGTGAATAAGAACTCGAAAAAGGAATTAATATCAAAAACAACCACAAATAATTTTGTAAGAATGTCCAATTTTTTATTGTTAAAGAAAATGTTTTCATATTCCTGAGAGATTAATAAAGTGATAAATAAATTCCAATATGATAAATCGACCATCCATCAACAATTGCATATATTTCTATATGCGATTATTAAATAACAAGCCACTATAACAAAGCATCAGATATAAGATTTCTAATACTCTTAAAATATTTTGATTTTAAAATCTGGAAGAATCACTCAGAATTAGTGACAAATTCAATCCTCGAAGCAGGATGCGACTCCTTGATTCGACAAAAAATGAAAGTCGAATAAATTCTAAAAAAAGAACTCAATTCACAAGGATCATTTAAAGTAGATTTTAATTTCATAAAAATATTTTTAAGACATTAGTATTCTATATATTATAATTTCTAATTTTATTATTTGGTCAACATAAGACATGACAATACCCGTATGGTATGTGCATTAAGCTCATCCATAAAAAATAAAAACAAAAAAATAAATTCGACAATTTTAAGTACAAGAAAACATTCACATAATAATCCAAAGAATTAAATTCTCTAGAAATGCAAAAAAACTAAAATCTATTATCTAAAAAAATCAAACAAATAGATTTGATTACTAATACTTGAGAAGTCGATTTATGCTTCAGGGGATTGAAGACTCAACTTAATTATGTCTAGGTATTATTATCGAATATGCAACTCCGATAATCACACCTATATTGACTATGATAAAAATTTAATGAGGAATTGGGAAAAATCAGTTGATTTATAAAACTATTAAACAAGATGAGTTCATTTTTATTTATACAAACAAAAACTGACCCGACATTTAATTTTAGATTGAATGACAATAGTGAAATAGAAAACAAATAAGAGAAAAATTTATTTCTTCTAAAAAAAGTAATTATAAATTCCATAAGCATTAAGATTAAGTAATAATTGACAAAAAATCGTACAAAAAACTTATTTAATTAAAAACTCTTTCCAAGAGCCTTCATGCCATTATGTGGTATTTATTATTTTATAACAGAAAACAAATTTGAATATTAATAAATAATCATTTTTTTTTATATATTGCTCCAAATTTAACACCTGAATCCCCCGATTCTATATAAAATTTAACCTATCTACACTTAATTCAGATCATATCTGGTTTTTGGTGTTATGCAATTTTGAGCAATAATTCACATTTTGAGAAATAACTTAAAACATAGAATTTGTTAATCAATTTTACTGTTAAACTCACAGTATTATGATTAATTAACAAACGTTTAATCATAAATATTTCATAAATGTAAAAATCTTTTTTCGAATATGCAAGTAAAAAAATCACTAAATGCGAATTTAATCTTAAAAAGGTTAAAAAAGGCTTTACATATAAACACAGATATAGAACTATCTAAATTATTGAATATCAAACCAAACACTATCTCTACATGGAAAAAGAGAGATACTTTAGACTTTAATGCAATAATCTCAATTTGCAATCTTCATGAAATAGATTTAAACAAAATACTTACCGAAAAAAGTCATAATGAAAAAAGTACCAATATATTTTTAAATGATACCCCTCTAATAAAAAGAGAAATCCAATTTGAATATTGCCTGGGAAATGAAGATTTATTAAACAGTTTACCTAAATATCACTTCCCCTTCATTCAAACTAAAATTTCGAGAGCTTTTGAGGTAGTCGGTAATAATATGAAACCAATTATAAACGCAAATTCATTCGTAGTTTGCGAAGTTTCCGACATAAATACTATTGAAGAGAATGCTATAGCAGTAATCATAAGTAAAACTAAAGGACTAATTATTAATAGAATACAAAAAAATAACAGCCCTTTAGAAAATAATTTTATTTTAAGTAACGACAATACTTTCTTTAAAAACACAAGTATTGATATTGATGATATTAAGGAAATCTGGACAGTAAAAAACGTCCTTATAACAATGTAAGCAAATAAAAAAATTAAACTAATTCAAGGAATAAATTACGATTCTATAATTGTGTTTATTTGCTTAAACAACTGTCCGTCGCTCAAGAAAGCACCTTGTTGAATTAATTCAAAAATAGAGGTATTACGATCTTCAGTAAAAACCTTCTTCCCTACCTTCATTTCAATAGTTTCTGTAAACATATTATCACTTAACCACTGCAAACCTTCTTTAGTCAAAAAATCAGTTTCAGCAACCAAAGATTTCAAGACTATTGACTGAACATGTGTATCAAAACATTGAAACAGGAAAATATGATTTTTAGAGAAATGCTCTAAAAATTCGGCTCTTGAAAGAACGCCTTCCCAAATTAAATCAGAAAACACATCCAGTTCTTGCTCAGCCACCTCAGGCTTGTTTATTTTGATCGAATCCCACTCTGCCTTATCAATTGCCTGAGTTCCTAAAAAATTAGCAAATTCGGCATGTAATTCATCAAATTGTTCTTTTGTTAATCTTGCGTATTTCATTTTAAAATATTTAAGGCTTTTCTAACCACATTAGATATTTAGTATTCAAAAAAAAATCCCGATTTACATCGGGATTTCATATTATAAATTAAAACTATTACTTCTCAGCAACAATTTCGTATGGTAATTCAACTACAACATCTCTGTGTAATCTTATGCTTGCAGCATATTTACCAGTACGTTTTACGATACCGCTAGTAATAAATTTTCTTTCGATAGAGTTACCAGCTTTTTCCAAAGCTTCAGCAATATCTATGTTAGTGATAGAACCAAAAAGTTTCTCTCCACCAGCTTTTGCGAAAATTTTAATTTCAAGTGCTTTCAATGCTTCAGCTATTTTCTTAGCGTCATCAACAATTTTAGCCTCTTTGTGTGCTCTTTGTTTTAGGTTTTCAGCCAATACTTTCTTTGCAGAAGGTGTTGCTAAATTAGCAAAACCTTGAGGTATTAAAAAGTTACGACCGTAACCAGCTTTTACAGATACTACATCATCTTTAAATCCTAGATTCTGTACGTCTTGTTTTAAAATAAGTTCCATGTTGTTGTCCTTTATTTGAGAAGTTAGGTTCCATCTTACCGGAAACCAACAACTTTAGTTTAATATTATTTTAATAAATCGGCCACGTATGGCATTAAAGCTAAGTGACGTGCTCTCTTAACAGCTACAGACACTTTTCTTTGATATTTTAATGAAGTTCCTGTTAAACGACGAGGAAGAATTTTTCCTTGCTCATTAACGAATTTCAATAAGAAATCTGCATCTTTATAATCGATATATTTGATTCCAGATTTTTTGAAACGACAATACTTTTTAGTTTTGTTAGTTTCTATGTTTAAAGGCGTTAAATATCTGATATCTCCGTCTTTTTTTCCTTTTGCTGATTGCTCTATTGTAGACATAATAATTAAGCTTTTGTAGATTTTAATTTTGTTCTTCTTCTCTCAGCCCAAGAAATAGCGTGTTTATCTAAACTTACAGTTAAGAAACGCATAACTCTCTCGTCACGTCTAAATTCAGTTTCAAAAGCAATAAGAACTTCTCCTGCTACTTTGAACTCAAATAAGTGATAAAAACCACTTTTTTTGTTTTGGATTTCGTAAGCCATTTTTTTCAGACCCCAATCCTCTTTTGATACCATTTCAGCTCCTCTACTAGTAAGAAATTCTTCAAATTTCGTTACTGTTTCCTTCACCTGAACCTCAGATAAAACGGGATTTAAAATGAAAACAGTTTCATAATGATTCATAAATATAATATTTATTTGTTAAAATTTGGTGCAAAAGTAACCATTTATTTTATATATCCAACACTTATTCCCTTTTATTCGACGTATGGTAAAAAATAAGCCTGAAATCTAGTTTTTTATGAAAAATAAATTTACATTTACTATTACATACCTTAAAGTTAAATGTTATGAAACTAAATTGTGTTGTAGTAGATGATAGTTCTATCCAAAGAACTATTATTTCAAAATTAGTCAATAATCATCCTAATTTACACTTGATTGGAGATTTTTCAAATGCAATCGAAGCTAGAAGCTGTATCTCTTTAAACAATATTGATTTGATATTTTTGGATATCGAAATGCCTGTTATAAATGGTTTTGATTTTTTAGATGGACTAAAAACAAAACCTCAAATCATCTTTATTACCTCTAAAGCCGAGTATGCTTTAAAGGCTTTTGATTATGATGCTACCGATTATCTCCAAAAACCCATAGCAATAGATCGTTTTAATGCATCTGTAAAAAGAGCATTAGACCTCTATGCACTAAGAACTGACGTAAAAGAAGATGAAGGTGAGCATATTTTTATAAAAAGCAACCTGAAAAAACTCAAAATTTTTACCGCAAAAATCAAATGGATTGAAGCATTTGGTGATTACGTAAGAGTTGTTACCGAAGACGATAGCAACCTGGTGTTATCAACGATGAAATCCTTTGAAAATGATTTATCAAAAGACAAATTTATTCGCGTTCACAAGTCCTATATTATTAATATAGATAAAGTAGAACGTTTTAATAGTAAGTTTGCCGAAATCGGAATTACAAAAATTCCATTAAGTCGTAATAAAAAAGAAGATTTAGTTCGCGCTTTATCTATAAGTCATTAATATTAATAAAAGTCGACATTTGTTATCACTTTTATTGCTCTATATTGTGCAACAGCCTCAAAACTATTCAGTATCTTCTGAATAGTTTTTTTTGTGCTCCCTAACGGTAGATTTTGCGGAATTTTAATTAAAATAGTTCGGATATATTCATTCCTGATTCGGCTAATAACAGGCTCCTCAGGTCCTAAAACCGGCATATTCAAATTCTGACTCAAAACCTGATATAACCACATCGAACCTTCTTTTAACCTATCAAAATCACGGTGTTTAAGTGTTAATTTAATCAGCCTAAAATAAGGAGGGTATTTATAAATTTGCCTGTCATACAATTGCTCTTTATACATACCAGCATAATTATTATTGGTAACTTGCTGGATTGTATTATGATTTGGGTTATAAGTCTGGATTACAACTTTACCCTGTTTCTCCGAACGTCCTGCACGTCCTGAAACTTGCATCATCATTTGAAAACTACGTTCGAAGGCGCGAAAATCGGGATGAAACAACATATTATCAGCATTCATAATCCCTACCAAACTTACATTATCAAAATCCAGTCCTTTGGCAAGCATTTGTGTTCCTATCAAAATATCAATTTCACGATTTTTAAAACTATCAATGATTTTCTCAAATCCAAACTTACCTCGAGTTGTATCTTGATCCATTCGCCCCGTTTTGGCATTCGGAAAAAGCGCAATCAACTCCTGTTCTATTTGTTCCGTACCAAATCCTTTGGTCGTTAAATCAATACTGGAACAACTATGACAATTTGTTGGTTTTGCCATACTATACCCGCAATAATGACAACGCAATTGGTTTTTATGTTTATGATACGTAAGACTCACATCGCATTGCTGGCATTGCGGCACATGTCCACAAGTAATACACTCTATTATAGGTGAATATCCACGTCTGTTTTGAAACAATATAACCTGCTCGCCTAAGCTTATCGCTTCAGAAATTGCTTCGGTTAAAACATCACTAAAATGCCCCGTCATTCGTTTTCTAAAATACTTATCTTTTAAATCGACCAATGCAATATCCGGCATTCGAACATTATTATAACGTTCTGTAACCGTAACCAGTCCGAATTTTTGTGATTGCGCATTAAAATATGTTTCTAAACTAGGTGTCGCCGATCCCAAAAGCACTTTAGCCTTATGAAGATTTGCCAAAACAATAGCCGCATCACGAGCATGGTAACGAGGCGCTGGATCAACTTGCTTAAAAGTTTGCTCATGTTCCTCATCTACAATTAGCAATCCTAAATTTGCAAATGGCAAGAACAAAGCCGACCTCGCCCCTATTACAATTTGCGCATTTTCAGCATTTGCTAAAGTCTGATTCCAAACCTCAACTCGTTCGTTATTACTATATTTAGAATGAAAAACAGCTACTTTATTCCCAAAATGAATTCGCAATCTGCTAACTAATTGTGTTGTAAGCGCAATTTCAGGCAACAAATACAAAACCTGTCTTCCTGTTACTAAATACCCTTCTATAAGTTTAATATAAATTTCGGTCTTACCACTAGAAGTTACTCCATGAAGCAAACAAACTTCTTTTTCGACAAAACTAGTTTTGATTTCCTCAAAAGCAGTTTGCTGAACCAAACTTAATTGTAATTCTTTCTCGGTACTTTTTCCTGTAAAATTAATTCGATCTTGTTGCAAAAAGTATTCTTCAAAAATTTCTTTTTCAATTAATGCTTTTACAACTGCCGATGATGATTGCGAAGTCTCAACTAATTTCTTAACCGTGATTGGCTTTTTCTCAACTGCACTTAATTGAAAATATGCTAAGACAATTTCTTTTTGCTTGGCAGCATTTTTAAGCACTTCCAATAAATCACTTAACCCTTGATTCGAATCGTATTTATTATGCAACTTAACATAACGAACCAATTTAGGCTTGTAACTTTCCTGAATTTCCTGCTGGAGTACAACAATATCCTTATCTATTAATCTTTGCAGAACAGGAAAAATATTTTTTTTATTTAAAATCGCAACAATATCCTGAACCTTTAACGAACTCTGATGTTGCAAAGCTTCATAAACCAAATATTCCTCATCATTTAAAAGCATTTGATCAACAAAACCATCCGTTTTATGCGAAATCACAGTTTCACTTTCCAGTAACAATCCGCTTGGAAATGCTCCTCGATATACATCGCCAATAGCACACATATAATAGGAAGCAATCCAGAGCCAATGTGCTATTTGAATTTCGGTAGCAATTGGTCTTTCATCTAATATTTGATGAATTTCTTTAGCCTCATACAAAGTTGGCTCCTTTTGATGTGTCTCAAGAACCAATGCAGTATACATTTTACTTTTACCAAAAGGCACAGCAACACGCATCCCTTTCTGAATAAAATTAAACTCAGCTTCGGAAATGCGATACGTAAACGTTTTGGCTAATGAAAGTGGCAAAATGACTTCTACAAAATGCATTTTAAAGATATATATGTTTAAAATAATAGTATTAATTAATCTCTTTGGCGTAACTACTTCGCCTATCCGCTTTGCTCGGGTCACAAAAGTATCATTTAACACATAGAAACATAGATTTTTATGTGTGAATAAAGAGCAAAAAGAAATACATTACTTTCTCATAGCTAGCTTTGTGTCTTTTAAACAAGTGAAACGCCTTTTGCAGAGTACCAAAATCTATGTTTCTATGTGCTAAAACTAATTACACCCAATGTGTTAATATTATTTAGTTTTTAATTTTAGGCAAATTTACTTTTTATCTAGCTTTCCCGAAGCTTTTGCAGCATTATATTCTTTAACTAATTTTAATGTATGATTAAGAGATTGAGTATTAGTCCAATCATCATGACCGGTAATAATGTATACTGGATTTTTAAATTTTGCCTGTACTTTTTTAATTGATTTCTCCCATTCTTTTACATCAGAATCTCCTAGATAACCTAAATCTGTTGCATCAGTACTTTTTACAAAACAACCGCCGTAAAGTATTTTTTCTTTATTAAACCAAACTACAACATTGTCTGACGCATGCCCTTTACCTGGATAGAATACCTCGAAACGGTGCTGACCAACTGTAAATGTGGTATCGTTTGGCATTATAAACTCAGCTCTTTTCTTTCCTTCTTTTTCAAGAATCTGATCTGTTAGTTTTATAGTGTAAGTTTTTATACCTTTTTGCCCATAAAATCCTAAACCTCCTGCTCTATCCTCGTGCGAATGTGTTGCAATGTGCATAACTACATCTTTATGATGCTTGGCTTTTATACTATCAAGCAATGGCTGAAACTGTGCTTCGTCCCAAGGCGCATCAAACAACACAACACCTTTATCCGTAAGTAAATACAAGGAATTGGCAGAAATCAAGGTTCCTTTATAATCGTGAAAAGTTTTATAAACATAAAAGTCACCTGTAAGATGACTTATTTGTAATTTATTATTTTCTGTTTGCCCAAAAGATTTTGTGAATCCTATTAGCAAAAATAATAACATTAATTTATTTCGCATTTTTTTATAACTCAATTAAGTTTATTTAACTCTTACCCAATATTGTGTTTTTCCTAAAAGAGAAAACCCAATAAATCCGCGTAATTTTAATTTATTTGCAGAGTCTAATGTAATGTAACATTTGTATACTTTACCATTTGTTGGATCCAAGATAGTTCCACCATTATACTCATCGCCATCTTTCTTTAAACCATTAATAATTACCATTCCTAAAATCGGTTTGTTTTTAAGCGCTCCAGAACAAGAGGTACACACATCTTTTTTATGATCTTCTCGAAGGATCTCGACAACTTTACCATAAATTTTTCCTGATTGCTCATACACTTCTACAATCGATTTTGCTTCGCCCGTCTGATCATCAATAGTTTTCCATTTCCCGATTACAGTTTGACTTTGTACATTGCCTATTACTACAAATAATAAGCCCATTGTTAAGATCCAGTTTTTCATAATGTTTGATTTTTTAGCTTCAATACTTCTCATCTATTACATTTTATCAGAGTTTAATAAACTTCACTAAAATGATAATAATGAAAAACAAGAACGGTTTTTAAGTGTTATTTGTTGTTTTTTTGTCTTAATTTTTTGATTGTGGCATTTAATTCAAATCCCAAAAGCAAAATCATACAGTTTATCCAAATATAAAACATTAGAATTAATAATGTACCTATTGAACCGTAAAGTTCGTTGTATTTTGAGAATTTTATAACCCAAATCCCAAAAAAATACGAGGATATAACAATTAAAATTGTTGTAAATACAGATCCTATACTTATAAAAGGTACTTTATTATATTGCTTAGTTCCATAACGTAATAAAATTGAACATGTTACCAAAATCATTGCAATAACGAATATATAACGTCCTAAAATAATGAGCGGAATACGATCGCTCAATACATCCTGAATAATTGTCTTTTGAATAAAAACCTCGAAAACCACAATTGTTGCTACTGTTACAAACAATATAATTGTCATAACAAGAGAAATTGCCAATGCGACCAGATATTGACTAAAAAAACCTCGTTTATCAAAAACATGTTTTGATGATTCAAAACCACTAAGAATTCCGTTAATACCATTTGCCATCAAAAAAATAGAAAGTAAAAACCCCGATGACAACAAACCTGAGTGACTATTATTTAAAATATCACTAATAATTTGATTAATCGCATCGTAAGTATTTGGTGGTACTCCCTGTTGTACAAACTGAAGAAAGTCTGCCTGAAATCCTTCAATGGGAATAAAAGGAATTAAGTTTAAAATAAATAATGCAAAAGGAAACAAAGCCATAAAAAAGCTAAACGAAACAGCACTTGCATGATACGAGAAAGCCCCTTCAATGATCCCAATCGTATATAATTCAAGTAAATCATACAATGAAAAACCTTCTAACCACGGTAATTTTATTCTCTTTAAAAAACGAGCTACAGAACGTACTACTGGAACCCTTTCGAGCCGATCTTCTATTTCTTGAGACATATTTTTTTTAGATTTTAAACTTTAGAATTTTCTGATTTATTTTAAAGTGCTTTTAAGCTCAAATCCATATTGTAAACTGAATGCGTTAATGCGCCTGATGAAATATAATCGACTCCACATAAAGCATACTCTCGAATTGTTTTTTCATTGATATTTCCAGAAGATTCCGTTTGGCATTTATCTCCAATTAATGCAACAGCTTTTTTAGTATCTTCATAATTAAAGTTATCGATTAGAATACGAAATACTCCATCGTTTTGTAAAATTTCTCTAATTTCATCAAGACTTCTAGCTTCGACAATTATCTTTAAATCAAGTTTATTTTGTTTTAAATATGCTTTCGTTTTTGAAATCGCCAATGTTATTCCACCAGCAAAATCACTATGATTATCTTTTAGCATAACCATATCATAAAGTGCAAATCGATGATTTTCTCCACCTCCTATTTTTACCGCCCATTTCTCGGCAACACGAAAATTTGGTGTGGTTTTACGAGTATCTAGTATTTTAGTATTTGTACCTTTTAAAAGCTCTACATATTGACGTGTTTTAGTCGCAATTGCCGACATGCGCTGCATGGAATTAAGCACAACACGTTCTGATTTTAAAATCGATTGTGAACTTCCCGAAACATGAAATACAATATCTCCATACTTTACCGGAGCTCCATCCTCGATGAAAGTTTCAATTTTCAAACTAGGATCCACATAATTAAAAATCATTTTGGCAAATTCAACTCCTGCAATTATCCCGTCTTCTTTTACCAATAATTTGGCTTTACCATGCGCATCGGCAGGAATACAAGCCAAAGAACTATAATCTCCTGTGCCTACATCTTCGCGAATTGCATTAAAAATAAGCAATTGTAATTCGTTCTGAAACTGTATTTTGTTAATCATTTTGTATGAATTTTAATAGAATGCTAAAGTAGGACTTATTTTGTGGATTTGAAAATTTAGACGATTTGAAAATTTAAAACAGATACAAATTCGATTATTACCCTCTAGAATTAAAACACAAATTTCACGAATTAACACTAATAAAAATCATTTTTAATCATTTTAATTCTATCTAACTCTTTGCCAAAGAAACGCGGATGATACGGATTCGCTAAGGCGAAAACACGGATTAAACGGATTTTATTTTTGATTATTTTAAATCAGTTTTTAATCCCCGCGTTTACTTTTGTAAATCCGTATCATCCGCATCCCCTTAGAGACAATTTAAGTTAGCAACCCTTCATCAAAGACCCAAACGCACTTTCTTAGACCCGAGACTGAAAGTCGAACCGACGAAGTAAATCTGTGGCAAAAAGGCTAAGCTTTATTCTTTATGAAACTTAATGCCTTAATGGTTTAAAAAATATTTTTTTATATCCCATCTATTACAAACATTAGATATCTTTGAGCTTCAATTTACTATCAAATGGGCTTAATTAAAGATATTTACTCGATTGCTTTTTACGAAAATTTTACTGATTCTGTTGCCAAAGTCGTTCCTGACTTTGATAAACAACAATTTATGAATCTGATTTTTGATGCAGATTTTGCCAATAAAGAATGGAAAGACCGCATGCAACATACTACCGTTGTCTTGCATGAATTTATGCCAAAAGACTTTGGTAAAGCTGTTTTAACAATTGAGAGTATTATCGAAAATTTAAAGAAGAATAAATTTACTGATGGAAATCTCGCTTTTATATTTTTTGCAGATTATGTAGAAAAATATGGCTTAGATGATTTTAAAACAAGTGCAAAAGCTTTTGTAATGATTACACAATTCATTAGTTGTGAGTTTGCTGTACGTCCATTTATCATTAAATACCCGAAGGATATGATTGATGAAATGGTAAAATGGTCCTTGCATGAAAATCATCACGTAAGACGATTGGCGAGTGAAGGTTCTCGCTCCCGATTACCTTGGGCAATGGCAATTCCTGCCTTAAAAAAAGACCCTACACCAGTTTTACCCATTTTAGAAAATTTAAAAACCGATTCTTCCGAATATGTACGTCGAAGTGTTGCTAATAACCTCAACGATATTGTAAAAGACAATCCCGAAATAGTTCTTGATATTGCTGCAAAATGGCAAAATATAAGTATAGAAACCGATGCTATTATCAAACACGGTTGCCGCACTTTACTAAAACAAGGTAATATTGAAATTCTAAAACATTACGGCTTAGAGAGTACTAACATCCAATTATCAGAATTCGAAATTCTTACTCCTAAAGTAAAAATTGGTGAATACTTAGAATTTCAGTTTTCACTAAATAATGCTAATTCCGAGAGTAAAACAGTTCGATTGGAATATGCAGTTTATTATCAGAAATCAAAAGGTCATTTGGCTAAAAAAGTATTCAAAATTAGTGAGCGAACTTACCAACCTAATCAATTAATAAAAATCAAAAGAAATCAATCCTTTAAGATAATTACAACTCGTGTACTCCATTTAGGGAAACATGAATTATCGATAATAATTAATGGTACCGAAAGCGAATTATTAGACTTTGAATTGGTTTAATCATAACATATAAAATCAATCAATTATATTTTAAACCATATAAGTTATATAAGAAAACATAAGTTTTAATCGTTTCGCTTAAATGAACTTACATAACTTATATGGTTCATTTTTTTTAAATATTTAGGAAAATAAATAGGCGTTCCCTAAACAAAACCTTACCTATAACTCGATGATTTGATACAAAATTATGTTATTATTCTGCTAAAAAACATAAATATTTTTTAAAAGATCAGACTTTTATCCTTAATTTTACCGCCGTGAAATGGATTAACATCATATTATCAGTTTACCTAATCGTGCTATCGTGCCTGCCTTGTGCAGATACCTTAGCAAGCGAGACTAAAACGCATACAAACGAAATAGTAAGTAAAACCGATAGTCAATCTCACGAAAAAGGATTGGATCTATGTGCTCCATTCTGTAGTTGTAATTGTTGCGCAGCTCAAGTCTTAACTGCAGCTCCAACTATTACATGGTTTTTTAATGAAGATACCATTCTTATTAAAAAACCTTTATCATCTTATCATTCAATTCTTGCTTCCAATTTCTACGGAAGTATTTGGCAACCACCCCAAATAGTATAATGTCGCCCGAGTAATTTCGGGTAAATGCGTTGTGGTATACCACAAAAAAACAGGCGATTTATCGTCCTGATTTCTCATTCATTATATCCTGAAAATGTTAGATAAGATTATACAATTTAGTATAAAGAATAAATTCATTATACTCTTACTTACCTTGGTACTTATTGCCTGGGGAAGTTTTTCACTTAAAAATTTACCGCTGGATGCACTTCCTGATATTACAAATAATCAAGTGCAAATTATTACTACTGCTCCTACTCTTGCAAGTCAGGAAGTAGAACAATTAATAACTTATCCGCTGGAGCAGGCGGTAAAAACGATCCCTAAAGTAATCGAACTACGAAGTATTTCCCGTTTTGGGTTATCGGTAGTTACAGTTGTTTTTGAAGAAGATGCAGATACTTATTGGGCGCGCGAACAAGTATTTCAAAGATTAAAACAAGCCGAAGAAAACATCCCTAAATATGCTGGAACGCCAGGATTGGCTCCAATTACTACAGGTCTTGGCGAAATTTATCAATATGACGTATATGCCAAAAAGGGTTACGAAAATAAATATAACGCTACAAGTTTAAGAACAATTCAGGATTGGATTATTGTACCACAATTACAAGGTGTAAAAGGTGTTGCCGAAGTAAGTACTTGGGGAGGAAGTGTAAAGCAATATGAAATTGCTGTTGACCCAAACCGATTAAACAGTGCCGGAGTTACGATTACAGAGATTTTTGATGCACTAGAAAAAAACAATCAGAATACTGGTGGTGCCTATATCGAAAAAGATGAATTTGCTTATTTCATCCGTGGTGTTGGTATGGCATCTGGAATAAAAGACATCGGAAACATTGTTATTAAAAATAGAAATGCCACTCCAATTTTGGTTCGTGACGTAGCAACGGTACAACTAGGTAATGCCATTCGTTTTGGTGCCACAACCAAAGATGGTAAAGGCGAAATTGTAGGTGGTTTAACGCTAATGCTAAAAGGAGAAAACTCCAAAGCAGTTGTTGAACGCGTGAAAGAAAAAATGATTGAGGTAAACAAGATGTTACCCGAAGGCGTCGTTGCCGAAGCATTTATTGACAGAAGTAAACTTGTCGATAATGCCATAGGAACTGTTACCAAGAACTTACTTGAAGGAGCATTAATCGTGATTTTTGTACTGATATTATTCTTAGGAAATCTTCGTGCAGGATTAATAGTAGCTTCGGTAATTCCGCTAGCCATGTTATTTGCGGTAATCTTAATGAATGCCTTTGGCGTAAGCGGAAATTTAATGAGTCTGGGAGCGATTGACTTTGGAATTATAGTCGATGGTGCCGTGATTATTGTCGAAGCCACGATGCACCATTTGCAAAAGCTCAAGAAGAAAAAGGAATTAACCCAATCCGAAATGGATGAAGAGGTATATGCTTCGGCTTCAAAAATCAGAAATAGTGCTGCATTTGGAGAGATAATCATCTTAATTGTATATCTGCCAATATTAGCTTTGGTTGGAACCGAAGGAAAAATGTTCAAACCAATGGCAATGACAGTTGGCTTTGCCGTAATTGGAGCTTTTATTTTGTCTCTTACCTATGTTCCTATGATGAGCGCAATGTTTTTATCTAAAAAAACAGAGCACAAATCAAATTTTAGCGATCGAATGATGGCTTGGTTCGAGAAAATATACACACCATTTTTAGAAAAAGCATTACGTTTCAAAAAGGCTGTTTTGGGTATTGCAGCAGCATTATTTGTAGTTGCACTTATCATATTTCAAAATATGGGAGGAGAATTTATTCCAACTATCGAAGAAGGAGATTTATCTATCAATGCAACTATCATGACAGGAAGTTCATTATCACAAATGATAAAAACAACAACCCAATATGAGAAAATGCTTAAAGCAAAATTTCCAGAGATTAAAACCATTGTTACCAAGATAGGAAGTGGAGAAATCCCAACCGACCCGATGCCTATAGAAAGTGGTGATTTGATTATTGTTCTAAAAGACAAAAAAGAATGGACAAGCGCACATAATTGGCAAGATTTGGCACGTATGATGAAAGAGGAAATGGAAAAAATTCCCGGAGCCAATATCGAAGTATCACAACCTATCCAGATGCGTTTTAATGAGTTAATGACCGGTAGCCGAAGTGATATTGCCATTAAAATATTTGGTGATAATCTCGATGTTCTGGAGAGAAAAGCCAACGAACTGATTCAGAAAATCAATAAAATAGAAGGCGTTGGTGATCTTAAGGCCGATAAAGTAAGTGGATTGCCTCAGATTACGATTAAATACGATTATGACAAAATCGCTTTGTACGGTTTAAATATCGAAGATTTAAATAAAATAATCCGTTCATCATTTGCAGGAGAAGCTGCAGGGAAAATTTACGAAGAAAACAGACGATTTGATATTGTTGTTCGTATGGACAAGAACAATCGTAGTGATATTAATGATGTTAGCAATTTGTTTATTCCATTACCAAGCGGACAACAAGTACCGCTTTCGCAAGTTGCGACTGTCGATTATGAGCAAGGTCCTGTACAAATAATTCGTGAAGATGGTAAACGCAGAATCACAATTGGTCTAAATGTTCGTGGACGTGACGTGAAAAGTGTTGTAGAGGAAATCCAGAAAAAACTGGACAAAAATTTCAAACTTCCAGCAGGATATTATGTTACTTATGGTGGACAATTTGAAAACTTAATCGAAGCCAACAAGCGTCTTTCTATCGCTTTACCAATTGCATTGAGTTTAATTTTAGTCCTACTCTATTTTACTTTTAAAAGCACCAAACAAGCTGCATTGATTTTTACCGCAATTCCGCTTTCGGCAATTGGTGGTGTATTTGCATTATGGCTACGCGGAATGCCTTTTAGTATCTCGGCAGGAATTGGTTTTATTGCTTTATTTGGAATTGCAGTTTTAAACGGAATTGTATTAATATCCTATTTCAATCAGCTTAAATCCGAAGGAATTACAGATCCATTGCAACGTGTTTTAATAGGAACAAAAACAAGATTACGTCCCGTTTTAATGACAGCTGCCGTAGCATCCTTAGGTTTCTTACCGATGGCATTATCTACAAGTGGTGGTGCCGAAGTACAAAAACCATTGGCAACGGTTGTAATAGGCGGTTTATTCTCGGCTACATTACTTACACTAATTGTTTTGCCGATACTATACTTATTATTCGAGACGAAAATTAAAAGAAAAACAACAATGATAAAACCTATAGTAACAGTGCTTTTATTACTAATTAGTACTTTTTCTTTTGCACAAAACAGCCAACCTATTGGATTGGATAAAGCAATTGAAATGGCAAAAGCCAATAGTATTAATTTAAAAATTGCTGATAAAGAAATAGAGAAGCAAACCGCACTTAAAAAGACAGCTTTTCAAGCCGATCCCTTGCAAGTACAATATCAAGGTGGGCAATTTAATAATGTCGATTATGACAGTAACGTTTCGGTACAACAATATTTCCCTATCGGAAAAATTACCAAAGCCAACCGACAATTGCAGGAAGAAATGGTAAAACTTGCCGAGAAACGAAAAGCTTTATCTGCTTATGAAATCGAGAAAGCCGTGACATTAGCCTATTATCAATATTTATACGGTGTCTCTGTTCAAAAACTAAACACCGAATTATTTAATGTATATGCCTTGTTCCTAAAAAATGCAGAACTGCGTTTTAAAACCGGGGAAAGTGGCAATATTGAAGTAATTAGTGCAAAGGTTAAGGTTAAAGAAATTGAGACTCAAAAAGCACAATTAGAATACGATTTGGCTATTTACCAGAAACAATTACAGTTTTTTGTTCAAACAAAAGAAAATATTGTACCTGACAATACTACTCCATTGCAATTTGCTGCATTTGGCGATTCAAACCAGTTAAAAGCAAAAGATTTGATGAATGATTATCATCAACAACAAATTTCAGTTTTCGAAAAAGAAGTAAATACGTTTAAAGCGCAACGAACGCCAAAATTAGGATTGGGGTATTTTGCCCAAACAATCGAAACCAAATCCTTATTTCAGGGATTTACTGCAGGTTTACAAATTCCGTTGTTTGGAGGTGTAAATACAGCCAAAGCCAAAGCAGCTTCGATAAGCATTGCGCAATCACAACTGGAACTAGAGAAAAGTCAATTTTCATTGGAATTACAAATGCAGGAACTAAAAAATGAATTCGAAAAACAGGAAAAAGGACTGCATTATTACCAAACAGAAGGTTTAAACTATGCAGAACAAATTATCACTACAGCACAAAAAAGTTATGCCAATGGAGATATGAGTTATTGGACGTATATCAGTTTTTTAAATCAAGCAATTGACATAAAAAAACAATATGCAGAGACTTTGAATACATACAATCAAAGCGCCATTCGATTACAATTTCCTTCAATTTCCAATAACTAATACTCATTACAATGAAAAATATAAAAAACATAATAAGCCGTACTTCTACTCTACTTTCAATTGCTTTTTTAATGTTGATCTTAACATCATGCAACGAAAAGAAAGCTGAAGAAACAAGTGAAGAAGAAAAAGCAGAAACTGAAGTTGCATTAACCGAAGCGCAATTTAAAACTGTTGGAATTCAATTTGGAAAAATTGAAAATCGCAACCTAAAAACCATTATTAAAGCCAATGGATATACGACAGTTCCGCCTCAAAATTCGGCAAAAATAGCCACATTACTTGGGGGTACGGTCAAAGATATCTTTGTTCTGGAAGGTACTTTTGTAAATAAAGGAAAGGTTTTGGCAACTATTCAAAATCTTGAAGTTGTAGGAATGCTTGAAGATTATAAATCGGCTACAGCCAACATCGAATATTTGCAATTAGAATACAACCGTCAGAAAACATTGGCTGATGAAAATGTAAATCCCCGAAAAACATTTCAGGAAGTAAAAGCAAAACTTGCTGTGGAAAGAGCAAAAGCACAAGCTGCAAAAAACAGACTTCAGGCACTTAGCGTAAGTACAACCAGTACCAGTGCATTAATTCCTATCATATCACCAATAAGTGGTTATGTTGGAAAAATTAGCATTGCCAAAGGCGCATTTGCCGAAACTGGAATTCCGTTGTTTGAAGTTGTAGATAATAGCCAGATGCATTTGGATTTAAATGTATATGAAAAAGATTTAGGTTCAATCTCAATCGGTCAGGAAGTTGATTTTATTCTTACCAATCAATCAAATAAATCGATAAAGGGAAAAATATTCGGTATCAATAAATCATTCTCTAATGAAAGCAAAACCGTTGCAGTTCATGCCAAAATAAATCCTGATGATGCCAAAGGATTAATCTCCGGAATGTATGTTTCGGCAAATATCAATTTAAACAACGCAACAGTTCCTGCTTTACCTAAAGCTGCTGTGGTAAAAAATGGAGACAAATTTTTTATCTTTATAAAAGAAGAGAGTACTCATCCTGAAAAAGGGGCAAAACAAGAGTCTGCAAAAGAACATAAAGAAGAGCATGAAGAAATACATTTTAAAGCAATAGAAATTATCCCTGGCACTACCGATATGGGATATACCGAAATAAAATTTGTAACTTCAATCCCTGAGAATAGTCAAATTGTTACACAGGGTGCTTTCTATTTATTATCGGCCCAAAAAGGTGGCGGAGAGCATACACATTAAAGATATTTTTTAACATGAATAATAAGAAGCATTGGGAAAATGTATTTGCAACCAAAACTCCAAATGAGGTGAGCTGGACACAAGAATACCCAAAAACTGCAATAGATTATATAGAAAGCTTAAAACTATCAAAAACCGCCAATATCATTGATGTTGGCGGTGGTGATAGTAATCTGGCTGATGCTTTATTAGACAAAGGTTTTCTAAATATTTGGGTATTGGATATTTCAGCAGCAGCATTAGAAAGAGCAAAAGTTCGCTTAGGTGAAAAAGCAAGTTTGATACACTGGATTGTTTCTGATATTACAGAATTTACTCCCGATATAAAATTCGATTTTTGGTACGACAGAGCCGTTTTTCATTTTTTAACTGATGACGAAAACATTAATAAATATGTCTCAATTATAGAAAATGCAATAAATCCTAATGCTCATTTTTTACTTGGCACTTTTTCAGAAAATGGGCCATTAAAATGCAGTGGATTAGAAATAAAACAATATTCTGAAAAGAATATGAAAGATACTTTTCAGGAAAGTTTTGAAACAATAAAATGTTTTACAGAAGATCATATTACACCATTTAACACAACACAGAATTTTCAATTTTGTGGATTTAGAAAAAAATAAATATGAAACATCAACATAAACCCGACGAGAATAACAAAGGAGTAGATTGTAAAACACCCACCAAAAATGCTTCAAAAGCAATGCAATCAGGATGTTGTTCCCATGATGAGCCAGAAACTCACGATGATAATGACGGACATAATCATTCGGGAGGAGATCAAACTGTTTTCCAGATGTTTTCTCCAGCTATAATTAGCTTTGCTTTATTAATTATTGCAATTGTTTTTGATAACTATTTACCACAAAACTGGTTTACAGGTTGGATACGAATAGTTTGGTATATAATTGCTTATTTACCCGTTGGTTTTCCTGTGATAAAAGAGGCATTAGAAAGTGCTCGAAAAGGTGCTTTCTTCTCGGAGTTTTTACTTATGAGTATTGCAACAATCGGGGCTTTTGCCATTGGCGAATATCCCGAAGGAGTTGCTGTAATGCTGTTTTATGCAATTGGTGAAACATTCCAAACATTGGCAGTTACCAGAGCCAAAGCAAATATTAAAACATTACTCGACCAGCGTCCTGATGAGGTTACAATTCTGGAAAATAATCAGCCAAAAATAATCAAGGCCGAAAAAGTACAAATTGGGTCTATAATTCAGCTTAAACCAGGAGAAAAACTAGGACTTGATGGAGAATTACTCTCCGATAATGCTTCGTTTAATACAGCAGCTTTAACAGGCGAAAGTAAACCTGATACTAAGAGCAAAGGAGAAAGTGTTCTGGCCGGAATGATAAATCTAAATTCGGTTGCCGAAGTTCGCGTTACCGCATTATATACCGATAGTAAATTATCTAAGATTCTCGAAATGGTTCAGGATGCAACCGCCAAAAAAGCACCAACCGAATTGTTTATTCGAAAATTTGCCAAAATCTATACGCCCATCGTAGTATATTCGGCTATTGCCATTTGCATCTTGCCTTACTTCTTTGTAGATGAATATATCTTTAGAGATTGGCTGTACAGAGCCTTAGTATTCTTGGTTATTTCCTGTCCTTGTGCATTGGTTATTTCTATTCCGTTAGGTTATTTTGGCGGAATTGGAGCAGCGAGTAAAAACGGAATCCTGTTTAAAGGTTCTAGTTTCCTAGATATCATGGCAGCTATAGAAGTTGTTGTAATGGATAAAACAGGAACATTAACCAAAGGAGTTTTTAATGTTCAAAAAGTAGTTGCAATAGGTATTCCCGAAGCTGATTTAGTTAAATATACGGCAGCACTCGAAACCAAATCAACACATCCTGTAGGAACTGCCATAATAGAATATGCAAAAGGTTCTGAAAAAGGCGTTTCGGTTACCGATGTAGAAGAAATTGCAGGTCATGGTTTAAAAGGAAAAGTTGGTGGAAACGAAATCTTGGCGGGTAATACCAAATTACTAAAGAAATTCAATATTAATTATGATGCTGAGATTGATAATACACCGTTTACTATAATCGTTATTGCCATTAACCAGAAATATGCAGGTTACTTTTTGATAGCCGATGAAATTAAGGAAGATGCCAAACAAGCCATTCAGAGTTTACATAGTATAAACGTAAAAACAGTTATGCTTTCGGGCGATAAAACTGCTGTTGTTAATGCTGTTGCAAAAGAACTGAATATCGATGAAGCCTACGGAGATTTATTACCAGAGAACAAAGTCGAGAAAGTAACCGCACTGAAAGATAAAGGCCTGAAAATTGCTTTTGTTGGTGATGGCGTAAATGATGCGCCAGTTGTTGCTCTCGCTCATGCAGGTATCGCAATGGGAGGTTTAGGAAGCGATGCTACGATAGAAACTGCCGATATTGTGATCCAAAACGATCAACCAACAAAAATTTACACCGCCATAAACATTGGTAAAAAAACCAAACAAATTGTTTGGCAAAATATCACTTTAGCATTTGTTGTAAAAGCTGTTGTATTGGTACTTGGTGCAGGAGGTTTAGCAACCATGTGGGAAGCTGTATTTGCCGATGTTGGTGTTGCCTTATTAGCGATATTAAATGCAGTAAGAATTCAGAGAATGAAATTTTAGGCATTCTATAATAATTAATAAAAGGGCGTTTGTACGATTTTGTATGAACGCCCTTTTTTATTCATAAAACCAGTTTATACAAAGTAGACCTAACAGGTTTTAAAAACCTGTTAGGTCTCGATTAAGAACAAAAATCCAACAACCAATAACTGACAACTATCAACTAAAAAAATTAAATAATAATCCTTACTTTTATAGTAACTCAGTTCTTAATCTACATTAAGTTACATTTTTCATAATGAGAGTAACTTTGTATCAACAATAAAACAAAAGCATTATGAAAACTAAAAATATAGAAACAGTCGTAGCTCCAAGACAACCACATTTTGTTGGTGATGGATTTAGAGTACATAATTTTATCCCTAGTGTACCACAATTAAGTATGAAACGCATGAGCCCTTTTATCATGCTAGATTATAATTCAAAATTCTATTTTCCGCCTACAAATACTCCAAAAGGAGTTGGCGTGCATCCGCATCGTGGTTTCGAAACCGTAACCATTGCTTATAAAGGTAAAGTAGCACATCATGACAGTAGCGGAGGTGGCGGAGTAATTGGCGAAGGCGATGTACAATGGATGACAGCAGCTTCGGGAGTTTTGCACAAAGAATATCACAAAGAAAATTTCAGTAAAACTGGAGGCGATTTCCAGATGGTACAACTTTGGGTAAACTTACCTGCAAAAGATAAAATGTCGAAACCAAAATACCAAGGCATCACCAATGATGAAATTAGCAAATACGAACTTCCTGAAAATGGTGGTCATATCGAAGTTATTGCTGGAGAATATCAAGGTTTAAAAGGAACAGCATCGACCTTTACTCCTTTGCATTTGCTTAATGCAAGATTACTTAAAGGCGGAAAAGCAGCTTTTAATTTTCCTGCAACTTACAACACCGCTTTATTGGTTATAGAAGGAAGTATTACGGTAAATGATGATACAAATGTAGCAACAGATCATTTGGTGTTATTTAAAAATGAAGGCGAAAATTTTCATATCGAAGCTCAAGAAAATAGTATTGTATTGATTTTAAGCGGTGAGCCAATTAACGAACCAATTGCTACTCACGGACCTTTTGTAATGAACACACACGAAGAATTAATTCAGGCTGTGGATGATTACAATAATGGTAAATTTGGAACATTAGAAAATTAATTTTAAAAATATAATATGTCAAACGTAAATCTAATTATTGAAGAACGCGCTGCCAATATTGGTAATTTTATGGTCGGTAGATTATTGCCTTTTCGTGAGAAAAGAGCCGTTGGACCATTTGTATTTATCGACCATATGGGACCAGCACATTTAAGCGACCATGAAAACATGGATGTTCCGCCACATCCACACATTGGGTTATCGACTCTTACTTTTTTATTTGAAGGAAGCATCATGCACAAAGACAGTTTGGGTACCGAAATGGAGATTAAACCCGGAGCAGTAAACTGGATGACCGCAGGAAAAGGAATTGTACATTCTGAGAGAACGCCCGAATACTTACGTAAAACAGATAAAATGCTTCATGGTTTACAAATTTGGGTAGCACTACCAAAAGAATTGGAGCAAATGGATCCTAATTTTGTACATGTAGAAGCCAATGATATTCCGGCTTGGGAAAAAAATGGCGTTTCTTATAAGCTAATAGCAGGAGAAGCTTTCGGAAAAAAATCGCCAGTTCCAGTATATAGTCCGCTTTATTTTATTGAAATCAAAAGTACAACGGCTCAAAAAATAAACATCGGAAAAGATTTATTTGGCGAAAGCGGATTGTACATTTTAGAAGGAAGTATAAAAAGTGGCGAACATACTTATGACCCAAAACAAATCCTGATTGCAAACGACAGTACGTTATGCGAATTTGAAATCGCAGCCAATACTACCGTTTATATATTTGGAGGAACTCCGTTTCCTGAAGAACATTTTATTTTTTGGAATTTTGTTTCCACAGATAAAGAACTAATCGAAAAAGCAAAACAAGACTGGACAGCTCAAACTTTTCCAAAAGTTCCTGGTGAAACCGAATTTGTTCCTTTGCCACAACCAAAAATGCGATAAATTTATGAATACGATAACAGCAAGTATTGACACCAGAAAATATCGAGCAGAAATAAAATCGGCAAGCGGTAATATTGTTATCGCCGATGAACCACAAGAAGTTGGAGGAAAAAATTTAGGCTTCTCCCCTTCTGAGTTATTAGCATCTGCATTGGCGTCTTGTACCTTGATTACATTACGTATGTATATTGATCGCAAACTATGGGATGTTACAGAAATTAATATTTCGGTAGATTTTGAAAAAAATGCAGAACAAACTGTTTCATTATTGACTCGAAAGATAGAAATAACAGGAAATGTAGATGAGGCTCAAAAACACCGACTTTTAAAAATCGCCAATAGTTGCCCGATTCACAAAACCCTAACAAACACAATCCAAATACAAACAACTTTAGACTAAACATCATGGAAATAGAACAAATAAACGAAGGAAGAAAAGGATATTATAAAGCAGTAGAAGACGGAAAAGAAGCTGGAAGAATGACCTATACTTGGGCTGGAGATACTAAATTTATAATTGACCACACCGAAGTAAATCCCGATTTCAACGGTAAAGGTGTTGGAAAAAAACTAGTTATGGCAGCAGTAAATTATGCTCGCGAGAACAATCTAAAAATCATTCCGCTTTGTCCTTTTGCGAAAAGCGTATTTGATAAAACAGACGATATAAAAGACGTATTGTTTCACTAATTTTTTTAAGGCCCTGAGGTGCAAAGAGATAAAGGTTTCGAACTACAAAAATGCTGAGATTCTAAGCCCAAATCTTATCAGGCATAGCGGAGTCGAAGAGCAATAATGAGTTTCAATTGCGCATAATAGGGAACGCGGATGACACTGATTCGGCTTTGGCGAAAACGCGGATAAAAACGGATTTTTCTCTCATTGTTATTTTAAAAATCTGTTTTTATCTGCGTCTTTACGAAGTAAATCTGTTTCATCCGCGTTCTATTTTTTTAAAAAGTTCTGTAAAGGCGTACAGCAGTGCGTCTTTTTTTACATCTATTAAAAAAAACGAACAGTAGTTTAACCAATTTTCATCTATATTTTTAAATGTCCTCCTAATCAATTATATTTGCATGTAATTTAAACTTACTATATGACAAGGATAATTACAGTTTTCAGTTTTTTCATAGCACAACTCTGCTTTTCACAATCACCTGCAACTTACTTAGATAAAATAAGAAATAACGAAGCAGCCTTAACTGCTTTCTTTTCTCAAATGCCAAAAGGCGGTGATTTACATCATCATTTTTCAGGTTCAATCTATGCTGAACCTCTACTGGAAAGAGCTATTGCAGAAGATTTTTATTTGAATATAGAAACCATGCAAGTTCTAAAAACAAAACCTGCAAAAGGAAATTGGGAGACTTTTTCTTCGCTTAGAAACAGTGGAAAACTAGAATATTACAAGCAACAAATCATGCAAACTTGGTCTGCAAAAGACTATAATGGTGTTTCTGTTCCTTCTGATGATTTATTTTTTGACTCTTTCGAGAAATTTTCTCCAACTATCGACGGGCATTTTGCCGAAGGTTTAATAGAGCTTAAAAACAGAGCAATTAAAGAGAATGTAAGCTATATCGAAACACAATTAAACACAATTCTTTGTGATATGAATGTAGATGATTTAGCCGACTTTAATACAAAACTAAGACAAGCTGCTGCCCAAAAAGACGAAAAAGCAATTTTTAAATCTCTAGATGCACTTTATAAATCATTACAAGATAAAAATGCTGTAAAATACGCTGAAGATTTCAATACTAATTTCATAGCCAAATTACATAAAGACCTAAAAATCGATGATGCAAATTTTACAATGCGTTATCAAAACTTTGTATTGCGTTTTATGGAGCCTGTAGATTTGTTCAAAAATCTTATGATTGCGTTTATCTCTGCAGACAAAAGCAAACTTGTAGCGGGTGTAAATATCGTTTCTCCAGAACATGGTGAAACTTCTATGAAAGATTATTGGTTACACATGGTAATGTTTAAATACTGCCATTCCCGTTTTCCAGATGTAAAATATACGCTTCACGCTGGTGAACTTACATTAGGATTAGTACAACCAGAAGAGTTAACATGGCATATTACTTCGGCTATTCATATTGCTGGAGCAAACAGAATTGGTCATGGCGTAGACATCGCTTACGAAGAAAACTCGTATGACTTATTGCGCTATATGGCAAAAAACAATATTCCGATTGAGATTAACTTGGTAAGTAATGAGTTTATCCTGAAAGTTAAAAACGCTCGTCATCCATTTACATTGTACAAAGAATTTAATGTACCAATAGTAATTAGTACCGATGATGCAGGGATTTTAAGAACAAACATGACAGAGCAATATGTTTTATTAGCTAGCAGATATCAGGATGTTTCTTATGCAACTATTAAACAATACGTTTACAATAGTATCAATTACAGTTTCATTCAGGATAATGCCGTTAAAAAGCAATTGCTAAAAGACCTTGATGCAAGATTTAAAACTTTTGAAGCTAAATTTTCAGAGAAATAAAATATGATACAAGAAGCGGCAGTTTTATTTGTAAAAAAAGACCAGGAAAAGGATTTCGAGAATGATTTTGCAATAGCAAGTCAGTATATAAGTTCTATTGAAGGTTATTTAGGTCACAATCTTAAAAAATGTATGGAACAACCCAATAAGTATCTTTTATTGGTCGATTGGCGCAATCTCAAGGACCATACAATTGGTTTTAGAGAATCGGCAGCATATCTGGAATGGAAGAAATTATTACATCATTACTACGAGCCGTTTCCTATTGTAGAACATTTTGAAACTGTTTTTGAGAATAAAATCTAGTTAGCTTTTAACCGCAAAGTGCGCAGTCCCGACGCTTCGGGATACACAAAGTACGCAATCCCGAAGCGTCGGGATAAAATCGGTCTAATCTTTTTAATCTGTGGCAAAAACTCAAAACAAAATATAATTCAAGAGAATGAATATCAAACTAATAGCTATTGGCAAAACCGACAATAAATCGCTTCAAACTTTAATTGACGATTATACCAAGCGTTTGTCTTTTTACATCAAATTTGATTTAGAAATTATTCCTGATATCAAGAATGTAAAAAACTTATCTGAGAGCCAGCAAAAAGAAAAAGAAGGTGAATTGATTCTAGCAAAACTAACACCAACTGATCAGTTAATTCTATTAGATGAAAATGGTAAAAACTTCTCAAGCGTTGGTTTTTCAGAAGAATTACAAAAGAAAATGAACTCTGGCATTAAGACTTTAGTTTTTGTAATTGGTGGACCTTATGGATTCTCTGATACCGTTTATAGTAAAGCGCAAGGGAAAATTTCGCTTTCGCTAATGACATTCTCACACCAAATGGTACGTTTGTTTTTTATCGAACAATTGTACCGCGGATTTACGATTTTAAGAAACGAACCTTATCATCACCAATAAGGAAAGTGTTCAGTTTTTAGTTGCAGTCACTGTTTAGTATTCAGTTTTAACAGATAAATTCATCTATAACCATTGCAAATGATTGTAGTTTATTGATTAAGATTTTATCCTGAATGTAACTCTCAAAACTCATATTCTTATCAAAACAAAATTGCATTTTTGGTTTAACCGTAAAATCAAGACTTGCAATATAATTGAGTAATTCTTCTCTTTTAATTGTTTCGTTATTAACTCTAACCGTTTTATTGTCTTTTTCGAAAAAGATAATTAATCCATCCGATTTTGGTTTTCCAAGTTTATAGTACAATTCTGTAAAAGGTAAAAAGGCTAAATTCTTTCCGATACTATCTGCATACGAATAATAATTTTCGGCTTTTTCGTTTTCATGCGCTTTATCAGCTCGTTTCTTTTCTTGCAATTTTGCTACTTCTGGGACAACTAATCTTAAAGGCAAGCGTTTATCAATATTAAAAAGCCAATTGGTCGAAATAATACTATTTTTACGATTCACATCTGCTATAGTATCTTTTCCTTCTGTTTTAAAGAAAATATAAATAGGCGAATGATCTTGTACATCTTTCACTACAGATACATTCGATTTTGGCAATAAAACATCTTCTTTTTTTCCACAAGAAAAAAGAATACAGACAAGAATTAAGCTAAGGTATTTCATATTTTAAATTCTAAATTTTATTTTTTGTCACAGATTAAAAAAATTATAATGATTTCTATCTGTATTAAATTGCTATTTTATTAAACAAAGTCACACATTCCATTGCTTCTTTTACATCATGAACACGCAAAATTTTTGCTCCTTTTGTCAAGGAAATCGTGTTCAAAACTGTTGTTCCATTCAACGCTTCTTGCTGGTTTATATTTAGATTTTTATATATCATTGATTTTCTAGAAAATCCTGCCAAAACTGGTAATTCCAAGATATTGAACAATTCCATTTTTTGCAAAACCTCATAATTTTGATCTAATGTTTTGGCAAAACCAAAACCAGGATCTAGTATGATATCGTTTATACCTAAACTTCGCGCTTCAGCTACTTTTTCGGAAAAATAAAAAAGCATCTCTTTTACAATATCGTCATAATCGGTTAAAGTTTGCATGGTTTGTGGTGTACCGCGCATATGCATTAAGATATACGGAACATTGTATTTGGCTATAACCCCAAACATTTTATCGTCTAGATTTCCACCCGAAATATCATTGATAATTGCTGCTCCGTTTTCTATGCAAGCTTCTGCCACTTCACTTCTAAAAGTATCTATTGAAAGTAATGCATCCGGAAAATGTTGCAAAATCAACTTTACAACGGGAACAATTCGGTTTAGTTCTTCTTCTCCCGAAACAAATTCGGCACTTGGTTTACTAGAATATGCGCCAAGATCTATAAACGTTGCTCCATCGGCAAGCATCTTTCCTACTTGTGTTATTATAGCTTCGTCGCTATCGTATTTTCCGCCATCAAAAAAAGAATTTGGCGTTACATTTAAAATCCCCATTACTTTAGGAACTGACAAATCAATAAGTTGCCCTTTGCAGTTAATTGTCATTTTGTATTTTGTTTAATGTTTTCTTTATTTCAGGTTTAAAGTTTGAGGCTTAGAAATCAATATTAACTATTTCAATAACTTAAAACTTTAAACCTGAAACTTTAAACTCTTTCAAAAATTTATCCTTATTTTTGAAGAAATTTAGACAAATATACATCAATAATGAAGAATACTTCTCAAGAATACGATAATGTAATTGCGATTTGTCGTACGCTTTTTATCAATAAAATGAAAGACTATGGTAGTGCATGGCGCATATTAAGGTTGCCTTCATTAACCGACCAAATTTTTATAAAAGCACAACGAATTAGAAGTTTACAAGAAAATGAAGTTCGTAAAGTTGACGAGGATGAAAAGGGCGAATTCATCGGAATCATCAATTATTCGATAATGGCATTGATTCAGTTAGAATTAGGTGTTGTCGATCAGCCTGATCTTGATGTAGAAAAAGCTACCGAATTATACGATGCCAAAGTTAAAGTTACCAAAGAATTAATGCTTGCCAAAAATCATGATTATGGCGAAGCTTGGCGCGATATGCGTGTGAGTTCTTTAACCGATATTATATTGCAGAAACTACTTCGCGTTAAGCAAATTGAAGATAATAAAGGTAAAACTTTAGTATCTGAAGGTATTGATGCTAATTATCAGGACATGATTAATTATGCCATTTTTGCATTGATATTAAATCCTTTGGAAACAAAAAAATAAATTAAATTTTTTTAATTAAAAAAAACTTCATGAAAAATATAATTACACAATTCTCAAGATTATTTGTTGGCGTATTATTCATTATTTCTGGATTAATAAAACTAAATGATCCCGTTGGATTCTCTTATAAATTGGCAGAATATTTTAGTGAACCTGTTTTTAATATGCCATTTTTAGAGCCATTAACTTTAGGGTTAGCTCTATTTTTAGTAATCTTAGAAGTAGTTTTGGGTGTAATGTTACTTATTGGATACAAATCCAAAGCTACAATCTGGAGTTTATTAATCCTGATTATACTTTTCACATTCCTTACTTTTTACTCTGCTTATTTTGATGTAGTAAAAGATTGTGGTTGTTTTGGTGATGCTTTGCATTTAACGCCTTGGCAATCCTTTACAAAAGATATTGTTTTACTATTCTTTATTTTAATATTGTTCATTAATAAAGAATTAGTCAAACCTTTATTTAGTAAAAGCGTTCAAAATATTGTTGCTTATGTAAGTATCATTTTGTGCATTTTTATGGGAGTTTGGGTATTGAATCATTTACCTATAAAAGACTTCCGTCCTTACAAAGTAGGAACTAATATAGAGAAAGGGATGGAAATTCCTGCTGGTGCTCCTCAATCTGTGGTTGAAATGATTTTTATTTACAATGTAAATGGTGTAAACAAAGAATTCAAAGAGAAAGATTTAATGTCTATTCCGGAAGGAGCCACTTTTGTAGACAGAAAAGACAAAGTAATCACTGAAGGTTATGTACCACCAATTCATGATTTCACAATGACTAAAGACGATATAGATCATAAAGATGAATTACTAAAAGAGCCTAAACTTATGATTTTTGTTACTTATGACTTAACACTTTCTGAACCATCTGGAATGGAAAAATTAGAAAAATTAAATCAAGAAGCTAAAGCAAAAGGATATAAAGTAATTGCTATGACTGCTTCGGGTCAAGATGAAATTGCTAAAGCAAAAGAACAATACAAACTAAATGTTGATTTTTATTTTTGTGATGCTACAACTCTTAAAACAATCGAAAGAGCTAATCCTAGTATTGTAATTTTAAATAATGGAACTATTACTCAAAAAGTACATTATAACGATATCAAAGATTTAAAGTTATAAAAATTGAATAATCATAGTTTGATTACAAAACTTTAGATTGCAACAGAAAAGTTAACCATGTAAGTGATGTAAATCTATTCAAGTTTTACATAGATTAGTCACACCTATATCTCTATTTACATCACTTATATGGTTCCAAACATCAAACCCAATAACACTTCTTACTTTAAAGACATAATGAGCAAAACACATAATTCAGTTTTTATTCTATTTTTTATGTTTTTTAGTATCTTTTCTTTTGGCCAATCGAAAACAAAGAGCATTGAACAAGCATATATCTTTTTTTTCCATAATAAATTTTTTGAAGAAAATGATTTGTATACTAAACATCCCGAGTATGGAAAAGTCGAATATAATGAAATCATTAAATCCTTTAAAAATGCTAATTTCATAGTTTATAGCGAAAAAAGAAGTAAAGATACTAATGCTTATAAATATGCTAAAAAAGTTGTAGCACAAATTAATATTTTGATAAGAAAGGGTGTTAAACCGAATAAAATAACGGTAATAGGAACTTCCAAAGGAGGTTATATTGCACAATATGTTTCAACTTATTTAGCAAATCCTGATGTTAATTTTGTATTCATTGGATGTTTTCAAGAAACAGACATAAAAGAAATTCCAGATATAAATTATTGCGGAAATATCTTGACAATCTATGAAAAATCAGATATTTACGGAGTTTCAGCCATAAAACGAAAAGAAACTTCCAAATTAAAGATCAATCATTTCAAAGAAATTGAATTAAATACAGGTCTGAAACATGGTTTTTTATATAAAGCTTCAGACGATTGGATTGTACCTTGCAAAAAATGGGCAAATGGCAATTATCAATTAAAATAAAATATAGTGTTCAATAATTATTCTGATTAGAATTTATTGAACACTTTTTATTTATCTGCCAGACGTTTTTTGACATTTAAAAACCATCTGACAAATAAAAAAACAACATTTTTTTCTTCTTCTTAAAATCAATTGAATAAAAAACATCCAAAAAACTTGTTTTGATGTGTAACTATTACGATTTCATTTTACTTTTTGTAACCAAAACTTCTCAATTTGTGACAAAATAAGGACGTCCCCAAATTTTGTTAATCTCTATTTCTGTTTCAATTTGTTTGTTTAACTTTGGTAAAAAATAAATAACCATGAAACAAATAGTTCTATTGCTTATTGCTTTTGCTACGTTTTCTTGTACAAATGCTCAAAAAACTGCTTTTTCTAAAGAAGCTTTATCCGAAAAATTATTAGCGACCGATGATAGTCAAGTTGCTTTCAAAGACATATTAAAAAAATATAAAGGAAAAACTTTGGTTATAGAAGTTTGGGCTTCATGGTGTGGAGATTGCGTAAAAGCAATGCCTAAAGTAAAAGAGTTACAAGCAAATAATCCCGATGTATCTTATCTATTTCTTTCTGCAGATAAAACTGCTGACAAATGGAAAGCAGGAATTGAAAAACACGAAATAAAAGGTGATCATTTCATGATGAATGATGGTATGAAAGGTGTTTTTGGCAAAGCAATTGATTTAGATTGGATCCCAAGATATATCATTGTGGATAAAAAAGGTAAAATTGTTTTATACCGCGCGATCGAAACCGATTTTGATAAAATAAATCAAACTTTACAAGGCTTAAAATAATAGTACAAAATTTCAAAAAAAAAACAAAAATAAAACGAACCAAAATGAGAAAAAAAATTGTTGCAGGAAACTGGAAAATGCATAAAAACGCAGAACAAACTGAAGATTTATTAAATGATTTAATTGCTAAATTACCAACTGTAAGTGAAACTCTAGTTATTGTAGCTCCTACTTTTGTAAACTTAGCTTCTGCAGTTGCACATTTAGAGTTTACTACTATTGAAGTTGCTGCACAAAATGTACACCAAGCAGAAAGTGGTGCTTTTACAGGCGAAATTTCTGCAGACATGCTAAAAAGCGTTGGGGTAGATTATGTAATTCTTGGGCACTCTGAGCGTAGAGCAATTTTTAAAGAAACTGATGCTTTAATTGCAAATAAAGTCGATGCTTCATTGAAACATGACTTAACAGCTATTTTTTGTTTTGGGGAAGAATTAAAAGACCGTCAATCAGGAAACCATTTTAATGTTGTTGAAAACCAACTAACGGATGGCTTATTCCATATTACAAAAGAATCTTGGGCTAATATTATCCTTGCTTACGAACCTGTTTGGGCTATTGGAACTGGAGAAACTGCTTCACCGGAACAAGCGCAAGAAATGCACGAATTTATTAGAGAAACTGTTCGTAAAGCTTTTGGAAGCGATATCGCCGAAGATGTTTCTATTTTATACGGAGGAAGTGTAAAACCTGAAAATGCAAAAGAAATATTCTCTAAACCAGACGTAGACGGAGGTCTTATTGGTGGAGCTGCATTAAAAGCAGATGATTTTGTTGCTATTGTAACAGCAATTTAATATTTCTTATATACCATATAGAATGGTTTGAGAGTGTAAAAACTTTCAAACCATTTTTTTATTCAATTACCTCCGAAAATTTTAGATTAATACTTCGATAACTTCTAAAAAGACAATCACCTTCAACTAACTAAAAATCAGAATTATTCAAATTAAAATACCTAAATAAAAATTCTATAAGATAATTTTCATAAATTAGCTAATACTCAAAGAAAAAATCTCCCAAAACACTCAAAAACAAGCCAATAAACAAAACCATACTAGTAACATAGGTAAATTGGTAATTTTAAAAATATAAACTGTTTTAAATTAATAAACCATCATAAAACCTACAAGTATGACAAAATTAATCACTTTTCTTTATGGAGTATTTGCTTACCTCCTATTTCTCATCGCTTTTCTTTATGCAATAGGATTTGTTGGCAATTTTATCGTTCCTAAATCAATCGATACAGGACCTGAAACCACCTTTACACAAGCACTTATTATTAATGTACTTTTGTTAAGTCTATTTGCATTGCAACATAGCATAATGGCGAGGCCTGCATTCAAAAAATGGTGGACAAATATTGTTAACCCCGCAATCGAGCGTAGCACCTATGTTTTACTCTCAAGCTCAGCATTACTATTAATATACTGGCAATGGCAACCAATGCAAACTATAGTATGGAAAATCGAGAATGAAACTGCAACCATGATTATAAATGGTATTTATTTCTTAGGATGGATTATCGCATTACTCTCTACATTTATAATTAATCACTTTGATTTATTTGGATTGAAACAAATTATTCAAAATATAAAAAATAAAGATCCAGAACCAGAATGTACTATGTTCAAGATAATTCATCTATACAAAATCGTAAGACATCCTATTATGTTGGGATTCTTAATTGCGTTTTGGGCTACGCCTGTAATGACACTCGGACATTTAGTATTTGCACTTACTACAACCATTTATATTTTTATTGCAGTAAAATTTCTAGAAGAAAAAGACCTTCGAGAATTATTTGGAGAAGAGTATAAAAATTATCAAAAGAAGGTACCCATGTTAGTTCCATTTATTGGCAAGTAAAACGAACATTTAACGCTTCGCAAAATTTGATTATATTTGAAAATACAATTATCTAAAATTCAAAAATATACATAAAACCTAATTAATTTAGTTGTTACAATTATTATTAAACCCATTAAATTCTAAAAGATGAAATTTACTAGAAAAGCACATGCCAACTGGAAAGGAACCGGGATGGAAGGAAAAGGAACTATTAGTACACAAAGTACTACACTAGATAATGCGCAACTATCATTCAAGACTCGTTTTGAAAATGGTGTGGGTACGAATCCTGAAGAATTGATTGCTGCAGCTCATTCTGGCTGTTTTACAATGCAATTAAGCTTCTTACTATCAGAAGCAGGTTATGTTCCCGAAGATTTGCATACAGAGGCTACAGTTACGTTTGAAGATGGCACGATAACACAGATTAATTTAGATTTAAAAGGAAAAGTCCCAAACATCACCGAAGATGAGTTTTCTAAAACAGCTTTAAAAGCCAAAGAAATTTGTCCGATATCTAAGTTATTGAAAACGAATATTACCTTATCAGTGAGTTTACTTTAAGAGAAGGGATTATAAACTAGTGTTTACAAAAAAAAGCACGCAAACTAAAGCAGATTTTATTACTTAAAGAAATCCGCATCATGAGCTGCAGATTTTAAAAAAAATATTTTAATCTTTATAATATGTGACAAAAAATAAAATATTCTAACGAAAAAAAAGTCCCACATTGCTGTGGGACTTTCTATATTTAAAAAAAATTAAGAATTATTTTTTCTCAGTTTTTTCCATTTTAGCTTTCAATGCAGCTAATACATCATTGTTATCTCCTAAAGTTGCAGCTGGTGCATTTGTAGATGAGTTAGATGAAGTATTTTCAGTTGCAGTTTTCACATTTTTCTCTTCTTCTTCACGGAAGATAGCAGTGTGAGATGCAACAACTCTTTTGAATTCTTTGTTAAATTCGATTACTTTGAAATCAGCAGATTCTCCTTTTTTCAATTTCTTTCCGTCTTCTTTTTCAAGGTGACGAGTAGGAATGAAAGCAACGATATCATCTCCGAATTCTACAGTAGCTCCTTTGTCAACGATTTCAGAAATTTCACCATTGTGGATAGTTCCTACAGCGAAAGAATCTTCGTATTGATCCCAAGGATTAGCAGTAGTTTGTTTGTGACCTAAAGATAATTTACGTCCTTCAACATCTAATTCTAATACAACTACATCAAGTTTCTCACCAACATTTACAAATTCAGATGGGTGTTTGATTTTCTTAGTCCAAGATAAGTCAGAGATGTAAATTAATCCATCAATTCCTTCTTCTAATTCTACGAAAATACCAAAGTTTGTAAAGTTTCTAACGATACCTGTATGTTTAGAACCTACTGGGTATTTAGAAGTAATATCAGTCCATGGATCTTGAGTCAATTGTTTGATACCTAATGACATTTTACGGTCATCTCTGTCAAGAGTTAAGATAACAGCTTCAACAACATCTCCAACTTTTACGAAATCTTGAGCAGAACGTAAATGAGTAGACCATGACATTTCAGAAACGTGGATTAAACCTTCAACACCTTCAGCAACTTCAATAAATGCACCGTAATCAGCGATTACAACTACTTTACCTTTTACTTTATCACCAATGTTTAAGTTAGCATCTAAAGCATCCCATGGGTGAGCGTTTAATTGTTTCAATCCTAATTGAATTCTTGTTTTCTCATCATCGAAATCAAGGATTACAACGTTTAATTTTTGGTCTAATTCAAGAACTTCACTTGGGTGGTTAATACGACTCCAAGAAAGGTCAGTAATGTGAATTAATCCATCAACACCACCTAAGTCAATAAACACACCATAAGAAGTAATGTTTTTAACAACACCTTCTAATACTTGTCCTTTTTGTAATTGACCGATGATTTCTTTTTTCTGTACTTCGATATCAGCTTCGATAAGCGCTTTATGAGATACAACAACGTTTTTGAATTCGTGGTTAATTTTTACCACTTTGAATTCCATCATTTTGTTTACATATACATCGTAGTCTCTAATTGGCTTAACGTCAATTTGAGAACCAGGTAAGAAAGCTTCAATTCCGAAAACGTCAACGATCATACCACCTTTAGTTCTGCATTTTACAAAACCATTAACGATTTCTCCTGTTTCATTTGCAGAAATAACTCTATCCCATGATTTAATAGTACGTGCTTTTCTGTGAGATAATACTAATTGACCTGTTTTATCCTCACGGATGTCGATTAATACTTCTACTTTATCACCTACTTTTAAAGCTGGGTTGTAACGGAATTCGTTTAAAGAAATAACACCTTCCGATTTTGCGTTGATATCAACGATAACGTCTCTATCTGTAATTCTAACAACTACACCTTCAACTACTTCTTCTTGATCTGTAGCGATGAAAGTTTTTGATACTAAGTCTTCGAATTCTTGTAAGTTTTTCTCATCTACTGCATCGATACCTTCTTCGAAGTTATGCCAGTTAAAATTTGCTAAAAACTCTTCTTGTGATTTTAATTGTTCAGACATGCTGATAAAAAATTTGTATTCTGTTTTTCTTGAGTTTCATAAAGCGATAGAAAAAACAGAAGTTGTTTTACATAAATAGTTGATACCTAATAGAAACTCTTCTCTGCCAAAAGGTTTGCAAAATTAATACATTTATTTGTAATAGCAAAACAATTCCTAGTGATTATCAGCCGATTGTTCAGGAGCAGAAGATTTCCTGTTTTTCAAGACCTAAAGTCCCGCTTTCGCCTATATCTTTTCCTGTCCCAAAAGCCAGAAAAAGGATATCGACTCTATCAGGGCTAGATTTGAGGTTTTGTAGTTTTTAAGAACTCTTGCCAAATAACAAACCTAACAGGTTTTAAAAAAATGTTAGGTTTATATGCTTTACTTTAAATTGATAAAAAAGAAGTAAATTTATTCTATATTAAACCTATAAAATTCATCGGTAGGTAACAAATATAATTGAATATAATCCCTAGAAACAACAAACCCGACAATCCCGAAGTCTCGGGTTTGTCGGGTTTGTCGGATTTGTTATAAATATTAAAAAGTCCTTAGTGACTCATGTTTTCAAACTCTTTTGGATCATGTTTATGCTTAAACAAAATAGCAAAAGCAATTGCAATAACCAAGGCATAAGCTGCGAACGACAACCAGATGTTATGCCAGTCTTTCATCAAAATTTCGCTACCAAAAACACCATCTGGAGAAACTGTATTTCCATGACTTTTTACAAAATCCAACATCTTTGGGTTTGTAGATTCTGTTTGAAGAAATCCAGCCAATTCAGACGAGTTTTTAAATGATTTTGTAAAAAATCTATCTATTGCCCATCCCGAAGTTAAACTTCCCAAAATAGCTCCTACACCATTAGTCATCATCATGAATAATCCTTGTGCCGAAGAACGTATCTTAGAATCCGTATTACTCTCTACAAATAATGAACCTGAAATATTAAAAAAGTCAAATGCCATTCCGTAAACTATACACGACATAATAATCATCCATAATCCATTTACAGGATCTCCAAAAGCGAATAATCCAAAACGCAATACCCAAGCAAGCATACTAATAAGCATTACTTGTTTGATACCAAAACGCTTTAAGAAAAATGGAATTGCCAAGATAAACAAGGTTTCTGAAACCTGAGAAATTGACATGATAATCGTAGAATACTGAATCACAAATGAATCAGCGTATTTAGGAAAATGTTTAAATTCATCAAGAAAAACATCACCATAAGCATTTGTAAGCTGCAAAGCACCCCCTAAAAACATAGAGAAAACAAAAAACAATGCCATTTTATAGTTTCCAAATAACTTAAAAGCTTCCAATCCTAATGTTTCTGTTAACGTGGCATTTTCTTTGGTTAAACGCTGCGGCTTACATTTAGGTAAGGTAAATGCATAAACTCCTAATACTAGAGCTGCGATTCCTGCAATATAAAACTGATATTCTGTCGATTTATTACCGCTCAAATTCGTAATCCACATCGCAACAATAAAACCTATTGTTCCCCATACTCGAATGGGTGGAAAATCTTTTACTATATTTTTATTATTTAATTTCAGCGAAGTATATGAAATTGAATTACTCAACGCAATCGTAGGCATATAGCAACACATTGCAGCAAGCATAACATATATAAAATGATCTGGGGTAGTAACTTGAGCTATCCCAAATAAAACTAATGCATATACTATATGTAAAACACCATATAATTTTTCGGCGTTAACCCATCTGTCAGCAATAATTCCTGTAAGGGTTGGCATAAATAAAGAAGCAATTCCCATGGTACCGAAAACCAAACCAAATTGAGTTCCTTCCCAATTTTTAGTCCCAAACCAATAATTCCCGATTGTAATAAGCCATGCTCCCCAAACAAAAAACTGAAGAAAGCTCATTATAATCAATCTGTTTTTAATTCCCATAATGATGAATTGTCTTTAAAATAAAATTAGGCGGTAAAACTACTATTTAAAATGAAATCTGCAAAGAATTAAGCTGTTTTTACAACATCATTCACTAATTCCATAACTGCTGCAAATTGTTCTTCCTTATTTAGGTAGGAATTATCAATCTCTATGGCATCATCGGCAATTACCAATGGCGAATCTTCACGGTGCGTATCGATGTAATCACGTTCCTCTACATTCTTTAAAACTTCCTCGTAAGTTACATCATCTCCTTTTTGTTGTAACTCATCAAAACGTCTTTGTGCGCGAGTACTCGCACTTGCTGTCATGAAAACTTTAAGCTCGGCGTCTGGAAAAACTACAGTTCCTATATCCCTGCCATCCATAACAATTCCTTTATTTTTTCCCATTTCTTGTTGCTGTTCTACCAATTTAGAACGCACCTGAGAAACTTCAGCAACTTTACTCACAAAACTAGAAACCTCGATTGTTCTAATTTCTTTTTCTACATTTTCGCCATTCAAAAACATTTCTCCAAAACCTAATTCAGCATTAAATTGAAAAGTCAATTGTATTGAAGGTAAATCAGCAACTAGTTTTTCTTTATCAAAAGATTCTGCATTTATATATCCGTTTTTCATGGCATATAAAGTTACGGCACGATACATGGCACCAGTATCAACATATACATATTCCAATTGTTTTGCCAATTGTTTTGCCAAGGTACTTTTTCCCGTTGACGAAAATCCGTCAATCGCTACAGTTATTTTTTTCAAAATATCGATTTTAATGTTTAAGATAGTAATTCTGTTATTTTATATTTATTCCTGAAAATTAATTGTAAGTCCAAAAAGACTTGTATTTGCTCCCAAACTATATCTGGAATAGGAATAATTAAATTTCAATTTATTTAGTTTTAGTCCAAAACCCACTGACATTCCGGAGAAATTACGCTGTTCCAGAATTCGCAATTCTTCTCCCCTTCTAAAATTGTATCCCAATCGTAAATTAAAGGCTCTTTTAGGGAAAAGCTCAACTCCAAAAATCATGTGTCGCAATGCATTGTTAAAAAACGACACCTTTTCTTCGTTTGTAGTTCCGTCAATATTTGTTGTGGCTCGTTCTGGATTTGAAAAAGCAAGATTCCATTGTTGTAAGTTCTCCAATGAAAGATGCCATCGTATAGGTACATTTTCTAATTCCTGCGAAACTCCTGCTATTATCTCCAAAGGCAATTTTTCGTAAATCCCTGAATATGTAGTGAATTGAGTTCCGATATTTCGAACAACCAACGCCCAGTTTACATCATTCTTCTCATCAATATAAAGGAATCCTAAATCCAGTGCGCCTCCAAAAGAATGATAACTCTCCAGAGTCGAAGAAATTAATTTGGCATTTGCACCAATATGAATATCTGTATATGGAATATTATATGCATAACCAAAAGAAAGAGCCGCTTCACTTCCTGTAAAATTTGAAGTCGCCTGACCATTTTCGTCATATCCCTCAAAAGTCCCATAATTAACATAACTTATACCTGCCTGAAAAGTTTGCAAGTGCTGGTCATAAGTATACGCATAAGAACCACTACCGTAAGTTACCTCGCCATAATAGCTACCATAATTTAACGCAAGATGATTATCCATATCCTGATTTAAGGTTGCAGGATTAAATAATACCTGGTTTACATCATCATCGTAAATAGTGATTGTTTTCCCTCCTAAAGCCGCTTGTCTGGGTGAAGGCATTAAATTTAAAAACTGATAGGTATACTTACCTCCTATTTGCCCGTAGGAAACAGTACAAAAAGTAAATAAATAAAAGAATCCCAGTTTTTTCAGCATGCTTTATATATTGCTTTTATCTACACTAAAACGCAGCTGCGAAGATAAAATTATAATATGACAAATTGCAAATTGTCGTTTTCAAATTGAAATAAAAAAATCCAAACCCTAAACTTTCAATTATACAGTTTAGAATTTGGATTTTTATTCCTGTTCTTTATTATGTTTCAAACACAATAAAGCTCTTTTATTTTAAATCTTTAGCGTTTTTAACTTTTTGATCTGTTAAGGCCAAAGCCAAAACTTCACTCATTTCTTTTACATAATGAAAAGTCAAACCTTCTAAATATTCAGCTTTTATTTCGTCTATATCACTTTTGTTTTCATGACATAAAATTATCTCTTTAATATTTGCTCTTTTGGCAGCCAATATCTTTTCTTTTATTCCACCTACTGGTAATACTTTTCCACGCAAAGTAATCTCTCCAGTCATTGCGATATTTTTCTTCACTTTGGTTTGCGTCAATAATGACACTAACGAAGTTAACATTGCAATACCTGCGCTAGGGCCATCCTTAGGAGTTGCTCCTTCTGGCACGTGAATATGAATATTATATTTCTGGAACAATTCTGGGTTTAAGCCTAATTTCTTAGCATTAGCCTTGATATATTCCAATGCAATTGTAGCCGATTCTTTCATTACAGTTCCTAAATTCCCTGTAATAGTTAGCGCTCCTTTTCCTTCAGAAATCAAAGATTCTATAAAAAGAATATCACCACCAACACTTGTCCAAGCTAATCCCGTTACAACTCCAGCAACATCATTGCTTTCGTATTTATCACGCTCTAATCTTGGTACACCCAATATCTTAACGATATCTTCGTCGGTTACTTTTTTATTATACTCTTCTTCCATCGCAACCGATTTGGCAGCATTACGAATTACTTGAGCCATTTTATTCTCCAGATTACGAACACCTGATTCTCTGGTATAACCTTCAACAATTTTTTCCAATTGTTTTTTACCAATCGTCAAATCTTTTGTAGTTAATCCATGAGCCAAAAGTTGTTTTGGAAACAAATGTTTACGTGCAATTTCTACTTTTTCTTCAATTGTATATCCAGACATTTTAATAACTTCCATTCTGTCTTTCAACGCAGGTTGAATAGCCGACATATTATTGGATGTAGCAATAAACATTACTTTAGATAAATCATATCCCATTTCCAGGAAGTTATCATAAAAAGCATTGTTTTGTTCCGGATCCAAAACCTCTAGTAAAGCCGATGATGGATCACCACTATTACTATTTGATAGTTTATCGATTTCATCTAAAACAAAAACAGGATTAGAAGTTCCTGCTTTTTTCAAGCTCTGAATAATTCTACCTGGCATTGCTCCAATATACGTTTTTCTGTGTCCACGAATCTCAGCTTCATCACGTAAACCACCAAGCGAAATACGTACATATTCTCTACCTAAAGCTTCGGCAACAGATCTTCCTATTGAAGTTTTTCCAACTCCCGGAGGTCCTGTTAAACATATAATTGGTGATTTCATATCATTTCGCAATTTTAAAACTGCCAAATGCTCAATCATTCTTTTCTTTACTTCTTCTAAACCAAAATGATCTCTATCCAATACTTTTTGAGCATGTTTTAAATCAAAATTATCTTTGGAGAATGTTCCCCAAGGTAATTCTAGAAATAACTCTAAGTAGTTTCTTTGGATTCCAAAATCTGGTGATTGCGGATTCATTCTGCGCATTTTAGACAATTCTTTCTCGAAATGTTTTTGCGTTTTCTCATCCCAAATCTTTTCTTTGGCTTTCTGACTCATCTCGTCCATTTCTTCCTCTTGCGAAACGCCTCCCAATTCTTCCTGAATGGTTTTCATTTGCTGATGTAAGAAATATTCACGTTGCTGCTGATCTAAGTCAAAACGAACTTTCGATTGAATGTCATTTTTTAACTCCAATTTTTGTAACTCTACGTTCATGTAACGCAATGTTTCAAGCGCGCGGTCTTTTAAACCGTTTATCGAAAGTAAACCTTGCTTCTCTTTCACCGATAAATTCATATTCGATGAAACAAAATTGATTAAAAACGATTGGCTTTCAATATTTTTAATTGCAAATGTAGCTTCTGAAGGTATATTGGGACTTTCTTTAATGATCTGGATTGCCAATTCTTTTATAGAATCCACAATAGCATTAAATTCGGTATCATTTTTCGCAGGACGTGCTTCCTCAACCTCTTTTACATTGGCAGTAATATAAGGATCCTCTGAAATTACTTCGGCAATTTCAAAACGTTTTTTCCCTTGTAAAATAACTGTGATATTCCCGTCGGGCATTTTAAGAACACGAAGAATTCTGGCAACAGTTCCTACCTTATGAATATCATCTTTGGATGGATCTTCGTCTTCTTCATTTACCTGAGAAACAACTCCGATGATTTTATCACCAGCATTTGCATCATTAATCAGTTTTATAGATTTGTCTCTACCGGCAGAAATCGGAATAACAACTCCTGGAAATAAAACAGTGTTGCGTAAAGGTAAAATTGGTAACGAAAAAGGTAACTCTTCGTTATTCATTTCTTCCTCATCCTCGGGAGTCAATAACGGTATTAATTCGGCTTCAGAATCAAATTCCTGAAGTGACAAATTGTCAATAGTAAGTATTTTATGATTTGACATAGTATAATATAAGTCGTTTTGTCATTAAAAAATAAATTCAAATCGCAAATATAGAATAAGCTTGCTTTGTTTTAAACAAAAATGCTAGAACTCCTTTATTTATTTGCATAGCCATAAAAATAGACAATCATTATGCCAAAACAAACATAAACAACAATTTTGATTTTATAGAACACCAATATAAAATGTTTTACTTTTAATTAAAGCCTCAAAAAAACTTTTATAAAAAAAATACATTTAATTTTATCAAAACTGTAACATACCCAAAAAATCAAAGTCATTATTAAAAACCATTAGACGCTACTTGAATACAACCAACCAAAATATCGAAGAATTAATAACATTGTGCAAACAAAAGAATCAAAAAGCACAATTTGAAGTATACAACAGATACTACAAAGCCATGTATAATGTTGCGTATCGTATTGTAAAAGACGAACACTATGCTCAAGATGTTATGCAAGAAGGCTTCCTTAAAGCATTTACCAAAATTGACGACTATAAACAAGAAGTCGCTTTTGGAGCTTGGCTCAAGAAAATCATCATAAATTACAGTATCGATTTTTACAAAAAAAACAATAAGTTTCAAGTAGAAGATCTTAGTAAAACATTATACAAAATAGAAGAAAATGACAGCTTTTTTTCGGAGAATCTAGATCTGGATTCTCTAAAAGTAAAACAGGTCATGGATGCTATTCTGGACTTAAAAGATAATTATCGAATGGTTTTAACCTTATTTTATATTGAAGGGTACGATCAAGAAGAAATAAGTGAAATACTTACTATTAGCTACGCCAATTGCCGGACCACATTGAACAGAGCTAAAAACAGTTTAAGAAAAAAATTAGAGGAAATATGAAAAAGGAAAATGACGATTTAGACCAATTATTTGGAAAATTTGAAAATCAGTGGGATATTCAAGAAATGAAGCCGCAGCATGAAGCAGATTTTTTAAACAAATTAAAGAAAACAAAACCAAAAAAGAATTACACCATTACTTATGCCATTGCTGCTTCAATAGTGCTTATGCTTGGGATTTCTGTATTCTTTAATTCGAACGAAAAACCAAAAGAATTAAAATTTGCATCACAAGAAACTAAAAGAACCGATTCGATATTTAGTGTTTTAATTGCAAATGAATTAGAGAAACTTCATGACAAGAAATCACCCGAAAACGAACAAATAATTAGTGATGCTCTTAAACAAATGAAAGCAATGGATAATGATTACGCAAAAATCATTGCCGAATTACAAAAAAATGGCGAAAATAAACAGATTATTTATGCCATGATTAGCAATTTACAAACTCGTATTTCCTTCTTGCAAAACGTATTGACCCGTATTGATGAAAATGAAAAATTTAAAAACAGCACTCATGAAAAAACATTATAACTTCCTTATATTATTACTTGTAATCCCATTTTTAGGATTTGCAAACGATGATAATTCTATTTCAAAACAAAAAACTATTAAAAAAACCTATATCGTTAACTCCGATGCCGGAATAGATATAGACAATAAATATGGAAACATCTCGGTAACAACATGGAATGAAGATAAAATTGATATTGAAGTTATTATAAAGGTTTCTGGCAACAATGAAAACTGGGTAAACGAAAAACTAAACAACATTAACATTGATATCAACGCTTTAAAATCGATGCTTACTGCCGTTACAAACATTGGAAATTCATCCTATAAGAGTGCAGGAAGTAATAATAATTTTGAAATTAATTATATCCTTAAAATCCCTAAAAATGGCACTGTAAAACTCAATAACAAATACGGAAATATTACAACAGGTGATTTAGGATCAACTACAGATATTTTTTGCAAGTATGGCAAGATAAACCTCGGGAGATTAAATGGCAATACAAATACTGTCGAAATACAATATTGCCAAAACTCTAGTATTGATTATATTAAAAGTGGAAATATCGAAGCTAAATATTCTGGATTAAAAATTAATGATACCGGCAAAATAAACCTTAACACAAGTTATACCGATGTTACGATTGGAGGCAGCCAAGTTATTAATTACGAGAGTACTTATGGTACATTTAAGTTTCAGAAAATGGGTTCTATATTAGGATCAGGAAACTATTTAAATGTTACTATTGGTGAAATTTCAAATACCCTAAGCGTAGATCTTAATTATGGTAATCTGGCTGTTGGAATCATAAATGAAAAAGCCAATAATATAACAGTTAGTTCTCGATATTCGGACGTATCACTGGGATACGATACCAACTATGCTTTTGATTTTGATATTTCAACAAGATATTCGGGTATAAAAACTGATTCTTCTATACAGATTTCTAATAATGAAGAAAAAAGCAACTCCAAAAGCATTAGTGGGTTTTACAAGAAAAAAGGTCAGAACAAAATAGCTCTTACATCAAATTATGGGAGCATATCATTAATAAGAAAACAATAATCATAAAATCAATCAAAAATGAAAAAATCAATCCAATTATTAGCTTACAGCGTATTCTTTTTAAGTACAATTGCCAATGCCCAATGGTCGAAAGAACGTATAAAAGGGAATGGAAAAGAAGTAACCCAAAATCGATCAACAGCCGATTATGACGAAATTAAAGTAATGGGATTCTTTGATGTTGATTTAGTTGCAGGAAAAGAAGGCGCAATTACGGTTAAAGCCGAAGAAAATTTGCAATCTTTTATTAAAGTTGAAGTTGAAGGCAATGTGCTTAAAATTTACACAGAAAAAAATAAAAACATCAGTCCTAGTAGCGGTCGAACCATTAAAGTTACTATTCCCTTCGAAAAAATATCTAGTGTTTCACTTTCTGGTTCTGGAGATATAAAATCCAAGAATACAATCAAAGCTGATGCTTTTTCAGTAGCGCTATCAGGCTCTGGTAATTTAAGTTTAGATCTTGATTCAACAACATTTGACCTTGCCGTAAGCGGCTCCGGAAATATTGTTTTAAAAGGAAATACTGGAGATTTCAAAACCAAATTGTCTGGTTCTGGCGATATTGATGCAACAGCATTAAAAGCCAAAAATGTAGATCTTACAATTTCTGGTTCAGGTAACAGTAAAGTTTTTTGTAGTGAAAACTTAAAAGCAAGAGTTTCTGGTTCTGGAGACGTCCAATATAAAGGAGATCCAAAAACAAAAGATACCAAAGTAAGTGGTTCAGGAAATATCTCGAAAGCATAAAATAAAAACAGTGGAAATTCTATAATTTTAAATAACTATAAATAGAATCTTCCTAACTTCTTCTTGTACTGTTATTAAGCAATAAACTACTTAATAACAGTACAATATATACTTTAATTGGTCAATGCTATTTAAAAAACAAAAATACCGAAATGGCAATTGCATCCAATAAGAAAGCATTACAACTAGATAGTCATAACAAAATTGCTAAAAATGCTAAAGAAATTACAAATACTAATAACATTTTTTCAAGGTTGATTTTTTCTAAGGAGTTTTATTAATTTAAAACACCTTTTTTAGGTACTCTTCTTAGTAACAAAATTCCAGTAATAAAAAAGACTGCTAAAAATACAATTGAATATCTTGGACTACCTGTAATTTGATCAATTATACCGTATACGCACATTCCTATTACGATTCCAATTTTTTCGGCTACATCATAAAAACTAAAAAAAGAAGCCGTATCTTCTGTCTCAGGCAATAATTTAGAATAAGTGGAGCGTGATAAAGCTTGAATCCCTCCCATCACAAGTCCTGCCAACGCTGCCATAGTATAAAAATGTATTGGTAAAGTAATGAAAAATGTAATTACACAAAATACCACCCAAATACTGTTAATCACAATTAATGTTGGAATGTTACCAAACTTAGCTGAAGCTTTGGATGTTAAAACCGCACCTCCAATAGCAACAAGTTGTATTACCAAAATACAGATAATTAAACCTGTAGTACTTTCACTTTCTGATGACCAGGCAATTTCCTGAGCTCCGAAATAAGTTGCCGCAATCATAACAGTTTGAACTGCCATACTATAAACGAAGAAACTACCCAAATATCGTTTTAAAGAAATATTTTCTTCAAGTAACTTCCAAACTTTTTTTAATTCTCGAAAACCATTAAAGAATACATCTTTAGTTACTTTTTGTCCCTCATTTTTGCTCCCTTTTGGTAAATAATAATAAGTATATTGACTAAAAAGAATCCACCACACACCAACCATTAGGAAAGAATACCGCATGGCTTTCATGGCAGCTTCACCCTTAGTTCCAGTGATACCAAAAATTTCAGGCTTCATAATCATTTCTAAATTGATTAACATCAAAAGAACACTCCCTACATAACCCAACGAATACCCTTTGGCACTTAAACTATCCTGTTGTTCCGGGAATGCAATATCCGGCAAATACGAATTATAAAATACCAAACTTCCCCAAAAACCTATTAATCCTAAAAAGTAAAAGAGTAAACCTATGTAAATATTTTCAAGGTTAAACCAATATAATCCCATACAGGACAAAGCACCCGTGTAGCAAAAGAACTTCATAAATGCTTTTTTATTCCCGACATAATCGGCAATTCCAGATAATAAAGGAGAAATAAAAGCAACAACCAAAAATGCAGCAGCTGTAATAAAACTAATTAAAGCAGAGTTTTTAAGATGCATCCCGAAGGCATCTATATACGGATTATCATCTGAAAATAACGCTTCATAAAAAATAGGAAAAACTGCCGATGAGATAACTAACGGATAAACCGAGTTTGCCCAGTCATAAAAAGCCCATGCATTCAATAATTTTTTATTCCCTTTAGGTAAATCTGCCATATTTATGATTTTGGGTGCTAAATTATTTCTTTTTTTTTATAATTATATAGAATATTAATAAATCATACATTAATAAATTGTGACTTAACATAACCAATTGACACATTGCATCATAAACAAAAAAGACTACTCTTAAAAAAGAATAGTCTTTGTAGATATATCATTTTGGTTTAACCAAAAATAAATTTTATTTAATAATTCCCACTTTTGCAGCCGTAGCTTTTGCTTCAGGAATTAATGCACTCAAATTGGCAATTCTTGTCGCATCTGATGGATGCGTGCTAAGAAATTCCGGAGTTTTCCCCGAAGATTGTGCCGACATTCTTTTCCAAAAAGCAATCGAATCATCTGGATTATATCCTGCAATTGCCATAAGTGTTAATCCTATTTTATCGGCTTCACTTTCATTGCTTCGGCTAAAGGGAAGCATCACTCCTACCTCTGAACCAATCCCATAATATTTTTGCCACATTTCCTGCTTGTCAGCACTTTGTCCGCCAGTTACAGCTGCAACACCTACTGCCCCTAATTGTTGCAATTGGGCTGCACTCATACGTTGAGCACCATGATTTGCCAAAGCATGAGAAACTTCATGTCCTAAAACAGTAGCTAAACCCGCATCGTCTTGGGTTATTGGTAGAATTCCTGAATAAACTACGATTTTACCACCTGGCATACACCAAGCATTAACTTCCTTATTATCAACTAATTTATATTCCCATCGATAATCTTTAAGATATTGTGATTGTCCTAAATAGTTTAGATATTTTTCGGCAGCGGCTTTAATTTTCATCCCAACAGCTTCAACTCTCTTGGCATCTGCAGTTCCTGTAATTACTTTATTCTCTTTAATAAAAGTATTGTACTGTTGAAACGACGATGGAAACAACTCATTATTAGAAACAAAATTAAGACTCTTTTTTCCTGTAACAGGATTAACTGCACACGAATACACAGAAGCTATAATGAAAATTCCCAATAATAATTTATTTTTCATGATTTTTAAATTTAAATACTGCGCAAAAATACAATTATTATGAATTCATTTTTTACACAATTCGTTTAAAATATATCATAATTAGGTTATTCTCCTATAATATGTAGCTCATTAAACTCTTTATCAATTAGTAAAAAACCATTGTTTAAAAATTCTGCTTTATCAAAAAATACGATTTCATTATCAATTTCAATTTCTTTTATCTCAAAAGGCAAACCAATAAAATTAATTTTATACTTGGAATACGGTGTATCATACTTTCCTTCTTTATGAAGCTGTATTATAAGTTCTTTTTCTTTCCCTCTTAACTGAAATGATAAGAAACTATATCGCCCTTTTTTATAATCATATCCATCCTGAGCATCTTCATAAACAACTGATTTTTCTTTTCCTTCTTTATAATATAAATCTAAAGTTAACTCATCAAATTCAAGTTCTCCAACATATTGTTGTACAGGATATTTGGGAATAATTGCTCCCGCTTTTACAAATACTGGAATTTCATCAAATTTTGTATCTACCCAAATTTCTTTTCCTCCGGTATATAATTCATTTGTCCAGTAATTATACCATTCTCCACGAGGTAAATACATTCTACGTCCTAAGGAATTAGGTTCTAGGATAGGACAAACCAAGATTTGATTTCCAAAAATAAATTCATCGTTTCTGTAGTGAGTTTGCGTATCCTCCTGATCGTAATACACCAATGGTTTAAGCATAGGAATTCCCTCTTCTATATATTGCCAGAACATGGTGTACAAATACGGCAATAACTGATAACGGAGACTAACGAATTTTCGAGTAACATTTACAACTTCTTCATCAAAAGCCCAAGGTTCTTGATTTCCATGATCTCCCGAAGAATGCGTACGGCAAAACGGATGAAAAACCCCTAATTGTATCCAGCGAGCATATAACTCTCCTGTAGGTTGCTCGGCAAAACCACCAATATCCGATCCTGTAAAACCCATTCCCGAAAGAGATAAACGTTGTACCTGAATATTAGCAACCCATAAATGTTCCCAAGTAGCAACATTATCGCCTGTCCAGGAGGAAGTATAACGCTGCGCACCGGAATATGCCGATCTGGTAATAATAAAAGGGCGTTTAGGGTATGAAAAACGTTTTACACCATGATAAGTTGCTCTTGCCATTTGTGTACCATAAATATTATGTGCTTTCCTGTGACTACACGGATTTCCATCATATAAATGACGAACATCCATAGGGAAGGTTTTATTGGGAACCTCCATAACTGCTGGCTCATTCATATCGTTCCAGACTCCTTTTACTCCAATATCTGATATTAATTCCTTAAATAAACCTGCCCACCATTCCCGAACAGCAGGATTTGTATAATCGGGAAAATTACATTCTCCCGGCCACACTTTCCCTTTCATATAAGGTCCATCGGCTCTCTTGCAGAAATAATCTTTCTCTAATCCTTCTTTATAAACCCAATAATCTTTGTCTATTTTAATTCCGGGATCAATAATTACAATCGTTTTAAACCCGTCTTCGGCTAGTTCGGCAACCATTCGTTTCGGGTCTGGGAAATATTCTTTATTCCATGTAAAACATCGAAATCCTTCCATATAATCGATATCCAGATAAATAGCATCGCACGGAATTTTTAACTCTCTAAACTTCGAAGTGATTTCTTTTACTTTACTTTCCGGATAATAGCTCCATTTACATTGATGATATCCTAATACCCAAAGTGGCGGCAATTCAGGCTTTCCGGTTAAATCGGTATAGGTTGTAACCACATCCTGCATTTGCGGTCCATAAATAAAATAATAATTCATTTCCCCTCCTTCGGCCCAAAAACTGGTAACATTTCTTCTTTCCTGACAAAAATCAAAATAAGTTCTAAATGTATTATCAAAAAAGATTCCGTAAGATTGCTTATTTTGCAAACCAATATAGAAAGGAACTACTTTGTATAACGGATCTTGGTCTTTTTGATAAGCATATTGATCGGTTGCAAAATTTTCTAATCTTTTCCCCTTCAGGTTCATTTGTGTAGCCTTATCACCCAACCCATAAAAACATTCTCCATCTTTTGAAGATTTACTCATTTTTACGATATTTCCACCATATTCATAGCTTTCTTCCCAATGGAAACCCAATTCATCTTCAAGAATTAGATTGTCATTTAAATCAAAAATTGACAAACGCATGTCATTTTTTTGAATTTTACATTTGACTTTACTAGTTTGTATTTGATAAAATGTATCTTCTTCGGTAATTTCTAAGATGTTGTAACCGTGTAATTGACTCTTATCAATTGCATATGAAAAATCGTTGCTAAAATATCCTTTTGTAGTGAATCGAAAACGGATTAAGCTATCTCGAAGAATAGTAACTTTTAAAATTACTTTATTATCAGTATTAAAAAATACTGCGTCGCCTTCATGATTATAAGAAACTATCCGAGATGGATATAAATCGCCTTTATATTGTAATTCTGTATTTGTAATCATAGTGGTAATTGATTAATTATAAAAACAATAACGTCTCTCAAACTTACAAAAAAACTAAACAAATCATCCTGAATATCAGCAATAATAACGAAAACGTTATTTATATATAACTCTTAAATTATACATTTTAAAATCGATAAAATCTTAATTTTCGACCTTAAAAATGATAAAATCACAGTCTGAAAATTATTCTCAAATTTCAGTTTCTACAAAAAACTATAAACTGTAACACTTAATGGAGGTAAAATTAATTCGATTGAATAATCCCTGCCATCATAAGGTGAAGATTCAATGTTTAAATCTCCTGAATTTGTTACACCACTTCCTTCGTAAATTTTAAGATCGCTATTAAAAATTTCAAGTAATTTTCCTTTTCGTGGTAATCCAATACGATAGTTATCTCGCGACACTTGGGTAAAATTACACACCACAACCAGATCATCTTTAAGGTTATTTCCTTTTCGGATGTAGCTCAAAACAGCATTTTGATGATCCGAATAATTAATCCATTCAAAACCATCGTTACTAAATTGTTTTTCATACAAAGCGGGTTTTGTTTTGTATAAATTATTTAAATCGGTAATTGTTCTTTTGATTCCTTTATGATAATCATATTGTAGCAAATGCCAATCCAAACTTTCCTGAAAATTCCATTCTTCACTTTGTCCAAATTCGGATCCCATGAATAATAGTTTTGTCCCCGGATGTGTAAACATATATCCGTACAACAATCGTAAGTTGGCAAATTTTTGCCATTCATCTCCAGGCATTCTATTTGCAATTGATTTTTTTCCATATACTACCTCATCATGAGAAAGCGGCAGCATAAAATTTTCGCTAAAAGCGTAAGTCATAGAAAAAGTTAAGTCATCCTGATGGTATTTACGATAGACAGTTTCTTTTTGAAAATACTGTAATGTATCATGCATCCAACCCATCATCCATTTCATTCCAAATCCTAATCCTCCTGTAAAAGTAGGTCTTGATACCATTGGAAAAGAAGTACTTTCTTCGGCTATTGTCTGAACTCCTTGAAAATTTGCATAAACAGCTTCATTAAATTCTTTTAGAAAACTAATCGTATCTAAATTTTCTCTTCCTCCATAAATATTAGGTTCCCATTCGCCTTCATTTCTCGAATAATCCAAATATAACATTGAGGCAACGGCATCTACACGAAGTCCATCTACGTGATAATGTTGCAACCAGAATATCGCATTACTAATTAGGAAAGAACGCACCTCATTACGTCCGTAATTAAACACCAAACTCTTCCAATCGGGATGATATCCTTTTCTTCTGTCTGGGTGTTCATATAAACTTGAGCCATCAAAAAAACCTAGTCCGTGAGCATCTTCTGGGAAATGAGAAGGAACCCAATCCAGAATTACACCTATTCCTGCCTGATGCAATTTATCGACTAAAACCATAAAATCCTGTGGTTTCCCAAAACGTGATGTGGGAGCAAAATAACCTACCAATTGATATCCCCAAGAAGGATCATAGGGATATTCCATTATTGGCATAAATTCTACATGCGTAAAACCTGTTTCCTTTACATAATTTACCAAATCTTCGGCAAATTCAAGATAGGTCAGAAATCTATTTTCATGCGAATGTCTTTTCCAGGAACCCAAATGAACCTCATAAACAGAGTACGGTTTATCAAGATTATTGTGTTCCGGGCGTGATTGCATCCAGTTTATATCTTTCCACTCATAATCCAGATCCCAAATTACCGAAGCCGTATGCGGTGGTTTCTCGCAATAAAAAGCAAATGGATCTGCTTTTTCGGTTACAATACCTCCGTTATTAGATTCTATTTTATATTTATATATAGCGCCTTTTTCAAGATTTGGAATAAAACCTTCCCAAATTCCCGATGAATCCCAACGTACCTCTAGTAAATGTTCTCCTTGAGTCCAATAATTAAAATCTCCTACTACCGAAACAGTTTTTGCCGTTGGTGCCCAAACGGCAAAATAAACGCCTTTCACTCCATTTACTTCCGTTAAATGTGCTCCTAATTTTTCATACAATCGAAAGTGTTTTCCTGCTTTGAATAAGTCAATATCAAAATCAGTAAATAAAGAATACGTAATAACGTTGCTCATATAGGAATTATAAATTCTACTTATAGAATATTAATAAAGTATTTACCTTTTTAACTTCGGTAAAAAATGGTGTAAAAAATCTATTTTGTACTATTAATCTATTCTGAAATTATCCGGTATAACAGCTCCTTTTTTAATAACAATTATTCCTTCTTTAATGGCATACAATTCATTTGAAAAATTATCCAAATGCTTTCCTCCATTAATATGAACATCGTTCCCGATTCGGCAATTTTTATCTACCAGAGCATTTTTAATATAACATCTCTCGCCAATACCAATATGTTTTCGGTTGTTTTGATCATCTTCTTCCATATCTTCAATACTTTGATATAAATCATTACCCATAACATAACAATGCTGGATAATAGTACCTTCACCTATTCGGGAACGAATACCTATTACCGAACAAAGAATTTCTTTGGCATTAATGATACAACCTTCGGAAATTAATGACTTTTCGATTAATGTTTTATAGAATTTAGACGGTGGTAACAATCTCGGACGTGTAAAGATTTTATTATCATTATCAAACAAATTAAATTCAGGCAAATCCTTTGTCAATCCAATATTAGCTTCAAAAAATGAATCTATATTACCGATATCTGTCCAATATCCTTCGTATTGATAACTTAATATTTTTTTGTTTCCTACGGCTTGTGGGATAATTTCTTTTCCAAAATCTTTCGTTTCAGTATTAGACATCAATTCTACCAATAGTTTTCTGTTGAAGATATAAATCCCCATCGATGCCAAATAGTGTTTTCCTTGCTCTTTCATATGATCACTTACCTCCGATTCCCAATCTGGTAGTAATGATGCTTCGGGTTTTTCAATAAAAGATTCTATCCAATTTTCCGAATTTGTTTTCAGAATCCCAAATTCAGGAGCATCTTTGGCATTTACCGGTAAGGTAGCAATCGATATATCGGCTCCACGTTTTATATGTGCTTTAATCATATCATTAAAATCCATCTGATACAATTGATCTCCGGATAAAATTAAGGCGTATTCAAAATTATGATTTAAAAAATAAGGCATACATTGTCTCACAGCATCAGCTGTTCCTTGAAACCATGTTGGATTATCGGGGGTTTGTTCTGCAGCAAGAATATCTACAAAGGCATTACTAAATACACTAAAATTATACGTGTTTTTTATATGTGCATTTAAAGAAGCCGAATTAAATTGAGTTAAAACGAACATTTTATAAATATCCGAGTTAATACAATTTGAAATAGGAATATCTACTAATCTGTATTTTCCACCAATAGGTACTGCGGGTTTTGATCTTGTTTCTGTTAATGGATATAAACGAGATCCCTGACCTCCTCCTAAAATAATTGCAACGATGCCATTTTTATTAATTTTCATTTTGCTTGAATTATTATGTTGTAGACTTCAATATATTCCTGACAAACACTCTCCCAGGAATGGTCAATACCCATTCCTAATTTTCTTATTTCATAAAAGCTTTTTTTATCATTAAACAGTCCGATTGCACGCCCAATCGAGTAATAAATATCCCCTACAGATGCCTGATCATGGCAAATCCCATTTCCTTTATCTCCAAAATCAATAACCGTATCTCTTAAGCCTCCCGTTCTTCGAACAATAGGAACAGTTCCATAACGCAAAGAATACATTTGGTTTAACCCACAAGGTTCTACTCTGGAAGGCATCAATAAAAAATCGGAACCTGCATAAATTAAATGTGCCAATTCTTCATTATATCCAATAAAGACATTATAATTTCCTTGATAATCATTTAGCAAAGATTTTAACTGATCTTCTATAATAACATTTCCTGAGCCTAAAATCAATATATTAATCTCTTCAAAATTCTCTGATAATGCCAATGCCGAAGCTTGTGGCAATAAATCACCTCCCTTTTCATCAAATAAACGTCCTATAAAACTAAATAGTGGTTTTGTTGGATCTAAGTCAAATTGAGAGCATAGTTTCTCTTTATTTTTTTGTTTTCCATTCTCAAGGCTTTCAATTGTATATTGCTCCTCGATCATTTTATCTTTGGATGGATCCCAAACTTCGATATCAATACCATTTAAAATACCCTTCGATTTATGTCGGGACATATTAAATAATGATTCCAATCCATTTGCCCAATTATTAATTTCATTTAAATAGCTTGGCGAAACTGTTGTTACTGCACCCGCACATTTTACACCAACAGCCAATGAATTAATACAATTATCCCATTCTAGAATTTTTACATGAGTAAGATCAAATTCAGGTAAATAATTAAGTTTATCAAACCCAAACTGTCCTTGATATAACCCATTATGGATTGTAATTACCGAAGCAACATTTTTTAATTTTGAATACTTATATCCAAATTCCATCATAAAAGGAATTAAACCCGTATGATGATCGTGGCAATTAATTACATCTGGCACTTCACCTCTTACAATAAGCCAATCCAGAGTGGCCGATTGAAAAGCTACAAATCGTTCGATATCATCTTCATATCCATAAACATCCTTTCTATCGAATAATTCTTTAATCTCTATTAAATAGAGCTCAAAACCCAACTTATCACTAGTCTCTTTGAGTACACGAAATGGGAAACTAAAATTCCCCAGCTTTACATCGCCTTCATAAACACTTTCAAAAACATTTTCTTCTTTAAATTTAGTATCATAACCTGGAACAACAACTCTTACCTGGTGTCCGGCTTTATTTTGATATTTGGGTAAAGCACCTACAACATCTGCCAAACCGCCAACTTTTGCCATAGGATAACATTCTGCACTAATATGAAATATTTCCATTTATGAAATTTTGAAAATCATCATTATAAATGTTTATAGACATTCAAATTAAGACGATACGTTATATTAATTGTATTACTTTTATGTTTTTTTAAATTTAGCAAAAAATAAAGAAAGAATAAGGGCCTAATAAAATTTTATTGAAATGACAAAAAAGACTTCTAATCCAACACAATCTTTAAAAGTTCCTCGATTTATAATACTAACTGGTAAACTTCTCGCTTTTATTTCTCCTAAACTAGTTACTTTATATGCGACAAAACTTTTTACAACACCTATAAAACATAAAGTTCCCAAAAGAGAACTAGAAATGGACCATAAAACCATTCAGCACACTATACAAGTCCCATCAATCAATAAAGAAATTGTGGTGTATAAATATGGTAAAAGTGATAAGAAAATTTTACTGGTTCATGGCTGGTCTGGTCGGGGGACACAATTATTCAAGATTGCCGATGAATTAATAAAACATGGCTATGAAACTGTAAGTTTTGATGCTCCGGCGCATGGAAAATCTCCGGGAAAAACGACTCACATGGTCGATTTTATTGCTTCAATATTAGAAATAGAAAAACATTACGGCCCATTTGAAGCTGCTGTTGGACATTCATTAGGAGGTATGTCGGTATTAAATGCTATAAAAAAAGGTTTAAATGTTAATCGTGCTGTTATTATTGGAAGTGGCGATATTGTACAGGATATTATAGATGATTTTGTTGCCAAGCTAGAGCTAAAGCAAAAAATAGCCATTCGCTTGCGTGATTATTTTGAGAATAAACATCAGGTAAAAATGAATGACTTTTCGGCATATATCGCTGCTGCTAATGTAGAAATTCCAGTTTTGGTTATCCATGATAAAGATGACCCCGAAGTCTCTGTAAAAGCAGGAATTCACATCAATGACCATTTAAAAAAAGGAACTCTAATATTAACCGAAGGATTAGGACACCGAAAAATATTGGGTAATCAAAATGTAATTAATAAAACAATACAATTTATTGAACATAAGTAACTAATTTTGTTAGTCTCACTTTTTCTAAAATAAATTATTCTAAAATTAAAATACATGAAATATCCAATCGAAAAAACAGAACAAGAATGGAAAGCCCAATTGGGGGAAGAACGCTATCGTGTACTTCGCCAAAAAGGAACTGAATATCCTCATACAGGAAAATACAATCTCCATTTTGAAAAAGGTATTTATTGTTGTGGTGCCTGCAATGAACCTCTATTTGAAAGTAATTCGAAATTTGACGCACACTGCGGATGGCCTTCATTTGATGAATCTATTCCTGGAAAAGTAGAATATATCTCGGATGTAAGTCATGGTATGAAAAGAACAGAGATTCTTTGTGCAAATTGTGGCAGCCATTTAGGACACGTATTTGATGATGGTCCAACCCAAACTGGACAACGTTATTGTGTAAATTCCCTATCGGTAGATTTTAAAGATAAATAACCATGGACTTGTTTGGAGAAACATCAAATTGGGAAGCAAAATTAGAACCAATTCTAACAAAATATAAAGGAAGAAGACATCCTTTGGATTATCAAAATACATATCAGTTACTTGTGATGGTAATATTGTCTGCACAAGATTCTGATGCGAATATTAATTCGATTGCTCCAATATTGTTTGCTAAATATCCAAACATAGAGAGTCTTGCTACAACAACTCTCGAAGAACTCTTTCCTTACATCAGTAAAGTTAGAAATTATAGAACTAAGGGCGAATGGTTAATTGAGATTGCAACGACATTAAAAAAAGACGAAAATATTCCGATGACCATGAAAGATTTGGTTGCGTTAAAAGGCATCGGTCGAAAGTCGGCAAATGTAATCTTGCGAGAATCAAATAAACCCGCCGAAGGAATTATTGCAGATCTACATGTTATACGTGTTGCTCCAAGAATAGGATTAACAAAAGAACACAAAGACGGTAATAAAGTAGAGAAAGAACTAATGCAAGTTTTACCAACACCTATTTGGGGAGAAATCGGAATGGCACTTTCTTTTTTAGGCAGAGAAGTATGTCGTCCAAAACCAAAGTGCAATGAATGCTTGATTAATCCTTATTGCAATTATTATAATTCTAATTGAAATATACCTTACATATAAGCATAAAAAAACCGAGATAGAATATTCTATCTCGGTTTTTTTATGCTTAGCAAAATAATTTTTACATACTTGCTTTCAATGCTTTATATTCTGCAGTCATTTCAAGCGCACTATAAACGTTTAAAAGCGTTTTAGATATATCTTGATTTTTAGGATCTAACTCCACTGCTTTTTTAAGATAAGGTATTGTGCTTTTGAAAAGAACATTTCTTTTAGCTTTTAACTCATCATAACGTTTCATATCTTTTGCTGAAGTTCCTAGCTTGTTCATCTCATCAATTAGAGGTTTTTCATCTTCTAATTTTAAAGCCGCAAGATTAATATAAGCATTAGTATAATCAGGTTTAATCTCAATTACTTTCAAGTAATACTTTTCAGCATCCACAGGATTTTTAGCATTTCCGCTAATTACTCCTAAATTAAAAAGTAAATCAGGATCGTTTGGATTCTTTTTCAATACCTCATTAATTAACTTTTTGTAAGTTTCGAAATCCTTAGTTTCTAAATACAAGTTTGCCTCTGTTAAAAGTAAAGAGTTATCATCTGGATTTGCAACTCTTGCATCAGCAATCGCTTTCTTTGCTTCTTCTATTTTACCATTTTGAACTAAAATAAGTGAAATGTTTTTATAAATTTCACCTCTTTTAGAAGGTACAACTTCAGTTCTTGGTTTTTCATGTGTTCCAATCTTAACAGAAAGATCTCTTTCATTTGCAGTTGCAAATGAATCTTCTTCTTTCGTTGTCTTATTCATTGCCAAGAAAATTGTCCCTTTTCCTGAATAATTAATTCTTTTTAATTCTTCATAAAGAGGTAATGCTGTATTAAAATCACCTGCATTTACGTAAGTTGAAGCTGCATAATACAAATTGATTGTATCTTTTTTGTCAAGCAAATAAGCATCGTAAATTTTCTTTGCTCCTTCTGCATTTTTATTAACTTTTGAATCTGCTATAGCTCCATTAATCAATCTTCCTTTAATATCCGTGATAGAAGCAGCTGCCTGCGTTGAATATTTGGTTTTTCCAGAAGCTTTTTCTGTACTAATTAATGTCTTGTAAGCATCTGCTGCAAGCGAAAGATTTTTACCTTCTTCAACTCCTTTTTTTGCCAAATCTAAATAAGCATTTCCTTTTACAAAATAAAATTGAGCTTGTTCAGTATCTTTTGCATTAGCAATCAGGTAATCTGCTGAATCCAAGATAGAAATAGCCGACTTAGAGTCACCATTTTTTAATGCTTTTTCAGCGTCTTTAATTTGATCTTTTTGAGCAAAAGTAGCTACCGATATCAATAATGCTGACGCTAGTATTACATATTTACTTTTCATAATATTCTATTTTAATTTATTATAATTGTTTGTTGGATTTCTATTAATTATTCTTCAGATTCTTCTTCTTCCGAATCATCCTCAGCGTCTTCTTCCTCTACATCATCTTCGTCTTCATCATCTTCTACAGGACCTTCGTCTTCAAGTACTTCTAAATCTGGCTTAACTCTTTCGATTACAGATTCGATAACATTACCATCTTCATCAACAATAACTTCTGCAACATCATCTTTCATAACTTTAGTAACAGCTGCGATAGAATCTTTACCTTTTAAGTTAATCAATCTAACTCCCTGAGTGGCACGACCCATTACACGTAAATCCTCAATAGCCATTCTTATTGTTAATCCAGATTTATTGATAATCATTAAATCATCTGCATCTGTTACTGCGTTAATAGAGATAAGTTTACCCGTTTTCTCCGTAATATTAAGAGTTTTCACTCCTTTTCCACCACGATTAGTAATTCTGTAAACATCCTCTCCATCATCATCAACTAATTTGGTACGTTTACCGTATCCATTTTCAGTTACAACCAAAATTTGCGAATCGTTTACATTCTCTTTATCAACCGTAACCATACCAATTACTTCATCAGTATCGTCTTTTAGTGTAATTCCACGAACTCCTGAAGCTGTTCTTCCCATTGGACGGGTTTTAGTTTCTTCAAAACGAACTAATTTACCAGATTTTACAGCTAGAATAATTTGGCTTTCACCATTGGTTAATTTAGCTTCTAATAATTCGTCTCCTTCTTTAATAGTAATTGCAGCAACACCATTTACTCTAGGTTTAGAATATTTCTCTAAAGAAGTTTTCTTAACCTGACCTTTTTTGGTCACCATAACCAGATTATGACTATTGATATAATCTTTATCTTTTAAGTCTTGAGTACAGATGAACGCTTTTACTTTATCGTCGCTTTCTATATTTACCAAGTTTTGGATAGCTCTACCTTTTGCAGTTTTGCTTCCTTCCGGAATTTCGTATACACGCATCCAGAAACATTTACCTTTTTGGGTAAAGAACATCATATATTGGTGGTTGGTGGCTACGAACATATGCTCAAGGAAATCCTGATCTCTTGTTCCTGCACTTTTTTGTCCAACTCCTCCTCTATTTTGCGTCTTATATTCAGTAAGATTTGTACGTTTAATATAACCTGCATGAGAAATTGTAATTACTACATTTTCATCGGCAATTAAATCTTCGATACTTACATCTCCACCAGAATATTCGATTACAGAACGACGGGCATCTCCATATTTCTCACGGATCTCGATAAGTTCTTCTTTGATCAAATTAGTTCTTAACTCTACATCTGCTAATAATGCTTTCAAATGCTCGATTAATTTCATCAATTCCTCATACTCATCTCTTAACTTATCTTGTTCCAGACCTGTTAATTGACGTAAACGCATTTCTACGATAGCACGTGCTTGAATATCTGATAATTTGAATCTTTCGATTAATTTCTCACGAGCTTCTTCAGTGTTTTTCGAACCTCTTATTAAAGCAATTACTTCATCTATATTATCAGATGCAATAATTAAACCTTCTAAGATATGGGCTCTTTCCTCAGCTTTACGTAATTCAAATCTCGTTCTACGAACAACTACATCATGACGGTGCTCAATAAAATAGTGAATCATATCTTTTAGATTCAACATTTGTGGGCGACCTTTTACCAGTGCAATATTATTTACACTAAAAGAGGATTGTAATGACGTATATTTATATAAGGTATTTAAAACTACGTTTGGAGTAGCATCACGTTTTAAGATATAAACGATACGCATACCATTTCTATCCGACTCATCACGGATATTTGCAATTCCATCAATTTTTTTATCATTTACCAAATCAGCAGTACGCTTGATCATTTCTGCCTTATTGACCTGGTATGGGATTTCGGTTACGATGATACATTCTCTACCATCTACTTCTTCAAAACCAACTTTGGCACGCATAACAATACGACCTCTACCTGTTTTAAATGCTTCACGAACGCCTTCGTAACCATATATAATACCTCCTGTTGGAAAATCAGGAGCTTTAATATGTGTTATTAATTCGTCTATTTCAATATCATTATTATCAAGATAAGCTAGTGTACCGTTAATAACCTCAGTAAGGTTATGAGGAGGCATATTGGTCGCCATACCTACAGCAATTCCTGTTGCACCGTTTATTAATAAGGTAGGAACTCTTGTTGGCATTACTTTAGGTTCATACAAAGTATCATCAAAGTTCAATTGAAAATCAACTGTTTCTTTTTCGATATCTGCCATTATTTCTTCCGAAATCTTACGCATTCTAGCCTCTGTATAACGCATTGCTGCCGGGCTATCTCCATCTACAGAACCAAAGTTACCTTGGCCATCAACTAATAAATAACGTAAACTCCATTCTTGAGCCATACGTACCATGGCATCGTAAACTGAAGTATCTCCGTGTGGGTGATACTTACCCAGAACCTCCCCTACGATTCTTGCAGATTTTTTGTGGGCAGATTTTGAAGTTACACCTAAATCATACATTCCGTAAAGAACTCTTCGATGCACTGGTTTCAAGCCATCTCTAACATCAGGAAGCGCTCTCGATACAATTACTGACATCGAATAATCGATGTAAGCTGATTTCATTTCATCCTCTATGTTAATAGGAATTAACTTTTCTCCTTCAGACATAAGTTGTTATATTAAAAAATTATATTAGTTTCAAAACGTGCCAATATACGTCTTTTTGAAATTTTTGAAGGTATTTTACGCTACTTATTTCAATGATTTATTAACAACTTTATTTAGCACTTTGGTTAATAATTTAAACCATATTTAACTGTTTTATTATTATTTTTTTCGTCTCTTAGCTGACATGAGTTTCTAATAGGTATGGTTTTTGTTTTTCATACACTAATTCACTAAATTTACAATACTAATTATATATTATGGATGATAATTTTTCACCAAGAGTAAAAGATGTTATTACCTACAGTAAAGAAGAAGCCTTAAGATTGGGTCACGACTTTATTGGTACTGAACATTTGATGCTGGGCATTTTAAGGGATGGAAACGGAAAAGCCATTCATATATTAAATAACCTAGCAGTCGATTTAGAGCATTTACGTAGGAAGGTCGAAATACTGAGCCCTGCCAATCTTAGTGCCGAAGTTAATGTAGAGAAGAAAAACCTGCACCTTACGCGTCAAGCCGAAAGAGCATTAAAAACTACATTCCTGGAAGCCAAAGTATTCCAAAGCTCATCTATTAGTACAGCACACTTACTTTTATGCATCTTACGAAACGAAAACGATCCAACAACCAAGTTATTGAATAAGCTAAAAATAGATTATGATATAGCTAAAGAACAATATTTAAATATGACTCCAAGCGAAGAAGAATTTTTAGAAAACTTGCCTAGAAACGAATCATATAATGACGATTCAGGACAAGATGACAGTCTTAAAGAAGGAAGTTTTAATAATCCAGCCAATAAGTCTAATAAAAAATCCAAAACTCCTGTTTTAGATAATTTTGGGAGAGATTTAACAGAAATGGCCGAAGAAGGAAAACTAGACCCTGTTGTAGGACGTGAAAAAGAAATTGAACGCGTTTCGCAAATTTTAAGCCGTAGAAAAAAGAACAACCCTTTATTAATTGGTGAACCTGGAGTGGGAAAATCTGCTATTGCAGAAGGCCTAGCCTTGCGTATTGTTCAGAAAAAAGTATCCCGTATCTTATTTCACAAACGCGTAGTAACCTTAGACTTAGCAAGCCTTGTAGCAGGTACCAAATATCGTGGCCAGTTTGAAGAACGTATGAAAGCGGTAATGAATGAGCTAGAAAAAAATGATGATATCATCCTTTTTATCGATGAAATTCACACTATCGTTGGTGCTGGAGGTGCAACTGGATCTCTAGATGCATCGAATATGTTTAAACCTGCATTATCAAGAGGAGAAATCCAATGTATTGGAGCAACTACACTTGACGAGTACAGACAATACATAGAAAAAGACGGCGCGTTAGAAAGACGTTTCCAAAAAGTAATTGTAGAACCAACTTCTGTTGCAGAAACAATTGAGATTTTAAATAATATTAAAGACAAATACGAAGATCACCACAACGTAACCTATACACCTGAAGCAATCGAAGCTTGTGTAAAATTAACAAACCGATATATGTCGGAGCGTTTCTTACCAGACAAAGCGATTGATGCTCTTGATGAAGCTGGATCTCGTGTACATATTACCAATATTGATGTTCCTAAACAAATTTTAGATTTAGAACGTCAACTGGAAGAAGTGCGCGAACTGAAAAACGTAGTTGTTAAAAAACAAAAATATGAGGAAGCAGCTAAACTTCGTGATGACGAAAAACGCATCGAAAAAGAGTTAGCCGTAGCTCAGGAACAATGGGAAGAAGATTCTAAAAACAACCGAATCCTAGTAACCGAAGATAATGTTGCTGACGTAGTGTCTATGATGACAGGAATTCCTGTAAACAGAATTGCACAAACAGAAAGTAACAAATTAGCCAAATTACCTGAATTAATTCAAGATAAAGTAATTGGTCAAAATGAAGCAGTTTTAAAAATTGCTCGTTCTATCCAACGTAACAGAGCTGGTCTTAAAGACCCAAACAGACCTATTGGATCATTCATTTTCTTAGGACAAACCGGTGTTGGTAAAACCCAACTGGCAAAAGTTCTGGCAAAAGAATTATTCGATTCTGAAGATGCTTTAGTTCGTATTGACATGAGCGAATACATGGAGAAATTTGCTATTTCACGTTTAGTTGGAGCACCTCCGGGATACGTTGGTTACGAAGAAGGTGGACAATTAACCGAAAAAGTTCGTAGAAAACCTTACTGTGTAGTACTTTTAGATGAGATTGAAAAAGCACATCCAGATGTATTCAACATGATGCTTCAAGTACTTGATGATGGATATTTAACTGATAGTTTAGGTCGAAAAATTGATTTTAAAAACACTATAATTATCATGACTTCAAATGTTGGAGCAAGACAATTAAAAGATTTTGGTCAAGGAGTTGGATTTGGAACTGCTGCAAAAATAGCCCAAGCTGATGATAATTCTAAAAGCATTATTGAAAACGCCTTGAAGAAAACATTTGCACCAGAATTCTTAAACAGAATTGATGATGTTATTGTATTCAACAGTTTAGAGAAAAGCGATATTGATTTGATTATCGAAATTGAACTTAAAAAACTATACTTACGTGTAGAAGAGTTAGGTTATAAATTAAATCTTACTGATAAAGCTAAAGCATTCATTGCAGACAAAGGTTTTGATAAGCAATTTGGAGCAAGACCTCTAAAAAGAGCAATTCAGAAATACGTAGAAGATATATTGGCAGAAGAGATAATTACTTCTAAAATTACTTCAGGCGATGAAATTTTAATTGACTTAAACGAAACTTCGCAAGAACTTACAGTTGATGTACATAAAGCCGAAGAACCAACAAATCAATAATCTAATTTATTTTTTATAACAAAATATAAACCCGTTACGTTTTTTATAACATAACGGGTTTATTCTTTATAGGAAATCGATCAATTATTAAAAACAAATATTTACTTTTGATTAAGTAAAACAAATCAAATTATGCTTCAAAATAAAGTCATCTTAGGTAGCGAAGAATGGTGCTCTTTTCCTGAATTGGGAATCCCAACGATTAAAGCACGTGTAGATTCGGGTGCAAAAACATCGGCGATGCATGCCATTAATATTGCTCCTTTTATAAAAAATGATGCCAATTGGGTTAAATTTGATATTAATCCGATACAAAATAATACCAAAACAATAATACATTGCGAAGCTCCTTTGGTAGACAAAAGAGTTGTAAAAAGCTCTAGCGGCTTTAGAGAACAGCGCTATGTTATTCAAACCAGTCTAAAGATTGGGGATGCCAAATGGCCTATAGAAATGACTCTTACAAATCGAGATTCGATGGGTTTTAGAATGCTTTTAGGTCGTGAAGCCATGAGCGGCAGAGTACTTGTAGATCCAGAAGAAAAATACCTTTTGGGACAACCAACATCTGACACGCTAAAAGAATTATATCAAAACTCCGAAAAAGCAAGTTCTGGATTACGAATTGGACTCTTAGCTAGTAATCCCGAATTATATAGCAATAAAAGAATCATGGAAGCCGGCGAAATGCGAGGTCATGAGATGCAGTTCTTAAACATCAAGGAATGTTACATGAAACTCGATGCAAAAACGCCTGAAATCCATTATCGTGGCGGAAAAATATTAAATCAATTTGATGCTATTATTCCGCGTATTCGACCAAGTATTACTTTTTACGGTTGTGCATTAACACGTCAGTTTGAAGCATTGAAGGTTTTTTGTTTAAATTCAGCTTCAGCAATAACTCAATCACGAGATAAATTATACTCTTTACAATTATTATTGAATAGCGGAATTGATATCCCAACAACTGGTTTTGCCAATTCGCCTTTGGATACCGATGATTTAATTAAAATGGTTGGAGGTTCTCCTTTAATCGTAAAATTACTAGAAGGTACTCAAGGTAAAGGTGTTGTATTGGCAGAAACAAAAAAGGCTGCAGAAAGCGTTATAAACGCCTTTAAAAGCCTAAATGCCAACATTCTGGTACAAGAGTTCATCAAGGAAGCAAACGGTAAGGATATACGTTGTTTTGTAATCGACGGAAAAGTGGTTGCAGCAATTCAACGTGAAGCTATGCCAGGAGAATTTAGAGCAAACATTCACCTAGGAGGAACGGCTTCGATATTAAAAATAACCAGCGAAGAAAAAAGAATTGCAATCAAAGCAGCCAAAGCAATGGATTTAAAAGTTGCCGGAGTTGATATTATCCGTTCATCCAAAGGACCTTTATTACTTGAAGTAAACTCTTCTCCTGGACTGGAAGGAATTGAAGGAGCTACAAATAAAGATGTTGCAGGAGAAATGATAAAAGCCATTGAAAAGAATTTTAGACTGAAATAAGTTTACAGTACGCAGTTACAGTTCACAGTATCAGTTACCGAATACTGTAAACTGTAACTGAATACTACCACTGAATATCGTGACTTAAAAACGAATACTAAAAAAAATGAATCCATATCTCGATATTATCATCCGTAGTACGTGTGTTTACTTTTTTATGGTAATTGCATTACGTGTTTTTGGAAAAAAAGAATTATCCCAACTTAATACTGCCGATGTAATCCTGATTTTATTAATTAGTAATGCGGTACAAAATGCAATGGTAGGAAGTGACACCAGCCTTTCTGGCGGAATTGCAGCCGCTGCCGTACTATTTGTCATTAATTACATTCTAAAAAAACTTACGTACCGATATAAAGGTCTATATAATCTTCTGCTCGAAAAACCCGAAATCCTAGTCCATAATGGACATATCGATTTTAAATCATTAAGCAAATTAAACATATCATCCGACGAACTCGAAGAAGCAATGCGTGAACATGGTGTAGAACACTACAAAGATGTAAAATTAGCAATGCTGGAAATAGATGGCACAATTAGTATTATTTCTCAGAATACAGAACAACTAAAGCAAACAATATACAAACGAAAACGCAATCATAAAAACTTTCAAAAATAGTTTTACAAAAACATAAATCACAAAAGAAAGATAGTTTCCCTACTGAGACTATCTTTCTTTTTATTACTAAATCTAAGAAGCCACAGTCTATTTATTTCCAAAACTGAAACCATTTTTTCCCTTTGCAATACACATCGATATCTATATTTTTAATTGTGGTATTAGATAAACCGAATGGCTTAAGCCTATGATTTAGGTTTACCAAAATGCAATCCTGCTCTTTCGGAAACTTTTCTGCGATAAACTTATAACATTGTAAAAGTCTCTTATCTTCCACCCCATCCAAAGCCTGCAATACCGAATGAATAACTATATTCGAACTATCACTTAGTCCAGCAATAAATACATCTATATATTGACTTTTATTACTTAATTGCCCAAGGGAATAATAAGCGCTAATCCTAATATTTTCACTTTCATTTACTGTAAAAGGAACGATAAAGCGTGCATAATCAATATTCATCTCTTTCAATAAATAAGTACAAAATCTAAAAGTTTCTTCGTTATTTATTTTTCCAATATTTGACTCTATAACTTTCAACCAATCTGAACTTTTATCTTTTGCATACCAAAATACAAATTGAAAAACATCTAATAAACTCTCTTTTGTAAAATCCAATAAATACGGATATGCTCTTTCGTAATCAACTTTTGTGAGTATCTGAAGTAATGTTTTCTGAATCTCACCATTACTCCCTTTATATTCCTCTTCGATTAAATCTAGCACTTCTGGATCTAACTTTTGCTTATTTAAAATCCCAGCCAAACAATCAATCTTAACCTCATATTCTGTAGTCGAAAAGTATATTTTTAAAATATCCGATGCTGAACCGCCCATCGTATACCCAAACCAACTTGGCGTATCCTTTATTAAGTCTCCAGAAATCACTTCGTCAAGCCACCTTTCATACCAATCTAAAAAATTCAACTCGTAAGAAAACCTGGGCTTACATCTTTCACTATCAACATTTATGACCCTTCCTTTAAATTCACCATTTAAAACAAGTGCGTGATAATAAGTACAACCTTGGCTACCAATAGGCAATATACCAGAAAATATTTTTCCTAATTCAAGATCAAAATCCTTGTCGGAAATATCGTCATTGCTATCAATATTTTTCGTCAACTCCATCCAGAAGTCATCTGCCATTTTTGGATAAAGTTTACAATCTTCTTTCAGATATTCCTCTGTATTTTCATAGATAAATTCATCTACATTTTCTCCAAGTGGATAAATTCCATAAAAAGGTCCTGCAGCCGAAGACGAGAATGACTCACCAGCATTTCCAACATTCATTAAAAAAGCTTTATAACAATCAGGAAGTCCTACATTGTATTTAGTCTCAAATTTTACAATATCTTCCTTACTTACAACTTCTCCTAAAGTATATTTATGACTCGAAGCTCCAAATACTTTCAGGTTTTCATCTGTCTCTTTAGCTTCAACTAACTTACTTTTAATTCTTTCTATTTGTTCAGTCATGAACCTATCATGTGATTCTTCCATTTCGATCTTTATTCCTTCATTCTTGTATTAGAGTAGAATAAATGTACTCTATTTTAGTTTTAAAGCAAATTCATTTCTACAAACAAAAAAAGGATAGTTTCCTGATTGAAACTATCCTTTTTTTTATTCTCATTTAGTCTTTTATGATATAAAAATACTAAGTATATAATATACTATCGCAGCCAAAATAGCCGAAATAGGAATTGTCAATATCCAAGCCCAAATCAAACTTACAGTAACTCCCCAACGAACAGCAGAAACACGTTTTGTTAATCCAACTCCGATGATAGATCCTGTAATAGTATGTGTTGTACTTACTGGTATTTTTAAATGTTCTGTAAAATATAATGTTAATGCTCCTGCGGTTTCGGCAGCAACACCTTCAAATGAAGTCACTTTTGTAATTTTAGAACCCATTGTTTTTACAATTTTCCAACCACCACTTAATGTTCCAGCTGCAATAGCAGAATAACACGCCAAAGGAATCCATCCCGGCATTATTCCTTTTACACCTAAATCATCATTTGGCAATACAACATCTAACCAAGAATCCATATGAACACCTGGATTTGTATGAATATATACCGCCACAGCCGCAGCAATAATACCCATTACTTTTTGAGAATCATTACCACCATGACCTAAACTAAAGGCCGCAGAAGATAATAATTGCATTTTCTTTAAAGCTGCATCTGCCTGATGTAAATTCAGACTACTGAATATCAAACAAAAAGCACTTACTGTTAAGATAATAAAGGCAACTAAAAACCATTTAATATTGTGCGGATCAAAAGCTACACTCCAAAAATGTGACTCGAATCTAGGTTTATCAATATTAGCATATGGTACCATTAGACTACTAACCAACCAAACCGTAGCAATCATTAAGGCTACTGTAAATATTTTAGGACCAATTATTTTACGAGAAGCATTTAACAGCCAGATCGATATTAAATACGAAGCCAATGCTCCTAATAAAGGTGCCAGAACAATAAAAGCAATAATGATAAGAACTCCCGAAGGCATCCCTCCATCTTTCCCTGCCTTATACCAACTTACGATTTCGTACCAATATTGCGTTGTTCCATCTTCTCCTACATAACCTGAGAATCCATGTACAGCGATTGCATGTGCAACTGCTGCTCCGGCAAAACCTCCGATTAAAGTATGCGATGAACTAGAAGGAATTCCTAACCACCAAGTCAATAAATTCCAACAAATAGCTGCAATTACCCCTGCAAGAATCACAACCAGATTGATTTCCATAGTGTGAGCTGTTTTAGCAACAGTATCTGCAACACCAAATCCGAAAACCCAATATGCCAAAAAGTTAAAAAATGCTGCCCAAAGAACGGCCTGAAAAGGCGTTAAAACCTTTGTAGCAACAACTGTAGCTATAGCATTTGCCGCATCATGAAAACCGTTGATGTAATCAAAAATTAAAGCTAATACTATAATAATTATAAGTAGCGTCATAAAATTATAACTTCAGAATGAAATGAATTGAATTTAAGAATGTTTTACAGAAATAGATTCTAGTATGTTTGCAACACTCTTACATTTATCTGTTGCTGATTCTAAAACAGATAACACTTCTTTATATTTAATAATATTTTTAGCGTCTGTTTCGTTTTCAAAAATTTCAAAAACTGCTTTGTTATATACATTGTCCGATTTATTTTCCAGTTTATTAATCCTGGCACAAGCATCTTTAATGACTTTAAAATTCTTTAAATTTCTCAATTCTTTCACAGCGCTATCAATATTCTGACATGCTTCAAGATTGATTTCTGTCATTTTTCTGATAGATTTTGTAATCTTATCAACTTGATATAACCTCATTCTGCTTGCAGCTCCATGCAAATGATCGGCAACGTTATCAATAGAGGTAATCAACGAGTGAATATCTTCTCTATCAAATGGTGTAATGAAGTTTCTACTCAATTCAAGGTTAGTCTGACGCGTGATATCTTCGCCTTTTTGTTCCAATTCATCAATCTTTTGAAAAAGCACTTCTCTTTCTTTCAAAGGAAGATTTACTGCTTCGTGCAAGTTTGAAGCTAATTCAATTAAATTGCTTGATGCTTCTTCAAAAAGTGGAAAGAATTTTTTGTCTTTCGGCACTAAAAATTGGAAAATACTGTTTATTGACATTTTTATCTTTTTAATACTGCAAAATTACTTCAATATTCTTTCGCTATGTTAAGCCATTGTTAACAAATCATTTTCAATTTGGAAACTATTCAAAAATGAAATAGTCTTTTCTATGTCATAATGTAAGATTCTATCCTCAGTAACCAGCGGTACCACTTCACGATAGCTACTTAGAAACATCTCTATAAATTCACTTGATTTTAAAGGATTTCTATAGGCAATTGCCTGAGAAGCATTAAGTAATTCGATAGCAAGAATACGCTCTAAATTATCCATAACACGCAAAGCTTTTGTAGCACCATTAGCGCCCATACTCACGTGATCTTCTTGTCCGTTACTTGAAACTATACTATCAACACTAGCTGGGGTTGCCAATTGTTTGTTTTGGCTTGCAATACTTGCTGCGGTATATTGTGGTATCATCAACCCGGAATTTAAACCTGGATTATCAACCAAAAATGCCGGAAGATCTCTCAATCCCGAAATTAACTGATACGTTCTTCTTTCAGAAATACTTCCTAATTCTGCCAAAGCAATTGCCATAAAATCTAAGGCTAATGCCAAAGGTTGTCCGTGGAAATTTCCGCCAGAAATAATTTGATCGCTTTCGATAAATATATTAGGATTATCGGTAACTGAATTTATTTCGGTTTTAAAAACTTTTCTCACATAATCAATCGCATCTTTTGATGCTCCATGAACTTGTGGCATACAACGGAACGAATAAGGATCCTGAACATGCGTTTTTACCTGCTCTATAATTTCGCTTCCTTCTAGGAATTCTTTGACACGCTGTGAAGTAACAATTTGTCCTTTGTGAGGGCGTATAAAATGAATCAATTCATGGAAAGGTTCAATTCTTCCGTCGAAACCTTCTAATGAAATTGTCCCAATTAAATCGGCTAGATAAGAAAACTTATATGCTTTCATTAATATATGTGCTCCATAAGCACTCATAAATTGTGTTCCGTTTAATAATGCTAATCCTTCTTTGGATTGTAATACTATTGGCTCCCAATTAAAATGCTTTAAAACTTCGCTTGAGTGCACTTTCTTACCTTCAAAATATACTTCACCTTCACCCAATAACGGTAAAGACAAATGTGCCAATGGCGCTAAATCTCCAGATGCTCCAAGTGATCCCTGCGTATATACAACTGGTAAAACATCATTGTTATAGAATGCTACAAGACGTTCCAATGTTTGTAATTGTATAGCCGAATGCCCATAGCTTAAAGATTGTATTTTAAGCAACAACATCAATTTCACAATTTCTTGTGGTACCTCCTCACCTGTTCCGCAAGCATGAGATTTTACAAGGTTTTCTTGAAGTTTAGATAAGTTTTCATTAGAAATTTTCACATTACAAAGTGATCCAAATCCTGTATTGATACCATAAATAGGCTCAGAATGTGAGGCCATTTTTTTATCTAAATAATCTCTGCACTTCTGAACGTTAATTTTTGCTTCATCAGATAATTCTAATGTTTTTTGCTCTACAATTATTTCTTGTAGTTGCTCTAAATTCAGTAGCTCAGTACTGATATAATGGATGTTGTTCATTTTGTATTGTATTTGAACGTCAAAATTCAGCAAATCAATATTAAAAAGCAATGTTTATTGAGGATTATTTAATCTTCATAGTAAATAAAAATAAAGAGACAAGCCAAAAACAACAAAAGCAACCCGTTTAGAGTTGCTTTTGCTTTAATTTTAGAAATATAAAAAAACTCTTAAATTAATAAGTATAAGTAGTTTTTTCAGTTAGCACCGGTATAGAAGATGTTGTATCATATCTTTTTTTTGTCAAAAAGTAACCATTTTCATTGTAAGTATATTCACTTTTTGATGATAGCGTCTCAAATACACTTCCATTCTCACTTACAACTACCGAAGAGCTAATTTCGTTATTATAGCTAGTACTAGTTCCAAAAAAATTATTATGTGCAAAAACGTTCTTGTATACATATTCATTTGTATCAAAAACACAATTTGCTACTTCTTTATAATTAATAGTACCACCTAGTAAAACTGAATAAACGTATTTTACCAAATTACCTTTTTCCAAAGTAAGCACCCAAGTCTCAAAATTAGGCGAACTAGCATTCGTCATAGTAGTTGTTCCATCATCATTGTATACATAATTAATTATATTATTGCTTCCATCTGATTTTTTTCTTATCACAGACACCAATTTCTTTTTTTCATTATATACATAATCAATAGAAGATACAAAAGCATTATTATCAACATTATAGTAGGCTATTTTTTCAATTAAATCTCCATTATAGGTATACTTACCGATTCGATCCGTTACCATTGCTGTTTGATCACTTAATCTAGTAGTAGTCGTTTTAAGAGTTTCGCTTACTAATTTGGTGATATTGGTTGTTTCATAAGTATATATGTATTCTGTTTTCGTGTTATACTTGCTAGTAATTGATTCTACCGTTTTTGTTTTAGGAAGCTCAAGTATTACTTTGTCAGAAACCACCCCTTTTATACTTTCCAAACTTCCTGAATTAGCCGTAACAGAATAAGAAAAAGTGCCCGTAGACGCAAGTACATCTGTAAATTTTGGTTCAGAAAGTGGAACTGTATTAATTTTTACAGGATTACCATTTCTGTAAACATTATATGTAATACCAGTACCTACCACAACTGGCCAACTTACATCTACAACATTTCCATTCAAAACTGCTTGAGTTGCCGTAGGGGCTGATGGAGCTATTGGAACGACGGGAACAACTGGTACGACAGGTGGTACGGAATTATCTTCTTCACTACGACAAGATACAAGTATGAAAAAAGACATAAATAACAGGGTAATTTTTTTCTTCATTTTTTATGTTTTTTTTAATTATTTCAGCGAAAACAGCTAAAACAAACACAAATAACTAAAGATTTTACATGTTAAATACACAATTCATTAATAATGATTCTTTTAAAATTAATTACATCAATTCTCAGTAATATAAACCTTTATAACTTGAAAGCAAAAATAAGATGGTAAATATTAAAAAGAGAAGTCCTACATTGCATACATCTATTTATTTAGCCCATGAAACATCATTTATAAGCAAACTAGATTCCTCTTTTAGCTTAAGCAAAAGAAAAACAACACCCTAATTTCAACGTAAATATATGAATAACCTATTTTGAAGCATTTAATTTTAACAAATAATCAGTATAACAATATTACTCACCTGATTATTAAAATATTCGTAAAAACCCAATTTGATTTTTTGCTCTTTATAAAAACTTGTACATTTGAAAAATCAAAAATGAAAGATAACAGTATAAAATATCACTCTTCGATAACAACTCAAAACTGGGTTGCAATTACTGCTACAACAACTTCTACAATTACTACTACCCCTTAGGGGTATACATTTTTACATATAATCCAGTTATCCATACTTTTTTTCCTAAAAAGAAGAAAGGCATTGAATACGTATAAACGCTTGTATTTATAAAATAAAATAATCACAATGAGAATATTAAAATTTGGTGGTACTTCGGTCGCCAATGCCGAAAATATAAAAAGAGTTTTAGAAATTGTAAACCAAAAATCAAAACAAGATCAATTAGTAGTTGTAGTTTCCGCTTTAAGCAAAGTAACCGATTTACTTCAGGCTGCTGCCGCAAAAGCTGCTTCTAATGACGAAAGTTTTAAAGATATAGTTGCCGAAATAGAGAAAAAACATTTAGACACCTTAAAAGCTTTAATTCCTGTTAGTGAACAAAGTAGCTTATTAAGCCACGTAAAAAGAATCATAAACCACCTTGAAACTTTACTTGATGGTTGTTTCTTATTGGGCGAATTATCCAATAGAACATCAGATACTATCTTGAGTTTTGGAGAATTACTTTCGTCATATATTATTGCCGAGGCTTTAAAACAAACTAATAAAAACAGCGGTTATAAAGACAGCCGTGAACTTATAAAAACCAATAATCAATTTGGGAAAGCTGCCGTAAACTTTGAAGTTACGAATCAATTAATTCGTGATTATTTTGCTACAAATGAATCTCAAGTAGTTATCATGCCTGGTTTTATTGCTTCTTCTCTAGATGGAATCATTACTACATTAGGCCGTGGTGGATCTGATTATACTGCTGCAATTCTGGCTGGTGCACTTGATGCAAAAGAATTAGAAATCTGGACAGATGTAAACGGAATGTACACTGCCAATCCGAAAATTGTAAAACAAGCACAACCAATTGCATCAATTTCTTATCAGGAGGCGATGGAGTTATCTCATTTTGGTGCCAAAGTTTTATATCCACCGACAATTCAGCCTGTATTAAGAAAAAATATTCCAATTGTAATCAAAAACACTTTTGAACCAGAATCGGAAGGAACTTATATTTCGAACAAAGTAATTACTCATACAAGTCCTGTAAAAGGAATTAGCCATATTGATAATATCTCCTTACTTACTCTTGAAGGCCCGGGAATGATTGGAGTTGCAGGTTCATCAAAACGCCTTTTTGAAGTTTTATCCAATGAGAATATCAATGTTATTTTTATTACTCAGGCCTCATCGGAACATTCTATTTGTATTGGTATTTTAAATGCCGATGCCGAAAATGCTGAACAAGCAATTAATCAAGCTTTTGAAGTAGAAATCACTCAAAATAAAGTTGATCCTTGTATCGTCGAGAAAAATCTTTGCATTATTGCTTTGGTTGGTGAAAACATGAAAAATCACCAAGGTTTGAGCGGAAGAATGTTTAGTACTTTGGGGAAAAATAACGTAAATATTCGTGCCATTGCACAAGGTGCATCCGAGCGAAATATCTCGGTTGTAATTAATGAGCGTGATGTAAAAAAAGCACTAAATACGTTACACGAAAACTTCTTTGAAGAAAACACCAAACAACTCAACCTGTTTGTAATGGGAGTTGGAAATGTAGGAGAAAAATTCATCGAACAAATTCACAATCAAAGAAAGTTTCTGAAAGAAAACCTAAAGATAAATGTTCGCGTTATAGCTTTATCCAATTCAAGAAAAATGATTTTCGACGAGGATGGAATTTCTCTTAAAGAATGGCAATCTAATCTTGAAAACGGAGAAACTGCTAGTAAGGACTTATTTATAGAACGTGCAAAAGAACTGAATTTACGTAACAGTATTTTTGTAGACATTACTGCAAATGCAAGTGTTTCGGAAACTTATGAAAACTTCTTAAAACAAAGTATTGCCGTTGTAACTTGTAATAAAATTGCCTGTTCATCTGAATATGATAATTACAAAAAACTAAAAAGTTTATCCCGTCAATATAATGCTCCTTTTTTATTCGAAACCAATGTTGGCGCTGGATTACCAATTATAGATACTGTAAAAAACTTAATCGCATCTGGTGACAAAGTACATAAAATTCAAGCTGTTTTATCAGGAAGTTTAAATTTCATTTTTAATAATTTTAATAAAGACAACTCATTCCACGATGTCGTAAAAGAAGCTGGAGTACAAGGTTTTACAGAACCGGATCCTAAAATTGACTTAAGTGGAATAGATGTTGCCAGAAAAATTTTAATCCTGATTAGAGAAAGTGGTTATGAAATGGATATCGATGCTATTGCAAACGAATCTTTCATGCCAGCAGAATCTCTTGCAACAACTACAAACGAAGCTTTCTTTGAATCATTAAAGAAACATTCAGCACATTTTGAAGCTATATATGATGAAGCTTTAAGCAAAGATTCAAGGTTAAAATATGTAGCTCAATTCGAAAACGGAAAAGCAAGCGTAGGATTACAATTCATCCCAAAAGATCATCCATTCTATAACCTGGAAGGAAAAGATAATATCGTATTGTTTTACACCGATCGTTATGTTGATCAGCCTTTGCTTATAAAAGGTGCAGGAGCTGGAGCAGCAGTTACCGCTTCAGGAATTTTTGCAGATGTAATTCGAATAGGGAATAATTAGAGGAAGGTACTAAGATGCTAAGTTACTAAGGTTCTGAGAAAAACACGAAACTTAGTATCTTAGGAATTCTAAATACTATTATAAAGATATAAAGAGGTTATTAAAGAAAAAGCTTAGGAGCTTAGCAACTTAGAGTCTCAGAAACTTAAAAAAAAAATGAAAGAAATAAAACTATTTTGTCCGGCAACAATTGCCAATCTCTCGTGTGGATTTGATGTTCTCGGACTTTGTTTAGAAACTGCGGGCGATGAAATGATCGTTCGCAAATCGGATCAAAAAGGCGTTCGTATCACAAAAATTGTTGGCGCCGATTTGCCTTTAGAAACAGAAAAAAATGTGGCTGGAGTTGCAGCATTGGCAATGCTTGAAACCATAGAAACCGATTTTGGATTTGAGATCGAAATTTATAAGAATATCAAAGCCGGAAGCGGAATTGGTAGTAGTGCCGCAAGTTCTGCTGGTGCTGTATTTGGCATAAACGAATTATTAGGACGTCCATTTTCTAGAAAAGAATTGGTACAATTTGCAATGCAAGGCGAAAAATTAGCTAGCGGAAATGCTCATGCCGACAATGTTGCTCCTGCCCTTTTAGGCGGTTTTACTTTGGTAAGAAGCTACAATCCGCTGGATATTATAAAAATAGATAGTCCAGAAGAATTATATGCTACAGTTGTACATCCTCAAATTGAGTTAAAGACATCTGATGCACGTTCCGTATTAAAACAAAATGTTTCCCTAAAAAGTGCCATCATGCAATGGGGAAATGTAGGTGGCTTAATTGCTGGATTGTATACTAAAGATTACGATTTAATCGGAAGATCTCTTCATGATGAAATCGTAGAACCTTTACGAAGTGTCTTGATTCCTGGTTTTGATTTAATCAAACAAGCGGCTCTAGAAAATGGCGCATTAGGCTCTGGAATTTCAGGTTCTGGCCCTTCTATTTTTGCTTTAAGCAGAGGAAAAGAAACCGCTGAAAAAATTGGTAAAGCCATGAGTGAAGTATATGACAATATAGATTTACCATACGAAATTCACGTTTCGAAAATTAATCCTGAGGGAGTACGTGTAATTTAATCCCCCTAACCCCCGAAGGGGGAATAAAAAAATCGAAATTTACAATTATAGAAATCGAATAAACATATCCTGAATCCGGTTACAACTCCCTCCCCTTTGGGGAGGGTTGGGGTGGGGATTCCAAACCATAAAAAAAAATGAAATACTATAGTTTAAACCATAATGCACCAAAGGTTTCTTTTCAGGAAGCTGTAATACAAGGATTAGCAAGTGATAAAGGATTGTATTTTCCAGAAACTATCACACCATTAAACGCTTCTTTTTTTGAGACAATCGAAAATCTGAGCAACGAAGAAATTGCTTTTGAAGCCATCAAACAATTTGTTGGAGATGAAATTCCTGAGCATGTTTTAAAAGAAATTATTGCCGAAACGTTATGTTTTGATTTCCCTGTTGTCGAAGTCGAAAAAGGAATTTATTCACTTGAATTATTCCACGGACCTACAATGGCTTTTAAAGATGTTGGCGCACGATTTATGTCACGTTGTCTGGCATATTTTAATAAAGACAAAAAAGACAGTAAAAACACTGTTCTAGTTGCAACATCGGGTGATACTGGTGGAGCGGTTGCAAGCGGTTTTCTTGGTGTTGCAGGTGTAGAAGTTGTTATTTTGTATCCCTCAGGAAAAGTAAGTGACATTCAGGAAAAGCAACTGACAACATTAGGTCAAAATATCAAAGCCTTGGAGGTTAATGGTGTTTTTGATGATTGTCAGGATATGGTAAAAAAAGCCTTTCTAGACGAAACACTAGCGCATAAAAACCTTACCTCAGCAAATTCTATCAATATTGCACGCTGGTTGCCGCAAATGTTCTATTTCTTTTTTGCTTATAAAGCTTTGAAAAAACAAAACAAACCATTGGTGTTTTCTTGCCCTAGTGGGAATTTCGGAAATATTTGTGCTGGTATTATAGCTAAAAAATTAGGTTTACCAATTGAACATTTTGTAGCGTCTACAAACGTAAACGATACCGTGCCGAGATTCTTAGAAAACGGAAAATATGATCCAAAACCATCTAAAGCTACAATCTCTAACGCAATGGACGTTGGGAATCCGAGTAATTTTATTCGTATTCAGGAAATGTACCAAAATGATTTAAAAGCTTTCAAAAAAGACTTCTCTTCTTATAGTTATACTGATGAAGAAACACTGGAAGCTATGAAACAGATTTATAAAACTAACGGTTATATTGCTGAACCACACGGAGCGGTAGGTTATTTAGGTTTGAAAAAAGAATTACAAAAGCATGACAATGCAATTGGTATTTTCTTAGAGACAGCACATCCTATTAAATTCCTTGACGTTGTTGAACCTGCTTTAGGAATTACACTTCCGATTCCAGAACAAATTAAAAGTGTTATTAATGAAAAGAAAGTTAGCGTGAAGATTTCTAGTTATGAGGAGTTGAAGAGTTTCTTGGGATAAATCGCTGTGCGAAGTCTCCCGACTTCGTACCCGTTCCAATTAACCACAAAGTAAATTACATGATATCGGAACGGAATATAGCTACGGGTACGAAGTCGGGAGACTTCGCTCAGCATAAGGTTATAACAGGACACGGAACTTTTATTTTGGAAGGTGCAGATTTAATAATTCAGTATGAAACAGAAGCTAATATACCATATGACCATAAATTCAATTTTGAAAACGGTACAAAGACTTTCATAACAAACATATAATCATTGTAACTTAGTAAATCGTATGATCAAAATAGATTTATGGAATGAGCTGAGAATAAATAAATCTTCGCTAAAAATAAAAATAGAGGAAGGAGGTATTTTGTTTTCTATAAATGAAAATAACCACAAGCTAATTCTAAGTAAAATAATTGAGATTGCAGTTTATAAAAATGATCATATGTCTTTTGACACATTAATTCTAAGAATATCAACAGACAATGAGATTTACGAAATTCCGTACGAAATTAAATATTCTGAGTACTTGAAAATTGACGAACATTTTGTTATTCCAAAATTTGATATTATATCGATAATTCCTGAGTTTAGAAATATTATTAATTTTCTTCAACAAAATCTACAAGAGATGAATTTTCATTGGCTAGACGAATTAAGAATTATAGACAATAATAATATTGTAATAAATTTTAAAAGATAAATAAAACTCTGTTCAACAAAGTCTTCCTTCTCAACAATCGTAATCGCTGTGTGAAGTCCTGACTTCGTACCTGTTCTAATGAACAATGTAAACGGAGTATAACAATGTGTACGAAGTCAGGAGACTTTCCACAGCGTTTCTTGGGATAATCTATCTATATTTTAATATACTAAACGACTGGAATAAATCTCAGTCGTTTTTTTATTTATCACTATATGTCGTATTATTTAGATTTTTTCCCGCTCTGCGAAGTGTTACAATCGCTGTGCGAAGTCTCCCGACTTCGTACCCGTTCCAATTAACCACAAAGTAAATTACATGATATCGGAACGGAATATAGCTACGGGTACGAAGTCGGGAGACTTCGCCTTTACTTTGGATTAGATAAAAAACTTTAATTTTATTCAAAGGAAAGCAGAGGTGAACTTTAGACTTCGCTAGTTAAGAACCATGCTGAGCATTAGTCCTCTGCCTTCTCCTTGAATCTCGTTGAATTGCTTCAAATAGAATGATAGACATGACGGTCTAATAAAGGCTCTAAAGAAGTTCAACATTTTTATTCATCTTAAATTCAAAGTTATGAAAAAGTATTTATTTTATGTTGGCATTGATGTATCAAAAGCTAAATTAGATATTAATATTCTTGATGTTTTAACTCTTAAATCAGAGCATTTTATCATAGAAAACAATATTAAAAGTGTTACTGCTTTTATTAAAAAGATTGATAGAAAAGTTGATAAAGAATGCACTCTTTTTTGTTGTGAAAATACAGGCGTTTATACCAATCATTTATCAAGTGTTTTAGTTAAACTTAATCTAGATTTATGGATTGTTCCCGCTATTGAAATAAAAAAATCTAAAGGTATTTCAAGAGGGAAAAATGATAAAACTGATGCTAAAGATATTTCTTACTATAGTTATAGAAACATAGATAAATTAAAACTATTCACTCTTACAAGCATAGATATTCAAAAATTAAAAATTCTTTATACTGAAAGAGAAAAAATGCTAAAAGCGTTATTACTCATACAAACTACCAAGGAAAATAAAGCTTTTACAGATAAAATAATCTTTAAAGAAGTATCTCAAATTAATCTAGCTCTAGTAAAATCGATTAAAAACTCTATCCATAAAATTGAATCAAAAATTAAAAAAATCATTAAAGTAAGTAATCAATTAACTAAACAAGTCCAACTTATTAGATCAATTCCTGGACTAGGCGAGCAAACTAGCGTGTATTTGATTATTGCTACAAAAGGATTTACAGCTTTTAAAAGCTGGAGACAATTCGCCTGTTATTCAGGTGTTGCTCCTTTTGAACATAGTTCAGGTTCGAGTGTAAAAGGAAGGACAAGAGTAAATCATATGGCAGATAAAAAAATGAAGTCATTATTACAAATGTGTGCTATGACATCAATAAAATATGACCCTCAATTAAAAGAATACTACAATAAGAAAAAACTTGAAGGTAAAAATTCAATGTTGGTTTTAAATAATATTAGATGTAAACTTATAAGCAGAGTTTTTGCAGTTATAACTAGAGAAACTCCCTATATAAATACTTATAAATTTGCATCTTGAATTTTAACTCTTTTTACTTGTTTTTTATCATAGAATGCTCAGCATAATTTAGCCAAAAACACAAAAGATTAGGCTAAAGCCATTTCTAATGTAATCTTATTTCTCCTGCTAAAGCTCAATCCCATTAAGTTAAGCTTTTTTATAAGATAATTACGACTCAAAAAATTTTGGGTAAAAACACTACTTTTTTGAGTATTAAATTTATTGAATAGCCTCCAGCTGAAGCAGGAGGTGATTAATACGCACAACGATAAGGCTTTAGCCAAATCAAGCATTTTTGGCTAAAGCCTTTCATGTTGATTTTATATAAACTCCAGCTAAAGCTGGAGCCAATTCAAAAAAACTTCACAAATTTTGGTCTTTGCGATAAATTTATTCGATACACTATTATAGATTTTCCCTTAACTTAATAACATTGAGCTAAAGCTGTAAGCAATCCATATTTTACTAAATAACATGAATACAAAAGCATTACTCGAAGACATTCCCACATTAAACATATTAATCAATTCGGCTTACAGAACCTAAGCCTCTAAAAGGATGAACTACCGAAGCTAATTTATTAGAAGAAAAAAGAACCAACAAAGAAGAATTAAAATCATTTTTAGGCTAAATATTTATTATTTGCAGAAAACAGATTAACAAAAATTCTATTACTTTTGTGTTATAAACCTTATCATAAACCACAAAAGTAATCTTCTAAAAAAATGAAAAAAAAGTTGCCTTTTCTTCCTCTTGCCCTACTTTTATTTTTTGTATCAAACCAAACTATTTTTGCTCAAAAAGACAATTACAGCGCCAAAATAGATAGTCTGATTAAAACGACTTCGGTTCGACCATTTAATGGAGCTATATTAATAACCCAAAAAGGAACAACCAAATATTCTAAGGCGTATGGATATTCTGATTACACAAAAAAAATACCGCTTAAATTAACCGATCATTTTTTTATTTTATCGAATAGTAAACAAATAACCGCTGTTTTGATTCTACAGGAAGTTCAAAAAGGAAGAGTCGTTCTAAGCACTCCTATAAAAAAATATTTACCTAACCTCGCACAACCTTGGACAAACACCATAACAGTAGAAAACTTATTGAATCATACTTCGGGTATTGTGGATTTAGAGAAACCTACTGCTTTTGCTGCCGGAGCCCAATTTAAATATTCTGATCTTAATTATATTTTGCTAGGACAAATTATAGAAAGAACTACTAATAAAACATATGAGCAAAATGTAACTGAATTGCTTAAGCAAGCTAATATGTATAATAGTTTTTTCCCAAATGCTAAAAATGAAAAAAATATAATCAAAGGCCGTGAGTATTTTAAAGATAATACAAACATGGAGATCCAAGGTATTGTAATTCCTAGAGAACAAGTACCTGCTGCTGGACTCGTGAGCACTGTTAACGATTTGAGTAATTGGAATAATGCTTTACATAAAGGAAGACTTTTAAATGAAGCTACTTATACTCGAATGACAACTTATAATATTACAGATAAACATCCTGTTTTTGGCGAAAAAGAAATTGGATATGGATACGGAATTCGAGTAAATGATGAGGCAAAAATAAAAGAATTTGGTCATACAGGAATTATACCCGATCAAGGATTTACTTCTGTTAACTTATATTATCCTGAAACTGATACAAGCATTATTATTTTAGAAAACCAAGCGTTTGAGAACTTCAATGTTTCTTATTATTTTGAAACTGAAATTAGAAAGATTATATTGAGTAGCGGGTTGTTGGATTAATATAATTTAAGAATTAAAAAATTTAAAGATTCCACACCGATTATTGACATAAACGTTTTGTTCACAAATCTTAAGAGAAGTAAATTCCAATAATTATGCGGATTTATAATAAGCTCTCCTAACAATAAACTATTAAACCAAAAGCTACAATTATTTTTTTTGTAGCTTTTTTTTATCTTTGAAAAAACCAATCTCAAGAATACAAAAATCCATGATTACAAAAGCAACATTACAAGATATTCCAGCATTAAATACATTAATAAATTCGGCTTACCGTGGTGAATCTTCTAAAAAAGGGTGGACAACCGAGGCTGATTTATTAGAAGGGAAAAGAACTACCGAAGAAGAATTAACTGAAACGATACAAGACTCCAAGAATACTATCTTAAAATTCACAGAAAACAATCATATAATTGGTTGTGTTTTATTGATAGAAAAAGAGGACAAACTCTATTTAGGAATGCTTACGGTTTCACCTGAGTTACAAAATAGCGGTATCGGTAAAAAACTATTACATCAAGCCGAAATTCACGCAAAAGAATTGGGATTACCTAGAATTGTAATGACGGTAATATCTGTTCGTGAAGAACTCGTTGCTTGGTACAAACGTAACGGTTATGTAGATACTGGTGTAAGAGAACCTTTTCCAGAAAGTGATGTTCATGTTACTGTTGCAAAAGACCCTTTGGAGTTTATTGTCTTAGAAAAAAAGGTTTAAGCTTTAAAAAAATAACCGCAAAGAGCGCAAAGGGATACGCTAAGTTCGCTAAGAAATCAGTGTTACCTCATTAAGACGCTAAGAAACTAAACTTTGGTTATCAGTAACCTTGCGCCTTTCAAACCTTAGTTCCTTTGAACCTTTGCCTCTTTGAACCTTATAAAAAAGTCTTTAGAGAACAATCTGTTTTTCTTCTGTCAAGAACTTAAATTAATCCTCTGAAAATAATAAAAAATGAACATAAGCCTTTTGTCTAAAAAAGATTGTACAGCCTCTATTTGGAGTGGTGGATTGACTTATGAATACATGATATATCCGAAAACAGCAAGCTATACCGATAGAGATTTCGCATTCAGAATAAGCAGTGCTACAATAGAGAAAGAGCCTTCGGAGTTTACCAAATTTAAAGGGTATTATCGATACTTGGTTATGCTTGATAACAGCTTAGATATTGAGGTAAATAAAGAAAAAAAAGCATATGAGAAATATGAAATCATGGAATTTAATTCGGATGATGATGTAACTTCTTATACAAAAGGCAATGATTTTAATTGGATGGTTTCTGAAAAAATATCCCATCACAAACTGAAAATAACCAATAGTAATCAGAACTGTAATGCTCAAATAATAATTTTATATTCTTTACATACTACAGTTATTAAAATTAATGAAAAGCCATATCATCTAAATCCTTATGATTTATTAGTTATTGAAAATCCCAAAAAGGAAAATATAATGATTCATTTTTCTAACGAATGCCTCTTTGGAATATTGAATTTTTAATCAAGTTAATCCTTTAATCTATGACATAAAATTTAACCGCGAAGTCCGCGAAGATTTACGCTAAGTCCGCGAAGATATTGTCTCGCAAAGGCGCAAAGAAAAACCTTTGACCCTCAAAAAAAGTCTATACATTCTTTTTAATCTTCGATAAGAATTCATGTGAAACCCCAAGATATGAGGATAAGTTCTTGTTGTTTATTTTTTGAGTTTTGTCGGGATGTTTTTTTATAAATTCAAGATACCTTTGTTTGGAGGTTTTGTTTAACACATCCAAAAGCCTTTCTTGTATAAGAATATTGGCTCTTTCTACCATCGAGATATGAAACTGAATAAGTTTAGGTACTTCTTTAAACAATAATGTTTTATTTGATTTATTAATAACCACTATTTCGCTGTCTTCTATAGCTTTTATATTGTATTTGGTTGGTTTTTGATGGTAGAAACTTTCGATATCACACATCCAGTCATTTTCAAAAGCAAAAAAAAGAATGCTTTCGCTTCCGTTTTCATTTAAAATATAAATTTTGAAAGCTCCTTTTAAGACAAAACCTTCATATACACTATTGGAATCCTGAGTTTGTAGAAATTCATTTTTCTTCAATTTAATGAATTCCGTTTTTTCAATAATAGTATTCCATTCCGCATCTGTAAGGGCAATTTTGCGCTCTATATTATCCCTTAATATTTTATACATATACTTATTTTACGTTTTTAGAAAAAACACTATAACTATTTAACCCACAATATATTTCACGATACCACAAAATAAATGTAATCGATTACTAAATTAATAAAAAAGATAGAACTAGTTCAATTTTTTTAAAATATTTTATAGAGACTTTTGGATTATTAATTAATCCCAAAATATCTATTATGAAAATTAAATCTACATTATCAGTGTTTTTACTTACACTGGTTTTCGGCTTTGCAAGTTGCAACAACGAAGAAGTTACCGCTACACAAAATGGTGAAAGTAGCGCAATTACAGTACCAACAAGTCAAAATCTTACTGCAAAAGTCGGTAATTGTGCTGAGGTTCCCGGATGGGCTTCTCAAAACGGAGGAACTACAGGAGGTGGAAGCGCTGCCGAAACGGTTGTAACTACCTACGCACAATTAAAAGCTGCTATTGAAAACAGTGCTGTAAAAGTTGTAAAAGTTTCGGGTACTATTACCATTACTACCCGATTATCATTTCAGGATCAGTCTGGTAAAACTATTTATGGCGCTAGTGGAGCAAAATTGGTTTCTACCGATCAAACTCAAGCAAACTCTGGTATTATAAACATTAAAAGATGTACCAATATCATCATTAGAAATTTAATATTCGAAGGTCCAGGTGCATACGACACAGACGGTTGGGACAATGCTGTTCTAGATAATTGCCAAAATGTATGGGTAGATCATTGCGAATTTAGAGATGGTGTGGATGGGAATTTTGATATAAAAAACCAATCAGACTATGTAACTGTTTCTTATACTAAATTTGGTTACTTAAAAACTCCAAAAGCTGGTGGTTCTGGCGGTACTGACGATCACAGATTTTCTAATTTAATTGGTTCTAGCGATGGTGCTACTGCCGATCGTGGAAAATTGAGAATTACATTTGCCCGTTGCTGGTGGGCTCCTGGATGTAAGGAAAGAATGCCTAGAGTTCGCTTTGGTAAAATACATATTATAAACAGTTATTTCAATAGCACTGTTAGCAATAAATGCATTGCAGCTGGTTTTGAGGCTGATATTCGTGTAGAAAATAACGTTTTCGAAGGTGTAAAAGCGCCAATTGATTTAATGACTGGTTACACAGCCGTAACAGCAGTAGGAAATGTATTTACAAATACAACAGGAAATACAGCAGGAAGCAATACTGCTTTTACCCCTCCATATTCTATTGTAACTCTTGCCGCATCGGCTGTTAAAGCAGATATCACTGCTGGTGCTGGTGCTACATTTACTGGTAATATTTGTGGTTCTTTCTAATTAAAAAACAGAATTATTTTTAAACCATATAAGTTATGTAAGTTTATTTAAGTTTTAAATCTTAGATTTTCTTATATGACTTATATGGTTTCTTTTTTTTAGAATAAAATTTAAGGTTTTAAACGCTAAGAACGCTAAGAAATTATCTCGCAAAGACGCTAAGTCGCAAAGAAAAAAACTAAAGTTTTTTTACCTTTTCAACCTTTGTTCCTTTGAACCTTTCTCCCTTAAATTCACAGAACCATTTCTTCAAATAATCTCTGGACTGTTTTATCTAAATCCTGACATAAACCCGGATGTGGTCTTGAAGTTTGAATTGCCGAACTACGAATTGCTGTTAACCAACGAAAACGCTCCGGAATTTCCATTTGTCCAATTGGTCCACCATCTTTGGCTCCAATGGCTATTTTTTCTAATGAGGTTAAATTACAATGCAATTGTTCGACATCAAAATCGACTGAAAGGGCTTGGATTTTGGCATCGTTTATATGGTACAATACTTTTATAAATTTGGCTCTTTTGCAAAATAATATGATACCTATATTTAGGAATTCTTCGCGCTCTACTCTTGGTACAACACGAATTACGGCATATTCATATAAGTGACTATCTTGCATTTTCGGCTTCTTTTACAAAAAATTCAGAATGATTTAATCGTGTTTGCAAGAATTGTAAATATACATTTCGCAATCCTTCGGGTGTTTCATCGGTATCTTCCCAATTAAGCCACTCGTCTGGAATAAGCGCTACAATATCTTGTAATAATTCAGGAGTTAAGACTACTTTATACTCTGAATCAACTTCTTTTAAAAGGGTTGCTTGCGGTAATAACACATGGTCTTTTATCAATGCAAATGGACTTTTGGCATGTTGTTCCCAATTGTTCCAGGAATGATGAAAATATAAACAAGCTCCGTGATCTATTAACCACAGTTCTTTATGCCATATAAGCATATTGGTGTTTCTGAACGTACGATCTACATTTGTAATAAAAGCATCTAACCATACAATTTGTGAGGCTAGTTTTGGGTTAACCACTGTTACAACTGGGTCAAATGTAATTGCGCCTGATAAAAAATGTAGTGCTAAATTAAGTCCTTGGCTTCCTTGCAGTAAATCCTGAATCTCCTCATCGCCTTCGGATCTACCAAAAGCTTCATCAAGATTGGCAAATACTAATTCGGGAATTTGAAGTTTTAGTACATTGGCAATTTCGCCTCCTATTAATTCGGCAATTAAGGCTTTTACGCCATGTCCTGCTCCTTTAAATTTTAGGACGTATTTAAAATCGTCATCTGCTTCGGCTAAAGCGGGCAACGAACCGCCTTCGCGCAACGGACTTATATATCGCGTTACGTTTACCGTTCTTAGATCGAGTTTGTTTTTCATAGTCAGCTTTTACTGGAATACAAACTTACTAATTTAGATTTGTTAGTCTTCCTAGATTACTTAGATTTTTAGATTGAACCTGAAGTTAATCACGCCATGTCTGTAGAGGCGTACCCCAGTGCGTCTCCCACAATATGATTACGTAAAGATACAGCAGCACTGCGTTAATTTTCTCTCACGCAGATTTTGCAGATTCGGCAGATTTTTTTCTCTCGTTTGGTTTTAGGATTCTGTTTGTGGAATGTATTGCGGTCCTTCGACTCCGCTCAGGAGGACAAACTGTGTGATCAAAATAGAAAAACATCATCAAATCTTCTTTTTTGAATCTTTAAATCTTGTCCCACTAAATCTTACTTCTATTCTCTTACTTCTATTCTCTTGCTTCTATACTCTTGCTTCTATACTCTTGTCTCTCTAAGTCTTATATCTAACTAATCTAATGATAAAAATGCTTTACCAAGATTTGCAATAATATCGGATGCTATGAATGACTGATATCCTGTTTCGGGCAAAGCAATATCGGCAGTTAAACCATGTATATAAACTCCTAATTGGGCTGCTTGAATTGGGGAATATCCTTGTGCCAGTAAACTTGTGATTATTCCCGTTAGGACATCGCCACTTCCAGCAGTTGCTAGTGCGGCATTTCCTGTGGTGTTTTCATCGACATTTTTGCTATTTACAATGTGTGTGGGAGCGCCTTTCATGACTATAATTACTTGGTATTGTTTGGAGAATTCTATCGTTTTTTCAAACTTTTCTTGGTCTGATTTCCAACTTCCTATTAGGCGTTCTAGTTCTTTGGGATGTGGTGTGAGTATGGTTTCTGATTGTAACAAGTTAAGCCAAGAGTTGTTATTGGATAAGATATTGAGTGCATCGGCATCGATGACTAGAGGCTTTTTATTTGTTTTTAAAAACTCATAAAATGCCTTTTGTGTGTTGGGCTCCTGCCCTATTCCCGGACCGATTCCTACGGCTTTTGGCTCGATATCGAAGATGATTTCGGATATGTATTTTTCGTGGGTTGTGGTTACAACCATTACTTCGGGGATTGTAGATTGGAGGATTTCATAACCGCATTTTGGAATAAGTGTGGTTACAAGTCCGCAGCCTGATTTTATACATGCTCTAGATGCCAAAACGGCTGCTCCTATCTTTCCATAACTTCCGGCTATAATTGCTGCATGTCCTTGTATCCCTTTGTGTGTATGTGGATTTATAGGTTTGTAGATCTTTTGAATCTCCGCTTGAGTTATAGAAATGGGTATTTTCATTGAATCGCTATTTTGATTAAAATTACAAAAAAAACCATGATTAAGAAATGAATATTATTTCCTAATATGCCGTAGCCCTGATAGTAGCGGTATCCTTTATGTTTTTTCTTTAAAAACATAAAGATATAGCGAATAGCAGGAAATAGCTCCTAATCTTTGCGATTTTTATAATTTTGAGTACTTGTTTACAATATTTTTTGAATAAATTTGCGATTCAATTTTATAAACACACACAATGAAAAATACTGCGCTAACGCACATACATGAGGGTTTGGGAGCGAAAATGCTACCTTTTGCTGGTTATAATATGCCTATTTTATATGAAGGTGTAAATGCTGAACACGAAACAGTTCGTACTGGTGTGGGCGTTTTTGATGTTTCGCACATGGGAGAATTTTTATTAACTGGTCCAAATGCTTTGGCTTTGATTCAGAAAGTAACTTCGAACGATGCATCGACACTAACTATTGGTAGAGCTCAATATTCTTGCTTACCTAATAATGATGGTGGAATTGTAGATGATTTGATTATTTATAAAATGAAGGAGGAAGAGTATTTACTTGTTGTAAATGCTTCGAATATTGAGAAGGACTGGAATTGGATTTCTTCGCACAATGATGTGGGTGCAGAAATGAAAAACCTTTCGGATGATTATTCTTTGTTGGCAATCCAGGGGCCTAAAGCTGTTGAGGCAATGCAAAGTTTGACTTCGGTAGATTTATCGGCTATTCCTTATTATCATTTTGAAGTTGGTACTTTTGCAGGAATTGATAATGTGATAATTTCAGCTACTGGTTATACTGGGTCTGGTGGTTTTGAGATTTATTGCAAAAATGATGAGGTTGAACTTATCTGGAATAAGGTGTTTGAAGCTGGTGCATCTTTTGGCATTAAACCAATAGGTTTGGCTGCTCGTGATACTTTGCGTTTGGAAATGGGTTTCTGCTTATACGGAAATGACATTAACGATTCTACTTCTCCTCTTGAGGCTGGATTGGGTTGGATTACGAAATTTACTAAAGATTTCACTAACTCTGAAAACCTTAAAAAACAAAAAGAAGCTGGTGTGACCAAAAAACTAGTTGCTTTTGAAATGCAGGAACGTGCTGTGCCAAGACACGATTATGAAATTGTGGATGCGACCGGAAGTGTAATTGGGGTTGTAACATCGGGAACTATGTCTCCATCTATGAATGTTGGTATTGGTTTAGGATATGTAACTGTTGCAAACAGTGCCGTAGACAGTAATATCTTTATTAGAATTAGAAAAAATGATGTTCCTGCCAAAGTAGTAAAACTACCTTTTTACAAGAAATAACAAAAAATATATGGCCTTAAACCTTTAAAAGTTCAAGCTTTATATCGCTACATATTAAATGATTAATGTATAAAATTAATTAAATGTGTGGTTAAAAATCTATTTTGAGATTAATATTTTAGTGAGATTTTACTCGTTTTATCAAAAAAATTAGTGTAATTTTAGTTTAAATGTTGATACTTGATTTATGAAAAAAATTTCCCTGGTATTTCTGCTTGTTGGTTTCTCTCTGTTTGGTCAAAATAGTGACTCAACATGTGAAATATTAACTAAAATAAATGCGCTTATTCAAAGCGAACATATTCAGCCTAAACCGGTAGATGATAGTCTATCGGTTTTTGTTTTTGATAATCTTATTGATGAAATGGATCCTTCTCGAAATATCTTCCTGAAGTCTGAGTATGATATTCTTGTCAAAAAATATCGTTTGAATATTGACAATCTGATTTTGAATAAAGATTGTTCTTTTCTTAAAGATATTACCTCAAAATATCGCAATGGACTTTTGAGAAATAAGACTATTCTGGAAAAAATTCAGTCTGAACCTATTGACTACAGTGTAAAGGATACTATTAGGTTCTATAAAAAATCTTTTCCCGTTTATATGAAGGAAACGGAGATTGAGAAGGTATGGCGAAAAAAAATGCGTTATGAAATTCTAGACGCAATTTCGGAAGTAAGTACCAATTTAGACTCGCTTAAAACAAATTTCCAATCTATTGAAGCTACTCAGAAAAAGATAATTCTTGATAATCAGATTTGTCGAATTAATACTCTCTTACAATCTAAGAAGGATCAGCAAGAAAAATTATATAATTATTTCTGTACTTATTTTGATCCGCATACTGCCTATTTTAGTGATGATTCAAAATCAAGTTTTGTGGCTTCTTTATCCAAAGAACATTTATCATTGGGTTTAAGTGTAAATCTTAATGAAAAAAATGAGATTATTATTACCGAATTGGATCCTAATGGTCCTGCTTTTCAAACGGGTCAAATTAAAAAAGGGGATCAGATTGTTTCTATCTCTAATCAGAAGGAAACTTTGAAGGTTTCGTGTGCTGCCTTGGAAGCAATTTCGACTATGATTTTGTCTGAGTCTAATAAAACTATCACTCTTACTCTGAAAAGAAATTCTGGAAAAAACTTTGAGGTTCGTATTGAAAAACAAATTATGAAGGATGAGGAAAACTCTGTTTTCAGCTTTATAATAGGTAAAGATAGTAAGATTGGGTATATAAAAATTCCTAGTTTTTATGCCGATTTGGAAGGTAATAGTGGTAAAGGTTGCGCTGATGATGTTGCCAAAGAAATTTTGAAATTACAAAAAGACAATATAAAAGGTTTGGTTATTGATTTAATTGATAATGGCGGTGGATCTATGGAAGAGGCCATAAAACTAGCAGGAATGTTTATCGATAGTGGACCTATCTCAATAGTTGTCGATAATAAACACCAACAATCGGTTATTAATGATCCTTATAAAGGGATGTTATATAAAGGTATTGTGGTTGTTTTGGTTAATGGCAATACTGCTTCGGCGAGTGAATTTTTTGCAGCTATTATGCAAGATTACAATAGGGCTTTATTATTGGGTAGTAATACGCTGGGCAAAGCAACGATGCAAACCATTCAATCATTGGATGAGAAGAAGAACACTGATTTCTTGAAAATAACTATTAATAAATTTTATCGAATAACTGGTAAAAGTCATCAATATATTGGGATAACTCCTGATGTGGTTCTTCCGGAATTTTATGAGAATATTTTTCAGAAGGAGAAAAATTTTCCAACTGCTATAAAAAATGATAGCATTATTCCGGCTTTTAAATTTAGACCTTTCGTAAAGAGAAGTTTAATAAATATGCTTGCTGACAATAGTACTATAAGGGTGGCGGCAAGTGATTATTTTAATAATATTATAAAAATAAATCAAACTATTGATCAGTTAATTAATATTCCGCAAACTGAAATTCCTATGACTTTGGATGCGGTATTCAACCAAAAAAAGATCCGAATGGGTTTATGGGATGAAATAAACTCTTTTAATGCCAAGAATAGTCCTCTTGATATTTATAACTCTACTGTAAATCAATTTCTTTTAGGTATGTATCCTACCGAAAAGGTCATGAATCAATATCAGATTGATAACTTAAAGACTAATCCTTACTTAAATGAGGCTGTGAATATTATTAATGAGTTTAATGCAGCTAAGTAGTGTTTAGCTTCTAGTTTTTAGTGCCAGTATCAGTATTCTGTTTGGGTTCAAAGTTTGCGTGCTTTGCATATCCCCATCCCGAAGCTTCGAGACGGGATTGCAAACCTTGAGGTTAAACTCTGGAAATATGCTGTCTTTTTTTACCGAATACCAAAACTGTTAACTATTTAATATATAGTATATACTCTCAATTTACTTTTACTGTATACTGCGACTGAATACTTATTCCTAGTAAACTGCATACATAAAAAACTTAATTTAAAAAAGAATAGGGTTTGTTTTTGGTAAAATAACTAATAACTGTATTTTTGCAACACAAAATAAAAAATTAGCAATGGGAAGAGCGTTTGAATTTAGAAAAGGTAGAAAAATGAAACGTTGGTCAGCAATGGCCAAAACATTTACCCGAATTGGTAAAGATATTGTAATGGCTGTTAAAGAAGGTGGTCCTAATCCGGATGCTAATTCTAGATTAAGAGCGGTTATACAAAATGCAAAAGCTGCCAACATGCCGAAAGACAATGTTGAGCGCGCTATAAAAAATGCCAGCAATAAAGATACTGCCAACTATAAAGAAATTTTATTTGAAGGCTATGCTCCTCATGGTATTGCTATATTAATAGAAACTGCATCGGATAATAATAACCGTACAGTTGCCAATATTCGTAGCTATTTTAATAAATGTAACGGAACTATGGGAACTCAGGGCTCAGTTGAATTTATGTTTGATCACACTTGTAATTTCCGAATCCCAAAGGGTAATCTTGATCCTGAGGAATTGGAATTGGAATTAATCGACTTTGGTGCCGAAGAGGTTTTTGAGGACGAAGATGGCATCTTAATCTATGCTCCTTTTGGAAGTTTTGGAACTATCCAAAAAGAATTAGAAAATAGAGGCCTTGAAATCTTATCTTCTGGTTTTGAACGTATCCCACAAATAACAAAAGAACTTACTGAAGGGCAGATTGCAGATGTAGAAAAACTTATCGAAAAAATTGAAGAGGATGATGACGTTATGAACGTATATCATACTATGAAAGAAGAGTAATTTTTTTACTTTTATACTATATACTAAACTCCAGAGAAATCTGGAGTTTTTTTATGCCTTAAAAGTAAATTTATAAATATAATCCTGTATTAAATATTTCTTGTTTACGATTATTGAAATATCACTAAAACTGGGTATTGTGGATATATAAAAAGTCGCTTATTTTCGCCGGATTATTACTTTTAAGTTAATAATAAATAATTCATTTTATTAAGAATTATCTAACAAAACACAAAAGCCAAAGCAAAATATAAGATAAAAGCAACAAAAAATAATCTTTACTTAATAATTTGATATTTTATAAAAAGTTGTTATAACTTTTTATAAACCATTTTTTTCCTATTAAAAATTATATATATTTAGACCCTCTTAAAATATTCCATTAAGCCAAGCTAATACGTTAATATCTTGCTTAATACCAAACCAAACCAGCCAAAAATTGAAAAAAACTACCCCGAAGTTACTCTCTTTTATATTAAATTTCGTTTTATTTTTCATAAGTATTAATTGCTTTTCATATACTAATGGGGATACTATTAGTAGTTTAAAAAAGAATAATCCGATTATAAATGTACTTCCTCAAAAAGGAACGAACACTTTAACTCATTTTCCTCAGTCTTCACAAAGTGAGTTTACCAATTCTTTTATAAAGGAAAACTACCCAATTGCCGATCCAACTAATGAGGACTTAAACAAAGCTATTGCAGTTTTTAAAGAAATTGATAAAAACAGTAATTTAACCGATCTGTTAGAACCTAAAAGTTTGTCAATGCTGCCTTTGGGTATCAAAAAAACAATCGGTGGTATACAATATATTTTAGGCGTTAGTAATGCTAAATTCACTCCCGAATATACAGAGCTAACTGCTTTTGTAAAAATAATAATCCCTCAGCATGATGCATCTGGTAATCCTAAAGAACTTTTCTTTGGTGCCAATAACATTAAACTCTCTCATAAAGGAGGATTAGTAGGTGATACCAATTTGGTTTTACTGGGTGATGTCCCAATAAAAATTAATGGTGATAATTTATTATTGATTTTGAAAGGTGGCATGACTATGGCAACCGGACAAGTTGAAAATAAAACATACGTAACTATAGATTGTAATGGTTTTAAAGAATTAGGAATAACTGCCGATGTAGTTTTTTCCAGAAATTTATTAGAACCCGTTGATACCAATTATAATGTTATCGGAACCACTCAAAGAGTAGAGGCTAATTTTAAAACAATCGTATCTAATTGGAATGATATTTTGGTAGAAATCTCTTTACCGAGTTTTCAATTGACTAGCTATAAAGGTACTTGTTTTGAATTAAACAAAGCGGTAATCGATTTTAGTGATATCCGTAATTCCAGTGATATTGTTTGGCCAAAAGATTATCAAAAAGATTATTTGGTTCCGGGAAATGAAAATTTATGGAGAGGTTTATATGTAAAATCCTTAAAAGTAGTTCTACCAGCGCAATTCAAGAATAAAGAGACAAACGAGCGTATTGTTTTTAAGGCTACCAATTTATTAATTGACCGAATGGGGGTTTCGGGTAATTTCTCTGCCGAGAATGTTCTGGACTTAGGAAAAGGAAGTGCTTCGGGCTGGCAATTTTCGGTTAATCATATTGAATTAGGATTTAGAGCAAATTCATTAACCTATGCAGGATTTGATGGAGACATAGTTTTACCGGTTACAGACCCATCCAAACAATGTAAACCTGGTGTAAGAAGTGAACTTGGCTATAAAGCTATCATTAACCCTATAGATAATGAATATCTTTTAAAGGCTGAAGTTAAAAATGATATTTGCTTTCAATTATTTAAAGCAAATGCAAAAATTGAGAAAAACTCGTATGTAGAACTAAAAGTAAAAGAAGGTGTTTTCTTGCCCAAAGCTGTTCTTTATGGAAGCTTAGCCATAAAAGGAAGTAACACTCCCGAGTCTGAAACCGACACAAAAGAAACAGTAAACTTTAAAGGAGTTACATTCCAAAATTTACAATTACAAACTGTTGTTCCTTACATAAAAGCAGATTATTTTGGGTATAAGAATGCTGCCGAAGATGATGCTAAAGTTAGTAATTTCCCAATAACAATAAACGAAATAGCCTTAATTGCAGATGATGAGTCGGCAAGTTTAAAAATAGATTTGGCCATTAACTTGATGAAAGATCAATTTAAAGGACAGACTAAATTTTATGTTGTTGGAAAATTTGCTAAAAATGCAGGTATTCAAAAATGGAAATTTGATCACCTGAAATTTGAAGAAATTAAGGTTTCTGCCGATTTAGGTGGAGTGAAATTTAAAGGAAGCATCACCATAATGGATAATGATCCTGTTTATGGTAATGGCTTTAAAGGTATGGTAGGTGCCGATTTTACGGGAGGTATATCAGTCGAAGCTAATGCTATTTTTGGTTCTACAACTTTTAGATATTGGTATGTAGATGCAATGGTAGATAATCTTAATATTCCTGCCGGAGCAATTACTTTCAAAGGCTTTGGTGGTGGTGCTTACTATAAAATGAGAAAGGATGGTTTTAGTTCTTCATTTGTAGCATCTGGTTCTAATTATGTTCCGGATATCGATTCCGGACTTGGTGTAAAGGCAATGCTAAAATTTGCAGGAACTGCGACAGCAGATGCTTTTTGGGGAGGTGCAGGTTTCGAAATCGCTTTTAATAATAATTCTGGTATAAATAGAATAAGTATTTATGGAGAAGGACATGTAATGCAACCATTTGAGATACCTGGAGCAGATGCTCTAAAAGGTGCTTTAAAAGCTGTTGCCGAAAATGAATCCTTAATGTCCCAAATAGCCCTGGAAGCCTTAAAAACATCCAATTTATCAAAAGCTGCAGAACAATTGTACCCTAATACTGTAAAACAATCTATGGGTATTAATGCATTTGCAGCCATAGAATATGACTTTAGAGCAAAGACATTACATGGTACATTCGATTTATATATTGATACTCCCGGAGGTTTTATAAAAGGGCGTGCATCACAAAATAGAGCTGGTTGGGCTGTACTACATTTTGGTCCTGATAAATGGTATATACGCATGGGTACTCCTACCGATCGATTAGGGATAAAACTAGCAATTGGACCTATAGAAGTTGAAGCTGGAGGTTACTTCATGCTGGGAGATGATATTCCTGCAAGTCCACCACCACCTGCTATTGTAGCACAAATTTTAGGAGTGGATGTTGCTAAATTAGATTATATGCGAGACGAAAATAGTATTTCGTCAGGAAAAGGTTTCGCCTTTGGATCAGACTTTAGTATAGCTACTGGTGACATTACCTTCTTGGTATTTTATGCAAACTTCCAAGCTGGATTTGGATTTGATATTATGGTGAAAGATTACGGAGAGGCACAATGTAAAGGATCTGGGCAAATTGGTATTAATGGTTGGTATGCAAATGGTCAGTCTTATGCATATTTACAAGGAGATATGGGGATTAAAATCAAGCTCTTTTTTATCAGGAAGAAGATATCAATTATAAAAGGTGGTGGCGCTGTTGTTTTACAAGCCAAGCTACCTAACCCTGTATGGATTAGAGGTTATTTAGGAGGATACTTTAGTTTACTAGGCGGAGTCGTTAAAGGTAGTTTCCGATTTAAATTAGAGTTTGGTAAACAATGTGAGTTTGTTAATAATGCACCTTTAGGGGGGCTAAAAACAATTGCAGACATTACTCCTGCCGAAGGTACAAAGGACGTAAGCGTTTTTGCAATTCCTCAGGTTGGATTTAATATGCCTATTGAAAAGAACTTTACTCTGGAAGATGATGGTGGAGTAAAAACCTATAAACTAAAGTTGGAAGAATATTCTATAAAAAAAGACGGTGTTCCAATTGTAGGTGATATTAGCTGGAACCAAACTAAGGATTTAATGAGTTTTACTGCATCTGAAGTATTACCTCAAAATTCTAATCTAACATTAACAGCAAAAGTAAGCTTTCAGGAAAATGTAAACGGTACATGGAAAACCATTTATGACAATGGACAAATAGCCACCGAAACCGAGGTTAGAAACTTTACAACTGGTCTTGCGCCTAATAATATTCCAGTGACTAATATTGCTTACTGTTATCCTGTTTTTGATCAGAAATATGTATATCAAAATGAATCCAAACAAGCTTATGTAGTATTAAAACAAGGGCAAGCCTATCTATTTGATTTAAAAGCTGGTCAATCGCAAAAAGCATTTTATAAAACTGCCAATCAAACTGATACTGGTTTAATTAGTTACAACTCTGCTCTTAAAAAAGTTAATATTGATTTCCCTGTTTTACAAACATCAAAACAATACAACATCACTTTAATGACGCTTGAGCCAAAAAGTGATGCTAACGCTAATATGTCTGAAAATTACGAAAAACAAGATTTAGATAAGGATGTAACTGTTGAAGTAAAAAGTAATAAATTGACAGAAACTATCACTGGGGGCCAAAATATTGAGATATTACAATATAATTTTGGCACAAGCCAATACAATACTTTTCAGGAAAAAATGGCTGCTAAAAAGCCTAAACAAACACTGGTTGAAATTATCTATTCGGATGTACATGCACTACAATCTTTAAACAATTCAACTGAACCATTTGATGAAATAGAAATAATTGGTAATGCAAAAACGCTGAATATACCTTTAGTAAATGCTGAAGCTATATTAGATGATAACTATTATAAAAATGAAATTTATCCATTAATTTATAGTGGATATCCATTGGAACAAGATTTAAGATTAGACCGAAATACAACTATCCTTGGCATTCCTCCTACTAAAGGAGTTGAAACGATGGCATGGTATCAGGATTATATCATTAATAACCCTAATAGTTATATGCTAAAAGAATATTTGCCTTACCGATATAATCTGCCTTATTATTACAAATCAGATTTTGTAAACATAAGATATAAAGTTGTCAATAAATATTTGAATACATTAAACCAATCTATGATTGCAAAATATGATTACATCATCAACGGTCACTTTCCATATATAAAACAAGGTACTTACAATATTAAATTGAATTATACACTCCCTGGAGGGCAATTAGGTTCTAGTTCAATTTTTACATTCAATAAATCAAATTAGCATGAAGTTTAAAATTTTAATTATACTTGTTTTTACAATAATGGGTAATGTTTTTTCCCAAAATAAAATTGGAGAGGTTAATACAACCGAAAAAAATCCAGAAATACAAGTTATAGCAAGAGTTAAAAAAGACAGAATTTTATTACGATGGGCTGTTACGGATCCTGTGGCATGGAAAAAATTGAATACTCATGGTTATTTAGTAGAAAGATATACCGTAACAAGAGACAATAAAACTTTACCAACACCAGAAAAGATAGTTTTGTCTAAAGTTTCTAAACCTGAACCTCTCGAAACTTGGGAAAAATTAATTCAGGATAATGACAATGCAGCAATTATTGCTCAAGCCATTTATGGAGAAGATTTTGCAGTAACAGGAAACGATAATTTAGAAACAATTGTTAACCTTTCGGAAGAAACCGAGCAAAGATTTACGTTTGCTTTATTCACTGCAGACAAAGATTTTGAAATTGCTAAGAAAGCTGGTTTAGGCTTTGAAGATAAAACTGCCAAACAAAATGAAAAATATGCTTATAGAGTATCTTCAAATGTGCCAGAGAAAGAAATGAACATTGTTTATGGCGGTGTATTTGTGAGCCTAAAGGAATATGAATCACTCCCAAAACCAATGGACTTTACAGCTCATTTTACTGATAAAAGTACTATGTTAAGCTGGAATTTTAAAATATTATCTCATGCCTATGGTAGTTATTACATTGAGCGCTCTACAGATAAAAAAACTTTTGAAAGAATAACAGAAAAACCATATACGAGTTTAAGTCAGGAAAACACAAATAATAACAGAATCTTTTATGTAGATTCTATTACCAATAACAAGTCATATAGCTATAGAATTCAAGGTATCTCCTCTTTTGGGGAATTAGGTCCGTATTCAGAAATTATTACTGGAAAAGGAAAATCACTATTAAAATATGTACCTCATCTTACTGTTAAAGACTTTAAGGATGATACTACAGTTACTTTATCTTGGGAATTCCCAGAAGAAGGAAATGAAGAAATCTCAGGTTTTGAACTGAATCGTTCAGACACTGATGATAATAAATATACAACAGTAATAAAAAACATAGCTCCAAAAAACCGCTCTGTAACGTACAATAAACTCTCATCGACCAATTACTTTACGATCACTGCCGTAGGAAAACAAGGAAGTAGTAGAACTTCATTTCCTATGCTCGTACAGCCTGTAGATTCGATCCCTCCATCCAAACCTATTGGATTAAAAGGTGTAATTGATAGCTTGGGTGTTGTTAAAATTACATGGACCCCAAACAAAGAAAAAGACTTAATGGGGTATCGCATTTATAGAGGAAATACAGCCGAGGAAGAATTTAGTCAATTAACTGTTAGTCCAAGCGAGCCTAATACCTATGAAGATAAAGTAGTTATCAAGAGTTTGAACAGTAAAGTATATTATAGAGTTATTGCCGTTGATTACCATTACAATATGTCTCCGTTTTCTGAAACATTAATTATTAAAAAACCAGACGTAATCCCTCCTACTTCTCCTGTATTTACTAAATATGAAATAAAAGATGGAGCTGTTTTTCTTGAATGGGTTAATAGCCAAAGTGAAGATGTAGCCTCGCACCAATTATATCGTAAAGAAAACGAACAAGAAAAATGGGAATTAATCTTAAATGATGCTACAAAACTAGAATCTTATCAAGATAAGAAAACTGTAGAAGGATCAACGTATAGATATGCAATTTTTGCTAAAGATGAAAGTGGCCTTACATCTAATCCATCTCCAGAAATAGCTTTATTCGTACCAAAATATACCGTAAAACCTGCTGTAAAAGGGTTCTATGCTCAAGCAAATCCTAACACAAAAAGCATTGACTTATCTTGGGATTATAAAGAAAATGACATTGAGGGATTCGAAATTTATAAAGCAACAAATCAGGAACCGCTACAATTAATTCAAATTGTAAAAGCAGATTCCCGAAGATTATCTGATCCTACACTTACAATAAATACTACATACAAATATGGTATTAGAGCATTGTTCAAAGATGGAAGAATATCTAAAATGGATTTTTATACTGTAAAGTTCTAAGAGCGTGAAATCATTTATTAAATATAAAAGTTTATTAAAAGCATTAAAAATAGCATGTCTATTTTTGATTGTTTTTAACATGCAAATAACTAATAGTCAAACAACTTATAAATACAAAGTTAAATGGGATCTTAGAATTTCGTCTGTTAGTGGAGGTTCTGGCAGTAGTCTTAACTTTTATCTTAATACTGGGGATACCTACCCATTTAATGGAACGTATGCCAGAGCAACTGCGAATTCAATTAATACTAATTCCTCTTTTTCATATATTTTAAAGAATTCAAATGTAAACGCACTCGATGGTGTAGTCGTTTCTAACACGCCGCTGCGTCTATCTGAAGCAGTAGAAAGTGGATCCTCTGGATTCCTTCAGACACACGGACCTCTTTTAACAGCCCCATATTCTGGCTATTGGCAATCCTACTTTGGCTCTGGTTTAGGAGGAATAATGGTTAGCCATAATAGCCGCTTTGAATTTTATTATTTACAACCAATTGCTGAGTTAAATAATTACAGTGCTTCAAACACAGATTTGAAACAATGCGAACCTTTCAATTTTTCGGTTGCAATTGTTGGTGAAGGTGGTCAAATGACTTTTGCAGTGGAGTATTTTCATAGTAATAGCGTAGGCTGGAAAGATTTATTGCCCTATGAATTACGATCTGCACAAACTATACCTATAACTTTCGCTATGATTCCTAGTCTACAACTAAATCAAAATTTTCAGTTACGTGCGCGATACACCAAAACTGGAAGTGGTGGTACAAATGATTATTCAGATATTTTAACGTATAAGTTCATCCCTTGTCCCCCTCTTCTTCTTGGGGCTCCTATTACTACTAAGACATCCTGCATTTATAACCAAGATGGTGAAGTCACATTTACATTCAATAGGGATTTAATTAATAATGAGCATTTTTTGCTAAATCTTACCCAAGTGGTAAATGGAAATAATCTCCCTCCTATTCCTAAGGATATTACTTCTGCCAATTTCCCTAATCGCCAGATTACATTTACAGATTTAAAATCAGGGACTTATTTTTTACATTATCAAACCTTTCAAGATAATGGTGCGTTACCAACAAGTGATACCAAAAGTGATCCTTTTATAATACAGCCTCCAATCGCATTAAGGTATGAAATTACTCCCACAGATCCATTATGCAATAGTGGCACTGGGGAAATCCTTATAAATACTTTTGGAGGTACTCCTCCATATTTTTATTCTATAAATAATGGTACTAAAACACAATTTACGAATCCTACCACAACAGATGCTAATGGACATAAAGGGAGTCTAATAATTACAAAACAAGAAGGAGTATACAATATTAAAATAACAGATGACAATGATTGTATCGAAACAATATAAAATAAAGCTATTTTTTATAATATCTCTATCTGTCTTTTCTTTACAGATGTTCGGACAACAAAACACATATTCTGTAAAAGTGAATTTTTCAGGGAGGTTCTATTGTGAGTATAATAGTTTTTACTGGAATCTGAGCAGTGGTGCAAATTCAATAGGTTCAAATAGTGGAATCAACGATATTAATGAAAAAACATACCCGAATGTCCCAAATTTCAACTCTTTTAGTTTTTATCTAAACGCCAACACTTCGGTAGAACCTTGTCTATCTGCACAAGAAGAATGTATAAGAAATACTACTATTACAAATTCTGCAGTAGATTTAATTAAATATCCTTATTTGCAATTAGGCGGATGTGACTTCATGGTTGGAATTTCCGAATTCAAACCTAATGTCAGCATTCAAAATTTAGACACAACTAGTCCATCAGAAGTTTGCTCCGGGTTTCAATTAAGTTTGGCAGCATTTCCAGCTGGATTTCCAGCGGAGGCATACCACTGGCAATATTCTCTTGATAATACTGCAAACTGGATAGATGTACCAAATTATATTGGAGGAAATAAAACTAACGATATAACAACCACAACTTTCTCAATTCAAGATATATTAGGAGCAAATCATATTAATTATATTAACAAACAAATTTATTTTAGATTAGGATATGACCAAACGCGAGATTTTACTGCCCCTTTGGCCATAACCTACTCCTCATGTTCTCCTACAGTAATAAATATTGATTATACTGCACCAAGATGTAATGGAGAGTCAATTCCAAAAATTGTAGTCTCATTTGACAGGCCTTTAGAAACAAATGAAATTTTAACCTATATCTATATAAAAAACAAAAATAATAACTCAATAAGTAACCAGTATACCGATGTTGTTTTTGATAGCGCTAATCCGAAAAATTATACTTTCCAAAATATTAGTTCATTAGAAAATACAAATACATACGAAATCGTTTATCAGGCTAAAAAAGGAACAATTTTACGTGGATCAATGATTTCAACACAAAACTTCACATATAATGATCCTGCAAAAATGCAATTCAAGATAACTAATCAAACACAGCCATCTTGTTATGGAGGAAATGATGGTACAATTGATATAGAAGTACTTAGCGGTATAGCTCCATATCAATTTTATATCGATGATGTATTAAAAGTTCCGATAAAAATAGACAACCAACATTATGTAATAAATGGATTATTGGCAAAATCGGAGGGTTATAAAGTTAAAGTAACAGATAAAAATGATTGCATTGAAAAATAATACTTAAAAATATGGAAAAAAAATTACTCATTCTTTTATTCTTTTTTATTAGTATAGTCCTTCAAGGACAAACAAAATATGGGATATTAGTAGAAACAGCTCTGGATCCTTTTTTGGGATGGGGTGGTAGTCACGGCGGTAGTCATAGTATTCGAGTTGGAAATAACGCTATTTATAAAAGTAGTAATAGCCAAGATGTGGTTGTAACCGAATATGATTTTTTCTATGTAACTGCTCCTTACCCTTCTGTAATAACATGTACAGGTGGGACTACTGGTAATATAGATGTTCCAGACTGTAGACAAAGTTCAACAATACCCTATGATCCAAATACTTTCGACCGATCCTCTTTTAGTGGGTGTATTGCCTATTCCAAAATAATGGGTATTTATTTACCTCAACCGGTTAACTCAAATGCTTGTAAAGAAGATGTGATTACTTTTAATCGCGGTTGGAACTGGCAATATAGCTATGATGGTAGCAATTGGGTAAATTTTACAAGTGAATTTCAGGCACAAAGAAATATCTCGTTTAAAATAAAAGATCTAAGTGGATCAGAAGGAAAATTAAAAATTTATTTTAGAACTGGTTATGTTAGTATTAATGGCTCAAAATTTACCGATCAAATCGTTTATGATATTATACCGTGTTCACCTGGTTTAGTTGGTACTCCAAATAAAACTAACCTATCTTGTAATAATGGTAATAATGGCCAGGTCACTTTTACTTTTGATAGAGATTTAATCCAAAATGAAAGTTTTTTACTAAATCTTACTCAAATAGTAAATGGAAATAACTTACCTCCGATTACAAAAAATGTGTCTATAGCAGATTTCCCTAATAGGCAAATAACATTTACAGGCTTAGCTTCTGGAACATACTTTTTGCATTATCAAACCTTTCTAAATAATGGTTCAAATCCTACAAGTGACAATACAGATAATCCATTTTTTATAGATCAACCTACTCCATTAAAATTTATAATAACACCTACTAACCCTTCATGTAATGGAGGTAATGGAGAAATACTTATAAATACATCGGGTGGGACACCTCCCTATTTCTATTCAATAAATAATGGAACTAAAATACAATTTGCAAATGGGAGTCCAATAATTCCGGCTCCAAATGGACTTTACAGTATAAAAATAACCGATAGTAATGGTTGCATTGAAAAATAGATAACCCAAATATAAAATAATTATGAAAAAACATTACTTACTATTATTATTCTTTATGAGTTTATTGGGTTATTCTCAAGTTGGTGCACTCCAACCAGATGGATCAAGAACAGTAACTATAACCCAACCATCTGCAATAACAATATCCGGAACTGCAATAAATGCAACTGGTTTTGGGAAACCAAATGGTCAAATCAGTGGTTTTGAAATCATAGGAGGTACACCCGGTTATACCCAAACATGGACAAAAGACAATCTAACTTTTACCCCTACCAATTTAAACCAACTTCTATGGGGAGTATATAAAATTAATGTAACCGATGCTAAAAATTGTTTTACCACAAAGACATTTACAATTGATCATCCTCAGGAATTAATAGTAACTCTATCCGGTAATACTCCTATTGCTTGCTTTGGAGGAACTGGAAGTCTTAACGCAGACGTGAGTGGGGGAACAAAAACAATCGGCTATTCTTACAAATGGTACATACTAAATGGAGTAAATTATGACGAGATTTTCGGCAAAACAAGTAATAATCCGACTGGATTAATAAAAGGTACATATAGAGTTATTGTAACAGATAATGCAACTCCTCCAAATAGTACTACTTCTGCCGATATTCTATTAGATCAAAACCCAAAAATAGTTGCCTCTCCAACGGCTACAAATGTACTCTGTAAAGGAGAATCAACAGGAGCAATCACACTAACAATTAGTGGAGGAACAGGGACATATAACGTTTCCTGGACTGATGGTCCTGCAACTCAGAACAGGACAGGATTAAGCAAAGGAACATATCAATATACTATTACCGATGTAAATGTTACCGGGTGTTCCATTACAGGCTCTGCAATTATTACAGAACCAACTATAAAACTAGCAACCAACACGCCTTCTCAAAAACAACCTTCAACACCAACAAGTAACGATGGTGAAATCACTATAAATGCAATTGGTGGAGAAAATGGCTATACTTATATTGTAACTAAAGTTAACGGTACCCCTACCACATACCCTACAAATATAATTACTGGATTAAGTGATGGGATCTACGATGTTTATGTAAGAGATGGTAATGGTTGTACAACAACTTCAGAACGATTTACACTAAAAGCATTGGCTATAAATCTTGTTAATCAAGTTAATATTAAATGTCACGGGGAAAACACAGGTACCTTAACCATTGAGGCAGTTGGTGGAACAACACCATATACCTATAGTTGGTTTGAAGTTGTAAAGGGTATAGAAACCGAAATTCCCTTACAAACTAATCCTACTATTACTGGGCTTACTCTAGGTAAATACCGAATTAAAGTTAAGGATGCTTCCAAAGAAATTTATACAGATTATGATATTACACAACCTCTAGATCCACTTACAGCAACTCACTCTTATACTAATGTAAGTTGTTATGGTGGTAATAATGGAACTATTACACTGGATATTAAAGGAGGAACAGCAGGTTACACAGTTATTTACACAGACATTAAGAGTCCTGTAAAAATAATAGATGCAACCAAATTAATTGCCGGAACATATTCTTATATCGTAACAGATGCTAATAATTGTACTTACAACAGCCCTGCTAATATCACAATTAGCCAGAATGCTCAAGTAACTATAACAAGTATTACACAAACACAACCAACCATAGTTACTGCAAATGATGGAGTAATAACTATTAATGCAGATGGAGGTACAAATACGTACACTTATATCCTGAAAAAAAATGGTATTAGTACCGAATATTCAACTAATGTAATTACTGGTTTAGGAGATGGAGTTTATGAAGTTACAGTTAGAGATGGTAACAATTGTACCACTAGCAGCGAAACAGTGACTTTAAAAGCATTGGCTGTAGCCTTTGTAAATAAAATTGATGTAACCTGTAATGGAGCAAATACTGGTAGTATAGAAGTACGTGTAAGCGGAGGAAAACCTCTATACAGTTACAAATGGTATTACAAACAAAATACAACCGACGTTAATTATACAGAACTTGCTGGTGAAGTAACAAATAGAACCCAAAATTTATACGCTGGTTTCTATAAAGTTGTAGTAACAGACAATGTGAATATTTCGAGAGAGCTAATAATTGCAGAACTAATAGAGAGACCTGCTATAACATGTACTTTTGTTCAAACAAATGTAAGCTGTTTTAATGGTAGCGATGCAACTATTACATTGACTATTCAAGGAGGGACGGGAGATTACCATGTCACTTGGAACGATGGTATCACTACAAAGGATAGAACAGGAATTCCACTTGGCGACTATTCTTTTACTATTACAGATGATAATGGATGCTCGTATTCGACAACACCTATTCCGGTTAAAATTACACAGCCTTTAAAACCTCTAATTATAGCTTCTTATAATAAAATTGAAGCAAGTGGTTATAGCTTAAAAAATGGTAGTATTGATATCGTAGCAGCCGATGGAACATCCCCATATACTTATCAATGGTATCAAGGTGCTGGTAAAACAATAATGGCAGGCAAAAAGAATACTTTATTAAATGGAATTGGTCAAGGAACATATACTGTTGTTGTTACAGATAAAAATCTATGTACAACAGAAACAACCTATACTATTTATCAGCCGGATGAATTATTAATTACAAATATTTCTCAAACTCAAGCTATAAAATGTTTTGAGAACAAACAAGCTATTTTAAAAGCGACTATAACAGGAGGTGCACCAATTGGTGTTCTAGATGCAGATAAAAATTATGTCTATAAATGGTATAATAAATTAACACCAACTCTTGTTGCCTCAACAACAAATCCTTCCGAAACATTGCTTGCTGGAGATTATATTTTAGAAGTTTCAGATGGATTTGGGAATAGTTATACTTCCGCCCCAGTCACTGTGATTGAACCGGATCTTTTAAAAATTAATTATACCCAAAAGAATGTTTCTTGTAATGGAGATAGTGATGCCGAAATTACAATTGCTATTACTGGAGGTACAGGACCATATAAAATTGTATGGAGCACAGGAAATAATGCAAATCAAAATACATTAGACAATCTTATGGCTTCAACATATAATGTTACTGTAACCGATGCCAATCTTTGTGAAACAAAACAAGAAATCATCATTACCGAACCAAATCCAATGGGAATAATAGTAGTTAAAACTCCCCCATCGGCTTTAGGAGTAGATGATGCGAGTATTAAAGTTACAGTTGTTGGTGGAACTCCAAATTATAATTTCAAATGGTATGATAAAAATGATACTTTAATCTATACCGATGACAATAAAGAATCTAATAGTATTTACAATATTTATGTAGGTCAATATTTTATCACTATAACCGATGCAAATGGTTGTTTGATTGATAAAAGAGATTTAGATAAAGTTGATCCTTTGTTTATTAAATTGGCTCAAATTAACATTGTAAAATGTAATGGTGATGCTACAGCAAGTATAAAAGCAATTACTTCTGGTGGACTTCCGGATTATTACTACAAATGGTATGATGTAACCAATCCAAACTTAGTTATTAGCGAAGCCGAAACTTTAATAAATGCCAAAGCAGGGACTTATTATGTGATTGCAACAGACTATTTTGGTAAATCTATTCAAAGTGAAAACCTTACAATTACACAACCTACAGCTTTAGACAATTCTCTTTCATCCGAATATACTCGTTGTGGTGATGGAACTGATTGGACAATTACTTCGGCAGCATCTGGAGGTACAGCGCCTTACTCTTACTTATGGAATACTGGTGCCCGAACTGCCGATTTAGTCGATACTGTTCCTGGAAATTATTCATTATTAGTTACAGATAATAATGGTTGTACAATCACTAGAAATATAAATATTATTGCTCCTATTCATTTGGCTGCAGCCGAAGTAATAAAAATACCAACATGTTATGCTGGTGGAGATGCTACAATTACAGTAACAGCTTCGGGAGGAAAAGCCCCTTATGTTTACTTATGGAACACAGGCGAAAAATCGAATGTATTAAGTAATGCTTCTGCTGGAGATTATACAGTTACCGTAACCGATAGTAAAGGTTGTATCATTAATCATACATACGCAATCGTAAATCCGCCAAAAGATGTTATAAATCTAGGTGAAGATGTAACATTATGTTTTGACCAAAGCTTGACTATTAATGCAACTATCGATGATGATAAAGCAATCTATTTATGGACGTCCGATAAAGGTTTTACTAGTAACAAACCGATGATTACAGTATCTCAACCTGCAAATTATACAGTTGTTGTAACCAATAAACTAGGTTGTGAAGCTACTGATACCATCAAAATATCTGCTCAACAAACAGCTATTAGTGCCGAATTTGCGATTTCATCACAAGTTTTTGTAAACGAGAAATTCATTATTGTAGATATCAGCAACCCAGAGGCCGATAGTATCGAATGGATATTACCTGCCGACGCAACAGTTAAATCAAAAGATAAAGACTATGCCGAAATGAGTTTCTCCAAGGCTGGTGAATACGAAATTACAATGGTTACCCAAAAAGGAGATTGTACTGCATTTCAAACCAAGAAAGTACTGGTTATCGAAGGAGAATATAAAGATCCTGACACAACCGATCTGCAAAAGAAATTTGATATGAAGATTTATCCAAACCCTTCAAACGGAATATTTACTGTAGATGTCACTTTGGACAAAATAATGGCTGGACATGTCAAAGTATATAATCTAAGTAATAACATGGTAATTGACTCTAAATCTGAAAATGGTAAAGATGCCTATTCTTTCAATTTTAGCCTAAGCGGACTACCTTCTGGAATATATTTCGTCTTATTTGAATCTCAACAAGGAAATAAATTAAGAAAGATAATTATACAATAAGAGATAGTTTTCAAATCAAAAAAATAAAATTGAATCATACAGTCAGAAACAAATAGGGAAATAACCCTTCCCTATTTATTTTCCTAGCAAACATAATAATGAGTTTAAAAAGAATATTATTTTTCACCATACTACTTACAGGCACATTTGGATATTCCCAAAATTTCAATGTCGAAGAAGTAGCCAAATCCAAATTAGTAAATGTTACCGGAGGAGCATCTGCAAATGCAGTCATGTATTCTGGTAATGCTGCGCGAGATCCCTTTACTTATTTCCTTAACGGAAACATAAATATAAATATCGCGAACCTATATAATTTGCCATTTTCATTTTCTTATACAAGTCAAAAATTCGGTTATAACAAACCCGTATTGATGAACCGTTTGAGTATTCACCCATCTTATAAATGGATTACAGCTCATATTGGCGATGTAAGCATGAATTTCTCTCCTTACACTTTAAGCGGACATCAGTTTACTGGTTTCGGAATTGACTTAACTCCTCAAGGCAAATTTAAAGTTAGTGCCATGTACGGACGTTTGGTAAGAAGTAGCGAATATGACATTATTAATACCGAATTGGTACCTACCTACAAAAGATATGGTTATGGTTTTAAAACACAATACCAGCTGGAAAAAGTAAATCTTGGACTTACATTCTTTAAAGCCAAAGATCAAATGAGTTCATTATCAATTCCGATTCCGTTTGAACTTGGTGTAACTCCACAAGAAAATGCTGCCATAAGTTTTGAAACCTCTTTTAAACTTTTCCAGAAATTACAAGTTGTTACCGAATTTGCCAATAGTAGCATTACCGAAGATTCCCGAGTAACATCAAGTACCAAAGCACGAAGTGTTTCATCTCTTTTTTTAAACTCAAACACTACAACTACAAGCTATAATGCTTTTAAAGGACAGCTTGTTTATCCTGCAGGAAAAGGAACTTTAGGATTAGGATATGAATGTATAGATCCTAATTACAGAACATTTGGTGGTTACTATTTTAATAATGATTTAGAAAACATTACTGTAAATGCTTCGCAAACTTTATACAAAGATAAACTGAGCTTAAATTTGAATTTAGGACTTCAAAAAGACAATCTCGATAAACAGAAACAAAGCCAAATGAAACGTTTAGTTTCTGCGATAACTGCAGATTATAGAGCCAATGATAAATTGAATCTTAATTTTAATTATTCAAATTTTCAATCTTATACCAACAGTCGCAACCAATTTGATTACATCAATCAAACCTCAGAATATCAATATCTGGATACTTTAAATTTTAGACAAGTCAATCAAAATGCTGCAATTACCATTAACTATCTACTTAAAAATGATAAAAAGGTAAAACAAGCAATAAATGCCAATTTCAGCCTTCAAGATGCCGTGAACCAACAAGAAGGTAAAACTATTGCAGGTGGTGCTACTACATTTTACAATTCGGGACTTTCATATATATTAGGCTTTCCCGAAAGATCACTTAACTTAACAGCTTCATTAAATAGTACTGTTGGAAAAATGGATACAGGAAAAAACCTAATCATTGGTCCTACCATTGGTGCAACGAAACTCTTTTTTGAAAGAAAAGTAAATACATCATTTTCTACCAGTTACAACACCAGTTATAATAATGGAGATAAACAAAATGATGTTTTTAATGTACGTCTTAATGGTACTTACATTTACATGGAAAAACATAATTTCGGTTTAAATGCAATTACACTTTTCAGCAATTCCAAGACTACAAAAAACAATGATATAACAGCAACTTTTAGCTATTCTTATTCTTTTGATAAAATAAAACTTCGAGTTATAAAGAAAGAAGATAAACTCGAAAACAGGGACAACCTAACTCATGACAACGTTCTCAAAATCAATTTCAAGAACGTTACTTTGGATGGAACCAAAAGTGAAATAATAAAACAATTAGAAGAATTACAACTTCAGCTTAATCCTGTACCAACTGCTGAAACAACCAATCTGGATCATTTATTAACTGTTGCCAGAATGACATTGGATGATGCCGAATTCAAAGAGAAAGTACTAGATTATTTAGATCAATATACATTCGACAAAGAAACCATAAGTAAGTATAATTCCTTACTATCAGATGTTTGCAAAAAACTCCATCAAGAAATGATTCGAAAAGATGAAAGTATCGAAAGATCATATAAAGATGCTATAGGTAAAGTAAACAACCATAAAATGCACGGAGTAAATAGTAGTGAGGTCACAGATAAAATAAGCTACAATACCTATTTAAAACTTGTAGAAAGAAGTAACAAAAACCAACAACAACTTGTTAATCACCGATGGATGCTTCGTGAATTCTCAAACCTTGCAAAAATACCAGCAACCCAATTACTAGCAAACGAAACAATCGCAGGTTTTAGTAAACAAGAAGTAGATACAATTTTTGATATGATTGCTAATAAGAAGCCAGACATCGAAATTATCGAAGGATTAGAAGAAAAAATAATTCCATTTTATCATCAATTAGCAGTCAAAAAAGCTGTCAATGACGAAATTGAATTAAAATATTAAAAAGACTAAAATCTAAAAGTATAATAGTTATAAATAAATTACCCAAAATGCTAAAAAAACTAAAATTACAACTATTCTTAACCCTTGGCTTCTTGCTTTTGGCGTTTACTGGTGTAGCACAAACATATCCTGTTACAATAAGTACACAACTTACGCAACCATCACCTATATACTTAAGTAATTATGCCGATGCAACGACTATAAATAGTCCGATAAAAGTGCAATTGGTACTTAATGATTTGAGTATTTCTAATCGTCAGGTAAGACTTAAATGCTATTTTCAAGGCAATGGAGTTTCTTTCCTTACCAATGATTTTGTAGTTGGAGCCAGAGCACTTTACTTAGAAGGTGGTTTTCCTTTACAACTTACCAATGTCGATTTAGCTCCTTATTTCCAATTTCAGAATATACAAGGAATCAATCCAAACCAATACGCACAAGCACTTCCAGAAGGTATTTACACCTTTTCGGTCGAAGTATATGACTTTGCTACAGGCAAAAAATTATCTCGTAAAACAAGTGTTACAACCATTATCTTCCAGAATGATCCCCCGTTCTTAAACTTGCCGTTGAACAATGCTTCAATCATGCAACAGAACATTCAGAATATCATTTTTAGCTGGACACCAAGACAGATCAATGTAAGCAATGTAGAATATGAATTTGCATTGGTAGAAATTTGGGATAAATACACTCCCGTACAAAATGCCTTTGCCTACTCACCTCCTCTTTATACAACCACTACAAGAGCCACAACTTTACAATACAGCCTATCCGAACCTCAACTAATCCCTGGTAGAAGATATGCATGGAGAATAAAAGCAAAAGCCTTGGCCAATGCCGAAGAAGTTGGTGTTTTTAAAAACAATGGATATAGCGAGATTTATTCTTTTACCTACGAAGTATTTTGTACAGCTCCTCTTGCAATACAAACTACAGGCATAAGCCAAGATCAGGCAAAAATTTCCTGGAGTGGTGATATAGCCAATTATGATTATCAAGTAAACTATCGCGAAAAGAATGCCAACTCTGAGTGGTATAAATTAGTGACTCCGCGTGAATATGCTACAATAAGTAATTTAAAACCTAATACAACTTACGAATATACTGTAGGAGCTTCTTGCGATTTGGGTAAATATACCCATAGCACGATTAAGGAATTTACCACTATGGCTAGTGATGAAATTGCTTTTGTAGGCTGCGGAATAAAACCAGATCCAAAAGATTTGGCAAACAAAAAACCTTTACCAGATCTTTTCCCTAATGATGTTGTTACAGCAGGTGATTTTCCTATTGTAGTACTTCATTCCACTGGTAGTAATGGTAAATTCACGGGTGATGGTTATGTAACGCTACCATTTTTAGAAAAATTCAGAAAACTCATAGATGCCGTTGATGCTTTAGGTGGAGAAAAAACTGATATTGGTAAATTCTCCCGCATCCGAATTACTTTTAATAACATTGGTGTTAACACCGATTTCAAGTTAATCTCTGGAGAAATTATAGCCAGTTATGATGCAACTTGGAGTGGTGTGGGCGATTTAGACCCATTAATAAATGATGTCTTTGGTGATACAGGTAATATTGTACAACATGACGTACAATTTGTTATCGATAAAGTAGTAAAAAATCCTGATGGTACTATTACAGTAACTGGAACAAATGGAGAGTCATTTATACAACCCAAAACCGCCAACGATATAATATTTACAGACAAAGACGGAAAACAATACGCCGTTCCTCCAAATGCAACTACAGGAGATATTCCTCAAACCGGACAATTAGCTCCGGGTGGAATACCTACATCCAAAAATACAAACGGAATGGGTTCTGGCGGAGATGTAGCACAAATCTCTTCAGAAGATGTTACAATTGAATTTTCTAAAGGCAATGGGTTTTATGGTTTTGATGTTGCCCCTGCAGCAGATAATGGAACTCTAAGTAAAACTTATGAGACTATTCCGAAGAAAAATGGAAATCCGTATAAAGTAAATTACAAAGCAATTTCCGATAGTCCAAATAGCACAGACATTGTAACAGCAACTGCTACATTCAAAAACGGAAAAACAGCGAGTGATATCGTCTTTAAAACCCAGAACGGTACCGAAATAAAATCTACCTGGTCTGGTAATACAGCTACTATTGAGTTAAAACGTACTTTAGATTTTGCTAAAGAAACCATTATAGCAACTGTAAAACCTACTGCGCCAAAAGATCCAAAAGACCCGAAAGCAGTTGCAGGCAACTATGATATTGCAGGAACAATGAATATGTGGCATTTAACACAAAAAAGCATAAATCTAAAAGTGATAAGCATAAATAATGCTTCTATTACTAATGTTGAAAGTGATCTTAATGCCATATACAACAAAGCTGGAGTTAAGTTTAATGTAGCAACCCAAAATGTAAACCTACCCGCTAGTTATTATCCTAAAAACACAATTGAGTGTGGAGATAGTGGTTGGTTAGCACAATATACTGCCGAACAACAAGCCATAATTGCTTACATTAAAACACAAATAACTTACGAGAAAGATTCCTATTATGTCTTGGTTACAAATATTCCTTCATCCAAAGGTTTAGCAGGTTTTATGCCGCTAAAACGCCAATTTGGATTCATATTTAGTAAAGCAACAGATAAGGATGAAGACAAAGGCAGTACTGTAAAAGTCATTGCACACGAATTAGGACATGGAGTTTTTGGATTGCAACATCCATTCACAGAATACAAAACTACCACTCCTACCGATTTATTAATGGATTATGGTACAGGTGCAGAGTTTAGTCACAACGACTGGCAAGTTCTTCATGCTTCTGGATTGCAATTGTATTTATTCCAAGGTGATGAAGCTGGCGAACATGTTGAAGTAGGCAATATGGAACAATTATATACTAACTTTAAAAATAATGATGGTTCACTTACTTTTTTAACACCAGCAGGAAAACCATTCACTATTAAAGAACCTATAAGTAGTGTTGGTTTCTCCTACTTTGATGATAATTGGTCAACAGATAAATCGAATTTTGAAAATACTGTTTTCCCTATTGGTACTTTAAAAAAATTCACCCTAACAAATGGTAAAACTTATTCAATTGCTCATCCTGTCAAAGATGATAATCAAATAGATATTGTAGGATATGCTGAACTCGACAAAAATGGACAGGCAATCCAGAATACATTGTATATTGATAAAATAAGTTTTGGTCTAAAAGATAAAAATATTATTGTTGGTATTCCTGCAATTGAAAAAGGTCAACTTCTTTTCAAAGTTCAAAAAATAAATAATTATGCAAATTTAGATGTACCAAAAGACAATTATGGTAGTGGTCCACAAAAAAGTGTATATTTTTTGGATACTTATATAAAAGAATTTAAACAAGGAATAAATATTTCAAGTTCAATAAGTCCTCTGGATATAAATGAACTTTATTTCATAAGCGAATTCAGCAGTGATTTATACGGAATGAATGCACTTCATGCTATTCGCATCGCTTACTTTTTACGTAATAACCCGGATTTAATTAATTGTTTGGGTTATGCGCAAGATCAGGTCGGAAAAGATGTAACCTTAAGATTTAATAAAGAGATGAGAGACGGTTTACGTGCATCACTCTCTAAAAATCAAGGGACAACAAGAGTATCTATTACTGCTTTTTATGCAGACATATCAAATGATGTTAAAAAAGATATTTTTACATCAACAAAATATTTAGCTAGTCTAGATGCTATTCTTCACACTTATTATAACGAACTTAAAAACAAAGGAAATGTTTCAACTGATTTGTCACTAAGTGATTTATCAGAAGTAATTGATGGTTTAGGTAGAGAATGTTTACTAAGTAATATTCCAATTGAAAAAAGAATAGAGTTTCTAAAACAATATAAAACCTGGAAAATTTCTGGTTCAAAAGAAGATATGCTTCTTGAATTATTAATAAATATAAGACCAGATGATATTTCTAAATTACTGACTAAATTATCAGAAGACAATTATGAATTACTAAGAGGATTATACAATGATATGAATAGTAAAGATGATTATTATACATTACTATCAGTTATATCTGCTTATGTTACAGAACAAAAAAAGAATTCTGCTGAAGCAATTGGTTTGCAAGGAACCTGGAAAGCAGGAGCAGAAAAATATGTTTATGTATGTAAAGATGCTATGCATATTTTAACCTGTGGTGTAGAAATAACAGAACTTAATGAAGCTAATGGAAAAGTTATTATTAAATTCCAGGACTTCTCAAATACATTCAATAACAAACCTGTTTTTAAAACAGTAGAAGTGAATCCTTTTGATTTAATTCGAATAAAATTTGAAAATGATTTCGACATTAAAAACACTAATGGTAAAGAAATAAAAGAGGGACAAGAAGCAATAGTACCTGCAATTTATCTTTACTGGATAATGAAACAGCAACAAGATAAAACGACAGCTATACAGCTTAGAATTGCTTTAGATATTTTGGCAATTATTCCAGCAGTAGTTAGTGCAAATCCTGAATTAGTTGTATTAGTTGATGCTGCAGTTGCAAGTACAGATATTGCTTTTCAACTTTCTTCAGATGCTATTAAAACATCTGACAATAAAAAGTTAAATGCTTTTGTTGATTTATGGGATCAAGTTTATGTAACTTACTCTTTAGGGCGATTATCATCGAGCGTTTTGAGTGGAGGAAATGGTGCCGCAAAAATAATATTTAACAAAGAAAACCTAAATAAAACTATTGCAAGAGCTAAAGCTATTCCTGGTGAATTGGGTAATATAAGTCAGTCTTTTTATAAATTATATAAAGCAATTAAGAATAGTGAAAATATAACAGTTGTTACAACAAAAAAACAAATCTTAGAAAACACTATTTATGGTAGTTATATAGAAATAACTTTAGCTGAAAAATGTACTATACTAGATGAATTTAAACTATTATTCCAGAATGATAAAATAATTGTTGGCGTTAATGCAAAAATGACAAATGGAGCAAATTATGCTCAAGGGGTTAGTATAGCAAGTATTACTGAAACAAATGGAGCTTTAATTTTATCAGACTTACGAACTTTACCAGCTACTTATGCAGGTACAACAAAAGTTGTAGAAACCATTAAAAATATAACTATTGCAGGTAAAGGAGCTCAAACAATTGAAGTTATTACTACCGATGTTGGTCAATTTTATGCAAGGCAACTTATAACTAGTACAGAGAACGTTAACTTTTTAGCTTCTGTAGAGAAAAATTATCCAACAATTTTCAATAAAATTAAAAATGATACTTCATTAAAAAATAAGTTTGAAACAGATTTCAAAAATACAAATACTTCAGTTTTAACTGAAATTGAAGATATTGCTCATTTTGAAGATGATTATAATTCTTTTGTAACATTATGGAAATCTGCAAGCAGTACCGAATTAGCAAATGTTATAAAAGACTTAGATAAATTTAAAGCTTGGTGGTATCCACAAAAAATAAAAGTCGTAGATGAACTATTTACAAATCAAAAAGCTTTTGAAGGCACACTTAATAATAGATTTACTAACATTGAAAAAATTCCAAGTTCGGTAAGAGGAGAAGTGTGGAATTACTACAAACAACAGAAATGGGATAAACTAGAATCACTTTTTAAAGAATACAAAATCAATCTTCAAGTTGTACAAATAGATCCAAAAACTAAGATAGAGATAATATGGCCACCAGCAAATGGAGGATTTAATAAATCAATCGTATCATTGTCAAAAGGAAAACATGATCGTTATGGTGCTGTTTATAAAATAGAGAATGGTGTACCAATATTAACTGGTACCTTTACCAGCCCAATGGAAAATGGTAATTCATATTCATTTTCACAAAGGGCACTAAATTTAACTGAAAATAAATATGACGTTTATTATGAGATAGAAATATTAAAACCCTTGCCTTTTCAAGGTGAAAAAACAACCATAATACCATGGTTTAAAGAATTAGGTGGAGTTGGCGGTGGTCAACAAATTATGTGGAGAACAGATAAAGATGTCGATGGCTATAGTAAATCAATGACTAAACTATCTGAAGAAGGATTTATAAAAATTACTATTAAGAGTTCTCCAAATAATAAATATCCAGAATTAGTTAATAAAACTATTATTAATGGAAAATTAAGTGGTGATCATCCTATTTTTAATAAACTAAATACTATTGGAAATGATGTTAATGAACTAAACTCCTGGATAAACCAAACGGGGATTCCAGAAAAACTTTTAAATAAACTAGAAACTTTGAGCATATCTGAATTGAAAACATTAAGTTCTGATATTAAAGAAACTACATCTTTGCAAAACTTATTAAAAACTAATCCTGAAAATGGCTTGGAAGCTTGGAAAATCTATAGAGAAAATTTGCCAACAACAATTTTATGCAAATAAATTATTATGAATAAAATTTCAATTATAAAAAAAATACAATTGGGAGAAAATACTTTTCCAATTGAAAATCCTTATTCTCAACTAAGTTTTAGCTTCTATTGTGCAAAAGGAGGAATAAAGCACCAAACTATTCTATCAATAGAAACATCATTTTTATTAAATTCGTTGATAGATAGTGGTCAGATTGATAATACTGTTTTAGCTCAAAATGAAATAGATAAATTGCAAAACTTGGAGGATAAAAAAAGAGATTTCCCATATAGGTATCAAATATTTAATCCCGAAGAATGTCATAATACTTATCTCCTCATCTTTGATATTTATGAATACAGAGGATATTACAGTTGTACTGTGTATGGAGTTTTACAAATCGAATCAACAATTTTAATTAATGACTATGAAAAGAATTAATAAATTTATATTAGCGTTACTTTTTGTTTTCTCTGTAGTACAATTATATCCAAATTCAAACGCTACAGAGTGTCCTATAGTTTCATTAGCAAATGATATATCCATTTCTGGTACTGAATTCAAAGCTTTAATTCAAAGTCCAGAGATTTTCAAAGCATGGAATCTATTAAATACTGAATCTCCTGCTATTCGAACTAATATTGAAGAGCTTAAATTAGTTTCAAAAAACTTAGATGAAATCAATAAGGCTGGCGGCTATTTAAAATGGAAGGCAACTATTAAAAAAAGTTTAGTTCCATCCTCCCTCATTACAAAAATAACAGAAAACGGAGCGCAAAAATTAAAAGCTTGGACAGAGAGTAAGAACATAACGTACAAACCGCGTGTAGGCGAAAGTATATCAGGGGCATCTGTCGAAGCTAAAATATTTGATGATTTAGAAAGCATTATTGACAATAAAAAAGTTCTGGAAACCTTAGAGGATGAACAAGGTAGATTATTATTTGTACTAGAAAGACCAGGACAAACTCATCAAGTTCTAACATTGCATCCTACAAATTCTGGAGAATTTAAAATGACTATGTTTCAACCTGCATATAATCCAAATTTAAATCCTAACATATCTGTTCTTCCAAGTACTAACAAGCTCGTTCCAGATTATAAAGGAACCCGATACATGCATCCCGACAATACAGCTTACCTGGCTAAAAATAATGGAAAAGGAATACTAATAGAAATGCAGGGAACAAGAGCTAAAGATTTTAGTGAGTCATTCAAAAAACTCGGAATTAAGGCTAGTGAAGCAACTGATTATACTTGGCACCATATGGATGATTTTCAAATTATCGATGGAAAACCATATTGTACAATGCAATTAGTATTAAGTGAAGGACACGGTGGTAGTGGCATTACTGGTATGGCACACTCTGGCTCTGTTGCACAATGGAAAGCATATTTCGGAATTACTATATATCCATAAAAAATGAGAAAATTAAATCTATATCCAAGAATGGGTGACTCAAATATGAGACACATCGAAAGTATCATTAGTGAAAAACTACCTGAATATTTTAAGGATTTTCTAAAACTAAACGGAGGATTGAGTCATTATGAAAGATATTTTATAGATCATGACAAAACTGTCTGGGAAGTTAAAAATTATTTAAACTATTCTGATTTATTTAAACTTACTGAGGAGTTTCTTAAAAATTATCATCGTAAACTTGTTCCTTTTGCTTTAGATATGGGAGGATGGCATTTTTGCTTATGTCTAGATGAAGGTCCAGATTATGAAACCATCTTAGTTAACCGCTGGACAGATTATCTTCCTGAAGAACAATTTTTAAAAATTGCAGATAATTTTGAAGATTTTGTGAATAGCCTAAAGATTGAAGAAGAAATAAATTTATAATAATTTATACAATTCTCATGATACTTTACTTAAAATTCAAATTATTAAATTCCCTCGCTGACGAAGTCTCCCGACTTCATAACGACAACGATAGGCTACTAAATAGTTTAAAAGCATATTAAAATAGGTACAAAGTAGGGAAACCTTCACTTAGTATAGCTTCACCATACCAATAAAATTTAAAAAAACAAGCCAACTCTCCTACCCCTTAAAACATAAAAAACTCCAGATATCTCTGGAGTTTTTCTATATATAAAACAATATTTTATCTACTTTACAAATTCTATTTTCTGAACTTCTTCTTCGTTTACACTATCAAAGAAGCCTTGTTCATTCATCCAATCATCGCTAAATACTTTACTCATGTAACGCGAACCGTGATCAGGAAATATTGCTATTATATTACTATCTTTTGTAAACTCACCTTCTTCTGCATATTGTTTAATCGCTTGCATTACCGCTCCAGATGTATATCCTACAAATAAACCTTCTTTTCTGGTAATTTCTCTTGCCGAGTGAGCACTTTCTTCATCGGTAACTTTTATAAACTTATCGATAATATCAAAATCTGTAGCCGAAGGGATAAGATTTTTACCTAAACCTTCTATTCGGTAAGGATAAATTTCTTTATTGTCGAATTCTCTTGTTTCGTGGTATTTTTTTAATACCGATCCAAAAGCATCAACACCTAGAATACGAATATTTGGATTTTGCTCTTTTAAGAATTTTGCAGTTCCCGAGATTGTTCCTCCAGTTCCGCTACAAGCAACAAGATGTGTAATCTGTCCTTTTGTTTGTTCCCAAATTTCTGGTCCTGTGCTGTTATAATGCGCATCAACATTTAATTGATTAAAATATTGATTAATATAAACCGAACCTTTAGTTTCCTCATGCAATCTTTTGGCAACATTATAATAAGAACGCTCATCATCTGCAGAAACGTGAGCAGGGCAAACATATACTTTGGCTCCTAAACTACGTAACATGTCGATTTTATCTTTGGATGATTTTGAGCTAACAGCAAGAATGCAATTATATCCTTTTATAATGCTTACCATTGCTAAGCTAAAACCTGTGTTGCCCGAAGTAGTTTCGATAATTGTATCTCCCGGAGATAAAATCCCTCTCTTTTCGGCCTCTTCAATAATATATAATGCGATTCTATCTTTTGAGGAATGTCCCGGATTAAAAGCTTCTACCTTTGCGTAGAAATTACCTTCTAACTCTTCGGTGATTTTATTTAGTTTAATAAGCGGGGTATTGCCTATTAATTCTAAAACGTTGTTGTAAGCATTTATTTCTTCTTTCATAAAAAAATAGTTAATCAAGGGTATTTTTAAATTAACCTTGACAGGTTGCAAATTTAACAAAAAAAATCTAATTAGATTTTAATTTTCTCTAAATCTAATAAAAAACTAAACTCTTTGGCAAGTTCCTTAAGGGCTTCAAAACGCCCGGAAGCACCGCCATGACCCGCATCCATGTTCGTATTTAAGAATAATAAATTATCATTAGTTTTTTTATTTCTTAATTTCGCGACCCATTTAGCTGGTTCCCAATATTGCACCTGAGAATCATGTAACCCAGTAGAAATGTACATATTAGGGTATTTTTGAGCAGTTATGTTGTCATATGGGGAATAAGACAACATATAATCATAATATTTCTTCGTATTGGGATTTCCCCACTCATCATACTCTCCAGTAGTTAACGGAATAGTATCATCTAACATTGTGGTCATGACATCAACAAACGGTACCTGAGCAATTACACCATTGTATAATTCCGGAGCCCAATTCACGATAACGCCCATCAAAAGCCCACCTGCAGAACCTCCCTCGGCATATAAATGCTCTGGTGAAGTATATTTTTGGTCAATCACATATTTAGAGCAATCGATAAAATCTGTAAATGTATTCTTCTTTTTTAAGAGTTTTCCATCTTCATACCATTGTCTCCCTAAGTCCTCTCCTCCACGGATATGCGCTATTGCAAAAACAAAACCTCTGTCAAGTAATGATAATCGTGTTGACGAAAAATAAGTATCCATTGTGATTCCGTATGAACCGTAGGCATAAAGCAATAATGGGTTTTTACCATTTTTTTCCAATCCTTTACGGTAAACCATAGAAATTGGCACTTTTACACCATCGGCGGCAGGAGCCCAAATGCGTTCTTCGATATAATTATTTTTATCAAATTTTCCTCCCAAAACCTGTTGCTCTTTTAGAACTTCTTTGGTTTTCGTCTTCATATTAAAATCAATAATCGAAGATGGAGTTGCTAATGATTGATAGCTATAACGTAAAATATCGGTATCAAAATCAATATTTGTAGTAGTAAAAGCACTGTAAGTTTCACTTCCAAAAGGCAAATAATAATCAGGTTCATCATTCCAAGGCATAATTCGGATGTGGTTTAAACCATTCGAACGCTCTTCTACAACCAAATAGTTTTTGAAAATTTCAATGTCTTCTAATAAAACATCTTCTCTATGCGGAATAAGATCTTTCCAATTCTTCTTCCCAGTTGCATTTTCAGGCGTTTTCATCAACTTAAAGTTCGTAGCCTTATCTTTATTGGTCAGGATGTAAAAATGATCCTCATAATGCGAAATACTATATTCTAAACCACGAACTCGAGGTTGAAACACAGTGAACTCTCCATCAGGATTATCAGAATTTAAAATTCTATATTCAGTAGTTAATGTACTTCCTGAACCAATTACAATATATTTACGTGATTTTTCTTTACCTACAGACACATTAAAAGTATCATCGGTTTCTTCAAAAACTAAAATATCAGTAGCAGAGTCTGTATTTAATTTATGTTTAAAAACTTTATCAGAACGCAAGGTAACCTCATCTTGCTTGGTATAAAAGATAGTCTTATTATCATTTGCCCAAACAGAACTTCCTGTAGCATTTTCGATTTTATCCGAAAGAATTTCTCCTGTCTCCAGATTTTTTATCTGAATCGTATAAATTCTTCTTCCTACAATATCCAATCCAAAACTTATGAATTTATTATCCGGACTTATACTCAATCCGCCTAATTTAAAATAAGTATACCCTACCGCTAATTCATTACAATTGAATAAAATTTCTTCATCGGCAGTTAAACTTCCTTTTTTTCGGGAATAAATTGGGTAATCCTTACCAGTTTCAAAACGGGTAATGTAATAATACCCATTATAAAAATAAGGAACCGACTCATCATCTTCCTTAATTCTGGCTTTCATTTCCTCATACAATGCCTTCTGGAAATCTTTAGTATGTTCGGTCATACTTTCGTAATAAGCATTTTCCTGATTCAGATAGTCAATAACTTCAGGGTTTTCCCTGTCATTCAACCAAAAATAATTATCAATTCTAACTTCTTTATGTTTTTTTAATGACTTAGGAATTTCTTTAGCTATGGGGGCAGCAATCTTATTTGGCATTTTTTGAATTTTAATTTTAAAATGAATTTACAAAAATAACATAAACGAACGGGTAACTAATTGCTTTTTTATCTAATTAACACTGATTTTAGAAATTGAATTAGTAATTTCGTTGCATAATTTAAAAACAACCGAAAATGGATTTAATGGGAATGATGGGAAAACTTAAAGAAACCCAACAAAAAATTGAAGATACAAAAAAACGTTTGGATACGGTTTTAATAGATGAACAAAGTGCTGATGGATTATTAAAAGTCACTTTGACAGCTAACCGAAAAATAAAATCAATTACAATTGCTGATTCTTTACTGGAAGATAAAGAACAACTAGAAGATTATCTAATTGTGACATTAAACAAAGCAATCGAAAAAGCTACAGATGTTAACCAAACGGAACTTGACGCTGTTGCAAAAATGGACATGCCGATGATTCCAGGAATGGATGACCTTTTTAAATAAAAAGATTCAAAGCCGCAAAGATTCAAAGGTTTCTGATTTTGTAAACTTGAACTTTATAACCAAAAAAAGAGGTGCAATTGTACCTCTTTTTTTTAAACCTTTGTTCCTCTGTACCTTTTTTTAAACCTTTGAACCTTCTTTTAAAACTTCTGAAGCGTTTCCAAAACATAAGTATGCATTACTTGTCTATAATCAAGATGTGTTACAATTCGGAGTTTCCCCTGCCCCATTGAGCTTATTGAGATATTCTTTTGTTTTAATTTTTCTATAAGAACTTGCTCACTAAAATTAGGTTGTAAAGAAAAAATTAAAATATTTGTTTCCACAGGTTCTATTGATGCAACCCAATGTTTAGTACTTAAAACTGCTGCAATCTCTTTGGCTCGACGATGATCATCTGCCAATCTTTCTAAATTATTTTCTAAGGCAAAAATTGCAGCTGCTGCCAAATAACCAACCTGACGCATTCCTCCACCCAATATTTTTCGGATTCTCAAAGCTCTTTTAATATCTGCTTTAGTCCCTAATAACATTGAACCAATTGGAGCACCTAATCCTTTAGAAAAACAAACCGAAATAGTATCGAATATTTGTCCGAATTCTTTAGGATCTTGCCTTCTGGCTACTAAAGCATTCCAAATTCGAGCACCATCCATGTGGAATTTTAAATTATTAGCATCGCAAACTTGCTTTATTTTCTTTAAATCTTCAATTTCATAACATGCACCTCCACCTTTATTAGTTGTGTTTTCAATGCATACCAGACTAGTTAAAGGACTATGATAAAACTCAGGATCATTAATTGCTGCAGCAACCTGCTCGGCAGTAATCATTCCACGATTCCCATCCAATAAACAGCATGAAACGCCGCTATTAAATGAAACTCCTCCTCCTTCATAATGATATACGTGAGCATATTTATCGGCAATTAATTGTTCGCCTGGTTGTGTATGTAATTTTATTGCGGTTTGATTTGCCATGGTTCCAGATGGAAAGAACAACCCTGCCTCCATACCAAACATCGCTGCTACTCCAGCTTCTAGTTCGATAACAGTTGGGTCCTGCTTGTAAACATCATCTCCTACCTGAGCATTGAACATGTATTGTAACATTTCAATACTGGGCTTAGTGATGGTATCGCTAATTAAATTTATTTCCATATTCTAAAAAACTATATCCTTATTTTTTATAAAACAAAATTACGTATTACTAATAGTTATTTTGGGCAAGTTTTAATAAAATTTAACTTGTGAATAACATCAGAACCAAATTAACGTAATATTTATAAAAAACATATAAAACTAACATTATAGTTTTGAATTAAATTTAAAATTGATCAACTATTTTCAAAATATCATATTTACTAAAAAAACAACACTATCCACTTAACGAGGATAATTACTTGAGGTTTTAGAACCAAAAAGTAATACATATAAGTAAAACAAGTCTTAATCTCTATTTATTTCAGAATGCAATTTTGAAAAATCATTCTTACATAAGTTCTATATACGCATACACTCCATGATATAAACCTAAAAAACAAATCTTTAACATTCTTTCAATCCAATTAAATTAATTTCTAAATTATAAAAACTATATGTTATTTTTGTCCAACAAAATTACGTTTTTACTAATAGCTCTTTTAGACAACTTTTATTAAAATCGAACTTCTGAATAACATCAGAATTGAATTAGCGTAATATTTATAAAAACATAAAAACTACTATTAATTTATGACAACTACCGAACAAATAAAAGGTATTGTAGAGCGCCTTGGTGCGTTGAGGAGGTATCTTTGACGTTGATGCCAAATTAATTGAAATTGCCAACGAAGAAGAAAAAACGTTTGCACCCGATTTTTGGAACAATGCAAAAGAGGCTGAGCTCATTGTAAAAAATCTAAGAAACAAGAAAAAATGGATCGAAGATTATAATAAAGCAATCGAACTTACCGATGAGTTACAGCTCGCCTATGATTTTTATAAAGAAGGAGGACTTTCTGCAGAAGAATTAGATGAGCATTTTAAAGCTACACAATTACATATTGAAAACATCGAATTCAAAAACATGCTTTCAGATGAAGGAGATAGCCTAAGCGCTGTAGTTCAGATTACTGCTGGTGCCGGTGGAACCGAAAGCTGTGATTGGGCTGGAATGCTTATGCGTATGTATATGATGTGGGGCGAAAGCTATGGTTACAAAATAAAAGAGCTTAACTTTCAGGCTGGTGAGGTTGCAGGTATAAAAACCGTTACTCTAGAGTTTGAAGGCGATTATTCTTTTGGTTATTTAAAAGGAGAAAATGGTGTACATCGTTTAGTTCGAATCTCCCCTTTTGATAGTAACGCCAAACGCCATACTTCATTTGCATCTGTTTATGTTTACCCTCTCGTAGATGATAGTATCGAAATTGACATTAATCCTGCCGACATCGAAATTACAACATCTCGTTCTAGTGGAGCCGGAGGACAAAATGTAAATAAGGTAGAAACCAAAGTACAATTGGTACATAAACCAACAGGCATTCAAATTCAGTGTTCCGAAACAAGGTCCCAACAAGATAATAGACAACGTGCTATGCAAATGTTGCGATCTCAATTATACGAAATTGAATTAAAGAAACAACAAGCCCAACGTGCAGATATAGAAGCTGGGAAAATGAAAATCGAATGGGGTTCGCAGATACGTAATTATGTAATGCAACCTTATAAACTAGTTAAAGACGTTCGCACAGGTTATGAAACCAGTGATGTAGATGGTGTGATGAATGGTGAAATTGACCCATTCTTAAAGGCTTTCCTTATGATGATGGGACAAAAAGAAGAAGAATCTTAGTCAAAAATATCAAACCCGACAAATTAAAATGTCGGGTTTTTATTTACTAAAGCGGACCAATTAAAGAAATACCAACCCCTATTGTAGTCTGAAGGTTATTATAATCGATTAAGGTTTCTCCAAAACCGTGCGAAACCAAAAGAAATCCTTTTAAATTACCAACTATTGGATAAGACCATGAAACAGCTGTATTCCCTCTGTTTTTATTGAAATTCAAATTATTACTACCTGTTAATGTGAATATGCTTTTATTATTTGTATAAATTATATTTATATCCCCCCGTCCAATATATTGGGTAATATCCGGATTATCATCTTTTTGCGATCGAAGCCTAAGCCATGGCCTCACATATACACTCCAATTATTACGATCAAACCCAAGATGAAAAATAATCCTGTTCCAGCTTCTTGAAAAAGGCAACCCTTTTCCATTTGACTCATGATTAAATGCTACACCAGCCATTCTCATTTTAAAACCTAAAACATTAAAATTAAGCGGATAATTAAAAATAACTTCTGGCTCATAATTAATCTCTCTAAATGGTCTTGACAAACTCTCATTATAAATTTGCCAATTAGACACTTGAGTATAACCAACCCATAGATCACCTTTCCCAAAAATAAAATTGTGGAGGATTTTAGTTTTAAAACTCAACTGAAACTTAGTCTCAATATTATTATAATTCGTTCCAGGAGGAGCAATATACTCTGGCTGACCATTCCCCGAATAAGGTTGTTCATTTGGTGAACTATACCAATCAACAGGTAAAATATAAATAGATTTATATGGCGTTATTAAAAATGTACCATTTGATGATTCAGGAGTCAACTCCCATCTTTCGGATATCGTATGAAGTTCAGCCGGCTTGCTAAACAAGTCTTTAACCTGAGATTGAGTAGATAAAGAAAAAAATAATAAGAAAAAATGTATTTTTTTGACACAAAATAATTTCATAATTTTTTTGTTAAATTTTATGATAAATTTTATGATAAAAGTAGGATTAAAAGATGGCATATAATTACATCATTGTACTAAAATATTGTATCATTAATAGCTTCATTAGCTAATAAAGCTAAATTTAACTGCATAAAAGTCAGTAACCATTTTTTTATATATGCCATTTTTACAAAATTACAAACTGTTAACGAATTAATACTTTTAGTAACAATTTTATAATAATAGAATTGGTTTCATATATTTTTATTACAATAGACAAAAATAATATTAGGTAATTCAATTCTAATTGGTTTTATTTGGCATAAAATACCGCAATCCCTAAAACCAATTAACAATAAATGAAATCCTATTCTATCCACGAACTAAATGAAGTAATTAATGGTGTCATATATGGTAATACTTCCCAGAATATTACTGCAACTGAACAATTAGACAAAGCCACCAATACCGAAATTTCGTTTATTGGAAATAAAAAATACGAAAAACATTGGCAAGATTCCAAAGCGAGTATAGCTGTTGTTAATGAAGATATTTCAATAGAACCAGGAGAAAACCGTGCATTTATAAAAGTAAAAAATGCCGATTTGGCAATGTCCCAAATATTAGCCCTTTTTGCTCCTCCAACCCCTTTATTTCACAATAACATTCATGTTAGAGCTGTTGTAGATGAATCGGCAATTATTGGCGAAGGCACACGAATTGGTGCGGGATGTTATATTGGCCCTAAAGTAAAATTAGGAGAAAATGTAACTATTTATCCAAATGTAACTATTCTTGATGAATGTACCATAGGAAAAAATACTATTATCTGGTCAGGAACTGTAATCCGTGAGCGTTGTCATATTGGTAAAGATTGTATCATACATCCTAATGCAACAATTGGAGCCGATGGTTTCGGATTTCGTCCTTGTAGCGAAAATGGATTGGTTAAAATTCCTCAAATCGGAAATGTAATTATAGGTAATGGAGTAGAGATTGGAGCAAATTCATGTGTTGATCGCGGAAAATTTAGTTCTACCATTCTAGGAGATGGCTGTAAAATTGATAATTTAGTTCAGATAGGACATAATAGCAAACTAGGTAAATTTTGTATAATGGCAGGAAATAGTGGCCTAGCTGGTTCAGTAACTTTAGGAAATGGAGTTATAATTGGCGGTAGTGCTTCTATAAAAGACCATACTACGATTGGAGATGGTGCTATTGTAGGCGCTGGATCTGGAGTAACCGGAGATGTACCTGCCGGTAAAACAATGTTAGGATATCCTGCTGTAGAAGCTCGTGATGCATTAAAACAATGGGCAATCTTAAAACGATTAGTTTGCGATTCCAAAAAGTAAAACAACAATATCATTATATATATAAAACAGAAGCTAGCTTCTGTTTTTTTTGTTTCTAATTATACCCAAATACTTTAAAATTTCTATTTTTAAACTAATTAATAATAGCTGTTATTTCGATTGATTTTGTAAATTAGCACACACTATTTTGTAAAAACACTATTTTATTATGGATTTAAACTTCAATAAAAACGAAGATCACAATAAACTCTTACTTTCTGAACTAAAACAAAAATTTGCCAAAGTAAAATTGGGCGGAGGCGAAAAACGCATCCAAAAGCTACATTCTGAAGGTAAAATGACTGCAAGAGAACGAATTGATTATTTACTGGATGAAAATTCGAAAAATATAGAGATTGGTGGTTTTGTTGGAGAAGGAATGTATGCAGAACACGGCGGATGTCCATCTGGAGGTGTTGTTGTAAAAATAGGATATATACGAGGAAAACAATGCGTAGTAGTGGCCAATGATGCCACAGTAAAAGCTGGTGCCTGGTTTCCAATTACAGCAAAGAAAAATCTTCGTGCACAAGAAATCGCAATGGAAAACAAATTACCTATTATTTACCTTGTAGATAGTGCCGGAGTTTATTTGCCATTACAAGATGAAATTTTCCCGGATAAAGAACATTTTGGGCGCATTTTTAGGAACAACGCTATAATGAGTAGCATGGGAATTACCCAAATTTCAGCCGTAATGGGCAGTTGTGTTGCTGGTGGCGCCTATTTACCAATCATGAGCGATGAAGCTTTAATTGTAGATAAAACAGGGAGCATTTTCCTAGCAGGAAGTTATTTAGTAAAAGCAGCTATTGGAGAAACAATAGATAACGAAACTTTGGGTGGGGCAACAACTCACTGCGAGATATCTGGTGTTACCGATTATAAAGCCAAAGACGATAAAGACGCATTAGATAAGATAAAGAATATTGTTGATAAGATCGGTGATTATGACAAAGCAGGTTATAATCGTATTAAAGCCGAAAAACCAGCGCTGGATCCTAAAGAAATATACGGTATTTTACCAAAAGCCCGAAATGAGCAATACGATATGATGGAAATCATCAAGCGTATGGTTGATAATTCAGAATTTGAAGCATACAAAGAAGGTTACGGTCAATCTCTAATTACAGGTTATGCCAGAATCGATGGCTGGGCTGTAGGAATTGTGGCTAATCAACGAAAAGTTGTAAAAACTGCCAAAGGCGAAATGCAATTTGGAGGAGTCATTTATTCAGATAGTGCAGATAAGGCAACTCGTTTTATTGCGAATTGCAACCAGAAAAAAATTCCATTAGTTTTCATACAAGATGTTACCGGTTTTATGGTAGGTTCCAAATCTGAACATGGCGGAATAATAAAAGATGGTGCCAAAATGGTAAATGCCGTAAGTAATTCGGTTGTTCCTAAGTTTACCGTAATTGTAGGAAACTCATATGGAGCAGGAAATTATGCAATGTGTGGTAAAGCTTATGACCCAAGACTTATTTTTGCGTGGCCAAGTGCCGAATTAGCAGTTATGGGAGGAACCCAAGCAGCAAAAGTATTGGCACAAATCGAAGCATCTTCTTTAAAATCAAAAGGAGAAGTTGTAGATGAAGCCAAAGAAGCAGAGTTATTTGCAAAAATAAAAGCACGTTATGATGAACAAGTTTCTCCATATTACGCTGCTTCCCGATTATGGACAGATGCTATTATTGATCCGTTAGATACCCGTACCTGGATTTCTATGGGAATAGAAGCCGCAAACCACTCACCTATCTTAAAACCTTTTAATCTAGGCGTTATTCAGGTATAAACAACTTTAAACCCAATAGCAAACTGGAAATATTTATAACATTTTTCACATATCAAAAAATTAGTATACAACTAAAAATTAGTAACTTAGCATATTATTAAATAATTTGATATCATGGAAAATGTAAAAAATTTAAATAAATGGGCGAATGCGCACAGTTATTTACCATTAGATTTATTACGTATTGCTTTGGGTGTATTTTTATTTATGAAAGGAATATTCTTCGTGACTAATATCCAATATTTACACGATTTAATATCTCCAATCGACAAATTTGGTGGCGGAATGTTTCTTTTGCATTACATCGCCCCTGCTCACATGATTGGAGGTATTATGATTGTTTTTGGGTTGCTTACCCGATGGGCAATCGGTGCACAATTACCAATTCTATTAGGAGCAATCTTAGTGAATTTTATGGGCGAAATGCACTCACAAAACTTACTATTGGCAATTTGTATTTTTATCATCTGCCTCTTTTTCTTCTTTTATGGTAGCGGAAAACATTCAGCCGATTATTATTTTAAAATGCAACAATAGTTTAGGTTCAAAAAGCGCTAAAAAATAACAACATTTGCCTTTTTATATCCTATTTATTTCTTAAAAGGGCAAATAATTGTGTTTTATGAGTTAGATTTGCAACATGAATTGGATTCGTAAAACAATCATTTTTGTGGGGCTTTTAGCGCTCTTTTTATCTGCTTATAGTGCAGATAGAATTGCTATTGATGCAATTCAACCTCAAAAATCGGATTCAAATTTTGCTTATGATAGTATCCAAGCTTCTGCTTTTATACTACCCCAGACAGCATTTCATGTTATTGCTGATGCAAAAACAAACCACCCAAGTCCTACTTTATCTAAGTGGTTTGATAGTTTTTTAATTGTAATTGCAGATTGCAAAATTCGAATAAGTGTATCCAATTTTGCAAACCAAATTTTAAATCAGAGCAAAAAAATTTCATTATTGCTCTACCCTTTCCATTATTTCTGGTGATTTAAACACATGATTTTACCAATGTGAAGATTAATTTCTTCCTAAATGAACAGATTGCAAACAGCTTTCGGTTTATTCTTTCATGTTATATAATTAAATCTAAAAAATAAATAATGGATACATCTGTAACTATAATCGGCATTGTATTAGCCTTAATAACTATATTCCCTCTTTACTTTTCATTTCGTGCAAACTCATTGAATAAAGCAAAAATAAAAGCTATAAAAGCACAACACAGCCAAAATGGTCATTTTGATTTCGATGAAACAGAATCTCAAAACAAAAGAATACTTAGTATTGATAAAAAAAATAAAGGTTTTCTTTTAATCAACTTTAATAAAGGAAAAGAGGAAAGTTTATTCGTAAATTTAAATGAGGTTAAATCCTGCCGATTGGTTCCTACTACCGAAGCAAACTCTGACACTATTATAAAAATTGATTTTGAGTTTCAAGATAAAACTAATGCCAACAAAATTGTAATTCCATTTTACAATATAGAAGAAGATCAAATAAGACAAGTTTGTCTATATGAAGATCATCAATTGGCAAAAAAATGGCAACAAATCATCCAAGATTGTATTTCACGTTAATTCTTAATTCATTTAAAGAGACTCCCTTGAGTCTCTTTTTTTTTGTAGCATATTATGATAATTATCATTTTAATCTTTTTGTATTCTAGCTAATTTTGATTTCCCTTAAATTTATGTGCTATGAAAAATTCGTTGATACAAAAATACAATGTTCCAGGACCAAGATACACCAGTTATCCTACTGTTCCTTATTGGAATGAAAACGATTTTACCTATCAACTTTGGATTAAATCCCTGCAAAAATCTTTTGCTCAAAGCAACCAGCAAGATGGAATAAGTTTATATATCCATTTACCTTTTTGCGAAAGCATGTGTACATTTTGTGGCTGCAACAAGCGAATTACAAAAAACCATGATGTAGAGCATCCTTACATCGAAGCAATAATAAAAGAGTGGAGCTTATACTGTAAACTTCTTAATGAGAAACCAATAATAAAAGAGATTCATCTGGGGGGCGGAACACCTACTTTCTTCTCCCCTAAGAATCTTGAAGATTTAATAAATGGTATTTTTTCATATGCAGATAAAGCCAAAGAGCACGAATTTAGTTTTGAGGGACATCCTAACAATACGACATACCAACATTTACAAAAGCTATACAATTTAGGTTTTCGAAGAGTTAGTTACGGCGTTCAGGATTATTCCGAAAAAGTACAAAAAGCAATTCATCGCGAACAATCATTTCATAATGTGGCCAAGGTTACATTTTGGGCAAAAGAAATTGGCTATACTTCAATAAGTCATGATCTTATTTTTGGTCTACCTTTTCAGGAAATCGAAGATATTGTCGATACTATCGAAAAAACAAATGCACTGCAACCAGATAGATTAGCCTTTTACAGCTATGCTCATGTTCCTTGGATAAAAGGTAATGGACAACGCGGATTTAGTGATGAAAACGTCCCTAAAGATGCCGAGAAAAGAAAATTGTATGAAGTTGGAAAGCAGTTATTATATAAAAATGAATACCATGAAATTGGGATGGATCATTTTGCTTTAAAATCAGATGATTTGTATACGGCATTCGAAACCGGAAAATTACATCGTAATTTTATGGGATATAGCGCTTCCAAAACACAATTAATGATTGGATTGGGTGTTTCATCAATTAGTGACAGCTGGTATAGTTTTGCTCAAAATGTAAAAACTATAGAAGATTATTATCAATTATTAGAATGGGATAAACTTCCAGTTATTAAAGGACACATATTAACTCCAGAAGATCTAATTATTAGAAAACACATCTTAAGTTTAATGTGCAAATTTGAAACAACTTGGTTCGAAGCAAGTAATTATTTTGAAGAAATCCCAGAAATTCTAATTCAGTTAAAAGAAATGGAGAATGATGGATTAGTTATTCTTGGAAATGAAAAAATAAGCGTTACAGAAGCAGGAAAACCCTTTGTTCGAAACATTTGTATGGCTTTTGATCTACACTTAAAAAGAAAAGCTCCAGAAACAAGTTTGTTTTCAATGACAATTTAAACTCCTAATGACAATTGGGAGTTTCCTGAACAAATAAACTCATATTTGACGGAGACAAGTAGGGAATCCCCAAACCTAAACCTCGTAAAATAAACAAGACTCCAATAAAAATAGCAACATAAGGAATTGCTTTTTGAAATTTATTTCGAGTAGATTGCGTTAGGAATGAATTAAAATATACGACGCTAGTCATTAAAGGAACTGTTCCTAATCCAAATAAAATCATATATAAAACACCAAATTCAGCGCTTTGCATAGCAATTGCACCAAATAAGGCAACATATACCATCCCACAAGGCAAAAAACCATTAAGAATCCCAATTATAAAAAGAGATTTATAACTTTTGTTTCTAAAATGCTTTCCCAGATTGGTTTTTATTTTTGAAATAAGCTTGTAAACAGGTTTAGAGAAATTGTATTTGGCAAAGATGTTTTCGGGAGTTAAAACAACAACTATCATAATCACACCAATAAGAATAGATAATCGTTGTTGAATTCCTGCCAGGAAAAAACCTTTTCCCAACAATCCAAAAATCAATCCTATGGTTCCATATGCTGATAATCTTCCTAAATGATATACTATAACTTGTATTGCTTTTTTAACTTTATTATGATTATCAACCGGCAACATCATAGCAATCGGTCCGCACATACCTATGCAGTGAAAACTACTGATTAAACCGAATATAAAAGCAGAATAAAGCATATTTCTATTTAGATAATTTTGGCAATAAAGTTATTAATTAATGTAGACAACTTCTTTGGTTAAATATTGTTTTCCATCATATTGCCATTCCATATTAACATCCCAACGTCCTTTTATTAATTTCTTTTGAGGAATCAATAATTCAGAATTCGTCAAGATAATTGGCGTATTAAAATCTAGTTTTTTGTTTGATGGGCGATACATTAACACCTGTCCTTTTATATTTTTTCCCTCAAAAACATTTGGGAAAACAATTTTAACTCCATCTTGTAAAGTAACTATTTTTGGCTTTTGCTTTAAATCATGCGCATTTTGAATACGATCCATTTCTTCTCCAAAATGGGAATCATGTTTATAGTATTCTTCTACAACCAAATCATTGTCATATTTACTATCTGACTGTACTTTAAAAACAAAATACAAAATGAATGTCATAAACAATCCAAATGCAATTATAATTGCTGTTCCCCAGTTAATTTTCATAATATTCCTTTTTAATTAATTAAAACTTCGCGGTCCTAAAAAGTTTGTTGAGGTAGTTTCAATCAATTTATCTCCATTAAAAACACCTATTTCCACTTTGGTTTTATCACTTTCTAAAAGTGCTTTATCTATTTCTATAAATAATGTCCCTTGTGAAATTCCTTGTTTCGGAACTTTAAATTTTTGATTTCCTACATTCTTTATAGTACCCTTTTGGCCAATTAACTCAAAATGAATATCTGTATAATCATTCAGTGTCTTATTGACTATCTTATAAGTATAGATATTACTTATTTTATCTCCTTTATGTTGAAAAAGTTGTCCTGGCAAACGTAAAACAATAGCCTGTACATCATTTCTTAAAAATAACATTCCGATAAATATTCCCATCAAAATAATCAAGACTGCCGTATATCCTTTCATTCTTGCTGTAAATCGGAAAGGCTCTTTTTTCTCGATTTCATCTTCAGAAGCATATCGAATAAGTCCTTTTGGCAATCCAACATTTTCCATGATAGTATCACATTCATCGATACAAGCAGTACAATTGGTGCATTCTAATTGTGTTCCGTTTCTTATATCAATCCCCATCGGACAAACATGTACACATTGCTTACAGTCAATGCAATCCCCTTTTCCTGTTGCAGCTCTATCTTCTTGTTTATTATATTTGGCTCTGCCTATCTCTTTTTCACCTCTAACAAAATCATAAGCTACATTAATAGATTTATTATCTAAAAGTACACCTTGTAATCTTCCATACGGACATGCTATAATACAAACTTGCTCACGAAACCAAACAAATACAAAATAGAAAACCGCAGTAAATGATAATAATGCTATAAAATTACTTGCTTGTTTTATAGGTCCTTCTTCGATCATTAAAAACAATTGATCACTTCCTACCAAATAAGCCAGAAAAACATTGGCTATTAAAAAAGAAATTACAAAAAAGATAAACCATTTTGTTAAACGCTTTTTAATTTTTTCGGTATTCCATTCTTGCTTTGCCAATCGGGATTGCGCTCCTCTGTCTCCGTCAATCCAATATTCAATTCTACGAAAAACGAGTTCTAAGAAAATCGTCTGTGGACAAATCCATCCACAAAAAATACGCCCATATACAACTGTAAATAGTATTATAAACACAATCCCAACAAGCATTGAGATAACAAATAGGTAAAAATCCTGGGGCCAAAAAGGGAATCCAAAAACGTTAAAACGGCGTTCTAATACATTGAATAACATAAATTGATTTCCATTTACTTTTATAAACGGATTTGCAACTAAAATGGTCAACAAAACATAGCTAACCCATTTCCTATATTCATAAAATTTACCAGACGGTTTTTTAGGGAAAATAAATTTTCTGTTACCCCCTTCATCAATTGTTCCGATGGTATCTCTAAAAGCTTCGTCTGGTAAATTTGACATTGTATTATTTTTTAACTTGAGTGGTATCAGTTTGTGTTGCAACTACTGCAGCATCTGTTTTTGGTGCATCTTTATCAACCCAAATCTCCCCTTCTGGTTCTTTTGGATCTTTAGGATTACTTCCTTGCAAAGACAATATATAACTAGCTACTTTTTGGATTTCTTTTGGCTTCAATGTTCCCTTCCAGGCAATCATCCCTTTTCCATCTCGTCCACCATTGGTTATTGTATGGAAAATTTCTTTTATTCCACCGCCCAAAATCCAATGATTGTCCGTCAGGTTTGGACCAATTTGCCCTCCTCCATCTACTCTGTGACAAGCTGCACAATTGGTAGTAAATATTTCTTTTCCTGCAGCAAGATCAGCAGCATCTGTTAATCGGGTAACCGATTTCTCGTCCATTAAATCCGGGGCAGTTTTTAGATATTCATCTACATCTATCTTGGCTTGGGCCATTTCTTTTTTCAGCTCCATCTCTTGATCATCTGCACCAAATAAATCATAACGAGCAACGTAAACAACAGCAAAAATGATAGTGATATAGAATAAATAAATCCACCATGGCGGCAAGTTATTATCTAGCTCTTTAATACCATCATAATCATGATGTAATAACAAACTTTCTTCGTTTTCTAACGGTTCTGTTTTCGTTAGTTTTTGCATTAAATTCTTGTACCAAGCTCTTTCTTTCAAACTCAGATTACTATCAATTTCAAGTTGAGCTTTCTGCTCTTCCGTTAGTAAACTATAAGTAATTCTATCAATTGCACTTATAGTAACTTCTATCGCAATTAACAGAAAAAGAAATACAAATAAAAAGACAGAAACCATTGGGTATTTTATAAATGCCGGTCTATCACCTGAGTCTATAAAATATTCCATTGCACCAAAAACGATGAAGAAAATTAGTGGTAATCGTATATATACTGGAATTAATTTTTTCATTTTATATATTATTTTAATTCTACAATTTAATTTTCGTCTAATGGAATATGACTCATCTCATCGATTTTTTCCTTTTTATATGAAAACACCCAAATCCCAAGGCATACAAAAAAGATAAAAAATATTAAAAGGGAAAGTATCGGGTATATTTGTACACCCGCGATAGTCTCCATGTTGTGTTTTACTTGTTCAAACATAATTTCTCTATTTTGAAGTCTCTTTTACTTTAATATCAGTTCCTAATCTTTGCATGTAAGCAATAAGCGCTACGATTTCTCTTTCATTCATAGGAATAAATTTCTCTCCTTTTGCTTCAGCTTTTTTCTTACTAGCAGCATAACTAGCAACATAATCAGGATCATTTTCTAAGTTCTTTTCTATTTTCAAAGCTTGTGCTCTCAATAAATTTTGAGCATTTGCAACTTCTTCTGCAGAATATGGGACTCCTAGTTGTACCATTACTTCCATTTTCTTTTGAGTTAATGAAATATCCATAGGTTTATTATCAAATAACCATTTGTATCCTGGCATAATTGAGCCTGCCGATATACTTTGTGGACTCCAGAAATGGTTAAAATGCCAGTTATCATTGTATTTGCCTCCTACTCTTAGCAAATCTGGTCCTGTACGCTTAGATCCCCATAAAAACGGATGATCATATACAAACTCTCCTGCTTTAGATTGTGGACCATAACGCTCTACTTCGCTTCTAAATGGTCGTACTGATTGGGAGTGACATCCTACACAACCTTCACGAATATATATGTCACGCCCTTCAAGTTCCAGAGGTGAATATGGTTTAACACTTGCAATTGTTGGAATATTTGATTTTACCATAATCGTAGGTACAATTTGAATAACCCCTCCAATTAAAATAGCAATTGTAGCTAGAATTGTTAACTGAATAGGTTTTCTCTCTAACCATGAATGGAATTTTTCTCCACGAATTCTGCTACTACTAATTCTTTCTAATGCCGGTGCTTCTGCCAATTCATCTTCAATTGGGTTACCAACACGTATTGTTTGAATTATGTTATAAACCAATACTAGCATTCCTATAAGGTACAGAGTACCTCCAATTGCTCTCATCCAATACAATGGCATAATTGCTGTTACTGTCTCAAGGAAATTCCCATAAGTTAAAGTCCCATCTGGATTAAATTGTTTCCACATTGAAGCTTGTTGAAAACCAGCAACGTACATTGGTAACGTATATAAAATAATTCCTAAAGTACCAATCCAGAAATGGAAATTGGCTAATTTTTTAGAGAATAAAGTACTTTTTGTCATTCTTGGTATCAACCAATAAATCATACCAAAAGTCATAAATCCATTCCATGCTAATGCACCAACGTGTACGTGAGCAATAATCCAATCGGTATAATGCGCGATAGCATTTACATTTTTTAGAGAAAGCATTGGTCCTTCAAAAGTTGCCATTCCGTAACCGGTAATAGCTACAACAAAGAATTTTAAAACAGGTTCTTCACGAACTTTGTCCCAAGCTCCTCTAAGCGTTAAAAGTCCATTTATCATACCTCCCCAAGATGGAGCAATCAGCATTATTGAAAAAGCAACTCCTAGATTTTGTGCCCAGTTTGGTAAAGCTGAGTATAATAAGTGGTGAGGACCTGCCCAGATATATATAAAAATTAATGACCAGAAATGTATAATCGACAAACGATAAGAATACACCGGACGATTAGCAACTTTAGGTACAAAATAGTACATCAAACCTAAAAATGGTGTTGTTAAGAAAAAAGCAACTGCATTATGACCATACCACCATTGCACTAAAGCATCCTGAACTCCTGCATAAACAGAATAACTTTTCATTGCAGAAACCGGTATCTCTATATTATTAAAAATATGTAAAACTGCAACAGTAACAAATGTGGCCAAATAAAACCAAATGGCAACATATAAATGACGCTCTCTACGACGCAAAATTGTACCAATCATGTTAATCCCCATTACAACCCAAATTAAAGCAATAGCAATATCAATTGGCCATTCTAATTCGGCATATTCTTTGGATGAGGTATACCCTAAAGGTAGTGAGATAGCCGCTGCAACAATTATTAATTGCCATCCCCAAAAATGTACATTACTTAAAAAGTCACTGAACATTCTTGCTTTTAGAAGTCGCTGTAAAGAATAATACATCCCTGCAAAGAATGCGTTTCCTACAAAGGCAAAGATGACTGCATTGGTATGTAAAGGTCTTAATCTTCCATAACTTAACCATGAGATCCCGTCGGTAATATTAGGAAAGAGGTACATAACGGCCAAAGTAAGGCCGACCAGCATTCCTACTACACCAAAAAGAATGGTAGCATAAATGAATTTCTTTACAATTTTGTTGTCGTAATAAAATTGTTGCATTTCCATAATCTAGATTTGTTTTTCTTTGGTTGTTTTTATTTTATTATTGGGAGTTTTTTTGATTTCATCATCAAAAAGCATTCGGACGGAAGGAGTATAATCATCATCATATTGCCCAGTTTTTACTGCTATTACAAAAGCAATAAAGAAACCAATCGCAATAATGATACTAACGGAGATTAACAAGTAAATAACACTCATATCTTAAAAAATTAAGTTAAACAAAATTACTTTTAAGCATTCTTTTAAAATATGATATTTATCATACCTAGTCGGTTCTGTTAAATTTATGAAAAAATAATCAGATTTGTCTGATTATTAAATACTTATTTCTTCTTAGCATAATAATTACTCATAAGAGTAACAAAACTCACGATAGTAATTGTACTTAAAGGCATAATAATCGCTGCTACCAGAGGCAGTAAGTTTCCTGTAATAGCAAATGTTAATCCTACTACATTATATAATAAAGAAAGGACAAAACTCATTTTTATAATCTTAATTGAGTTTTTTGAAAGTTTTAAGAAATAATTGAGATGTCTAAACTCAGTCGCATCCAGGATAGCATCGCATGCAGGAGAGAAAACATTTACATTCTCAGATATTGAAATCCCTACATTACTTTGAGCCAGAGCCCCAGCATCATTTAATCCATCGCCAATCATCATTACATTATGACCTTGATCTTGTAAATCCTTTATAAATGTTAGTTTTTGTTCTGGCTTTTGATTAAAAACAAGCTCTGTACCCTTTGGCAAAAGATTTTCCAGAGTTTCACGTTCCCCATCATTATCACCTGATAATACCTTGATTTTATAATGCAGACTTAATTCTTTAAATAATTCCCCTAACCCTTCTCGATATTGATTATTGAAAATGTATTTTCCGTAATAAATTCCATCTATTTTTATATGAAGAGACGTTTGCTGAATTGAATTTTCTTCTTGATTAGCAACAAAAGAAAATGATCCGATTTGAAATTGATGATTTTCGATTACTGCCAAAATTCCTTTTCCTGTTATTTCCTTAAAATCATCTAGTTTTATACGTTTGGTTTCTGGCAAGAAGTCATACAACATTCGGCTCAAAGGATGATTTGAAGCCCGTAGTACATTCTTGAGCATTTCAAGATTTTCAGATGAAAGCGATTCTCCCTCATAGGAAATATTCGATTTCTTATTAGTCGTTATTGTTCCTGTTTTATCAAAAACCAAAGTATCAACTTTGGCAAGCTGCTCAATAACCAAAGCATTTTTTAAATAAAACTTTTGTTTCCCTAAAATCCTCAAAATATTACCAAATGTAAATGGTGCTGTTAATGCCAAAGCACACGGACAGGCTACAATGAGTACAGCTGTAAAAACATTAAATGCAGTATTGGCATCAATAAATACCCAATACCCAAAACCAGCAAAAGCAATTAACAATAAAATTGGTGTAAAATAGCGGCTTATAGTATCTGTTATCGTCTTATGTTTTTGCTGAACATCTTTTTGAAAAATATCATTTCCCCACAATTGTGTTAAGTAACTCTGAGAAACGGTATGCAGTACTTCCATTTCTATTACTTTTCCGATTTGCTTTCCGCCGGCAAAAACTTTATCTCCGGATTTCTTAGTAATAGGAACAGCCTCACCTGTTACAAAACTATAATCAATTTCGGCTTTATCGCTTATTAAAATTCCATCAACAGGGATCAATTCCTGATTTCTTATTAATAATCGATCTCCTTTATCTATATCATAAATAGGAATACTTTCTTCTCGAGTATTCGGATTGATTCGGGTTACTGCAATAGGAAAATAAGATTTAAAGTCTCTTTCGAAACTTAAGAAACTATAGGTTTTAATCTGAAACATTTTCCCGAGAAGCATAAAGAAAATTAATCCCGTCAAGCTATCAAAAAAACCAGAACCATAATCCATTACAATATCAAATGTGCTCCGTATAAACATAACGATGATTCCTAATGCGATAGGAATATCAATATTTAGCATTTTACTTTTTATACTTTTATAGGCTGAAACATAATAACCACTTGCTGAATATAAAAAACTTGGCATTGCCAAAATAAATATCAACCAGCGAAAAAATGGTTTGTAATTATCCAGCCAAAACTCTTTTACCTCAAAATATTCGGGAAAAGAGAGCAGCATAATGTTCCCAAAGCAAAAGAAAGCGACACCAAGTTTATAAGTCAAGCTTCTGTCTACATCATACTTACCTGCTTCGTAGTTTTCCAAACTTATATAAGGTTCATATCCTATTGAACTTAATGTATAAGCAATATCTTTAAGTGTGATTTTTTCGGGATTATAGGTAATTCTAACTTTCTTTTCGGGGAAATTAACTTGAGAAGCGCTAATTCCTGATTTCAGACGATTTAAATTTTCTAAAATCCAAATACAAGAACTGCAATGAATATGCGGAATATTTAAAGAAACTATCGCCGTTGTATCTTCTTGAAACTCCAGCAATTTTAGCTGAATATTTTCATTATCTAAGAAATCATATTTACCCTGGATATCTTGAGGTGTAGCTCCAGGTGATTTTTCGAAATCATAATAACAAGTTAAGTCATTTAAACTAAAAATTTCATAAACCGTTTTACACCCGCTACAACAAAATTGCTTTTCATCAAAAACAATTACTTCATTTTTTGGAATAATTAAGCCACAATGAAAACAATTTTGGGTACTCATAATTTAACCATTTTAAGCTTTTGCAAAGGTCACAAACCGAGTAATCAAAAAATATGACATTTATCATAGCTCTCAAAATACATTTTTAAATTTAATAAAATAAATTGGGAATAAACTTATAGAAACTGTATTTCTGTCATTATTACCGAAATTTAGCCTGTAAAATCATAATAATGCCTAATTTTGTACCCAAATAACTTTACTATGAATAAATGTGACCAATGTATCGTAAGACAACTTACCTCGTTAAAAGCTTTAAACAAAGATGAAGTTATAAGACTGGCTAATAGTAAAACTACTTATTCTATTAAAAAAGGCGATTCGATCTTTGAAGAAGGTGAAATTACAAATGGTGTTTTTTGTGTAAAAGATGGCGTGGGTAAACTTTCAAAACTGAGTGCTAATGGTAAAGATCAAATTGTAAAACTTGTAAAATCAGGTGAACTTTTAGGTCAGCGCTCCATGATCAGTAATGAACCTGCCAATTTAAGTGCAAAAGCATTAGATGATATGGAAGTATGTTTTATTCCCAAATCCGAAATTATAGACTTCTTTAATAAAAACAATCAGTTTTCTATGAATGTCATGAAAACAATTTGTGATGACTTAAAAGAATCTGATAATCATACTGTTTCATTAGCACAAAAAACAGTTAAATCACGTTTGGCCGAGACCTTATTATACTTACATGATACATTTGGCAAAAATAGCGACGACACCCTCCAAATTCAACTTTCCAGAGATGAATTAGCAAGTATGATCGGTACTGCAACCGAAAGTTGCATTCGATTATTATCAGATTTTAATAAATTAAAAGTTATTGAATTGATTGGTAAAAAAATTGTCCTTAAAAATATAAGTGCTCTAAAGAAAATGGCCGAATAGCTATAATTTTTTAGCCTCATTCCAAAAAACATCCATTTCTGCCAAAGTCATATCCATTAATGGTTTTCCCATCTCACCTGCTTTACTCTCGAGGTATTGAAAACGCTTTATAAATTTTTTATTAGTGCGTTCTAATGCATCTTCTGGATTTACATTAAGGAATCTGGCGTAATTAATCATTGAGAATAAAACATCCCCAAATTCAGCTTCTATTTTATCCTGATCCCCCACTTCTACCTCAGCTTGTAACTCTTGTAGTTCTTCCTGAACTTTATCCCAAACTTGATGTGGCTCTTCCCAATCAAAACCAACTCCTTTTACTTTATCCTGTATTCTACTTGCTTTAACTAATGCTGGTAAACTTCTCGGAACACCTTCCAAAACAGATTTCTTCCCTTCTTTTAGTTTTAGCTTTTCCCAGTTTTGCTTTACCTCTTCTTCGTCTTTTACAATTGTATCACTATAAATATGAGGATGGCGATGAATCAATTTTTCGCAGATTTCATTACACACATCAGCTATATCAAAGTCATTTGTTTCACTACCTATTTTTGCATAAAACACAATGTGCAACAATAAATCACCAAGTTCCTTTTTTACTTCATTAAGATCATTATCCAAAATTGCATCTCCCAATTCATATGTTTCTTCGATTGTAAGGTGGCGTAAACTTTGTATCGTTTGCTTCATATCCCAAGGACATTTTTCACGCAAATCATCCATAATATTTAGTAATCTTTCGAAGGCCTGAAGTTGCAATTCTTTGCTCATTTTTAAAGTAATTTAAGTTGGGAAACAATTCCATGTAAAAGTAAAAAATCCTGTCAAGAAATCATCTCAACAGGATTAAATATCGTTCATTAAAATGAAACTATTTTTTTTCAGCAGCTGCTTTTGCTTTTTTTGCCGGTGCTTTTTTTGTTTCTTCAAGAACTGGAGTTTCTTCTTTAGATTCTGCTGGTGCAGGAGCTAAATCTGTAACTAATCCTTTTGCTTGAAGCATATTGTACCAGTTCAATACTTTTTTAATATCTGAAGGATAAACTCTTTCTTCATCGTATTGTGGTAAGATTTCTTTAAAATAAGCTGCCAAAGTAGCATTATCTTCTTTATGAGAAATAGCTTGTCCTTTATTTTCTTTTATAGCAATTAATTGCATTACTTCCGATAAAGGTTTTTCTCCTTCGTATGTATAAATTGAAATTTCAGATAACAAACTTACATTACTTTTTAAGCTAACAGTGATTTTTTTTCCATCAATTAATGATTCAGCTACAAATCCTGTACGCGTTTGTACTTTTAAAGCGTATAAACCTGGTTTCCCAGAAATAGCTAATATTTTTTCTAAATTCATGTTTATTATAATTAGTATTAAGAATTCGGTTATTTTATTTTTTTATATCAAAGAAACAAGAAACTATCTTCCTTTTTTTGCTGAAGCAAATTTCATTCGATAATCCTGAAAAGTTTTACCTTCTGTAATATTCTTTAATTTTTTTTGAATCAAACGTTTTTTTAATGACGAAATTTTATCTGTAAACAAGATTCCTTCGATATGATCATATTCATGCTGAATTACTCTGGCAATTAAACCATCGAATACTTCTGTTTTTACAACAAAGTCTTCTTCACAATATTCAATTGTAATTCTTTCATGTCTGTATACATCCTCACGAACATCTGGAATACTCAAGCAACCTTCGTTAAAACTCCACTCTTCGCCATCTTCTTTTAATATTTTGGCATTGATAAAAGTTCTCTTAAATCCTTTCAATTCTTTTTGCTCATCTGCAGGTAAATCCTCATCATCACTAAAAGGAGTTGTGTCGATTACAAATAAACGCAAGGCCAAACCAACTTGTGGCGCAGCAAGACCTACTCCATAAGCATTGTACATTGTCTCGTACATGTTTGCTATTGTTTCTTTCAAATTTGGATGTTCTGGCGAAACTGCCTCTCCAACTTTTCTTAAAACAGGATCACCATATCCTATAATTGGTAAAATCATTCTTGTTGTATTATGTATTAACGACTATAAATTCAAAATTTCATTATCCTGAATCAGGTTGGCAAAAATAGTAAAAAATAGTCAATGAATAATTCTATAAACTAGATTATATGCTTTTTGATTTCTATTTAAATCAAAGCTACTATTATTGCTAAATAATTCATACAATTCTTATCTTTGCTAGTAAACCCTTTTATATGTTTGACCGTATAGTTAAATTTACAGATAGTACTTCTTTTATCAATGCTTCAAAAGTAACATTTGCATCCGTTGTTCCTGTTTTATTTTTCAACTTTTTAGGATATTTCGAAATTGGGTTTACCATTGCACTTGGAGCGTTTTATACTTATCCAAGTGATATCCCCAGTAATCTCAAGCACAAAATAAAAGGAATTATTGTAACTGCCTTTATTGTTTCGGCAGTAAATTTATTAGTTAATCTTGTTTATCCATTTCCTTGGTTGTTTTATCCTTTTTTGGTTATTATGCTTTTCTTATCATCGATGCTTTCTGTTTATGGACAACGAGCAACAATGGTTTCTTTCTCGGCATTACTATCTATTTCGCTTTCATTTGCCCATTTACATGAAGGTTGGGAAGCCGTTCTTTATTCTGGTTATATTTTTGCCGGTGGTCTATTTTATCTAGTAGTCTCACTTGCTTTTCATTATATAAAACCACATCGCTATGTCGAATTACAAATTGCAGAAGGAATCCGATTAACCGCCAAATACCTAAAGTTTAGAGGTGATTTATGGAACCCTGATGCCGATCGAAAAAAAATTATAGAGAAGCAATTACACCTTCAGGTCGAGCTAAACCAAATTCATGAAAACCTACGACAAGTACTTATCGGTAATAGAGCTACCTCTGGTAATTCTAGTCAAAACCGTAAAATGCTTATTGTTTTTATAACTTTAGTCGAGATTCAGGAACTGGCTTTATCAACTTCTTTCGATCACGATAAATTACACAAAAAGTTTAGCGACCATCCAGAAGTCTTGCTTTCTTATCAAAACCTGGCTTATAAACTCGCATCGACACTAAAAAAATTATCCAAAAGCGTCCACAAAGCCGTCAAATATATTTCTATAAATGATCTAAAGAAAGAACTAGATGCACTACAACATGCTATTGATGCATATCAAAATAACTTAGGTCGAATTGAAGCTTCTGAAGGTGTTTGGATGCTTACAAACATGCTAAAATATGCTAAAAATCAAGTAGAAAAAATCAAGATTGTAGAAATGGCATTTTCATTGGCAATCAATTCTTATGATTTTAAAGATAAAGACAAAGAGCTCGAAAAATTCCTGACTCCTCAATATTATCCGTTACGAACATTAATCGAAAACTTTAGTTACTCATCAACCTTTTTCAGGCACTCATTACGCCTTACTATAACCATTATGGTAGGCTTTATAATTGGAAAGCTATTGCCATTTCAAAATGTATATTGGATTTTATTGACAATAGTTGTAATTATGCGTCCTGGCTATGGCTTGACCAAAGAACGTTCTTATAACCGTGTTTTTGGAACCATTTTAGGAGGATTAATTGCATTTGGAATTGTTTCACTTGTACATAATCATGTAGCTATTAGTATTTTTGCGATTTTCTGTATGCTTACTGGTATATCTTTTACTCAAACCAACTACAAGATAAGCACGACACTTGTTACTATGTATGTAGTGTTTGTTTACGGAATTCTGACACCTAATATTCTTGAAGTAATACAGTTTAGAATCTTGGATTCTCTTGTAGGCGCAACGTTAGCCTTTTTGGCAAATTATTATTTATGGCCAGCTTGGGAATTCCTGAATGCTTCCTCATTCTTAGAAAAATCTATTGAGGCAAACAAAAATTACTTAAGAGAAATAGCCGAATATTATAACAAAAAAGGTACATTACCGACATCTTATCGTCTGGCAAGAAAAAATGCTTTTATAGAGATCGGAAATCTTATGACTTCTTTCCAGAGAATGGTACAAGAACCAAAATCAAAACAAAAACAGCTTCCGCAAATAAATAAACTTGCGGTATTAAATCATTCCTTACTTTCATCAGCTGCATCATTGGGTACTTATATTCAATCGCATAAAACTACTTCAGCTTCTGAATCATTCAATTTTGTAATTGGAATCGTCATTTATAATTTAAATCACTCGATTGCTATTTTAAGACATGAGAATACTTCTATATACGAAGAAGTAAATAAGGACAATCTGGCTTTTCATTTTGAAGAATTAAAAAGAAAAAATTTTAGCCGATTAAAAAATGATGATGAGCTCGACGAGAATGAAAGAGAAGTTAAGATGCAAGAAGCACAATTAGTAATTGAACAATTAATATGGATGACAAATCTATCTGATAAGATTGTACTAATTACAAAAGAATTTATAAAACAAAATCCAGACAATTAGTCTGGATTTTGTTTTATATCTAAAAAAGGAATCTAATTACTTAGCTTTAATGTATCAGAAGTATTTTTTCTAATTTCGGCTAACAATTCTGGTTTATCATTTAATGTTTGTCCATAAGAAGGAATCATTGTTTTTAGTTTTTCATTCCATTCCGGAGTTTCGATTCTATCTTTAAAACACTTTTTTATTAAATCAATCATTATAGAAACTGCTGTTGAAGCTCCAGGTGAAGCACCTAATAACACAGCTAATGTTCCATCATCTGTATTAATTACCTCTGTGCCAAACTCAAGAATCCCACCTTCTTTTTCGTCTTTTTTAATAACCTGAACACGTTGTCCTGCACGTTCCAATTTCCAATCTTTAGATCGTGCCTTTGGCAAATACTCACGCAAAGCATTCATTCTATCTTTTGGAGATTGTCGTACTTGTTCGATCAAATATTTCGTAAGTGGTATATTATGATATCCTGCTGCCAACATTGGGATTAAATTATCTGATTTTATAGATAAAGGTAAATCCATGTAAGATCCGTTCTTTAAAAAACGAGTCGAAAAACCTGCAAATGGACCAAAAAGCAGAGCTCTTTCTCCATCTATCATTCGTGTATCAATATGAGGAACAGACATTGGTGGCGCACCAACACTTGCTTTTCCGTATACTTTGGCCTGATGTTGCAAAATAACTTCTGGATTAGTACATTTTAACCATTGCCCGCTTACAGGAAAACCTCCAAACCCTTTCCCTTCGATTACATTTGCTTTTTCTAATAAAGGTAAAGAACCTCCACCGGCACCAATAAAAACGAATTTGGTATATACTTTTTTAGTTAGTCCAGTTGCTAAATCTGTGATTTTAATTCTCCATGATTTATCTTCACGCTGCTTTAATTTCTTAACCTCATGATTAAAATGTATCGTAACCCCGTCCAGTTTTCCTAAATAGTTAAACATACTACGGGTTAATTCTCCAAAATTCACATCGGTTCCTATAGACATAGAAGTTGCTGCAAATTTATCCGAAGCATCTCTACCTTCCATTACTAATGGCATCCATTCTTTTAGCTGAGCAAAATCGGTACTAAATACCATCTCTTTAAAGATTGGATTTTTTTGTAATGCTTCAAATCTTTTTTTAAGATAATCCACATTTTTTTCTCCCCATACAAAACTCATATGAGGAACACTTTTTATAAAATTATCGGGAGACGTAATTTTGTTTTGCTGCACCAAATACGACCAAAACTGACGAGAAACTTCAAAAGATTCTGCAATACTAATCGCTTTTTTCGGATCAATGGTTCCGTTTTCTTTTTCTGGAGTATAATTTAATTCACAAAAAGCAGAGTGCCCCGTTCCTGCATTATTCCAAGCATCAGAGCTCTCGGCAGCGGCAACATCTAATCTTTCGTAAATTTCAATTTTTAAATCTGGCTGTAATTCTTTTAAGATTAACCCAAGAGTTGCACTCATGATTCCAGCACCAATAAGTACTACTTCGGTATTTGAACGTATGGTTTTGTCGGACATAACAAGAAAATTTTAAAGTGCAAAGGTACTTCATATAATTGCAAAAAAAAACTATAAATTTCTACTGAAAAGTTATAGTTTTCTAAAACGATTTCGAAGTAAGACCCCTGAAATTTTAAAACATTTTGCGGGATAAATAGTCCTGAAGCATTATTGTTGCTGAGATTTCGTCTATTAACCCTTTATTCTGACGTTGCTTTTTACTAAGCCCACTATCAATCATAGTTTGAAATGCCATCTTTGAAGTAAATCTTTCATCCACTCGGACCACTTTCATATCTGGAAAAATATTTGAAAAATGAGTTACAAAACCTTTTATGATCGAAGCACTCTGTGATGGCTCACCATTCATTTGCTTTGGCTCACCGATTAAAACTGCTTCGACTTTTTCTTTGGCAAAATAATCCTTTAAAAAATCTATTGTTGTATTTGAAGGAATTGTAGTTAACCCCGAAGCAATAATTTGCAACTCATCTGTAACAGCAATACCTGTACGTTTTTGTCCGTAATCTATAGCAAGAATTCTTGGCATCTTATTAAAAGTAATTATTGACAAAGATACATAAAGTAAAAAATCTCGAACCAAAAAAAATTAATCCGTTCTAGAATTTAAAACGGATCAATTAAACTTTTTTTCCAAAAAAAATTAAAACAATATTAAAAATTAAGATTAAGAGCCCAGCAACTAATCTATTTATACTAATTCACAGATTTAAACATCCTTAAATAGAACTTACTCTTAAAATACCTTCCCTATTAATTTCATACCAAAACTAATTCATACTACAATTATAACTAATGACATTTATCATTAAAAAAAAGAAAGAATAATCTTATTTAGAAAAAATTTAAAGCTATCTACCAAAAAAACGACCAAAAAAGCCTCTTTCCTCTTCTTCTTCTACATTCTCGACCTGACTTGTAAATTGTGTTTTTTCATGTTCGTAAATTAACTCTTTAAGATACTCTACATAAGTTCTTTTCTTTTCTTCCAAAAATCCAATCAGATATTTTTCACTAAATTCCATTCCACTAGCCGATTCTATCTGCAATAGTTTTTTATATAGAGGCTCAATATGCATAGCTATTACTTCTTGCGGCACGGCACGTCTTCGTCCAAAATAATTTACAATAACATCATTTTGATCTTTTGCTATTTCAAAATCGGTAATAACCCAGTAGTATCTTCCGGATTTCGCCAAATTCTTTACAATTGCATGAAAGTTATTTCCTTTCTTAAGATTTTCCCATAACACTTTAAATATCACCCTTGGCATATCTGGATGTCTGATAATATTATGTGGTTGTCCCATTAATTCATAATCTTCGTATCCGCAAACATCTACGAAAGTCTCATTTGCATATTCGATTATCCCAAAAGGATTTGTTTTACTCATTATTACTTGGGTTTTATCCCAAGAAACCTCTTTATCAATTGGTGTTGGTCTGTTGAACGACTCGCTTTCTTGATTCATTGTTAAAATTCGAATTAAAATTTAGGGGGTTAAACAATTAAAAACAACCTTATATTACTCTTAAATTGTCCTACAAAGGTAATTTTATAAGAAAAAATAAAACTTGACTTTTATCAGGTTTTATGACAAAAATTCTTTTATTCATGCGATTTCACACAATATCCAAAAGTGTAAAAATCACATTAAAAACACATTGTATTATAAAAATGTTAGTATAGAGCAATGAAAGTTGTTTTAATAAAAAATCGAATTATATTTGCCAAAAATCTTACTATTATGAATCCACTACAAACTATCATAGAACAAGCTTGGGAAAATAGAGCTTTATTACAAGAAACCACGACAACTGATGCTATCAGAGAAGTTATTGAACTTCTGGATACAGGAAAATTACGTGTTGCTGAACCAGTTGGCGATGCTTGGCAAGTAAACGAATGGGTAAAAAAAGCAGTTGTTATGTACTTCCCTATTCAAAAAATGGAAACTTTAGAATCTGGTATTTTTGAATATCACGATAAAATGTTACTAAAAAGAGGATACGCAGAAAAAGGAATTCGAGTAGTTCCTAATGCTGTAGCTCGTTATGGTGCTTATATTTCTAGTGGAGTAATCCTAATGCCTAGCTATGTAAACATCGGCGCATATGTAGATGAAGGAACTATGGTGGATACTTGGGCAACTGTAGGAAGCTGTGCCCAAATTGGAAAAAATGTACACTTAAGTGGTGGAGTTGGTATTGGTGGTGTATTAGAGCCATTACAAGCAGCGCCAGTAATCATTGAAGATGGAGCATTTGTAGGATCTCGTTGTATCGTTGTAGAAGGTGTTCATGTAGGAAAAGAAGCTGTTCTTGGAGCTAATGTATGTCTTACTGCATCAACAAAAATTATTGATGTTACTGGTGATACTCCAGTAGAAATGAAAGGATATGTTCCTGCTCGTTCTGTAGTTATACCTGGAAGTTATACCAAAAAATTTACTGCTGGAGAATTTCAAGTTCCTTGCGCATTAATTATTGGTACACGTAAGCCATCTACAGATTTAAAAACTTCACTAAATAACGCACTCCGGGAATACGATGTTGCTGTATAATATTACATTACTAAACTCTATTATAAGTAAGTATGCTAAGTAAAGACATGAAAAAATTATCCGTTATCATACTTACTTATAATGAAGAGTTTTATATTGCCGAGGCAATAAAATCTGTTTCATTTGCTGATGAAATTATTGTTCTAGACTCCTATAGCAATGATAAGACTCCAGAAATTGTTTCTGAATTAGGTGCTAAGCTTGTTTTTAGAAAATTTGATAACTATTGTAATCAAAGAAACTATGCAATTGAATTTGTAACTGGAAATTGGATCTTATTTTTAGATGCCGACGAAAGAGTTACGGATAAACTTCAAACAGAAATATTAAATAGCATCGAGTCAAATGAATTCGATGCTTATAAAATATGGTTTCCTCATTTTTTCATGGATCGCTTTTTATTTCATTACACCGATAAAGTTATTCGTTTAATAAAAAACAATAATGTAATTTTCGAAAATGAAGTACATGAAAAATTAGTTCTAAAATCAAAACCTGGTGTATTAAAAAACTATATGGTTCATTATACTTATAAAGGATTATTCCATTTTATAAGTAAAAAAGATAAATATGCTTGGTTTCAAGCAAAAATGTCTGCAGACAAAGGAAAAAAAGTAACACTGTTTTTACTGTTTTTCAAACCATTTTATCGGTTTTTCCATACCTACATTGTAAAAAGAGTATATCTTGATGGTGTTCCAGGTCTTGCTGCTGCTGCAATAGATGCTTATGGTGTTTTCTCTAGATATGCAAAAATGATGTTAATTGAAAAAGATCTAAAATAATTTTAATTTACCAAATTTCAATTTTAACCTAAAGGTCATTAAACTATCATGACCTTTAATATCTATTCGTTTAATCTCATAGTTATCCTTAAAAGGAAAACGATTTGGGCGATTGCCTATTTTTAAGCCAAATTTTATTTTATTCTCTGCAAGTAACTTTTTAAAATGTACTTTTTCATTACTTCCCTTAGGATAATTTCCATAAGGATAAGCCAAAGCTGCGGATATTTTTAAATCATTCTGCTTGATTATCTCTTCAGACTTTATGAAATCATTCTGAATTTCTGAAGTAGATAACGAGCTATATTTTTTATGCTGGTAAGAATGATAACCCAATTCAATTCTATCGCTATTTAGCTTCTTTAACTGTTCGATCGTCATTATTTTTTCTGCCGGAAATTCGGAGTTTTCATTCCACAAATCGGTTTTACCTATATAAGAAAAGGGAATAAAGAAACTAGCCTTTAGTCCATATTTTTCTAATAATGGAACCGCATAAACAAGTTGATTTTCAGTAACATCATCAAAAGTAAGAACAATACTTTTTTGCGGAATGGATTTCATTTTTTCCAATTCTTCAAAATGAAATGTTTTATAGTTATTCTCTTTTAAATACTGAAATTGTCTTTCCAGTTTTTGTACTGAAACCGTAAGCTTATTACATTCATTTTCAGACTGACAAACATTGTGATACATTAAAATTGGGAGTCGAGACATTTTGTTTAATTTTATACAAAGTTATAAATCTAAATTATTAATATTGCACAAAAATGAATTTATGACTCGAAATGTAACAGTTCCAAAAATTAGTATTTTGGCATTTTGTTTTAATGAAGAAAACAACATCAAAAAACTTATTGAAAATGTGTCGTTTGCTCATGAAATTATCCTCATAGATGACAACAGCACAGATCAAACTGTGGCTATTGCAAAAGAACTTGGTGTAACTGTCATTCAACAAACTATTACCGATAAAATACAGCAACAAAATATAGCAATCGATCAAGCTCAAAGTGATTGGATACTATTATTAGACATAAATGAATATCTTACCCCTGAACTTAAAGATGAAATTTTAATTAAGATTTCAGAACCTAAAAGCCATGAATTCTATTTAATTAAACAGACTTTATTTTTCTTTAAAAAAAGAGTAAAACATGGAGAATTCCATCACAAAAAGAAGATATTCCTTTTTGACAGAAAAAGACATTCCTATACTGGTAATCCAGAGAACAAATCTTTACTTGCATTCTTTGGAAAATCCAATATATTAAAAAACAGAATAGATTCTTTTGCTTATAAAAATTTTGATGAATATAATCATCAGTTAAGCTTATTAAGCAAAGAAGAAGCCTTAAATTTGCATAATAAAAATGTAAAACCAAACTTCTATCATTTTTTAATGAAACCTTTTTTTAATTTTATAAATCAATATTTTATAAAATTTGGTTTTCTTGATGGTAAAGAAGGTTATATTCTTGCTTATATAAACTCATTTGCAGTTTTAAAACGTTATTTGATTCTTTGGCTATCATATAACAAAATGGAATAATACTATTCCTAATTTTTAAAGATTCAACAAAAAATATAATTCAGTTTTTTCGATAAAACTTAACCCCAAATAATGAAAATATTAATTATACAACAAAAAAGAATTGGCGATGTACTATTAAGTTCAATCCTTTGTAATAATCTTAAAAAAAAATACCCTGAGTCGACTATAGATTTTATGTGCTACCCAAACTGCACAGATGTTTTAATAGGCAATCCTAATATTGATAATGTTATTACATTAACCGATAAAGTGAGAAAGTCATACTTATCCCTATTTAAGTTTATTTTCAAAATTAGATCTCATAAATATAATATTTTAATCGATGTTTATGGTAAATTAGAAACAAATCTAATAACCATTTTTTCTGGTGCCGATTATAAAATATCATACTACAAATGGTATTCTTCTTTGTTTTACAATCATAATATGACTCGATTTGATAATAATGCTGAAACAAAATACGGATTGGCTGTAGACAATAGACTTTTATTATTAAAACCATTAAATCTAGATAGCAATACATTGGATGCTTTCCCTAAATTATATGTAAGCGAAAAAGAAAATCAGGATGCCATCGCCCTTTTTGTAAAACACAAAGTAAGAGAAAATAGAAAAATAGTAATGATAAGCCTATTAGGAAGCGAAAAATCAAAAACTTATCCTCTTGAACATATGGCTAAGGTAGTAGAATATGTTGCTGAGAATAAAGATGTAACTATTCTTTTTAATTACTTCCCTAATCAGATTGAGGATGCTCAAAAAGTATTTGATTTATGCTCAAAAAGTACACAAGAAAAAATACATTTTGATTTATTAGGCAGCAATTTAAGGTCATTTATAGCTATAATGAATCAATGTGATGTAATTATAGGAAATGATGGCGGAGCAATTAATATGGGCAAAGCACTAAATAAACCTTCCTTTATAATTTTCTCCCCTTATGTAGAGAAAAATGACTGGGCCACTTTTGAAGATGGATTACAAAACATCTCGGTACATTTAAACGACTTTAAACCCGAATTAATCAACAATATACCTCACAAGGAAATAAAAAGCAATTCGGCTTCTCTATACCAACAATTTCATCCGGAATTATTTAAGGATCAAATTAAGTTTTTTATGGCTCAAAATCTTTAAAGCAAGAGTACAAGGCAAAAAAAAAGCATCTTTTAAATTATTTAAAAGATGCTTTTTTTTTTGATTTAAACTTAGGATTTCCAAAATTTCAATCTCTTTTTCAGTCTTTGTTTTTTGGCAAATTGCTCTTGAAAATTAATGGTATCTTCCCACATTTTTTCAAAGATTTGGCTCTCAGTTTTCACAGTATATAACTTCGCATACTCATTACTCATCACTTCAATCATCTCTTTTTGAGGAGTAAGTCTTCTAAAATTATTCATACGTTGTTCAAAACTCATTGTAGTATGAAAATTCATTCGGTTTAAATCTACCAGAAAAAATTCATATTGATTATTAGGTCCTTTTTTAATTAACGTATTTCCAGGAGAATGATCTAGAAATTCAATACCTTTTTCATGTAGTTTGAAAGTAAAGCGAGTAAACTGTCTTAATATATTCTCACTATCAGGATAATTAGGAACTTCGATAAGCTCTCTATATGTTAACTCTGTCACTAAGTGCTCACTGGCATAATAACTATCTCTTAAACCCAACCAATTATAGTTTTCTAAAAAAGCAATAGGCTGCGGAGTCCCAATTCCTTTTTCAAGTAAAGTTGTGGCAAATTCAAATGAACGTTTTGCTTTTGATTTCCTAAAATATTTATAGACAACCTTATTTATTAAATTTGGAATCTTAAATGATTTGATATTAATTGTCTTTTCATTTAATTCAAACAGTTTTATCTTATTGCGCTCCCCGTTTCCAAAAAGAACTCCATCATCAGAAGAATTAAAGTTATACATTAAAACAAGAATCTCCTTTGTATTCTTCAATGTTTCAGAAAACTTACATTTTATAGTCATTTAATTATAATTGCTTAGTATTTATTTAATATTGGTCTCCAAAAATCAACAACTTTAGGTTTATTAATTCCATGGCAACCAAAGGGTAACTGATTATCAATTAACTTAAAAGCTATTTTAGGTTTACGGTCAATTGCAAAATATAAGGCCTCTTTATAATTGGGTATTTTAAAATTTTCATCAAATTCTGGAGCTTTTATTGACCAAAAAACGTCTTCGATTGCATATATTTCTTTACTCTCCGAATTTAAAAAGTTAGAAATAAACTCTTGTTTTGTTTTGGTTATAGAATAATGGGACATTGTTTTTCGCAATGAAAATCCACCGTTACCTACTTTAAAGAAAATTTTCTCCCGTTCATTTTTTCTTTTTGACCTAAATTTTCTAGCCAATTTATTATAGTATTTTAGAAAAACAGTACTTTCCGGAGTTGCTATCCATGGCGCACCAATATAATCATATCCTTTTTGGCACCATATTGTCAAATCATCTTTATAAACAAAAGCATCCAACTGATAAATTAATATATACTCACTATCCAGAAAAGACTCATAAAATAATGATGATAGTAATAATTCATTATAACCTTCAATATCTTTAAAATACCGCTTAGGAAAACTTACTGTCGAAATTTTATCAAACTCCTTTGTAATATAGGAATTATCTAAACCTTCTGGCTGAACCAAAACAATATCGTAGTTATTCAAAACTTTAACACACTGTAAAAAAGACTTCTCTTCAAGCTCTCCGAAATATTCTTTATAAATCGGAATAATTATTTTTACAGTATTTTTCATTTTATTAACTTAATCTTAAGTGTGTTTTAATTATAAAATAAGGCAGTTTTACTAAAGTATCAGAAAATTGAATCCATATACCACTACATTGATCAAGACACAAAAATAATCTTATAATTAATAAAAACTTAATTATTGCGAACTTAATTTGTAAATTATTATATGCTAAATATAAAACTCTAATTAAAAACCTTACTAAAAAGTAAAAAGTTTTTTTACTAAAATTATAATACTAAACAAATCTTATCTCAGGAGCTATATTTTGCACTATTTTATAAAAATAGAAAATTGTTCTCCAAAAAACTTTATGCCTTTAAAAAACAACAATTCAAAATCTAAAAGATAACACACTAATAATCAAAAACGTTACAAACAAAATAGATTAATTTAACACTACATATTAATATCCATGAATTAAAAGCTTTATTTCAAAAAAAACATACACATATCTCTTAATTAGTATATAAAATTTACCTTTTATACATTAATTATATAAAAATCTAAAAAAACATTGTAATTCTATTAACTAAACATACCAATTATATAAATTAGTCACCTGAATTTTAATTAAATTTGCCAATAGAAAACAAAAACATATTATGCACATTACTTTAATAAGCCTCAATGATTGGGGATTTAATGACCATATTGCAATCACTTTAAAACAAAATGGACATAATGTACATCATATTGATTTTAGTAAATTTGAATATAAATATCCTACTTACCTTCACAAAGGCTACAACTTCATTTTAAAATCTTTTTTTAGAAAAAATCTAAAAACAATGTATTTTGGAAAAAAAATCACCGAAAACCTTGAGGAAATCGGAACGATTCAAGATGTTATATTGGTAATAAAAGGAGACTTCATTGATCCAAAAAGTGTTCAGAATTTAAAAAAATATGGTAAAAAAACAATTGCATATTTTAATGATAATACTAAACGTTGCCCCAAAATAACACATGTTATTCCACATTTTGATGAAGTCTTTTCATTTGAAAGGGAAGATTGCAAAAAATACAATTTAAAATTTGCTACCAATTGGATATATAATCATTCGATTAGTAGTAATAAATTCGAATATAAAGTTTTCAATATCATTTCTAAAGATAAAAGAGTATCTATACTTTCCAGAATTGCAAATAATCTTGAATTAAACAATATAAGTTATAACATATTTGTATATGATAAAAATTGTAAAAAAAAGACATCAACAATTGAGTATATAAACAAACACATCCCATTATCTGAAGTAACGGAATATATAAATCGATCACAAGTTTTACTAGATGTTAACCGAAAAGGGCAAAAAGGCTTGACATTTAGAGTATTCGAAAGTATCGGTTTACAAAAAAAACTAATTACCACTAATTCTGATATAATAAATTACGACTTTTACAACCCAAATAATATCCTCGTTATTGATGAAAAAAAACCAAATATCCCACCTTCTTTTTTTGAAACAGAATACGAAAAAATTCCAGATGCTATTTTCAGAAAATACACTTTAGAAGGTTGGATTGAAAATGTAGTTCATAATTCTACTCCAATAATTTAACAAAAAACAATGGTACAAAACATATACATAGTCTGTCCTCCAAAAAAAGCAACTGGAGGTCCGGAAGCATTACATCAATTAGGATATATTTTAAATTCATTGGGATTTAATGCTAAAATGTTATATTCAAAATATAAAAAAGATCCTGTTCATCCTTTTTATAAAAATTATAATGTCCCCTATGTAATGAAAGTAAAAGATAGTATTGAAAATGTGATGATAATCCCAGAATCAATGACTAATTTAATTGCTAAATATCCACTAGCCGAAAAAAAAATATGGTGGCTAAGTCTTGACTTTTATGAGGTATTAATGAATAGTCGAGAGAAGAAAAAAAACTGGATAAGAAAACTGTTTGTACCTTATAAGCATACTGAATACCGATTTGAGCCTAACAAAACCATTACACATTGGTATCAATCCCAAAGAACAAAAGATTTTTTATTGACTAAGGATCATGAAAATGACATTGCATATTTGTGTGACTATGTAACTGAACTTTTCTTTGATAATTTACCGGAACCACATCAGTTTCTCAAAGAGAACATTATTACTTATAATCCTAAAAAGGGTTTAGATAAAATTGAAAAATACATGAACCTTCTCCCTCAATACACATGGATACCATTATCGGGCATGTCCAGAGAAGAGATGAGAGATACTTTACGAAAAACTAAACTCCATGTTGATTTTGGTTATTTCCCAGGAAGAGACAAAATTCCAAGAGAAGCACTTATTTCTGGGGTTTGCTTATTAACGGGTCGCGATGGTACTTCGGCATTTAAAGAAGATTTAGGAATACCCGAAAGATACAAATTACATACTGATGAAATGCAGTCTGAAAAAGTAACTGAACTCATTAATCATTTAATGAATAATTACGATGCTGTTTTTGATGAATTTTCGGATTTCAGAACATTTGTAATGAATGAAAAAAATAGCATGATTGAGAATACAAAAAAGCTTTTTAATAAAACCCAAATTTCCTAATATGTTTGTAAGTGTTGTAATGATTACCTATAATCACTCTCCGTATATTAAACAAGCTATAGAAAGCATCTTATCACAGGTTACAGATTTTGATTTTGAACTTATAATCTCAAATGACAACTCCACTGATAATACCGATGCAATTATTAAGGAAACATTAGCGAATAATCCAAATGGTCATAAGGCTAAATATTTCAATAATGAAACAAATCTAGGAATGATGCCTAACTCCATTTCTGCGTTAAATAAAGCTACAGGGAAATACATAGCTCTATGTGAAGGGGACGATTATTGGTGTGATGATCAAAAATTAAGTTTACAAGTTGAATTTCTAGAATCCAATCCTGATTTTAGTATTTGCTTTCATAATGTCTATTTATTAAGCGACACAGAACTTAAAGAAGACAACAGAAAGAAGAAAATTCCCGAAGTTACAACTATTAAGGATCTTGCCAAAAATAATTACATTCACACACCCAGCGTAGTATATCGAAATAATCTTTTTAAAGAACTTCCTAAATATTTTAGTGAGACACCAGTTGGAGATTATTTTTTGCATATGTTAAATGCACAATTTGGGAAGATTAAATATATGGACAAGATCATGTCTGTATATAGGGTTCATAATACATCATATTGGTCATCTAAGAAAGATGCTGAACAACGAATAATTATGATCAATTTCCTCAATACTCTGAAAACATATTTTGATACAGACGTTCAAAAAATATTAAATCGTCAGATTTTAAAAATAAAACGTAAAGACATGTCTTTTTTTCAAAAACTGGCATCAAAGATAAAAACCGTTTTTTAGTAGATTCTTTTATCTTAGATTTAATTTCACTTAAAAAAAAAACAGTAACTACTTGTATAATAAAGATTATGTTCTGCAAATAGTTACTGTTCTTTTTAATGGATTATACATTATTCCACAAATGCATCATTATAAATTGAAGTCATTTTTTCTATAAAAACTTCCGACCCAAATTTAGCAATACTTTCTTTAGATATCAATTCCCTATCAAATTGTAATTCTTTATTCATAACACTTAAAACACCACCAGACAAAGCTTCAAAATCCTTAACTGGTACAACAATACCATTTTTACTATTCATAAACTCATTTACACCTCCTGATTGTGTAGTAATAACTGGAACTCCTACAAATAAAGCTTCTAATGGAGAGATCCCAAACGTTTCACAAATACTTGTAAAAATAAAAACATCCGATTTTTGTAAGGCTGAAACAATTTCAGCTTTTGAAGCTATTTTAATTATTTCAATTTTTATATTTTTAAATTCTAAACTTGATATTAATCTATTAACCTCTTGTTCAAAATCAACTCCTATACCCCAAGCATTAATACCGATCCAAGTAAATTTAATTTTTTCAATATTTAAATTGTCAATGATTTTCAAAGCTTTTAATGCAGTAATTTGATCTTTAAGAGGATCATAAGCTCCTACTGTCATAATTTCAAAATATTCCCCTTGTTTATTTCTTTTATAATTAAACAATCTCTCATCAACTAAATTTCCAATATTCACAAAATCATAGAAAAAACCATTAGTTGCAAATTGCCTAATTAAATCATTACTAACAACTAGATTAAATCTTGATTTCTTTAGAATCAAATCTAGCCTCCTTATCTTTTTCCTATTTACATTTCTTAATTTAAATTGATTATGTTCCGTAAATATATATGGAGTTCCGTATTTTTCATGATAACTTAATGCCCAAAATGCAGCATCGAATACACCCTGAGCATGTATCAAATCAATTTCAATATTTTCTTTTTTTAGAATTTTATTTAAGATACTGAAAGCCTTTTTCTCAATTAGCTTCAAAAAAAAGCCTCCTTTAATCAACTTAAAAGCGGGGTAATATATATACAAAATTGTAATTTTATCTTCCGTAACAATTTTTTCAGTCTTATAAATCTTTTTAAGATTTTTGAATTTAAATTTAACTGGTCTAAAATTCACCAGAACGAAATTAAAATTTTCACTCAACAATGATGCCTGATCCATAAAAAAGCTTCCTAATCTTAATTTATAATCAAGCCAAGAGCAAATCATTAAAACATTTTTTTTATTACGCACTTCAATAATCTATTTAATATTAAAATTCAAGTCTCTTTGCAGGAACTCCAAAAACTGTTGTATTCTCTTTTACATTTTTAATAACTAAACTAGCTGCTCCTACCGTAGCCCCTTTCCGGATAATAACATTTGGCAATACTGTAGCTCTTGTATTTAAACAAACTTCATCTTCTAATATAGCATACCCTCCCATAAAACTATAAGCGTTAATATGTGCCCATTTACCTATTTTAGAATCATGACCAATTGCTACAAATCCTTGAATTGTTACATAATCACCTATTTCACAGTCATTGCTAATATTAGAATACATAAAAACAATTAACCCATTACCTATTTTTACATTTGAATTAATTATTACTGTCGGGTGTATTAAATTAATAAATTGCCCTCCTTTACCTTGAATTAATTCAACGTAATGCTTTTTCCATTTTACACTTCCTAAAGCACAAATGAATACATCATTTTCTTGAATTTCATAATTCTCAACAGATGAAATAATTTCTGGATAATTATCAAAACCAACAAGAGCATCCAATTTATCATCCAGAAAACCTTTTATGACATAATCTTTTTGATAACCATCACACTGTATGGCTAGATTATAGACTTCACGCCCATACCCTCTTGCTCCTATTATTATTAAGTTTTTCATTATTCGATTATTATGTTACAAGCAGCCCAAGAATATCCTACTCCAAAACCTGCCAAAATCAAATTATAACAATTCTCTAACCTTCCTTGTTTTTGAGCCTCATACAAAGCGATAGGAATTGTGGATGAAACCGTATTACCACAATGTTGCATAGCAAGGAAAAATTTCTCCTCTGGGATTTTTATTTTTTTCCTCAAATGATTAAGCATATATTTATTAGCTTGATGAAAGATAAATAAATCTATATTATCTTTAGTCAGATTGGATTTTTCTAAAATAGCTTCAGTAAGCCTTGGTACAAATTCTCCAGTAAAATTAAAGATTTCGGTTCCGTTCATGAATAAATTCTTATCATTTCGAACATTTCCAAACTCGTCAGAAATATCTTCATTATCGCTTAAAACAGGGAAACGCATTCCTCCTTGTTTTACAATAAGGTTCTCGGCTCCTTTCCCATCTGTCCCAAAAACAAAATTACCAATTGAACAAAACCCTGCTTCACTACTTATTAATGTTGCAGCTGCAGCATCTCCAAAAATAGTTTTGTTGCTTTTATCTTTTGGATGAATAAATTTCGAATATGTTTCAGAAGTAATCAATAATACATTTTTGGCCATTCCACCTGCAATAAGGCCTTTTGCTAAACTCAAGCCATACACAAAGCCAGAACAACCTAAATTAAAATCCAATGCTCCTATGGATGTGTTTAAACCCAATCGTTCCTGAATAATACATGCAGTAGTAGGCAAAAAATAATCAGGACTTTGGGTACAAAACAATAAAAAATCGATAGTAGATTTATCTATATTATGCTCCACAAATAATTTCTCGGCAACTTTAACGGCCATGTCCGATGAAAATTCATCATCTGCGCTTATATGACGGGAATTAATTCCAGTTTTTGAACTAATTTTTTCAATATCCCATTCCGGAAATTCTTGATTAATCAAATCATTAGACAAAATTGCTTCTGGCAAATAATATGAAATGGCTTTTATATTAGCTTTCATTTTCTAATAATTTTAAATATTTTTTTTGAAAATGATGTACTCGTTCTTCTTCATCAGAAAGTTTTCCTATCAAATTGGTATGCCTCACACCTTGCTGAACTAATTGACAAACTGCCTTATCTTCATCAAAAACTTGCCTGTTAAAATTGATCAATGATTCTTCAAAAGCTTTAATTAAAATTGATTTCGCATCAGGTTTATCTGTTATTGTTGTAAAAACATAACTTGTAAATTTAGACACATCCGGAGTAATTGGCTCTATTACAGAATAATTAAATGATATCCCATGTGTACTTGATATTAATAAATTCGGAAAAATTAATATATGTTTATACCCATCAATATCATAGCTTCTAGGTGAAAAATAAGCATTTATTTTTTTATAGCCTCCTTTATCCTTTACAATATTTAAATCACTTGTCCAACTTGAATTATTTCCATCAAACTCAAAATCCAATCCGGAAGGTTCTAACTTAGCAAGTGTTTCTGCATGAATTAAACCTACATGATAACTTTCAAGGGTGTTCTCGACAATTACCTTCCAATTTGCAGTAATTTCCATTGCATTAACATCAATTCGATCCCCTAACGCCAGAGACATTTCTTTTAATTCATCATAAAAAACACCTATAAAATCCTCAAGAGATTCAACAGTTTCATTTAAAGAGACAAAACATAAACTACCACAAAATGAAACTTTAAATTCTTTCAGTTTCATTTCGCAAAGCTCCTCTTTTGAAAATTTTTTAAATAATGGTTTTTTAGGAATTCCACTCGGAATTCCATCTTTATCATAAGCCCAGCCATGATATGGACACATTAAAGGTCTATTTCCTGATTTGTCTTGTTGGATTATTGAGAATCGATGAGAACAAACATTTAAAAAAGCTTTGATCGTTCCCCTCACATTTTGAATTACAATTGGTGTTCCTGAAATTTTCAAAGTAACAAAATCATTGTCATTTTCAAAGTCAGATTTAAACCCAACAAAATGCCATATTTTATTAAACAACATATTGCTTTCCCTCGCAAAAATCTCATTGTCATAATAATGGACAGCTGGTATATTTGAATTCATAATATTTTTATTTCAGTGTAAATCCTCCATCAATAATTAAATCCGAACCTGTCATCCATTTACTCATATCACTCAATAAGTACATAATTAATCCTCCTACATCCGAAGGCTCCCCATATCCTAATGGATATTCCGACTCCGCCTTCTTTAATTCTTCTTGAGAAACTACATCGCTTGCTTGCTCTGTCATTGCTGTCCTGATAATTCCAGGACAAACACTATTGGATCTTATTCCTTGTGAAGCCAATTCTGAAGCTAATACTTTTGAAAAAGAACTAAGTGCTGCTTTCGATGCCGCATACATGGCTGTACCAGGGACGCCAAGTTTTGAAGAGATTGAAGAAACAAAAACAAGAGATCCCTTTTTATTCAATAATTTTTTTTTGATTAATTTCTGACTAAGTATAACATTACTATCAAAATTTGTAACAAAAACAGAACTAATCTTATTATCATTTAAAAACTTAACTGGTAAATACTCCACTATACCAGCATTAAAAACGACACCATCATAAGGTAAACTTTCTGTGATTAATTGATCAATATCACTAGAAACCGAAAGATCTATAGAATACATCTTATGCCCTGTTCCTGTTAATAATGAAATCGTCTCCCCTAGTCTTTCCATATTCCTACCAACGATAGTAACAGTAGCTCCTAACTCAGAAGCCATTATAGCAATTTGTCTCCCAATTCCAGATGAAGCCCCTGTAACTAGTATATTTTTATCTTTTAACGTAATCATTCCTATAATTCTATTAAGTCTAAACAATCTATTTTACAATCTTTGGCCAACATCGTGCCCCAAGATAATCCAACTCCAAACCCACACATTAATATACTTGTAGGTTTATTCAAAATTTTTTCTTTCAATTCTGATACTATAGTTAAGGGGATTGTAGCCGAAGATGTATTTCCAAAATCTCTTAATGAGAATGGCACTTTCTCAACTGGAAGCTTTAATTTTTTTATTATCATTTTATTCATCATCATATTCGCTTGATGAAAAACAAAATAATCAATTTTATCTTTATCTATTTCAAATTTTTCGATAAGTCTGTTCACTGTTTTTGGCCCTTGTGATATTCCAAAACTAAAAACATCCATACCATCTAAAACCAAATCACAGGAACTCCTACTTATACCCTCATCGATTTTTTTAATTTTTAACGAATCCTGATTTATTCTATTTCTAGATCCTCCATCAGGAATAATTATGGTTTTATATCCTGATCCGTCTGAACCCAACTCGAAAACAAGTTCTGAAGAATCTATCGTCAATTCTAAAGCAGTTGCACTTCCTGCATCTCCAAAAAGAGGCAAAGTACTTTTATCATTTTTTGAAACAATTTTACTTATTGTATCTCCTGCAAGTAATAATCCTTTTTTTATGCCGGTTGTTTTCATCATACTGGCAACAATCGACATACCATACACATACCCTGAGCATCCTAATGGCACATCAAAAGCAATACAGTTTGTCGATAATCCTAATCTATCCTGAAGTATCGCCGCAGAAACAGGCAAAATATAATCGGCAGTTTGAGAAACAAAAACTAAAATTTCGATTTCTTCTTTTTGCCAATTTAAATCTTTGATTAATTTTTCAGCAGCTTCACAGCATAAATCAGAAGTACAAATTTCCTTAGTTGCTATACGTCGTTCTTCAACTCCGGTTACGTCAATGAATTTTTGAATTTCTTCTGATGTCAATATATCTAAATCAATATTGCGCTCCATATTTTTTGGAACGCAACAAGAGATACCTTTTATTGCAATATCATTTACTGAAAAAGTAGCCATTACAATTATGCTTTATTTTTTATTATCTCGAAAATATCATTTAATGAAGTTGATGATTTAATATCATCTCCTGTCAGTTTTACTGAATATTCTTCATCTGCCATAGCTATTAATGATAAAGCAGTTAATGAATCCCATTCTTCCAAATCTCTAAAAACAGTTTCTTGTTTAATTAATATTGCATCTGTATCATCTAAAATATCTGCAAAATTTTGCAAAAAAATGTTAATTTCCATAGTATTCTTAATTTTATTTTGGGTTTATTTATGTATATAAATTCTGTAATAAGTCAATGAAAAATATTCCTATTCTAGAAGAAAAACGATTCTTAAAATCTTGTTCTTCAAACCAGTCTGATATTAAGATTTTTTCTTCTTCTTTTATAATACTGACTTATACAAATAAATTAGGTTTCTTTTCCTATTTTTACCCCACAAATATAACAATAGTTTACCCTTAACAGTAAATTAAACTCACTAAATCCATAATTAAATGATCCCTGTAACCAAAACTTTTTTACCTCCACAAGAAGAATACAATTCTTATGTAAAGCGTGCGTGGGATAAAGCTTGGCTAACAAACCGTGGCGAACTTACACTAGAATTAGAACAGAAACTTAAAGATTATCTTTACGTTTCTAACTTAATAATTACTAATAACGGTACAATTCCTATTCAAATTGCATTAAAATTATTTGGTAAAGGAGGCGAAATAATAACAACTCCTTTTTCATATGTTGCGACTTCAGCAGCAATTGTATGGGAAAATTGCAAACCTGTTTTTGTAGACATTCATCCAGAATATCTAACTATTGATGAAACTAAAATTGAAGCTGCAATAACACCTAAAACCACAGCTATATTAGCAACTCATGTTTTTGGCAATCCCTGTCATGTCATTGCGATAGAAACTATTGCAAAAAAGCATAATCTAAAAGTTATTTATGATGCAGCACATTGTTTTGGAGTTAAGTACAACAATGAATCTATATTTAACTTCGGGGATGTAAGCACTTGCAGTTTTCATGCTACAAAATTATTCCACACCGGAGAAGGTGGCGCAATGTTCTGTAACGATAAAGAAACATATCATCAACTATTCTATAGTCACAATTTTGGACATAATGGCCCTTTAGAATTTCATGGACTCGGAATTAATGCTAAAATTTCTGAATTACAATCGGCTATGGGATTAGCGATTTTTCCATATATGGAACATATTATTACCGAAAGAAAAAAAGTAACTGATTTTTATAATGAGAATTTAAATTTCGACAATTTAAAAAGTATAAAAATTCGAGAAAATACAGAATGGAATCATAGTTACTATCCTTTATTATTTGATTCTGAAACTACCTTATTAAAAGTTCAAGAAGAATTACAAAAGAAAAATATAATTCCGAGACGTTATTTTTATCCATCTCTAAACACAATCAACTACACAAATGGAGATGTAATGCCTATATCCGAATCTATTGCATCAAGAGTAGTTTGCTTACCGCTTTATGTAGGGATTGCCAGTGCCGATTTAGAAAAAATCGTTCAGATTATAAACAAACTAATATCATAATATCAGTTTAGATTCTGTTATTTTAAAAATATATTTATCTCTTAATACCAAACTTATGAGTCAAGACATAAACACCGAAATAATCAACGCTTACGAAGTCATTAAAAATGGCGGAATCATACTTTACCCAACCGATACTGTTTGGGGAATAGGCTGTGATGCAACAAATCCAGAAGCAGTTGCCAAAATATACAAGCTAAAACAAAGAGCCGAAACTCAAAGCATGATTTGCCTGATGAATGGCGAAAAAATGATGTACAATGTATTTAAAGACATTCCTGAGGTAGCTTGGCAAATTATGGATTTATCCGAAAAACCAACAACCATTATTTTGGACAAACCTCGAAATGTAGCACCAAATATCATTGCACCAGATAATTCTTTGGGCATCAGAATAGTAAAAGAACCGTTTTGTTTTAAATTATTAGAGCGAATGAAAAAGCCATTAGTATCAACTTCGGCTAATATTTCGGGACAACCTACACCTATAGCTTTCAAGGATATTAGCCCTGAAATTATTAAAGGTGTAGATTATGTAGTTCGATTAAACCTAGACAGAATTGCAGGAAAACCATCTACAATTATAAAATTAACAAGTGATTCTCAGGTAAAAGTGATCAGGAAATAATTTAGAACTAATTGATAATTATCAATTGTTAATTATCAATTAGTTTCAAACTTTCAATCAACCAGTCAATATCTTCTTTGGTATTATAGTGACTTAAAGAAATTCGCAAATTCGGAAGTTTTAAATCAGCTTCCGAAAGCATTTCTTTTAAAACATGAGATGGTCTTATACTTCCGGATTGACAAGCACTTCCTCGAGAAACTGCAATTCCTTTCATATCCAAATTAAATAGCAACATCGATGTTTTATCTGCCGAGAAAGGTAATATTACATTCAGAATTGTATAAAAATCATCTTGCTTTCCGTTAATTCTAAAGTCTGGAAATTCGATTTCTAATTGATTAATTAAATAAGATTTTAACTCGGTAATATATTCTTTTTCAATATCTAAGTTTTCGTAAGAAAGCATCAAGGCTTTTGCCATTCCCGCAATTTGATGTACTGCTTCGGTTCCGGCACGCAATCCTTTTTCCTGTTCTCCTCCAAAAAATAATGGCTGTAAACCAGCATTTTTTCGAACAAAAGCAAAACCAATTCCTTTTGGACCATGAAATTTATGAGCACTTGCAACTATAAAATCCAACGGACTACTTTGTAAATCTATTTTAGTTTTCCCTACAGATTGTACCGTATCCGAATGAAATAAAACCCCATATTGCTGGCATATAACACTTACTCTATTCAAGTCCAAAATAGTTCCTGTTTCGTTATTAACATGCATCAAACTCACCAATGTCTTTTTATCTTCTGATAATAAACTTGATAAATGAGTTAAATCTATAACTCCATCGGCATTGATTTTTACATAATCTACCTGAATATTGTATTCTTGTTGTAATACCAAAACAGTATGTAAAACTGCATGATGTTCAATTTTAGTAGTTATAATTCGCTCGATTTTTAAATCTTTTACAGCCGAACGTAGTATCCAATTATTAGCTTCTGTACCTCCAGAGGTAAAAATAATCTCCTGTGCACTACAATTAAGCTGTTTTGCAATACTCTTTCTTGAAAGTTCTAAAATTGTCTTAGCATTACGCCCAAAACTATGGGGCGAAGATGCATTACCATAATCTTCTGTCATTACTTTGGTCATTTCCTGAATGACTTCTGGTCGCATGGCAGTTGTAGAGGCGTTATCGAGGTATACTTTTTTCATTACTGCAAAGTTATGAAATATCAATTGTCTATTCTTAAATATCAATTATCATTTTTTTCACTATTTTTGACCCAAATAAAAACATAATGAAAAAAATTGCAAGTCTAGTATTATTTGCCTTCTTATTAAACGGTTGTGATGATGGCAATCTATCTGTTGACATTATTAACTTTGAAGATACTGCTACTTTAAGCTGTACTACGAACAACATTATCTATAAGCTCAAAGAACAGGAATCATTATTACTTAGTATCCCTACAACCGCTTTCACTAATGAGCCTTCAGCAAGTATAAGTACTCCTACGCTTATCAATATTGATGATAGCCAAAATCGGGTTATTTATCGTGCCTATAATGGTAAAGTCGCTGCATCTAACATTTGCGATATAATCCCTCCAGCTACACCTGCTGTAAGCGAACAATGGACTGCCAGCTCTGGAGTAATCCAAATGTATATTACATCTATTTTAAAAGTAGATGACACAGATAATAGCTCCAGAATAACAGGATACAACTACAATATCGTCTTTAAAAACATTACATTTCAAAAGCCTACTGGACCTCAAACTTATGAAACTTTTGCGTTTGGAGATTATCAAACTACATTAACTCCCCCTACTTTAAAATATAAAGCATTAGCAGAGCAATGTACAGATTCAAAACAAATATATAATTACGATATTGGTTCATCAATAACTATCGACAATATAGACCCAGCTTTAATTGTAAATGAAGTTACCCCTGTAAACGCTCCACGAACCGGGTTAATTAACGACACAACAAACAAAGTATTTTATCGTACTTATAACGGTTCTTTAAGTGCCGATTATTTCTGTAAAGCGACGCTTCCTGCAACTCCAACTGTTAACCAAACATGGGCTGGTGCAAATGGTGTTTCTGGAGTTAGCGGCATAATTGAAATTACAACTACAACTTTAGGAAATAATTTCCAGCATACTATTACACTTAAAAATGTTACTTTGCAAAAAGGAAATAGCTCTTTCAGATTAGGTAATAGTTACGTATTAGGTCAACTAATAACTATTGGGAATTAAGAATGTTTAGCGCACTAAAAAGAGCATTTAAAAACTCATTTTAATTTTATATTTCGCATCAAAATAAAAGATTAATTTCTTACAAAAAAAAGTCTGCTTTTAAATCAAATTTCATTAAGAAATCGGGATTTAAAAGCAGACTTTTTTTATGCTTCATTTTAAGCTATTTCATACTTTATAATATCCTTATTTAGTATTTTGTCTAAAATAAACTTCAGTTGCACCTGAACCATATTTCTGATAATTGGCATCTTGAAAATCAACTCCATCATAACGACCCAATAAAAAATCAAGCTCAGCTTTTAAAATTCCTTCACCAACGCCGTGAATAAAAACAATCTTAGGAATGCGGTTTTTAATTGCAAATTCAATATGACGTTGTGCCGTTTCAGTTTGTAAAGTCAGAATGTCATAATTTGACATTCCACGTTTATTTGGCACTAATTTCTCTATATGTAAATCAAATTCAGGGGCTGGAATTTCACGTTTATCCTTGCGTTCTTTAACAAAACTCCTCGCTTTTGGCTCTTCCTTCTCCTTAGAAACCTCACTTACATTAATTCTTTTAATAGAATTCATTAAATTACTGGAATCCTGAATCTTAATTAATTCATTGACAAAAAATGTCATCACAAATCCGTCATCTGTTTCAATGGTTACCTCATTATTTTTTACCGATAACACTACTCCATTCATAGCTTCATCGAGAACCGAAACTTTATCTCCTTTAGTCAACATCTTGTTCTTCTTTATCTTGATTTTTACTTGGTGTTTTTGCACTCAGCTGCATCATCCCTATCATAAAAATCGCAATTGCAATAACTGTAATATAAATGTTTTTCTCAGCTGATGATTGTTCATATAATGCAATTAAAATTGCAATTATCATTATCGGAATTCTTAACTTTTTCATTTTAATAAATTATCAGATTTCAAAAATAAGCAACTTAAAAATAGTATCTTATTATTATTCAAACGTATTGAAATATTTTTTGTAAAATTGTAAAAAACAAACCCCTTGAATTTAGAGAAATACATGCTCCCTTGTTTAAGCAAAACTCTCTTCGGCATAGAGTGTTTGGGATGTGGTTTTCAACGCGCTTTATTCTTACTTTTTAAAGGAGACTTTAAAGGCGCATTTGAGATCTATCCTGCACTTTATACCAGCCTGATATTTTTAGGAATTGTTAGCTTATATTTTTTAGATAAAAGCCGAAATGCCAAAAAACCACTTTGGTTTTTTGGCATCCTAAATAGCGCAATTATGGTGTTGGGTTATGCATACAAGCACTACTATTAATTCATCTTAAATTGGAAAAATTATTTTTTTATCCGATCCAAAATATCATTTATCATTTCGATTTGTACTTTCTGAATTTCGATTAATTCTTGTTGTTGATGCAAAATTAAATGGTCTAATTTTTCATGCATCATTCTTATTTCTAATTCTGATTTTAGATTAATCATATAATCTTTTTTGGCTCGATCACGATCTTTTTCTTCTTGACGATTTTGGCTCATCATAATTACCGGAGCTTGCAAAGCAGCAACACATGATAAAATCAAATTGAGCAAAATAAATGGATATGGGTCAAAACCTTTATTGACTAAAATGTAGATATTAATCGAAATCCATAGAATTATAAAAATCACAAATAGAATTATAAAAGTCCAGCTTCCACCAAAATCGGCAACCTTATCGGCTATTTTTTGTCCAAAAGTTCTTGGTCCAATTTCATCTTCAACAGAACTCACTAATGATTTATCATCTGTTAAAGATCCTATCACATTTTTCTCTAAATTAGAAAGAATACCAATTTCTGCAGATAAATAATTGGCTATATACTTTTCACGATACATATTTAATTCATGTATCGAGATATATCCTTCACTTGTAAATTCTGGATAATCGGCAATAATTAACATAAGAATTGGACTTTGTATAGATTTTCCCGAAACCCTCTCATTCTCCGGATAAGAAATATGTGATATATTACTTTTAAACATTCCCTTTGTTTTCATTTAATAAATTTATTTAGGCTAATTTACTCTTTTAATCGATTATATTCCATCTGGTTTCAAGCTGGATAAATAGTTGAGATTATTGTAAACAGAATGTTAATGGCTAATTTCTTTAACTAATTACTACTTCTATTTACAAAAAACAACTTACTTTTAGCATCTAAAATAAACAAAACACAAACTAACAATTCAATTTTATAATTGTGACTAAAAATCTAATTATCCAAAATATAACTACTTTAAAAAAGCATTCTTCTATCAATTACGGAATCAAAACCAAAACGGAAGATTTTACAGAGAAGCTTTTTTACACCTTATTTGACTCCAATGCGCCCTTAGATAAAAGTATAGATGAACTTGAAAAATGTTTTAAGGAAATTGCTGTACTAGCCTGTAAAAAACCAGAAGTTTTATGCGAATCTATTTGGGAACGCTTTTTGGAAAAACTTCCTATAGTTCTGGAAAAATTAATCCAGGATGCCACTTATATTTTAGAAAATGATCCTGCTTCAAATAATATTGAAGAAGTATATCTTGCCTACCCTGGCTTTTATGCCATTGCAATATACCGTTTAAGCCATGAATTATATAAATTAGACTTATTACTCTTTTCCAGATTAATGAGCGAATATGCCCATCGAATTACCGGAACTGATATTCATGCCGGTGCAGACATTGCTTCGCCATTTTTTATAGATCACGCAACCGGAATTGTAATTGGAGAAACAACCATTATAAAAAAACACGTAAAAATATATCAAGGTGTAACTTTGGGCGCATTAAGCATAACCAAAGAAATGAAAAATGCAAAACGACATCCTACTGTCGAAGAAGATGTTTGCATTTATGCCAATGCTACAATTCTTGGCGGAGAAACTATTATTGGTAAAGAAAGCATTATTGGCGGAAATGCATGGATAACCAAATCAATTCCGGCAAAATCCATAGTAACCAATACCACTACAACAGAAGTTAAAGTAAAAGAAAAAAAATAAGATGAACACTCATACATTAGTAAGCCTGATAGGAAATACTCCTTTGATGGAAACAGTCAACTTAGTTAAAAATAAAAATGTAAAACTTTTATTAAAACTCGAAGGAAACAATCCTGGCGGTAGTGTAAAAGACAGAGCTGCATACAACATGATTTCTTCGGCTCTGGAACGAGGAGATATAAAAAGAGGTGATAAACTTATTGAGCCTACAAGTGGTAATACTGGAATTGCGCTTGCAATGATTGCGCAATTAATGGGTATTGATATAGAATTGATACTTCCTGAAGATTCAACCAAAGAACGCGTACAAACAATGCGTGCCTATGGCGCTACAGTTATTTTAACGCCTGCCAGCGAAGGAATAATCGGTTCAAGAGATTATGCCGAAAGAAAAGTTGCAGAAGGTGGATATATCATGCTTAATCAATTTGCAAATGAAGACAACTGGAAAGCACATTATAAAACCACAGGTCCAGAAATCTGGAATGACACCGATGGGAAAGTAACTCATTTTGTATCGGCAATGGGAACTACAGGAACCATTATTGGTACATCGACTTATCTTAAAGAAAAAAATCCTAACATTCAGATTATTGGAGCACAACCTAGCGATGGCTCTCAAATACCAGGAATCAGAAAATGGCCTGTAGAATATATGCCAAAAATATTCGATGCCAAAAAAGTAGACATCGTAGTCGACATAAGCGAACAAGAAGCACGCGACATGACCAAAAGACTAGCTCTGGAAGAAGGGGTTTTTGCAGGAATGAGCAGCGGAGGATCGGTTGCTGTAGCCTTAAAAATTGCTAATCAATTAGAATCTGGTGTGATTGTAGCCATAATTTGTGACCGCGGAGATCGTTATTTATCTTCGGATTTATTTGATTAAAAAAAGGCACAGAGGTACAAAGATTACACTTTGTCCTTAAACCTTTGCTCCTTTGAACCTCTCTATCTCTAAACCTTAAAACAAAAAAAATGAACTATCGTAAACTAGGCAAAACCGACTTTAATATATCTGAAATTTCACTTGGGACTTGGCAAGTTGGAGGGAAATGGGGTTCTCCATTTAATGACAAAACAGCCGATGAACTTATTAATACCGCTATTGACAACGGAGTAAATTTTATAGATACTGCCGATGTTTACGAAAACGGATTAAGTGAGACTGCTGTAGGCAGAGTTGTACGTTCTCGTTCTGAACGTATTTACGTGGCTACAAAATGTGGTCGACATATAAATCCACATGTTAACGAAGGATATCAGCCTAAAGTACTTCAAAAATATGTAGAAGACAGCTTGAAGAGAACTGGCTTAGAAGCACTTGATTTAATACAATTACACTGTCCTCCTAATCAAGTATTTTATCGACCTGAGATTTTTGAGCTATTTGATCGTTTAAAAGAACAAGGTAAAATCTTAAACTTAGGAGTTAGCGTCGAAAAAGTAGAAGAAGGACTAAAAGCAATCGAATATCCGAATGTAACAACCGTACAAATTATTTTTAATCTTTTTCGTCAGCGACCATCAGAGCTTTTCTTTGCAGAAGCTAAAAAACGTGATATTGGAATCATTGCAAGAGTACCTTTGGCAAGCGGACTTCTTACAGGTTTATTTGATTCAAAAACTACATTTGAGACTCAAGACCACCGCAACTTCAATCGAAACGGAGAAGCTTTTGATAAAGGCGAGACTTTCTCGGGGATTGATTATGAATTAGGATTAAAAGCCGTTCATGAATTGAAATCCCTATTTCCCGACGCACCAAATTTAGCCCCGTATGCACTTCAATGGATTTTAAGTTTCAATGAAATTAGTTGTATTATTCCAGGAGCTTCAAAAACAAATCATGTTTTATCGAATCTTTCTGTTTATGATTTGCCCAAATTAACACCGGATAAAATTGTTGCTATGAATGCAATCTATGAGAAATATATAAAACCTAGTGTGCACCATCTTTGGTAATAATCAAATAAATTACCTAGGCAATTTTTCAAGAGAAGTAGAATTATAGTGATTCCTCGTCAAAAACAATAGTAAAAGTGGCTCCTTTATTTTTACCAAGGCTCATTGCACTTAATTTTCCGCCATTTTTATCAATTATTTTTTTACACAAATACAAACCAATACCAGTAGAAGTTTCATTGGCAGTTCCTAATTTACTCATTTTAGTAAATTTTTTAAACAGTTCTTCAATCTGGTTTTGGTCAAACCCCATTCCTTTATCCGAAACAGTAAAAACTATTTTTTCGTCATCCTTAAAAATACGCATTAAAATCTCGCTTCCAGAATAAGAAAACTTTATTGCATTACTAATTAAATTCACCAAAACCTGAATTAGTAATCCCTCATCAATTTTAAGCACCGCTTCTTCTACTTCGATATCCGAAATCAATTTAATATTCTTTTGAGCCAAAAGTTGCGATAACTGCTCTTTTATAGCAGGTAAAATTGGCGACATTTGAATTGTTTTGATTATCGAACTGGATTTAGCTATTTCATCTTGCTGTTTTAATAGCTTAATAAAATTTTCGATATAACGAAATTGTAAATCTGTAGATTCACAAATTAATTCGGCCAGATTTTTAACCGATTCAGATGGATTCTCCTCTATGATTAATCTTGCTAATCCCTGCGGATTTCCAGCAAAATTCTTTAAATCGTGAGAAATCATATAAATTAAATCTTGTTTTTCATTGATAAAACTTTCCGCCTCATCTATAGATTCCTGAATATTACACATTAACAACCCTGCTTCATCTTCATACTGATCTGGCAAAATAGATAATTTTCGACTTGTTCTATAATCATTCAAGGCTTTTGAAGCTATCGCGATAGGTTTAATCAATTGGTTCAAAACCAATAACGTAAGTGCAGTAGCCAATAAAGTCATGATTAATGAGAAAATCAAAATAGAATTTGCAGAAATAGTATTATTACCGTAGAGTACAAAAAATAAAATTCCGATTAACGGAATATGAATACCAATAAAAGCAACGAATAGAAATTTAAATGCATAGCTTTTCTTCAAAAAACTAACTTGTGACAACATATGATACAACTTCATAAAAATAGTATAAGTTCTTGATTAGGCTGTAGAATTTGGGCTTCCAGATAAAAACAAAGTTAACTTTTAAACACAAAATAAATGTTAAATAAAAGAAATTGCTAAAATATTTCCTAAATTAAATTTATAAAAGTTTACAAACACTTATTTTTGCGCTATGGCAAGAAAAAATACAGACAAAGTTGTCTTTCATCAAATAGAAGTCCTTGATGCTGGAGCAAAAGGCGTATCGGTAGCAAAAGCTCCCGACGGAAAAGTAATTTTCATCCCGAATGTAGTTCCGGGAGATGTAGTAGATGTGCAAACTTTCAAAAAGCGTAAAGCTTATTATGAAGGAAAAGCAGTTCGTTTTCACGAATACTCAACACATCGTATAGAACCAATCTGTGAGCATTTTGGTGTTTGTGGCGGATGTAAATGGCAAAACATGAAATACAGCCAACAACTGTATTACAAACAAAATGAAGTTAAAAATCACCTGCAACGCATCGGAAAAATTGAACTTCCTGAATTTGAACCTATTTTAGGTTCTGAAAAACAGTTTTTTTACCGAAATAAAATGGAATTTTCCTTTTCAAACAGCCGTTGGTTAACCGAAAAAGAAATTGATAGCACCGAAGATTTAGGAAATCGTAATGCACTAGGTTTTCATATCCCGAAAATGTGGGATAAAATTCTTGACATCAATAAATGTCATTTACAAGAAGATCCTTCAAATGCAATTAGAAATGAGATTAGAGCTTTTGCCAACGAGCATAACCTAGCTTTTTTTAATCCAAGAGAACATTCTGGTTTACTAAGAACATTTATGATTCGTACTGCTTCTACAGGTGAAATCATGGTTTTAATCCAGTTTTTTGAAGAAGACAAAGCAAATAGAGAATTGATCCTGGATCATCTTTATGAAAAATTTCCACAAATCACATCATTACAATATGTAATAAATGGAAAGGCAAATGATACAATTTATGATCAGGATGTAAAACTATATAAAGGTAGAAATTACATTTTGGAAGAAATGGAAGGTTTAAAATTTAGCATTAATGCGAAATCATTTTACCAGACCAACTCAGATCAAGCTTATGAATTATATAAAATAACACGTGATTTTGCAGGGCTTTCCGGTCATGAAACAGTTTATGATCTTTATACAGGAACTGGAACCATAGCTCAATTCGTTTCCAAAAAAGCTAAAAAAGTAATTGGTGTAGAAAGTGTTCCTGAAGCAATTCTTGATGCAAAAGCAAATGCAGAACGCAATAATATTACCAATTGTGAGTTTTTTGTTGGTGACATGAAAGTTGTATTTAATGAAAATTTCATTACGAAACATGGTAAACCAGACGTTATTATTACCGATCCACCAAGAGATGGAATGCATAAAGACGTAATAGAACAAATTATGAAAATTGCTCCAGAGAAAGTAGTTTATGTAAGTTGTAACTCGGCTACCCAAGCACGTGATTTAGCATTAATGGATGAAAAATATAAAGTAACCCGTGTACGACCAGTAGATATGTTTCCTCAAACGCATCACGTAGAAAATGTTGTACTTTTGGAACTTCGCTAATTTTTATTGAATTAAAAACATGTGAAGCATTAATCTCTAATAGTAAATGAAAAAAATACTTTTTATAATAATCGCAGTTGCTTTTACTTTTTCCGGATGTGAAAAAGATGACATCTGCGATGCAAACACACCAACCACACCCAGGTTGGTGATTTCTTTTTTTGACATCAGTAATCCATCAGTTCCCAAAAACGTAAGAAATCTAAAAGTTATAGGTGAAGGAATGACCGAAGGTATTGTTTTTAACGAAAATGCTATCGATGAACTTAAGTACATAACCAATGGTAATACGATTTCTATACCACTTAAAACTGATGCTACAAGTACAACTTATAAGTTTATACTTAATTACAACGATCCAAACACCGCTTTAATTAATGAAGACCGACTAAGATTTAACTATACCCATCAAAATATATTTGTTTCAAGAGCATGTGGTTTTAAAACCACATTTAACTTAACTCCACTTGCACCATTTGTTCTTACCGATTCGGATAACCAAGAAGGATTTTGGATGCAGTTTATAGAAGTAGAAGACACTAACATTGAATTAGAAAATGAAACACATGTCAAAATATATTTTTAGTTTTTGCTTTATGTTGTCTCTGTTTTTGGTTCAAGCCCAAGAAACACAAGCAACCAAAAAAGCTACAATAACAAATAAAACAGAAACAGAACCTGCAAAGGCTCCTAAAAAAGCTACGACTGCTGAAGTTAAAAAAGATAGCATTCCTGTAAAAACAGATCGTTATGGTGTACGTTTTGGTGTTGATTTATATAAATTAACCCGAGGGTTTTATGATAAAGACTATAAAGGAATTGAAATTGTTGGGGATTATCGCTTATCAAAGAAATATTATCTTGCTGCAGAAATAGGTACAGAAGACAAAACAACCGATGACGACAGACTTAATAGTACAGCAAAAGGATCTTATATAAAAGCAGGTTTTGATTACAATCTTTATCAGAACTGGCTTGATATGGAAAACATAATATCAGTTGGTATGCGTTATGGTTTTAGTACATTCAGCCAGCAATTAAATACTTACAAAATTTACAATGCAAATCCATATTGGGGAGAAGTTCCTCCTGTTGTTTCTGGAGAAAAATTTAGCGGACTGTCTGCAAGTTGGCTAGAAGTAAACGCAGCAGTAAAAGCCAAAGTATTTAATAACATATTCATAGGTTTCGGGGTACAATTAAAGACACTAATCTCTAATAAAAAACCTGATAACTTCGACAATCTTTATATTCCTGGATTCAACCGTACCTATAATGGTAATTTTGGAATAGGTTTTAATTATACTGTTTCTTACTTCATCCCTATTTATAAGAAGAAAGTAATAATACCAGTAGAAATCAAAAAATAATTTTATTTGATAATTTGGTTGATTTTAATAAACAACCAAATTATCAAATCTATAAAGAAATAAAACTATCCTATTTCTTTAACTCCTTTTACAAAAATCCATTTCATAAAAAGTTTCTCACCATCTTTAGTTTTCACAGCTTGGAATTTTGGTGATAAAAGAGTCCCCACAACAAATGCAGTCATAGGAATCCAAAATCCCGTTAAACCTGTATATTCTGCCACCAAAAATCGAGCTAATATAAATAGTATAGCAAAACAGCCTAACTGGTATAAAAATGCTCTTACTTGTAATTTTGTCATTTGTTTATTTTTTAAGGCTCAAAGGCACAAAGTTTCAAAGGGGCAAAGCTAGCTATTTAACGGTTCTTTATTTAACTAAATCACCTCTGTCCCTTTGCTTCTTTGTAACTTCTATTCGCTAACCTGAAACTTAGTTCTCTTACTTCCTTCGTACATTTCGTATTTTACTAATCTAGCTTCTAGACTTGCATTAAAAAGCTTGATTTTACGAGATGGTTTTAACCCAACATATTTTAAAGCTTCAAGATTGGCAGTTATAAACCAAGCATTAGTTGCAGGATAATTTTTCTTTAATGTATCACCGATATTCTTGTAAAACTCTTCCATATGTATATCCAAACGCTCATCATAAGGCGGATTAAACACCATGTGTAAAGTTCCTTGAGTTGTTTTTTCAGTATCAAAAAAGTTATTCTCTTCGATAGTGATATAATCCTCCAAGTTAGCATTCTTAATATTATCTTTGGCTTTGCTTACAGCACTTGGTGCTTTATCAAATCCTTTTATAGTATAATGGAATTCCTTAGTCTTTTTCATCAAACTACTTACAATCTGATCAAATAAATCATTATCCCAGTCGTTCCACTTTTCAAAAGCAAACTCTTTTCTATTTATATTCGCTGGAATATTACATGCAATCATAGCAGCTTCAGCAAGAAAAGTTCCAGAACCACACATCGGGTCTAGAAAATGACCTTGTCCTTCCCAACCAGATAATAATAAAATTCCTGCTGCCAAAACTTCGTTTATAGGAGCAATATTTGTAGCCGTTCTATACCCACGTTGGTGCAATGAATTACCCGAAGTATCCAAAGCAACCGAAACCTGGTCTTTATCTATATGTACATTTATTCTTAAATCCGGATGTGCTTTATCGATACTTGGTCTTTGCCCGGTACGCTCTCTAAATTGATCTACAATAGCATCTTTACACTTTTGAGAAACAAATTCAGAGTGATTAAAATATTCCGAATGCACAGTTGCATCAATTACAAAAGTCTGATTGGCATTTATAAGCTTAGACCAGTTTACTCCCGAGATACCTTTATATAAAGCTTGTTCATTATTGGCTCTAAAAAAGTAAATAGGCTTTAGTACTTTCAATGCCGTACGTAACGACAAGTTAGCTTTGTACATAAACCCTTTATCCCCCTTAAAACTTACCATTCTCACACCTTGTTCAATATCTTGTGCTCCTAGCAATTGTAGTTCTTTTGCTAAAATCTCCTCAAAGCCAAAAAAGGTTTTGGCCACCATTTTAAAATTATCTTCCATTTTTATATTTAAATTAAAACAGATTTATCTAAACAAAAATCAATCTGTAATAAAAAATTTTCAAATTCACGTAGCGAGATTATTCGTCTATCACTTACGAAATAGTTATTTTTCAGCAAAAATACACTAAATTTGCGGGACTTGAATTAATTGAAAAAGAATAAATGTCTGAAGCACATAACCCATCTAAGCCAAATCTAAACCAACCATGCGAAAACTGGTTCACTTCTTGGTTCGATACCCCATATTATCACATACTATATAAAGACAGAAATTATAGAGAAGCACAAATTTTCATGGATAATCTTACACATTATCTAAACCTTCCCGAAAAAGCCAAAGTACTAGACTTAGCATGCGGTAAAGGACGCCATTCTATTTACTTAAATCAATTAGGTTTTAATGTTCTTGGTGCAGATTTATCCGAAAATAGTATTGCCGAAGCTAGTAAGAACAGCAATGAAACCCTGCATTTTAAAGTGCATGATATGCGCGAACCTTTTGAAGAAAAGTTTGATGCTATTTTCAATTTGTTTACCAGTTTTGGTTATTTCGAAAGCGACGACGATAATCTTACTACGCTAAAGGCTATAAAAGCAAGTTTAAGCGAGTATGGCTTTGCCGTAATCGATTTTATGAACGTTGCGCAAGTAATCGAAACATTAGTTCCCGAAGAAATAAAAACAGTCGATAACATTGATTTTCATATCAAGCGATACATTGAAGACGGACATATTTTTAAAGAAATAGATTTTGAAGACCAAGGGAAAAAATACCATTTTACCGAAAAAGTAAAAGCCCTAACATTAAAAGATTTCGAAGAATTAATGGAACAGGCAGATATTTTCCTTTTGGATATATTTGGGGATTATAAACTTAAGAAATTTCACAAAACCGATAGTGAACGATTAATCATGATTTTTAAATAACTGGCTAATTGTTAAATTGTTTAACCGTTTAATCGATTAAACAAATCAATGATTAAACAAAAAACCGATTAAACAAAAAGATGAATTATCTATTACCCTTATTTTCCGTACTTTTAGGTTATATTGTGGCTTTGTTTTTAAAACCAAAAAGCAAAACCAATCTAAAATTATTGCTTGCTTTTAGCGGTTCATTTTTATTATCGTTAACCGTAATGCATTTGCTTCCGGAAGTTTACGAAACACACAACCATAATATTGGCGTTTTTATAATGGTCGGAATCCTATTCCAGATCATCTTAGAGTTTTTTTCCAAAGGAGCCGAACACGGACACGTTCATGGACATGCACAAATGAGTCAGATTCCGTGGTTACTTTTTATAAGTTTGTGTATTCACGCCTTTTTAGAAGGTTTTCCAGTAAGTCACCACCATGATTTAGCACTCGGGATAGCCATCCACCACTTGCCAATTGCAGTTATTCTAACAACATTTTTTATCAATGCAAGCCTGAACAAAAAAGCCATTTTTGCTTTTATGCTTACTTTTGCCATTATGACGCCTCTTGGAACAATTGCATCTGAATATCTGCCTTTTTTAAACGAATATTATACTGAAATCACAGCCGTAGTAATCGGGATATTATTTCATATTTCCTCTACTATTATTTTCGAAAGCAGCGAAGGACATAAATTCAATATAGCCAAAGTTTCTATGATCGTTCTGGGAATTTTATTGGCATTTTTACTATAATTTGGGCGTGCCCACATTTACAAAAGGCACTATTTGGCAAACCGCTTATATGCACCTTTCGTAAATGTGGTCGGGCTATCCGCACTACTTAGGTAGTTAGTTCCTATCCCTCACACAATAAACAAGAACTTATCGTTTTCAAAAAACACCTAATTAGATTTTAAGAACCTATTAGAATACACTATTGCAATTATCTAATTTTCTAATTGCCTAATTATCTCATTCTTTAATTATCTCATTCTTTAATTATCTCGCTCTATTTTTCTCTTCTTCATTTCCAGAATCGCGCTGGTTAACATTAATCTTTTTGTTTCCAAAATTATAAACCACAGATAAACGAGCAAATCGGTTGCTTTCATTTTGACTATAAACTTGTTTTACACCATTTACAATCGAGACATCATCTTTTAGATAAGAGGTATTAAAAATATCATTTACCAAAAAAGCAATCTGCAATGTTTTGTTTAACAAATCTTGTTTAAAACCAATATTCAAGCTTGATGTATATCCAGTATCATATAAGCCGCTTTTATAAGGCGAAGTATAGTTAAAATCTATTTGTAATTTAGTCGCTTTACCCAACGAAAAAGTATTATTTGTCGAAAAATCGACTTGAAGACTATTTACAGGTGTAGCATTGATATCTTTTGTGAATTTAATATCTGATCCTAAAAAATACAATGAGTTCTCACTCTGCCACCAATCTGCGAAATTGGCCGAATACGTTTCTCCAACTCCATAATTAATCCCTTTAAAATAATTTTCTCTCGAGACAACTTGTGTCAATGTCTCTGGATTTGCAGTAAATATTACACCGTAACCATCTGTAATCGCATTTAAGAAAACATTAGTTCTCAATATTTTCTTATACGAATGTGCAAATTCAAAATTATCACTAAAAGAAGGCTTTAAAAACGGATTTCCTTCAGAATAACTATTACTGCTAATGTAAACTCGAAACGGATTTAACAAACTAAAACTTGGTCTGCGGATTCTCCTTCCGTAGTTTAAACTAAAACTATTGTCCTCATTTTTATTATAAGAAGCATAAAAAGTTGGAAATAATTTTAAATAATTGTTTATCGTTTCCTGATTCAAGTTTTCCGAAAAACCATTCGTTTGCGTATTCTCCAATCGTAATCCTGCCTGAAAATTCCATTTTTCATTAATCTTTTTATCTGCACTAATATAAACCGCCTGATTATTTTCGGTGTATTTAAACTGATTTGTTTGGTTTAGATCTAATTCTGGAGTTCCGGTAATGGTGTTAAAAAAAACGACATCACTATTGCTTTTGGTAAAACTTACTTTCGCTCCATAAGATAAGTTTACAGCTTGAAGTGGATGTTCCATATCAGCCTTGAAACTCAAATTATCAATTCCCTGATTCGAAAGATTTCGTCCCGATTGATTTACATCAATAAAAGTTCCATCTGATGCATAATTGTTTGCTATAAAATCTCTGTCGAATTTTGAATCATAATTAAAATAATCTACATCAAATGATAATTTTCGATTTAGAGAATCGAGTTTTGTAATCAAATGTAAATTATAGGTCTGATTAGCCGTTTTCCTGTCTAAAAAACTCTCATTGAGTATATAACTATCCAATTCATTTTGTGTATTGTATTTATTAATTCTAATATCCGAGTCAAAATCCGGGTTACTTTTATCTTTTAAAAATTGAAAACCAATGGTTGTTTTTTCTGAAAAATCATAATCTAAAGCTACTTTTCCAGATACATTTTCCTCATTTAACTTTGTTGTCACATCCATTTTCGTAGGTCCTTCAACAAAATACATATCAAGAGCTTCCTTAATGTTTCTAGCACCTGTTTTTCCATTAATACTTGCCGAAAACCTAAACTTATTTTTATTATAAAAGAAATTATTCCTTAAAGCATAAATTCCGTATTTATTTTGTTCATAAGAAGCTGTTGTTGTATTTTTCCAGGAATCACGAGCCCCTTTTTTCATAACAATATTAATTAACCCACCAGTTCCTTCAGCCTCATATTTTGACGAAGGATTGCTTATAATTTCGATATTCTTAATATCACTTGCCGAGATAGTTTTCAAGAACTCGTTTAATTCTTCGCCAGTTAATTCAATCATTCTTCCATCAATCATCACACGAGAAGCTCCTTTTCCTAGTATATTAATAACATCATTTTGCACCGCAACTCCCGGTGCAGTATTTATGGCACTCAAAGCATCACCAGCAACGTTTGTTACATTATTTTCAAGATTATAAACCAACCGATCTGTTTTTTGTTCAATCGTGTTTTTTCTGGCTTGAATGACAACTTCTCCCAAATTTGTTACATTTTCCTTTAAAATAATCAAACCCAAATTGGTATCTTTTTCTATCGTAATTTCTTTATCAAATTCAGAATATCCCTGCGAACTAATTTTTACTTTATAGAATCCTTTATTCAAATTCAATTCGAAACTACCGTCTTCTTTTGTTGTTGCTCCATTTATAATTTTTCCTTCTTGATTTAAGATTACGACATCTGTCCAGACTACTGGTGTTTTTTCGTTGGCAATTTTTCCATTTAATTTAAAGGATGTTTGCGCTACACAATATAAAGGCAATAGTAAAAAAATAAGGTAATAAACATTTTTCATAATTTCTAGTTTTAACTTGTTCGATTAATTTGAAGCAAAGTTGCCTTAGAAATTTTGGATATACGACCGACAAAAAAAAGTCGAACCAATTTCTGTTCAGGAAATCAGTTCGACTTTATTAAGCATAAAGTACGACTTTTTACAAACCACTGATTACAAAGCGTTTCTATAAGCAGTAGGCGTAAGATTAGTGTATTTTTTAAAAGAAGTATTAAACGAAGATTTTGAATTAAAACCTACTTCGTATAGAATTTCCAAAACTGTAAAATCACTTTTTAAAGGATTCTTTAAAATACTCATGGCTTTTTGAATGCGATATTCATTTACAAAATCAAAAAAATGTTGATCCATATGATGATTAATCAAAACTGATAAATCCCGAACCGGAATATCAATTTGATTGGAAAGTTCCTGAATCGTGAGCGACGGATGAAGAAAAGGTTCTTTTTCGGTCATGTACTGTTTCAATGTTGAAATTTGATCTGTAATTAACTTGTTTTGATTGTCTTTTATTTTAGCAACATTTTCATTTTCCTTATGAAGAATATCTCTTGCTAATTGTAATCTAGAATCAATCCCTCTAAAAAGTTCGGGATGATTCAAGGCCTTTAATACAAACCAGCAGGTTACAACCAAAGCCAGAAATTGCATAATTACATTTGCCCAAATCCATAGTGAATCAAAATCAGTATATCTTAGAATATTCTTAGCTATTGCTAAATAATACAACATAAAGACCACGGTCGATATTTGAAACAACCATTTAAAAATAGAAGTTTTAGCATTCGCATAATTTTCCTGATATATTTCTTTATACCTTTTTAAAACTAAAAATACGCCAATACTATACAATATAATTTGCACACCTAACATTACTTGGAAACCATACAACTCAGGCAATTGACTACGATGGTCATAAAACTGCATTTTTTCTACACTATTCAAAAAGTAAAGTCTGAAAGCAAAAACTACATTTGTTATTATAAACGGAATCGCGTGAATCAAATGCTTGGTTTTTAATCTAAAATCAGTAAAGCAAACTGATACTATATAAAGGTAGAAAATAGGAAGTGTTAAAGCACAAGTAGTCCATCTGAAAAATTCTAAGTTAAGATGGTCTTTAACGAAATCTTCATTAATAAAAACACCGATATTATCAATTGCAAAAAATATTAAATAGGAAGCAAATAGTCTGTTTGCTAATTTATTTTGGGTTTTTACAGTGAGTAAAAAAATTGCCAGCAATAATGAGACAAAAACTGAAATCCAGCTCATAACACTTAAAAAGCTATCTATATCCATTCATTTTTAGATTATTCAACAAATATAATATTTTAGTTCTTTTAACACTATTCATGAGAGAAAGCATCACTACAAAAAACAACTTTTCATTTTAAAAACTTATACGTTTGAGATAAAATCAAACCATTATTATGAAGCTTTTCTATAAGCTGTAGGCGTAAGATTAGTATATTTTTTAAAAGAAGTATTAAAAGATGATTTTGAGTTAAAACCTACTTCGTATAAAATTTCTAAAACTGTTAAATCACTCTTTAAAGGATTTTTTAAAATACCCATGGCTTTTTCAATACGATATTCGTTTACAAAATCAAAAAAGTGCTGATTCATATGATGATTAATCAAAACTGATAAATCCCGAACAGGAATATCAATTTGGCTAGAAAGCTCCTGTATTGTAAGAGATGGATCAAGATAAGGCTTCTTCTCTGTCATATATTTTTTCAATGCTAAAATTTTAGAAGAAATAACTTCATCCTGATTGTTTACTATTTCGGCCGTAACATCACTTTGTTGAGGAAGAAAATCTTTTGTAAGTTGTATTCTAGAATTAATTCCTCTAAAAAGTTCCGGATGATTTAGTGCTTTCATTACAAACCAGCATATTACAAATAAAGCTCCGCATACCATAAGAACATTTCCCCATAGAAAAATCTCTCTGGAAGCTGTATAACGCAATAAATTTTTTGAAGCTGTAATAGAATGCATCACCAGAAAAACACAATTCATTTGAAAAAGCCATTTGTAGGTAGAAGTACTGGGATTCGTATAATTTTCAAGGTAAATTTTTCTATATTTTTTCAAAATTAAAAAAATACTAATGATATAAAACCAATATTGAAATTCGATTAAAATCTGAAAAAAGTAAATTTCGGGCATTTGATTGAAATTGGCTATGAATTGTTCTTTTTCAATACCCGATTTCAAATAAAATCTCGGCATAAGAACTAAATTCATAACAACAAAAGGAAGTGTATATAATAAATATCTCCATTTTAGCTGAAAATCATTGTAACAAACTGCTAGAACATAAAGATAAATTAAAGGCATTTCTAATAAACACATTGTGCTTCTCAAGAGTTCTAAATCTGCATATTTCTGAGGAAATGAGTATGCAAAGAGTCCAGAAAAATCAATCGCAGAAAAAATAATAAAGGTAGCGAATAGCCGGTTAGCCAACTTATTTTCGGTTTTTACTGTTAGTAAAAATAATGCCAATAGTAATGAAACAAAAACAGCAATATGAGCAATACCATCCAAAAAGCTTAATTTATCCATTTATCTTTAAAATATTTAACAAATATAATATTTTAGTTCTTTTAATGAGATTCCAGAAGGCAATCGTTACATAAGAATTAAAAGAAAAAAGTTTTTTTATTCTTTACGACTTTACGTTCTAAATTTCGAAATTGCAAGAAAAAAGATTAATTTTGGGCAAGATATTATACGAAAAATGACCTTCACAAAAATTACAGAGCAGTCCTCAAAATACGAACATCTGGAAAAAATGTCTGTACATGACTTACTGACCAATATTAATCAGGAAGACAAAACAGTTCCATTTGCAGTAGAGAAAGCAATTCCTCAAATAGAAGCTTTAGTCGCTCAAATAGTAACCAAACTAAAACTTGGCGGACGCTTATTTTATATAGGAGCAGGAACATCTGGTCGTTTAGGAATTTTGGATGCATCCGAATGCCCTCCTACTTTTGGCGTTCCATACGATTTAGTAAACGGAATCATTGCAGGTGGAGACAAAGCAATTCGTCGAGCTGTAGAAAATGCCGAAGACAATACTGAACAAGCATGGATCGACTTGCAAGCATATAACATTACCAAAGACGATGTTGTAATAGGCATTGCAGCTTCGGGGACAACACCATATGTAATTAGTGGTTTAGAGCATTGTAATGAAAATGATATTATTACAGGTTGCATAACCTGTAATGTAGAAAGTCCATTATCACAAACTGCACAATTTCCTATCGAAGTAGTTGTAGGACCCGAATTTATTACCGGAAGTTCCCGAATGAAAGCTGGAACTGCACAAAAATTGGTTCTTAATATGATTACGACAGCAGCCATGATACAACTAGGAAAAGTAAAAGGCAATAAAATGGTCGATATGCAATTGAGCAATAGTAAACTCGTAGATCGTGGTGTAAAAATGATTATGGGTGAAATTCCGGTTTCATACGAAAAAGCATCCGAGTTATTACATAAATACGGTAGCGTACGAAATGCTATTGATAATTTTCTGTCTCAGTAATGCAGTCTCAGTTATCAGTTGCAGTAGTACAGGTAAAATTTTAACTGCAATAATAAATAGAAGTTTTTTAGTTCTCACAGCAACTTTAAACTTCAAACCTTAAATTTTAAGAACAAAAAAAAATGGGAACAAATAAAGAGTTAATAGGAAAAGGAATTAAATATTTATCGGGTTCTTTACCCCTATTATTTATTGGACCTGCAGTGATTTACAATGCATTTATGAACAAACAAAACGTATGGCATTACTTGGTTCTCGCCATCGGGATCATTGCTTGTTTAGCCGCTATGTTTTTAATCTTTTATGGTTTAAAGACAATTATGAAAGGCTTGTTTAATGACTAATTTTCTAATTCAAAAATAAAACCCAAAAATTCCAATGGATAGCTTAATTCATATTCAAAAAACATTCGATAAGGTTATCTACATTGATAAGAAAATAAACAATCGCGAATTTGAAGATTGTGTTTTTAAAAATTGTGATTTCTCAAACAGCAATTTTGCTTACAACACCTTTCTTGATTGCGAGTTTATCGACTGCAATTTATCCATGACCAGCCTAAAAGGCACAAGTTTAAGAAACATTACTTTTAAGAATTGTAAACTTCTCGGAATTGCATTTAATGAATGTGAAGATTTTTTATTTCAGGTATTTTTTGAGGAATCAGCTTTAGACTACACTTCTTTCTCTAATAAAAAAATGCCAAAAACCAAATTCGTAAATTGTTCGATGAAAGAAGTTACCTTTATAGGAACCAATTTAACTAGTTCGGTTTTTGATAATTGTAATCTCGAGGGAGCCATTTTTAATGAAACACAACTGGCTGGAGCTAATTTTAAAACCGCTTATAATTTTAAAATTGATCCTGAATTTAATCCCATGAAGAAAGCACAATTTTCTACTGAGGGAGTTTTAGGGCTTTTGGATAAGTATGACATTAAAATTGTATAATCATGAATGCAACTGAATCGTATTTGGAAAGTGTAAAAAAACAGTTTTTATACTATAAAACGCTGGGCGAAAAAGCAATTGCGCAACTTGAACCCGAACAACTTTTTATTTCTGTAAATGAAGACACGAATAGTATTGCTATAATTGTAAAGCACATTTCGGGAAATATGCTTTCGCGATGGACAGACTTTCTTACCAGCGATGGCGAAAAAGAATGGCGCAATCGTGATGAAGAATTTGAAAATGACTTACAATCGAAAGAAGATGTAATAACTGTTTGGGAGAAGGGCTGGAAATGCCTTTTTGATGCCTTAAACAATTTACAACCTAACCAACTTTCGGACATTATATATATTCGTAATGAAGGGCATACTGTAATTGAAGCCATTAACAGACAATTGGCACATTATCCTTATCATGTAGGTCAAATTGTGTTTTATGCCAAACAATTAAAAAATAGTAGCTGGCAAAGTTTATCAATTCCAAGAAAAGGATCTCAGAATTATAATGCCGGAAAATTTGCCAAGGAAAAAGAAATTAAGAACTTTACAGATGAAGAGCTGAAAGGGTTAAAATAGATTTTATTTTTAAATCGCAATCCCTAGCCCTGATTGAAACGGAAATCCTTTTTATTTTTTCCTTTAAAAAATAAAAAGATTGTAGTGGAAAGCAGGAAATAGCTCCAAAAAATTAAATGAATCATTTATTATGAAAAAATTACTATTACTTCCTTTATTGCTCATCATAGCATCTTGTTATAACGCCGAACACAACTGCAAAGATTTTAAAACCGGAAAATTTAAGTTTGAATTTGTAGTCGACGGAATAAAAAAAACAACTCTTTTTGAACGAAAAGATGATATCGAAATCGAAACTTTTGAAGGAAAAACCGATACAGCAACAATACGTTGGGTAAGTGATTGCGAATATGTTCTGGAAAAAAAGCATCCAAAAAACAAATCGGAAGAGAAAGCAATCGGAATGAAAATTTTGAACACAACCAAAGATTCGTACACTTTTGAGTTCGGAATGATTGGTTCGAACCAGAAACAACGCGGAACTGTGGTACGAGTAGATTAAATTATTTTTATCTTAATTACCCCTTGAATTAACACTATTTAAAATGGAAATATTTTTAAATCCTGACGCTTGGATTGCCTTATTGACACTGACTTTTCTTGAAATTATTTTGGGAATTGACAATATCATCTTTATATCGATCGTAACTGGAAAATTACCTCCGGAAAACCGTAAGAAAGCAACCCGAATTGGTTTGTTTTTGGCCATGTTCATGCGTATCGCATTATTAATGGGGATTTCGTACTTAATTGCTATGAAAGCAACTATTTTTAGTATTAACTGGGGCTGGTTAAGTGCCGATTTTACCGGACAAGCTCTTATTTTATTAGGTGGTGGATTATTCTTGATTTATAAAAGCACCAAAGAAATTAGCGAAAAAGTAGATCATAAAGGGGAGGAAGAATTAACGTTGAAAACTGCTGCAAAACAGTCTTTCTCTAATGTAATTGTACAAATTTTACTGATAGATTTAATCTTTTCTGTAGACTCTATATTAACCGCCGTAGGAATGACAAATGGTGTTACGGGCGCTTTAACTATTATGATTACTGCAGTTGTTATTTCGGTTTGTGTAATGATGTTATTTGCGGTTCCTGTTGGGAATTTTGTAAATGCAAATCCTTCGATACAAATTTTAGGGCTTGCGTTTTTAATCCTAATCGGATTTATGCTAATCACGGAGAGTATGCACTTATCTAATGCAGCTTTGGTTGGCGAACATATCGGCGCTGTGCCTAAAGGATACTTATATTTTGCCATTTCGTTTTCTTTGGCTGTAGAATTCATTAATATGAAAATGAGAAAGAGATCAAAATCATAATAGCAATAAATCTTATAATAAATAAGCGTTAAGGTAATCTTAGCGCTTTTTTTATGCACAATTTTCAAATAATTTTGTTCTCTTTTTATTTAATAGTGTCTCGATAAATAGTAAATTGGGCGTAAATATGTGTTATGAAAAATACTATCTCTCATAGAGTTGCCGACTTTTTAAAAAACTTCCCTCCTTTTAGCTTTTTGAAGCAAAAAGACATCGAAATCCTTTCGGAGCAAATCTCCATTATTTACAAAGAAAAAGACGCTATTATCTTTGCCGAGAATGATGAAGTTCATAATTCATTTTATGTAGTTCATAAAGGAGCCGTTGCACTTAAGAGAAGTCCTAAAAATAGTATACTCGATATTTGTGATGAGGGAGATATTTTTGGATTGAGACCTCTTTTGGCAAATGAGAATTATATAATGGAAGCCAGAGCCCATGAAGAGACAATACTATATGCAATTCCTATAGCCGTTTTTAAACCTTATGCCCTTGAGAATCGAGCAGTAGGTAATTTTTTAATAGAAAGTTATGCTTCTAATACCCTTAATCCTTACTCCGACATTCACAGAGGAAAATTATATGGAGATACAGTCGAGAATGAAGTACTAAACACCGAAGTAAAACTATTGGATTTACAGCCCGTAAAGTATTCAAAGAAAATTATTACCTGTGGTCCTCTGACAACTGCAAAAGAAATTGCCGGCATTATGACCAGAAAAAATGTAGGCGCAATACTTGTTGTAGAAGAAAAACTTCCCATCGGGATTATTACTGATAAGGATTTAAGAAATAAAATCGTAACAGGAGATTATCCTATAACTACTGCTGCAAATGTTATAATGACCTCTCCTGTTATTACCTATCCTAAAAAAATGACTATTACTCAGGCTCAAATGGCCATGATGAAAAGCAATATCAGTTATTTATGCCTTACAAAAGATGGAACTATAAATACTAAAGCCGTCGGGATTTTATCCAAACACGATGTTATGGTTGCACTTGGTAATAACCCTGCCGTATTGATAAAAGCCTTAAAAAGAGTCAAAAAGATTAAGGAGATAAAACCCATTCGTACACAAACAATGCAATTATTACAGGGATATCTAGATCAGAATATCCCCATGACGCTTATCTCTAAAATAATCACAGAATTAAACGATGCATGTATTAAACAGGTGATCGAAATGTCTTTGGCAAAAATGGTGACTCCTCCTCCCGTAAAATTTGGATGGCTTGCTTTGGGCAGTCAAGGTAGAAGTGAACAATTATTACATACCGATCAGGATAACGCTATTGTTTATGAAGATGTCCCCGAAGAATTGAAAATCTCAACCAATGAATATTTCTTAAAACTAGCCACTTATGTCAACAAAGGATTATTTGATATAGGATATGATTATTGCCCTGCCGAAATGATGGCTTCCAATCCTAAATGGTGTTTGAGCCTCGAGGAATGGAAGAAACAAGTGTATCATTGGATTACCAATCCTGGAAAAACCGAAGTATTGCTGTCATTCATCTTTTTTGACTACAGCCTTTCCTATGGCAGTTCGGAAATTACAAATGAGCTATCCGATTATATTTTCGAAAACATAAAAGCCAACCCCGTATTTTATATTCATTTGGTAAGCGGCACGCTACAAAGTCCATCGCCTACTGGCTTTTTTAGGCAGTTTTTACTGGAACAGGATGGTGAACACAAAGACTTTTTTGATATAAAAAGACGTGCTTTAATGCCATTAACCGATGCTGCCAGAGTTTTGATTCTTTCGCATTCGGTAAAATCGATTAGTAATACTGCTGAGCGTTTTGAGAAATTAGCCGAATTAGAGCCTACTAATAAAGAGTTGTATTTATCATGCTCCTATTCTTTTAAGGCCTTATTAAAATTTAGAACTAAACAAGGGCTTTTACATAATGACTCTGGTCAATTTATTGCATTGGAATCATTGTCCAAAATGGAAAAAATAAAGCTAAAAAGAACTTTTAAAACTATAAAAGAACTTCAGGAATTGATTTCTGTGCGATTTAATGCTTCAAATATTTTATAATGATGGATCTATTTAAATTCTGGAACAAATCAGAAAAAACAACAGAGGAAGATATTCCTATTGATAGCATTCGTTTTGTTGTATTAGATACCGAAACTACCGGTTTTGATTATACCAACGATCGAATTTTATGTATTGGTGCTCTGGTGTTACAAAACGGAATTATTCCGATAGATGAAACCTTTGAAGTTTTTATCCGACAGGAGCATTATGATAAAACAAGCGCTCAAATACATGGGATTCTAAAAGATTTCGTAATAGATCGTCCTACCGAGTTAGAAGCGCTACAACTATTCCTGACCTACTTAGGTGACTCGATTATTATTGCACATCATACCATTTTTGACATTACGATGATTAATCGGGCTCTCGAAAGAAATGGCTTACCCGAATTAACAAACAAAACTTTGGATACTGCAACATTGTATAAAAGAATCTTAATAAAATCACACTTATTGCAACGCAAAGACCACTATAGCCTGGATGAACTTGCAGATAAATTTGATATTTCAAAGAAAGACCGACACACTGCTTTGGGAGATGCCTATATCACAGCAATTGCTTTTCTTAAAATTGTAAAAAAACTAAGTGGCAAAAAACAAATTACTTTAGCTCAATTATTTAAATAAAAAAACTCGACTTTTACAAATCGAGTTTTCCGTTTTTATTTAATTCTCTATAAACAAGCGATACGGGAATACATTGGATGATCTGTTTTTTAAATATTTCATGAAACTCTCACATAAATAATCCCATTCTGTTACCGACAAATGCTCTTTTTCGGCTGCATTTATTTTTATATGAATATCAACAGTTCTACTAAATCCTGCTTTTACAGAAATCTCTTTTCGTGTTCCTTTTTCTATTTTAACATCGGTTATACAACTTTTAAAATGGTTGAAACCAAATGCTTTTATATCGGCAAAAGTCACAATTCGACCACGTGTCAATAAAGCATTACGATAAGCCAAAATACGGTCTTTATTATTTTGTTTATTTATACCTCCTACAGTATTTGTCATTAATGTAACTGTCTTACTTATAAAAAACAAATCATCTTTGGATTCCAAAACAGTACCCGCCTTAATATCATTCCCTTCTTCGGCACAAGTAGACCAATAATTTATTGCAAATGATTTACCTGTAGACTCATCAGCTTTGGGTTTAATCATTAGGTAAGGGTCATTGTTTTTAGAAAAACTCTTTTCTTTGGCTTGTTGCTCTACAGAGGCTAACAACTGATTAATTTCGACTAATGAACTATTCATAAAATCTTTACCTAAACCAGCAAAAGAAGAACTTTCGTCTTTTAATAAATCCAATACATTTTGAAGTAATTCCGAGGCGCTTCTAGAATCAAATCTGGAAACACCTCCTGTACGTAATACAGCATTTCCTTCTTCGATAACACCATCTTTAAACTCTTTTATTTCATAATGATTATTGTATGCATCAATAACAGAATCTACATCAAGGTATATGTTATTACCTGTATCTAACGCAACATACGACAAAAACCCACCAAGCGTCTTACTTATAGTATGCCTTCTTTTATTAATTGCTGGGAAACAATTGGCTGTAAAAGATACATTATCTATTATTTGAGGAATCAAAGATTCTAAAAAAACCATTTTTATCCAAATGATAGGATTACCATTATTATTCGTTACTTCTTCAAAACACTTATATTCTGCACTATACTCACTTATAGGTTTATGTTTTAACTTCCCTTTTAATGTGTAAAAATTATCAAAATAAAACTCGTTTACTTCATGCATAATTTCGGTAAGATGTGTATAATTGCGATTGATTATACTTTCTATCTCAAGATTATTAACCGGGACATTGTACCCTTCCTCTATTTTAATCTCTGTATCATCATGAAAGCATTTCATCTGTTTTAAGTAGTAATGAAACATTTCTTTCTGGTGCGTGTTTTTAATATCGATATACAACATTAAATCCTCCAGTTCCAATGTACTAGCGTTATTCAATTCTATACCTAAGAAAACTTCTCCCGAAGGTAAAGTCTGCCTATAATCCCGAACAGTGTCTTTATAAAAAAGGTTCGAGACTTCATATAGATTTCTTTCGTAAGCAATATATTTAACCTCACAAGAGGATAATTTCACTTCTAAGGTTGGCGAAAGAGTGATTTCTTTAGTAATTGGTGCCAATGGATTATAGATATTATGAATTCTCCTGTTTACTGTCATTTGATTGTACAGGGAAACTTTTAAATTATTATCTATTGGCATGGCGTGCAAGATTGCTCTGGCAGGTTTCGCACCAGCTGTAACTTCAGGAAACATAATTTCGAGAACCCTCTCTACCACACGAGTTTTGGAGTCTTCAAGCTCATGCGCAACTTTTTCCAATTCATACGACAATGCATTTAACATCATTGATACTACCGGATCAAAAGAGGTTTCCATTTCAATATCCGAAAAGCCCCATGATCTTGCGGCTCTCTTTAATACTCTGTCTTTTATTCGTTCTTGTCTCATTGACTTATTTTTTTTATATAGAAACCTTAGTTATTTCTTTTCTTTAAATCTTTTATAAAGCATTGTATAAACCTTCTTATTTACCTTGTGTATCTCGCAAATCGCTAAATAAAATTCTACTTATATTCCCATTTATAATATAACTGTGTAACATTAGAGTTTTTTATTCTTTTCTAAAAAGTACTTCTTTTTCACCTTCTTTACCCAATATTTTTACAACTTCTATAATTTCAGCAGTTAAATCATCTATTTCAATACTGAACATTCCCTGTTTATCTTTATATTTTCCACGATAAATTAAGTTCCAAGTTCCTTTTTTCGTTACCTCATCATAAGATCTATTTATAGAAGTAAAATTTGAAAATAAATCGGCTTCATTTTGCTTTAAAAACTCAATTATATCTTTAATTGTAATTTTGAATGGCTTGTCAAGGTCAGTTTCTTTAATTAATTTTCCCTTTTCGTCAAACTCATACCAAATGCCTATTTCGCAATTATCCTTAAATGAGGGCCCCTTATCTTTTATATTAGAATTTGGATAAAATCCCTTACTTATAGTAAACAATGATTTTTCTGGGACTATTTGACTAAAATAACCTCTTTCTTTATATCCAAATTCTCTAATTATTGATCCATCTGGCAAAGTGTAAATATAGTCTTCGGCTTCATCCTTATTTTCATCGAATCGTTTGATATCAAACGTTTCAAAATCGTTAGTTACTAAATTGTTATATTCTTGTTTGTTTTCCACTTGGTAATGCTTTACTTTTTCAACTTCTGCCTGTTTTTTATTTTGTGGTTTACAACTAAAAACTATAAAGATTAAGCCTATTATCAATAATTCTTTCATAATTTCATTATCACCATTTAATTGTCTTTAGGCCAAAAAAACTAAACATTTGTCACTAACAATACATAACAACCATTTTGGATTCATTAAAGGTTACTCCTTTAGTTACTCTGTTATATTAATCTTTTACTGAATTAATTTCAATATTCTCTTTTGCATACGATTTAATATCTCCTTTTGCTTTAACTATTAACTTCCCTCCCACAGTTGATGCATAAGACATGATTAAAATAATTTAGTTTTTTCAACACTATTTAATTTTACTTCTTTCTACTTTTATAAAAGCATCATACAAACTACCTTGTTTACCTTGTGTACTTCGCAAAGTGCTAAACAAAATTTCACCTGTATTCCCATTTATGACATAACTGTGTAATACTTGAGTGTTTTTATCATCTCTATAATAAACTTCATAAAGAGGTAACTTTATTTTTTCTAAATCAACATAACGATTTAAATTATATGTTTTATCCACATTCATTAAATCATAATTGTATTTTTCTTTCATTTTTTTAACCAAATCATCAATAGAAAATTTATATTCTTTATCTAAATTTTCATCTTTAGCTAATACTCCTATCTCATTATATAATTTATAATTACCGATCTGGATTGTATAAAATTCTTGTAAAATAGATTGCAATGTTTTTTCTTTCACATAAAAAACTTTCGTTATTTTGTTTGGATTCTTAATATTTGATTCCTCAACTTGAATTGTTTTGCCATTCATGGTTATTCGTACCCTATCATCTCCATTTTTATAAAATCTATCATTATCCTTATAAGTATACTTAGTATCAATATTCCAATCTTTATATTTATTTATGTCAAAAGTTTCAATAATTGTATCTTTTTTAATTGTCGAGCTGTGTTTCTCCTTTATTTGACCTACACAATTACTCACATTTAATAATAATGCTAAAATAATTATATCTATTTTCATAATTGTTTAAAATTAAACATTTCTCCTCATTATCGACCATTGCCATTTCTAGGTGGTATAAGCAACATCACGATAACACATTATATTATCTGTTGAATTAAGGGATCACCGACTGACTGAATTGAACTAGATATAGTATTGGGATATACAATTAAGGGGTATAAACCAGCTCCTAATAAGTATATCAATAAAATTATTTTTATCGTAAAAAATATAAATGTATAGGATCTAATGTTACTGTTAATTGATGAATCCAAAAATGAAAACTTTAGAGTGATTCAAAAGAAACAAAACAAAAATTATCTTTTTTTATAAAGTTACAGGCATAAATTACAAATCCACGCTTAGCGCTCCCAAAACAAGTTTATTAATAATATTTTAGAATATCATCTTCATACAACCATATTTTATCTTTACCATTAATTACCTCACCTGTATCTGCGTTAACCCAAATCCCAAACACTGCTACTTTTAACATTTTTATATTTTTAAATGAATACACATAATACTGGTCTATTATTAAACTTGGTAAAATTGTTTTGGATTTAATTGAATTATCTTTTACTCTTTTTTTATCTGTAAAATTCAAGTAGATACTACTAGCTTTATCAAAAGAAATATTTTGTTTTTTTTCAAATTCAATAGCTTCTTTAGTTAACTTATTTTCAGGAAAACATCTTGAAATACAACATAATATCACTTTGTGTTCTTGTAAAAAATTTTCTTCTTTACTTTTACAACCAAAAAAAGTTAAAGTTGAGGATAATACCATAATATTTATTATTTTATTCATAAACTAAGTACTTTTATTTCTGAAAATCAGATGCTCCTTCTTTGATTACAGTTATTTTAGCTAATTGCCCAGAGTGTTCTTTAGAAGTACTGACAAATGCTTGTAAATCTTGTAATATCCTTTTGGGGTTTGTGTTACATCTGATATATAACTAGTACCAAATGACTTAGAAAAAGCTTCCTGTATAGCAGTTTTTACAGTAGTTGTACACTGCTCGCCAGTCCATGGAAAAACACTATATACTTTAAGGTGCCTATACCTCTCTTCCCACCAATTTATCATTTTCTTTACCTCACTTTCTTTCACATAAAATTCAATTGTATAAACTTTACCATAAATGTAAGTTCCGTCTTTTTCCCAATGTAATTTAATATGATCAAGAACCATATCTAAAGTTACTTCCTCTGGTTTGATAGCTTTTATTATTCCAATATTTGTTCCCTATCAAGGTTGTCCTAGAGAATTCTTAAAAGTTGGATTATCAAGCCTAACATTATCATTCTTGTCGTCATCATTAAAATAATATTATTATTTTATACATTATTTATTCTCAAAAATAATTTCTTTTTATATTCCTTTTCCTATAATTTTAATTACTTCTTGTATTGCTCTGGATTCATCATCAATTTTGACAATTAATTTGCCACTATTACCTTTATATTCTCCAAAATAACGCAAAGTCCATGTTCCTGTTTTCGTTTTTTCATTATAAAATCTGTTTACCGTAGTAGTAATTGCATATAAATCTGCTTTATTATTTTCTAAAAATTGCACAACATCATCAATTGCTATTTTAAAAGGTTTATCATAATTAGTTTCTTTAATTAATTCCCCTTTTTCATCAAATTCATACCAGATACCCAAAACACATCCTACATTCCCAAATTTTATTCCTTTAGCACGAATTCCTAAATTGAGATAAAATCCTTTAGATATAACATACAATGATTTTTTAGGTGTTTCTTCAATAAAATAGCCGCTCTCTGCATTCCCATATTCAATTACTCTTGTTCCATTATTTAAAACATAATCTTCAGCTTCATCTCTATTTTTATTAAATCTATCTATATCAAATTTTTCAAATTCTTTATTGACTAATTTATTATATTCATTTTTTATCTTGTTATGTTTAGTTTTTTCTAGTATCTCTTGCTGCTTATTTTGTGGTTTACAGCTACACATAGTAAAAAGGACACACAATAAAATTATTTTTTTCATTTTATGTTTTTTGTGTAATCAAATCTCTTAAAAAGAAATTAAGATAATATAAAAATATAACAGATAAATTCTATTTATTCTTTTCTAAAAAGCATCTCTTTTTCACCTTCTTTACCCAATATTTTTACAACTTCTATAATTTCAGCAGTTGAATCATCTATCTCGATACTGAACATTCCCTGTTTATCTTTATATTTTCCTCGATAAATTAAATTCCAAGTTCTTTTTTTCGTTACCTCATCATAAGATCTATTTATAGAAGTATAATTTGAAAATAAATCGGCTTCATTTTGCTTTAAAAACTCAATTATATCTTTAATTGTAATTTTGAATGGCTTGTCAAGGTCGGTTTCTTTAATTAATTTTCCCTTTTCGTCAAAGTAATACCAGATACTTATTGGGCATTCTTCTTTAAATTTTGACCCTTTTGATTTTATTCTACCTGACTGATAAAACTCTTTATAGATACTGTATAAAGAATTATTTGCTGATTCATTTTTCACGAACCATGAGTCTTTTTCTCCAGCACTTTCTTCTATTTTAATATTGTTTGTTAATTGATGAATCTTTCCTATACCAACTTCATTATCCTTATAAAATCTTTTTACATCAAACGTTTCAAAATCATTGGTTACTAAATTGTTATATTCTTGATTCTTTTCCACTTGGTAATGCTTTACTTTTTCAACTTCTGCTTGCTTTTTATTTTGTGGTTTACAACTAAAAACTATAAAGATTAAGCCTATTATCAATAATTCTCTCATCATTATCACCATTCCAATTATCTTTAGGTCTAAAACTAACCAAACATTTATCATTAACATATATAGCAACCATTTTGGATTTATTAAAACTTACTCCTTTAGTGGCTCCTGTTATGTTAATATTTTTTACTGAATTAATTTCAATATTCTCTTTTGCATACGATTTAATATCTCCTTTTGCTTTAACTATTAATTTCCCTCCTAATGATTGATGTATAAGACATGATTAAAATAATTTAGTTTTTTTCAACACTATTTAATTTTACTTCTTTCTACTTTTATAAAAGCATCATACAAACTACCTTGTTTACCTTGCGTACTTCGCAAAGTGCTAAATAAAATTTCACCAGTATTACCATTTATAACATAACTATGTAATACTTGAGTGTTTTTATCATCTCTATAATAAACTTCATAAAGAGGTAACTTTGTTTTTTCTAAATCAATATAACGATTTAAATTATATGTTTTTTCCATATTCATTAAATCATAATTGTATTTTTCTTTCATCTTTTTTACCAAGTCATCAATAGAAAATTTGTATTCTTTATCGTAATTGGTTTCTTTAATTAAATTACCTTTTTCATCATACTCTTTCCAAATTCCAAACTCCAAATTATAGAAAGTTTGTCCTTTTAATTTTAGACTATTCGTTTTAACATAATAAGATTTCACATCTAAAATGGGGTTCCCATAAAGGTTTTTTTCTTCTTGAAAAGTATCGTTAAAATACAATATCTTAACCCCCTCATTACTATATTTTAAATATTTATCATCTTTTGATGGTGAATATTTAGTATCAATATCCCAATCTCTATATTTATTTATGTCAAAAGTTTCAATAGCAGTTTCTCTTTTAATTATTGAGTCACTTTTTACTTGACCCTTACAGTTACTCAAATAAAGTAGCGTTACTAAAATTATTAATTGTACCTTCATTAATTACTTAAATTAAACAGCTCTCTCATTGTAGATTAGACCAACGCTAAAATAAACAACTAGTTAAGTTAAACTTGCTATTTAAAATATTTTATATTATTTCTTTTCTTTGAATGATTTTATAAAAACATCATACAAACTACCTTGTTTACCTTGTGTACTTCGCAAAGTGTTAAATAAAATTTCACCTGTATTCCCATTTATAACATAACTGTGTAGTATTAGAGCGTTTTTATCATCTCTATAATAAACTTCATAAAGTGGTAACTTTGTTTTCTCTAAATCAACATAACGATTTAAATTATATGTTTTCTCCACATTCATTAAATCATAATTGTATTTTTCTTTCATTTTTTTTACCAAATCATCTACAGAAAATTTATATTCTTTATCATAATTAATTTCTTTAATTAAATTACCTTTTTCATCATATTCATTATGTATACCAATAGGAAATCCATAAAATTCATCTCCCTTTGCTTGCAAAATGTTATTTTGAAAAAATACTTTGACAATACAATATGCTGAATTTTTTATTTTTGTTCTTTCAACAAAACCAATACCTCCGCTGCCTGTAAAATACTGTACTTCATCTCCATTGGGTAAAATATACAGTCCCGTTTTAGGATTTATAGCTAAGTTTTTGTATTTACTTATATCAAAAGTTTCCATAATTGTATCTTTTTTAATTGTTGAGTTGTGTTTTTCCTTTATTTGGCCTACACAATTACTCACATTTAATAATAATGCTAAAATAATTATATGTATTTTCATAATTGTTAAAATTAAACATTTCTCCTCATTATCGACCATTGCCATTTCCATGTGGTATAAGCTACATCACGATAACACATTATATTATCTGTTGAATTAAGAGGATTAGTTAAAGCATTTGGGTATACATATTTCACATCTGAATCCTCTATCGGATTACTATCGGCATGTGTATGGAGTAGTCCCATCCCGTGTAACCCCTCATGATTCATGGTACAAAAATCTTTATTTGGAAATAATAATAAATTTTTCAGGAATCGCATTTTCCATTTGCCCCCAGCCAAATATTGTTCTCCATGAATTTGTCCTTTTGCTTCATCATAAACCTGAGCAGCTAAAGAGAATACTGTAAAATAACCTGTTTTATACTTATTATTCTTTAAAACTCCTGCAGCATCTTTATCATTCAAAAATATATTTTTTACATCCGCAAAAAATCCATTTGTGTCTTCATTAATTTTATTACTACTTTCTATATATTTTCCTCCTGTTTGAAAATGAGGATTTGAAGACACATCAAGTTCATTGGGACTGTTTTCAAGTATCGGAACAATTAATGCCTGATATAAAGCATTGCATAAATTAGTTTTTTCATCTGGAGTAAAACCACCTATTAATGTACCTGTTAATGATTTTGTCACATTTGTTTTAATTCCTACCAAAACAAATTTTTGTTCCTTTCTTTGGCTTGCATCATTTTTTCCAACAATAATTTTCCCTGCGAGCTTTCTTAGTGCTAATTGTTCTGGTTTACTTTTTACACCACTATCTTTTGGATAAGCAAATACTTTTATTATCCCTAAAGCATCACTTGTAATATCTTCGTTACAAGTAATTTTTATAGTAGCACCAGCTGATGCTACTAATCCACCAGTTTTATTTTTATCAGACAAAACAGGTTTGTCAATTGTAAAAATTGTTTTATCATACTCAAATTCCAACTTATCCAAATCTTCTCCTATATCAACCAAAACTCTCAAAGTAGCTTCAAAAGGAGGCGGGGTGGTTGCTGTAATAGTATCGCTAAATTTTTTTGAAAATAAATTAAGATAAGGTACAAAATATTCTCCAACTGATGGCTTTCCTCCAGCAGTTTTGGCTTTTACAATTACAGGAATTTGCTTGTATTCTGATTTTAATTTTTTATAGGCTTCTATTTTTGTCAAATCACTAATACCATCTTTATACCCTCCTTCAATTATAGACTTATAATCAGGCTCAAGATTTAATCCGTTATCTTTTAATCGCAACCAATCAAAGCCAAATTCTCCTTTATATGCTGCGAGGGTCCTAAATTCAACTTTTGCCAGAGCCATCTTTTCAACAGGAAGACCTTTCTTAGGCTTATTAAAACTTACCCCATTATTTGCTCCTGTTATATTAATCTTTTTTACTGAATTAATTTCAATATTCTCTTTTGCATATGATTTAATATCCCCTTTTGCTCTAATAATTAATTTCCCTCCTATGATTAATGTATAAGACATAATTAAAATAATTTAGATTTTTCGGCACTATTTAGCTTTACTTCTTTTTGAGAATGTTTTTGTATTTCTCCTTGAGAAGAATATTCCATTCCTTTTTGACTATTGAATGTTATTTCTTTTTCAGTGTTCAATTCCTTATCTCCAGTAATATTTTCAATTACACTTCCTACTACATTCGTCATACTATTACCTCCAACACTAGTATTTAGCATCATTCCTACCATCATGGTTTTGTCCACTCCAGCACTTTCGGTAATGTTCATTCCGGCAGTTGTAGTAATATTTTGTGAAGCGTTCATAACAATGTTTGTCGCGTTCATTGTTATTACTTGAGGTGCTGTAATAGTTATGTTTCCGCCTACTGTATCAAGCTGTATTTCATTACCTATTTTATCTGTAATTATAATACTCTCGTCTTCGGTAAATTTTATAATATGTCCACTACGGGTATGAATTGCTTTTATATTATTATCTCCATCGGCATAACCACTTTTATCCTGTCCGTTATACTGAGTTCCCAAAACATAAGGATTTTGCGCATTGCCACCTTCAAAACCTACTAATACTTCTTCGCCTATTTCAGGAATAAAATAAAATCCTTTCCCAGGGCCAGAATGAGGTTGTATCATTCGCATCCATTCGCTCGATGTACTACCGCTTGCCCAATAAAACTCAACTTTTACACGTCCTAATCCATCGGGATCGTTATTATCTGTTATTTTTGCGGGTTGAGTTTCGGCATGAGCAAAAACAGCAACATTGGTATAATGTGGTGCAGCAACATCGGCAGGAATTGCTTTGAACTCACAAGAATAATTTCCATATACTTTGGAGTGGTGTATGACTTCTATAACAATTAATTCATGTTCTACAGTTTGATTTACGATTGTAAATACTTGCCCGATTCCTAAAGGAATATAAGATATTCCACTATAATACACACTATTGGCATCGCTACCCGCAGTTTGTAATTTAACCATTTCTTCTAATTCATCTTTATTTTGGGCGTTGTTAGTATAAGCACCAAAACTTAAATCGGCTTGCGCAACAGTTCCCTGATTATGACCTACAATAGACGAAAAACTATCTTTACTTCCTACTGAGGTTCTCGCTGCAGAGCTCCGAATATTATTTGCATTATCATAATCATATCCGGCCAAAGAAATCTTATGTGCCGACATATTAGTCTGTATCTTAAAACCATGCAATGATGCTCCATTAATAAGTTTTATTTTGCTGGTTTTTGTTTGTCCAAACTGCATACGCATACCATCAAAATAATACCATTGCCCATAACGAGCCGCCAGTCGTTTTAAAAAATTAAAACTGGTTTCATTATACTGAGCCATGTATTTAAATTCTTTGAGATAGGTAGATCTTATTGACTCTCTCTGGTAAAACTCGCCAGGTCCTTCGGCAAAAACCCCAAGAACAATATCATCCATTCCTCTCTCTAGGTATGTTCTGGATTTTTTCATATCATCCAAAACGATTGTATGACTTATCCCTGTAACATGTAAACCAACTGGACTACCATGAAGATCAACAGATGAAAGTTCAGTAATGATCCCCTTACTCATCAATTTAATTCCGGTAAGACTCTTAAAAGTAAAGATAACCTCATCTCCAAGGTAGCTTCTTAATGCTTTTGCCTGATCTGCAGGTTTTATTATTGCTTTGCCTGTATATTGCCAAATAAATGAAAAATGGTGATGATCAGCCATTTTTTGCGATAGCTTTAAATCATAATAAACAACGTTCTGGGTAAAACTCCCTATAGATATATGTACTTGTTCTGAAAAATGTGCCATAATGTAAGTGCTTGTTTTTAATTAGCCATTAAAATTTAATCTAAAGCAATCCAGTTATTCAAGAATTTAGCATCTCCAAATGTCAATTCCTTGGCAACCAATTCCATTGTAATTTTCATTGGAACTTCGGTTGTACTGGTAAATTGTTCGTCATAACCGATGCAAAATGCTTTAACAAACGTTAATTCTTTCATTTTACTCAAGGCATCTCTTCTGTAAAAAGTAATTTTCCCATCTTTGGTTAAATCACTATTTAACATCCAAGATAAAAAATGGCTATTATTGGTTGCTTCGATAATCATTTTTACAACTCCACCTTTGGCATTCCCTGTAGGCTTGCTTGTTGCATCAATTTCTTGTTTAAAACTGATATTAAATTCAAGGACATTATATTCTTCCCCGTCTATATGTAATTTGGATAAAAAACTCATTTGTAGATTTATTAGATTGTTAAAAAGTAGCGTTAAAAGATTTAGATTTTCAAATTAAAACAAAAAAGGAAGTCCAATAGATGGACTTCCTTTAATAGTTTCAAGCTTAATTAAGTTTGATAAAGTCCAAAGGATTATACCCAAGCATTATCAAATTCTCCTCCGCCCATCGAAATCTTACGAGCAGAGATCATAAAAGTTTCCGTTAAAGGAGTTGCACTGTTATGATCAAAGTTCTCTTTGTACTTAACCATGTAAGCTTCTGTAAACTTCAACTCTTTTAAAGTAGCATTCGAATCACGTTTGATGAATTTTACTGACCCGTCTTTTCTTTCGAAATTATTGGTCATCCATTCGAACAATTCAGTGCTACCAGTTGACTCTACCTCAAGCATGATTCTACCACCACGTGTTACCGTAGATGGACGCCCAGAAGCATCTGTTTCTTGAGCTAAATCATAACTTACATTTAATACTTTGTAGTCCTTACCGGCTACTGTTAACGATGTTAAAAACGACATAATAAAAATTTTTTAATTATTAATTTATTTATTTATACTGTAAATATATACAAAAAATCTTGTTATAATATATTTTTTAATAAAATTTTATTTACACTATTAACAGTTTATGATTTTAGAAATCAAAAACATAGCTAACCCCTTGTATTTAGTACTGAGACGAGTATCTTTTATTTATAGGATAATGGTCCTACAAAAAAATATCCTCTGAAATCAAAATCCCTGTTGGTACTTTTTATTGTTGCTTCAATAATAATATCAACTCTTTTTTTGGCTCTGCTTACATCATCAAGTACATATTTAGCTTCAGTTAATTCGACATTAAGTTCATTAATTTTAATCCTTCCCTCATGAAGCAGTAAAGATTGTTTCATCGTTTTGGAGATTATCTCTTTTAATGTATTCTCATTCATTAACAAATCAAAATCAATTTCCCAGATTTTAGACCCAAAAGTCTCATCAAATTTGCATTCTCCAAATGTGGTTGTTGCCAGCAATATTACTTGTTGCGCAATAGAATGTTCTATTGAAGTTTTTTCCAGTTCCTTTTTCTGAATGATCGCATTAAAATCTATAGGCAATTTATAAAAAGCTCCTTTCATCTATTTTATTTTTAAATATAAATCAACCTATCCGTTTGTCCTTGTTTATTTGTTTCCATTGCCTTCGAAACTTGCTTTCTCTTAATTACATGAAGTTTAACTTTTGGCGTAAGCTTTAAAAATTTCTCCCGATATAAAATATCACCTATAAAACGTTGTCCTTTTTTTTCATCGACAATGATGAAATAACTAGTTCCTTTTTCGACTTTAAGTGTATTTATATCACCTGCAAAAATTTGTATGTTTTGCTCTTCTTTTCTAAAAGTATAAGTGAGCTCTTCGTGAGTTAATTTCCTGTGTTTAGAAATATCGAATGTCTCTATTTCTTCTTTTAAAGGCTCAAAAGGAATATTCTCGAAAAGGAAATTTTTAGTAGCCAAAAATTTTAATCCCAAGAAACTCCATAACCCTTTTTTGGTCGTTTGTTCTTTAAAAAAATAAGTGTCTCGGGTAACTTTATATATTTCTTTTTCATTCGTTTTATCATCTGTAACTATCATCTGATATGTTGGAATCTCTATCTCTGCAGGAATTTCGGCCCCTTTAAAATGTGTCTTTAAATTTACTGATCCTACTTGTTGTTCGGAGATCGTTATACTGATAGTATGCTGTTTCATGGCAGAATCTGTGCGAACAACAACTTTGCCTTCGCCACTTCCTGCATAAAAAACAGAACCCTTATTATCTGTAAGTCCTAATGAAAGATTTAATTCCGGGATTGGCATATTTAGATTTTATAATAAATTAAACTTTAATTTTTCTTTAAAACAGAGCTTATAATGTTGCTATTTAAAATTGCAAACTCTTCTATTTTCGCTTGATTCTATACAATTTCAGACAGTGTAAATATTCTTTTAAATTTTGATTATCGACAGCAGTTGGACTGAATTCATAATCTCTTTTAAGTGTGAAAAATTTTATTGTTTTAATATCATTATTCATTAACTTTTTTCTATCTCTTCTTGTGAGTTGCACAGCTGCTGTCCCATCACAATTTACCGCAAACTCATTTTTTAAGATATACATATCTCCATTTTTAAAATAAAGCTCCAACGGTTGTTTTTGTTTTACACACACATTGTCTGTAAAGATTTTAAAATATAAGTATATACTACTTTTCCTTTTCCCAAGTTGAAATACAGCATATTCATAATCTTCATTAAAAACACGCAGCAAAATTGGTGGCGCGCTTGCAAAAAGTTTACCCGAAAGCAATAATTCGTTTTGCGAAATAGGGCAATTTAAAGTATCAATCGCTCTTATTTTTTGTGCTTTAACCGAACTTGAAATCGAAAACAATAGGATTAAAAATAAAATTTTAAATACGTTCATGAATTTGAATTATTTAGTTTGACCATTCAAAGGGTCAATATTGGTTTAAAAAAGGAAACACATTAAAACTGTGTTTCCTTTTTTTATTTTACTACAACTATTATTTTTGTTCGTAATCAGTATCCCATTCTGTTCCGTCATCACCTTTATGACCGTCCATTTTTATAAGGAAGTTTTTAGCTGGGAAATATGGTTTCATGTGAATATCCATATATATTCTATCCTTTTGGATTGGATCTTGTTCGAATCTACGAATCTCGAAGTTCTCGATTAATTTATCCGGACCAGTAATCCCATCAAGGAAACTAACGATTTGATTCATTATTTCTTTACGAGTCTTAGCAGTAAAGTTTTCGAAAGCACGACGATTAAGGAAATCCATTAATACTTTGGTCACATAATCAAATACACGAACTACCGAATAAGTTTGCAATCCTAAGTTATCTCCACTAAACAATGTTTTGGCAGAGAAAGCCATTACTTTACCATACTCATTTACCATAGGAACCAATCCTAAGTTTTCAAGATTTGCAATTTCGCTTTTCTTAAGGTCAAATTTCACACCATCAACTTCATTGATACCACCGAATTTTTTACCAGCAGTAACCTGAGACATTAATGTTTTGTAAATTTTTCCAGCAAGTGCTGCCGATGGAGCAATATGTAAATCTTCATTTTCTCCAATTTGGTCAAATCTTCCACGTCCTACTAACCAGTTACATGTCATGATCACATTGGAACGATATACATCACCTCCTGTTAAAGAAGCAGCATCGAACATTTCCATTACATCATCCGGTTCATCAAGATGTTCGAAATCGGTAACCAACATTACTTTATTTTCATGTGCAATTTTTGCCCATTTTTCGATTACTTTATTTGATCCTAAATAACCTGGAATAACAAGAATACCGTAGTTATTTTTAAGATCCAAACGATCGTAATTATCTACCAATTCAGAGTGAATTGCATCAATAAAACGTGTATTATCAAGGTCTTTTAATTGCTCTAAATCGGCATTTACGATTGTAACATTTTTTACTTTATCTGTTTCTGTATTTTTGAAAAACAAAGCAATCGTTCTGTATGCTGCTTCGATTTCTCTTGTATCTTCAACAGCTTTTACCAGATTCTTTTTTAATAAAGCTTCCGATTCTTTGCATTTATCTTCACTTTGAGCAACCATATCAGTCAAAGCCTCATTGTTACTTAAAACCGAAGCCCAAAGTTCTAATGTCTTTTTAAGTGTTTCTCTTTCTTTGGTTTTATTTACTTCTCCAAGGAAAATTTTTCTTCTTGCTTTTCTCTCCGGATTAAGATTTTGGATGCCTTCAATCGACATTTCCAACAAATCAAACCCTCCGTATTTGTCCAGTTTTTCAATGTTTTTTTCAATAGAAGAACCTCCTCCTGCTACTTTACGTTCTAATACTGCTGTATCAACGTCATTACTCTTATATGCTTCTTTATTTGACATACTTTCTATTTTTTTAAAATTTCTTATTTATTCTCTTTCAATTCATTAATTAGAGTTCCAAGACTTTCTAATAATGCTTTCTTAGCTTCAGGATCTTCTAATGCTGATTTTAAAATTTTATTAGATTTTAACTGACGAATAATTTTTTGATATTGATCTTTTTCTGTTTCCAAATCAGATAAAAAATTACTTTGCGCCGTGATTCCGTTTATACCAAAATCACCTAAATTTTTAAATTTCAAAGCCTCAACTTTAGTAGCTCCGTCTATTGTTTCAAAATTTACTTTTACCTCTGGTTTAAAATGTTCAAATGCTTTCTCAACACTCGTAATTCCTTCTACCAATTCTGGTTTAACAGGTGCGTCTACAGTTAATTTTTGAGCAACAAGTGTTCTGTTTTGAGGGATTGCAATGATTGCTTCATCTGCATCTAATTTTACTTCATTACCTCCAATTCCATAATTTGATAACATAATTTTTTAATTTTAAATGATTAGTTTATTGATTCGTTTTACTCTAATTTCTTATTATTGATTTTGATAAATCTGGCGACAAACATCCAGATCCCTGCTTACTTTTTCCAACTCTTCTTTATACGTTTTAGCCGATTGGTTTAAACTATCTATTAAATGAGAGTTATGCGTAAGACTTCTAATTTGTTTTTTATAGTCGATGATATTCTTGTAAGCCAAGATTACATTGTTATATAGTTTTTTATTCTCAGTAGTATCTTTTGGTATTTTTTGATAAACATTGGCTATCATTACATTTGCCAAACGTTGCTGAAAATCATTATCTACTTTTGGTGCATTAATAGAATCAATAGTCATTCTGATACTATCAACTTTTACCGAGAAATTAGTTTGATAATCATATTCTCTTTTCATCATTTCATTCTCTGCCTTTAGCATTTTATTCTCTGCCATAGGCATATAAAAATTAAAGGATGAAGCAATTAATGTTACTGAAAAAATTAGGATAAAGGCTACTAGGAAAGCTAAAAATGCTTTCTGGCGTTCTGATTTGTTTAATACTTCCATAAATTTTGTTACTATTATTTTTTAATCTTTTATAAAGAAACTATGTCGTTTCGGGTTATGAACAATATCTTTTTTGTCTGTCTCGGCAACAAATAATTCGATATTCTCTTTTTTCTTCCCTATATAATCCAGCTTACTCAAGGTCTCGAACAACTTCTCTATTTTTACCAGAAACTTCATTGTTAATGTTGCTGTTTTATCTATATGCACATGATCGTAACCTGCATTGATAAGCGATGTAAACAATATTTCCAAATCCCCTTGTGAGAGATCACACCACTCGGCAAAGTAATTTAGCAGCTCTTCTTTTCCTGCTCCAGACTTTGAATCAATGAAATTTTTCATCACTCTTGCAAATGATACCACAGTACTTAACATTGCTGCCGGATGTTGGTGCAATGAGAACCAACGAAACTGTGTTAAACAGTTCCCTAAATAATATCCTGTATTATCTGCCAATTGCATCATTGTATGTGCCAAAAGACCCGTTTGCTGGATTCGGTTGATCTTTTGAGAAATCTGTACCGAATAAATCTCTATTTGTCCAAATGTGCGTGCAATTTGTGCTTGCATATCCACTAGTTTTGGATGGCAAGCCACCGTAACCGATGACGGGATATAATCCTCATCAAGAACAGTTGTATCACCAACCTGTACTTTACCTATTGCCAAATAAAATCCTCCGTACCCAATTCCTGAGCGAAATTCATCGGCTTTAATCAAGTGAAGTTTATATTCTGGTTGTGTGTAAGGATATCTTGGCGGAACTTCCTCTGGGTCTGGCTCTCCAAACGGAATTCTTTTCTTAGAATTAACCGATATACACGCTAATAACACCAATTGTTCTCCTTCTTTTATCTGGTAGGTATCCTCCGGATATGGAACCTGAAGATCCAATGTATCTGTATTACTCTTGCTTATTTCTATTCTTGACCCATTTGGGGTAATAGCATGACATTCCTCTACACGTACACGAAGTAGTTTGTGATTATCGATTCCTAATGTGATTTTTGTAGATTCCTTGTTTTGATTTCCCAAATCAAGTAATCCATAACTCATAGGTGTGGTATGAATACCTATCGCATCATTGACCAATTCGGAAACATTATCCTGCATCGATAAAAAATGACTTTTGTTTATCTTCATCCCATCGATCCAGTTTACGGGAAAATGACTTAATTTCTCTATCATAATTCTTTTATTTTTTTAATAATATATAAGCTAATATCATCTTGATTAGTTCACTAAATTTTCTTTTAAATTTACTTCTGAATATCCCTTTAATTCTTTTTCAAATTCTGTTACCTGCTTAGCATTTAAGATTTCATGCTTTTTATAAAACTTTGCTTTTCTATCAATTTCTTTATCGAAATAAATGCAAAAATCTTTATTATCAAGATTTCCAAATTGATCAAAATAAATACACATGTTCCTAAAAAAATCATTTATTTTTTCTTTTACATCTCTATCAGTATCTCCATTATGCCCTATAATAGAGCAATAAATAGGTGTTGGTGAAATTTCCTCTGGAATTACTCCTTCTTCTCCCTGAATTACTGTTTTATATATTTGTGATAAATTTTTCTCATTTAATATTATTTCCTGATTAATGGTTTCACTTCCTAAATAATCAATCATTTTCCAATATTTATTACCAGGCATTTGCATAACAATTTGTACTACTATTTCACCCTTTTTCAGATTAGGAATTAGGATATTCATAGTTTTCTGAATCTCCTGCATTGGTCTGTTATAATCTAATCCATCTTCCAGATTAGTTGTATATAAAACCATATAACTTCCTGTTTTTTCAATCTCTGCTTTATATTCCTTACAGCTAAATTTTCCAATGGTGAATAAATCATCTGTCTTAGCTAAGTTTGTAATTTGAAGCACCTGAGCAGAGGAAGTATATCCAGTAACCATTACATACTTTTGATTAAAAATTTTGCCTTGTAAATCATACCTTTTCCCTTTAAGTTCATAATAGAAATCGATATAATCACATTCAGAAAAATTAGAATTTTTATCATACTGCATATTAAAAACCGGAGACTCTATCTTATCATTATAAAATATTGAATGTATTTCGGTATCGCTACCTACTAAATATGATAATTGTTTATTGCATTTGTAATTTATAAGTTGGCATTCAGCCAAATTTGATATTAGTAAAAAGGAAAATATAATTATATTTTTCATAGTCTTCATTCTGTTTAGTTTAACCAACTGCTTGTTCATACAGTCTTATTTTTTTAATGTTTTATTGATATTCTATAAATTAATTATATTATTTCTATATAAATACTAGTACTAGTTAACCTAATGGTCTATCTAAATAGCAAATAGTTTATTATCAAATTATTGTGATTCTTATTGGTAGTATTGATGCAGTTTATCAATTACACAAAACCGCTCAATCAGTTTACTTAGTCTCTATAGTTCCATCGGAATTGATTATATACTTTATTGAAAGCTTATTTTTCTTTTTATAAACTTTATCAAAAACAGAGACTGTTAAATCCTTATTAATAACAAATGTTTTATTAACAATATCTACATCCTCAGGAGCTTCCCCATCTATATCTTGACCAATTAGTTGGTTGGAAATAATTTTATTATCTTTTACTGTAATCAAAATAAAATTTAAAAGGTATTCTTTACTTACATCTTTTATTTGAAAAACATATGTTTCAAAATCTAAACCTGAATTCTCAATACAATAAATTCGATCAGGTACATTTTTATTTTTTTAAGGGTAAATAAGTATCTTTATTTATAAAGAATGATTTTTTTTCACCTTCACCATTAATATTAATGATCTCAATTTTATCTATAACTTTTCCATTTTGATAATTTTTCAAAATGTAATTAGTTTCTAAATTGCTTAAGGCTTCTTTCCAAATTCCGTCTTTACTATGATTTTTTATTTCACCTTCTTCTACTTCACTTTTATAATGATCTTGTTCTTCGGTAAAATATCTTATAATAGAGCCATCCTTTTGAATTTTATATTTAACATAAGCAAAAACTCTTCGCATCGCATCACCCCATCCTGTAAAATATTTAATATGAATTATGTAATCGCTATCTATATAAAAGTATTTATTATAGTCATCATACTTATTATTATATTTTTCATTAATTATATTAAGACTATGAGATAGGTTTAAATTATCAATGATTTGATTATTTGAATTTACTACTACTAAATCGATACAATCAATAATGTTATTTTTCTCCCCATTCTTTTGGATAGAATTTACAATAAAAATTTTATTCTTATTCACATCAGGAAGATGCTTTGTAATTGCATAAAAACCTTGGTATGTACTTATTGAATCTATTGGTTGTACATAATTAAAACCAAAATCTAAGATATTTTTTTGAGGAAACTTATAAAATCCATCTAATGGAATCTTAGCATTATCAAAAAAAGTTCGATAAGATAAAAGAAATTTTGAATCACTATTTTCTAACAAACTATTTTCATCTTCACTAACTTCAAAATCAGAACCAATCTTAGTAAAATTGTCTACCAGCATTTTATTACCAAATGGGATTTTAGAAATTACTATATTATCCAGTTTACTGAATTGACTTGATTTCGTTTGAGAATCATTCTTTTCAAATGATTCTTTGATTGTATCATTGCTTTTTTGATTGCAAGAGATGCATAAAACAGATGATAAAAATATTACTTTAAAAATTGACATAATTATTCTTTTATTTCTATTATACTTATTTGTGTTACATCACAGTGTAAATGAACTTTATGATGACTATCTTCAGTAAAAACCTTAGCCTTAGATGGTTTTTTAGATTCATTCCTAGTTTATAATAAAAACTCGTAAATCCAAATTTTGCCATAGCATCCCTCTCTTGCTAACTGTGGCTATTCTTTTCAATACGTCAATGACCTTCTTGTATCTTTGTTCTTAAAATTCTCCTTAATTATCTATGATAGTGTTATTTCATTTTTTTTAAAGGAAATTCATCACTACCTGGATTTATCGTTGAAATCGGTTCACCAGAAATAATATATTCTTTTCCAGAATTTTGAATATATACAATCCCCATATCATCGTATTTTTTATTAAAAACAATTTTTATTTTATCATCAGCAACGTTTTCCCCTACTATATTTTTATATATCTCAGGTTTTTCTCCATCACTTACATAAACTACCATAATATCATTTAAACTATTAATCGTAATTTCAAAACTGGTTTTTAAGTCATCTCTATTTGTCTTTCCAAAAAAATATTTTCCTATCCAAGGATTATTATTTTTATCAATATCTACTGTTTGAGAATTATTAAAAACATTACTACTCTTAACCAAATTTATTTTCCCGATCTCTTTATCAACTTTATATTGATTCCAAAACATTACTTTTATTCCTTCTTCATCTTCATTTATTCCTAAAGTCCAAATATTCAGATTAGTATCTATATAAAAATATTGATTTATTGCGACTAAAGCCTCTGCATAATTTTCCTGTTTATAAATAATCAATTTATCAACGTTCTTATTATTTTTATAAATAGAGAGGTTAATATGAGTATAAATAGCTGCATCTGGGTTTAGCTTTTTATCTTTTTCAAATTTTAAAGTAAGATCTCCTATAGTCTTTTCTTCAATAGTATTAGCATCCCATTTTGTAAACTTATCATAATCAAATTTGATTTGAGATAAATTAGCACGTTGTGATTTAACATCATTATTCCTTTGTATTCGACTTACAAAATCAGACTGTGATATTAATAGGTCTCCATATGAAACAAATTCATTTTCATTAGTTTGGGTACTTTGTATTTTATTTGATATGGATTTATCATTTTCTTTTTTACAACCAATCAAGACTAGAAAAACGACTAATAGTAGCATCCTCATTTTATTTGCATTTAAAATCATTTCCATTTTTTTAATATTAATCTTTACTTATCTTTTTCACTTATCTAGGAATTCCTGCAGTTAGCAAAAGCATTTCACTCTTGCTAACTGTGGCTATTCTTTTCAATACGTCAATGATCCTGTTATCTTTATAATTTTATTCTTGAGCTAATTTTATTTACTAATACTGGAGGGTATTACACTAGCTAAAAAAAACAAATTATTCTGATTTTATTTTACTTTTATACACATATCCTTTATTATCTGAATTTGTCCGTACTAACCACCAATCTCCCGAATTATTTAATACTTGAATTTTTTCTCCAGATTTTATTTTTTCAATTATTGCCGAAGTACTACTTTTCTCTTTTCTTAAATTTGTGAAACCATCAGAATCCTGAATTTTATAAACATGAATAATATAACTTTCAAATAGCGACTTAAATTCATCACGATAACACTTTTGTTCAACTTCGTTCAGATTAGATTTAATATTTTGTTCTAATAATGGCAAAATATTATACTCAACAATTGTTTTACTTTTCCAAGCTGTAGTAATTGATGGCGAAAAATAAGCATTAACAAAAGATTGAGTTTTTATTTTTTCTTTTAGCTCTTTTATAGAGAATTTATCGACTGTCTCTTCATCAATTAAAAGACTACTCTTTTCAACATCACAATCTGCTAAATTATCTACGAAATATTTTTCATTAGTTAAAAGTGCACTTGGTAATGATTTATTAATATAATCCACTAAATTATTTTTCTTAAACAAACATGCTCCTCTTATAAAAAAGCTTGGTTTATATAGAAATAATTCAAAAAGCGATAACTCATAATCTTCTAAATGATAACTTAACGAATTATCATTAAACAACTCATTTAAAACATAATACAATTCTTCATCATTTGTTTGTTGTATTCTTACTAATAAAAGTTTAATAAAATATACTTGCTCATACTCTCCTTTATCAAAATTTCTTTTATTCAAAAAATTAAAAAACTTCATTCTAAACAAATTATCTTGTAATGAACTAATTTTTATATTTTCAATAAACTCATTTTCATATTTAAATTTATGAAATTCAATATCCTTTATAAAGGATTTAGATAAATCTATACCATCTGAAAGTTTTGCATTATTATTTGTATTGTTAATATTAATATTCTGCTCAGCAATTTGGTTTCTCAATTCATTCTTATCATCCGCTTTTTTACAACCAATCAAGATTAGAAAAACAACTAATAGTAGCATCCTCATTCTATTTACATCTAGAATCATTTCCATTTTTTTATTATATTAATCTCTTCACTTATCTAGGAATTCCAGCAGTTAGCAAAAGCATCATACTCTTGCTAACTGTGGCTATTCTTTTCAATACGTCAATGATCTTAATTCTTTGCTATTATTTTTTTACATTATTTCACAACTACGATTAAACCGTTTTCATCTATTTTAAATTTTTCTTCTTTCAAAACTTTAAAATCTTCACCTTTTTTAATCTTAGTATCTAAATTAAAAACATAATTTTTATTGATTTCGAATTCTGTAAATTCAGAAATAGTATTTCCATTATCCCCTTCTTTGACAAAACCAATATCTCTTTTAGAAATAACAATATTATTCTTTAAGGTTACTAGCGTATAAGTAAAATCATCAAAATTAAAATTCCCAATGATAAAAACTTTAATATCCTTTATGTCTGGTAGTCTTAGATAATCTTTAGTGTCTAAATTTGCAATAGTACAATCTAATTGATTCCATATGTTATTACCATTAATAACATTTTTTGTAATTGGTAAACTCGTGATTTTTGTTTTTGAGTAACAATCATTTTGGTCAATATTATTTCCTTTCTTAAAGAAAACCAAATAATCATCAAAAACAATTACTAGTGTATTATCAACAACTAATAACTCATCCCATGGGATTTCACATGATTTTTCAGGATATAATGATTGATATACACTCAATGAATTACCAAGCTTTAAACCATTTTTTAAGAATATAGATTCGTATAATTTAGCAGTTTTGGTGCTTTCATAATATTTTACTGGCGTCTTATTACTTTTATAATATTCAAATGAACATAAATTTCCAACTTTTACATTTTTTTCATCAATTTCAATTTTTATGTTTTTAAATTTATTTATTATTTCTGATTCTGTTTTTTTTGGAATCCCAGTTATAGAAGATTCAGAAATTTTATAAAAAGCCCAATAATTTGCAACTGCATTGTCATTATTTAATTCATGTTCTTTGTTTTCTTTAACCGATACAACAGAAGAATCTTTTACTAATTTTATATTTAATTGATCTCCTAGATTTTTATCACTATCTGTCTTTGTATTTCCCTTACAACTTGCAAATAGTAAAGCTAAAAATGCGATACTTAATATTTTTTTCATAGTTTAATTTTATACATGCAATATGGAATTTAATAACCTTCTTCATTTCTCTTTTTCTTTTATCTAGGAATTCCAACAGTTAGCAAAAGCATCCCACTCTTGCTAACTGTGGCTATTCTTTTCAATACGTCAATGACCTTATTATATTAATTCTATATATAAATAGTAGCGAAAAACTCACGTAAGAAAAGAAATTTGATTCTTCTTATTATCATTATTTTTTCTTTTCTAAAATTGTTTTAGAATTAAAGTTTTGAAACAAAATTTTACCGAAATTTTTAGTCGATAATAACAAATCTGGTATTACTTTATCTGGATTCTTTCTGTCTGAGAAAGATTGCCCAAATTTATGAAGTACTATTTCATCGCTATTTTTATCAAACTTAAATGTTGTATATTCATCGATAAGATACCAACCTCCACATGTATTTTGTTCAATAGTGAAATAATTATCTTTAACTACCAAACTTTGAAATCCATCAGACGGACAATTTGATACTACTGTATAAATTATATTTAAATTTTTATATACTAAGTATTTATCATTCCCTTTATTTATCAATATACATACTGGTGAATTCATAATAATATCATTGCTTGAATTAGAACCTATCACTTTCGGTTCAAAAACTAATAATTGATCTTCTTTCCCATCTTGATTTAAGTCACATTTTTTTTCTACAGTTATAACATAACCTTTACTCTGAAGATCTTTTTTAAATTCTGTAGCACTAAAAAAAGTAGAATTATCATCTGTTTTAATTCTGATCCTACTTTTATGAACATAACCAATTTTACCTGTTTTAGTTTTTATATGCCACCAATCACCTATGCTTTCCAATATTTCAATCTCTTCACCTGAAATTACTTTATCTAAAACTTTTGAAGAAGAGTTTTTATCAGCTCGTAAATTGGTATATCCATCTTTATCAAAAACTTCAAACTTACTTTGCTTATTTTTTGATATATTTTCAGGACTTTGATTTCTTTCTTTCTTGATTTTTTCAAAAACTAACATCGACTTATCTCTCATCGACTTATCGAGAATAAGATTTAATTGTTGTGAGTATTTCAAATCTTCTTTATCAAAATAAAAATTCCAAAATGAGTTTACCTTACTTTCATTTAATCCATTCAATAATGAAACAAATCCTTTGTCTGTTTCTGTTATAGCCTGCATTTTTTTATGAAAATAGTTAACTCCATCAGCTTCCCATTTGCCATTTATAGAAATGTTTATAATTTTCTCTTTATATATATCATATTTAGGTTGAGAAACTAATTTAAAAAAGTAATCCGTATATTCATTCGCATCCTCATAAAAAGGATTAGGCTTGTCCAGCTTATCATTCCATCCAAAAGTTGATTTAAAATCCTCAAAATTCCCAGGAAAACTTTCAATGAATTTTTTTTCATTCTTCTCTACATAAGCTTTTTTAAGTTGTTGTAAATTAACATTCTCTTGTACTTTATTAAATGAAACCAATAATAAAACCAACAAAAAACTAAATATCCTTTCTTTCATCTTTTTATTTTTAAAATAAAACATACTACATTGAATATGTAAATCATCATCATTCTTTTTTTACTTATCTATGAATTCCAGCAGTTAGCAAAAGCATCATACTCTTGCTAACTGTGGCTATTCTTTTCAATACGTCAATGATCTTATTATTCTCTTAAAACTCTATATTATCTTTAGGAATTAAATCCTTATTAATCACACTTTATAAGAGTTACTGGTTTTATATTTTCTCCTTCAATATCAAAAGGGGTATTTTTATCATATTCCAATTTTTTAGTTTTTTCGTTATATAGTCCATACCAATATAACTTTAATTTATTGTTTTTAAATTCTAATTTCCCAATACTCTTTTCTTTAGATATATTTTTTTCATCTATTTTATTTACACTACCTTCATTATTATCCTCTTGATTAAGAAATCTTATAAGATAATTATTAGGTTCATTAGGAATATCATTTATTTGAGCATTTATATATACAGTATTTGAATATATAGAGATGTATGCTTTCGAATCTGTAATATCAAAAGTTGTAAGAGCATTTCCACAATCAATTCTCCAAAGCCCACTTAAATCATTATTTTGAACTAATGATATTTTTTTCTCCTCGCTTTTTAACAGATTATCATTAGCCCTTTCTAAAATCGAATTATAATCAATTTTAATATGGTTCTCTTTTAATTTATTTAAAGTAACAAATAAATCAACCGAAGAAATAATTGTTGGTTTTCCTTTTACACATATAAGCACAGCCCACTTATTATCTATATCACTTTTATCCAGAACTTTATCACTACCAATAAACTTAATAAATCTTTTTTCTGTAATTTCAGTTTTATACTTTTCCTTTTTTAAAATTTCATCAATATTCGCACGATAACTATTTTCATCATCTGCAATTGTAAAAAAATTATCATCTCCTTTCTCTCTTTTAATTATTTCTATTTCTTCATTTGAAGGAGATAAAAAAATAACAATCGGCTCACCTTTTATAACAAGGGTATCATTATTCGTCTTATTGACTATAGTAGAAGTACTATGATTGACAATTTGATTATTATCATGCTTACAACTTATAAAACTCAAAAAGAAAATTGCAATCAGTAATTTAATAGATCTCACAAAATTTATGTCCCCATATGAAACAAAACCAATTTCATTAATTTGAGTATTTTGTATTTTATTTACATCTAGAATCATTTCCATTTTTTTATTATATTAATCTCTTCACTTATCTATGAATTCCAACAGTTAGCAAAAGCATCATACTCTTGCTAACTGTGGCTATTCTTTTCAATACGTCAATGACCTTTGTTATTTTATTCAATACAGAAGAATTATCAATTTATTTAATCTTAGTAATAGAACCATCTTGCTTTATTTGATGTTTCTCTAAAATCTTTTTTGACCTTGAATTATAATTTATGTCATAAATATTTATAGTTAAATCTTTATTTATGACAAAGGATTGATATGTTTCGTTTTCTGGCATTGCATATCCTATTGATTCATTCGCTATTATTTTATTATTTTTAATATTAATCAAACTCTGCGAATCAGAATCTCCATATATACAATAGACAAATGAATCAAATCCTAACCCTCCATTATTAATCTGAAATATTTCATCTGGATTGTCTTCAGAACTTTCTAAAATAATTTTCTTTATCTGAGCTAATTTATCTCCTCTTAATTGAGGGTAAGCCTTTAAATATTTTTTTCTATTGGAATTTGCAAGTTTATCTCTCTCTTCAAAATCAAATGGTAAGTTTACTTCACTATTTCCTATTTGATTATCTGTTATTAATTTATCATCCTTTATAGTATCATTTACTAATTTCGGATTTTCTATAGCATTTTTTTTTGCTAAAATTTCTTTTTCTTTGTTAATTGATGTATCCTTACAATTGAAGAAAAGAAACATTACAAAAAAAACAAAAATGTTTTTTTTAATCATTTAGTATTCATTTTAATTATTTAGTATTCTCTCATTTACCCTCTGAGGTATTTTTTTTAAATCTTTTTTTTGAGTTTTCATTAGTGAAATATATTTCAAATACTTTGTTTGAGCCTCCTCTTTTTTATTGAGTTCCCAATAAACATCACCTAAATTTAACCATGCGACAACTCTATCAGGTTTTCTTTCGATAATTTTTTCTAAGATATAAGCTGATGATTTATATTGATTAATCTTTTCTAAAAAATAAGCTTTATCATTAATTGATTCTATATTCTCATCAAAAATTGTTTGATTTTCGTTCAAATAGTTTTTTACCTTGACAAGAGATTCATTGTCATTTTTAATTTTATCGAGTATAATAAATTTTGCCCCTTCACATTCAAATTGATATTTCTGGTTTTCAACTACTATATTTGAATCTTCAAACGAAAAAGTTATTATTACAATATTATTTTCTTTAAAATCAAAAAAACCTTTAGAATATTTATTCTTAATAATAGTCCCCTTTTTAGTTTTCCCATTTATATTTAAAATAGCATTTTTCGCATCTGAAATTTCTAATTGTATATTACAAGAACTAGAAAAAGAGAAGTATGTAGAATCTTTAATTCTGAAATTCTGAAAATTCGTTCTATCGTATAATTCATTGCTTTTTGAATGACATAAAATAGTCATTAAAAACAAAAGCGTTGTTAAAATATTTTTCATCTTTTTATCTATTAAGTTTTTAAAGCTTTTAATCTCTGTTTTGCTGCATCAAGTACTTTAACATATTCTTTCTTCTTGACTGTATATTTTAGATTACTAAAACTTGAAATCTTCTTTATATTGTACCAATTTGTTTCTGCATAATTATCTCCAGCTAAATCTATAAATCTAGAGTAACCTTGTATTGCCTTTTCCTTATCTTTCGTACAACCTTCTTTATTTAAGCCTGGATCATGCCACAATCCCCATGCAAATGCCCCCCTTTTGTCGTTATAAGATTTACTTTTATCAAAGGCAAAGTCAGTACTTTTACCCGAATCATTTTTACAATTATTGTAAAGATTCTTGAAACCATTTTTTAAATATTTAAGTCTATCATTATAACCATTATAACCTCCATTAACAATTCTGGTTATATATATATGATCATTTATATCTGCTTCGTCATTCAGACTCGCTTCCTGTTTCCAAAACCATCCTGAAGATCTGGCTGAATAAGGCAGTTTTTCTAATTTTATTTTATTTTCTAAACTAGAAGTAAAATCTTGTTTTTCATATGTTCCATATTTTTTGTAATTAGCTTCCCCTGTCAACTGTATTAAACCTCTTCCTTTAAATCCATCATATGCAGTATCAGCCACATTTAATTCTGCAGTATATCTGAAGCCCCCAGACTCATGAATTACTTGAGCTAAAAAATGAGCTTTTCTTAAACATGTATTTATTTGATAATCAGTAAATGTTTTATTAATGGCTTCAAGAAACTCAGTTGCTTTTTCATTTGAAATACCTATATCTTTTAAAATTTGACTTGTTAAATCCTTATTACAATAACAGCCTTCTTTAATTTCTTTTTTAGGGGGTTCTACTAATGCTTTTGGCTTCAAACACATACAGGTCTTTTCAAAACCACTATCTTTTGCTAATTGTAGTATCGTATTTCCGTTCAATTTAGTTGAATTTTTACAAAAATATTTATCATCAAGATAAATTGAATCAAATTCTCTTACATCTACATGTATCCAACTAAAAGTATGATCAAATCTGACATTACCTTTTTTATCATATAATAAATCTATGGGTTCTATAGAGTATAAATTTTTAGCTGGCCATTCTTTCTGAGCCCCAAGATATTTTATATATATATTATCTCTAATATCTCTTAAGTCTTTCAAATATTCCTTTTTTTCCCCTCTAATTTCTAATGTTCCTTTACTAAATTGTATATCTATTGCTTTACCTTGATGGTTAGTTGTTGTATAATTTTTAAAACGACATCTATATCCCGAAGTAATATGATCTATTTTATATGTAGTTTGTTTACTAAAATAAAATTGCAATGCTTTGATACCAAATAATAAAGAACGATGAATGCCTGGATATTCATACCTATAAAATTTTTCAGATTCAGTATTACCTCCATAAGTTCCTTTTCCAGTATGATCTCCAAAGCCATCACAACTATTTAATTCACTAATCCCTTTTAACTTACTTATAACTTTCTTACCTTTTGTACTACAACTACACTTAATTTGATTCCAAAATGTATTAGATATATCGAATTTACTAGAAAAATCATCAATTGCAAACAATACATTCCCACAGATTTTACCTGTTTCAGGAACTTTCATATAATCCCTCTGGAATTGTTTTATCATTTTTTCTGTGCGGTCTGTAAATTTGTCTGTTGGTACATTGCCTCCAAAACCAGCAAGACGAATATTAATTTCTCTTATTAATTCACTACTATCGCCTTTCTTAATACAATATTTCTCTCCACAACTTACATCCTTCTCCTCCTTTTTATCAGGCGTCGCAAGTTTCGAAACACTATTTACGATTTCCATAGGATCGGGCAGGATTGTAGACAATACTTTAAGCTTCGACTCTCCCCAATCGTATATTGCGCTTCCTACTGTTTCTACTATTCCTTTTTCCTCCATTTGAGACTTCCCTTTTGTAGCTGCTGGTACGGGAGGTTTCGGTTTTTGGGGAGTTGGCTTAGAAGGAGTTGGTTTGGGTTTTGCGTCTGGCGTTTTATTATCGGGATTAATTACATTTATATTATTGCTGCTAATTGTTTTTTGTCTAAAAATTTCAGCAGTTACATAATATTCATGAAATTTCCCTTCGCTTTTATCACCTTTCGCCAATTGTGCATTTGCCATTTTTGCAAAATCCGTTGCTAGTCTAAATTTAATATCTGCAATACCATTCGATATCAGTTCGGATTTTGTTACTGCTTTATTATTTTTATTTATTTCGCTATGTCCTTCACCCGGAGCATCATCTTCCCATAAGGTTACATTTACGGTGCAATTATCAAGGTTAAGGCAATGTACCCTTGCCAATACCGTTTGGTTATAAGCAAATGGCTTTGTTTGTTTTTTTCCTAATGCATCGCATAACTCTACACTTATTATCTTGCGCTCAACTGTTTTTTGAGGTTTAATATCTAGCGTAACTTTTTCTTCGCCCATACGTGCCACTATACGTATTGCTTGTCTTGTAAGGCTTATTTCGGTGAATGTATAGGCGGCTTTGGGTCCTGTTTTATTATTTTTTTCTTTTAGCTGCCATTTTCCATATTTTAATACATATACAGACCACTGTACCTGTGGTACAAATGGGTTACTTCCCAATGGAATAACTTGTCCTGGGAATAAGCTCCCAGGAAGATTGGAGTTAGTTACTGTGTAAGTTACTTCTTTCCCTACCTCAGGATTTATGCTACCGATTATTTTAAAATTTGACATACTATATATTTATTTTCAAATAGCTTCATTATCATCCAAACCTGCCTGAAAAGCAGCCATATTAACCATTGGGTTTATCTGGCTGTGTACTTCGGGATCTGCCTCTTTAAAATTTTGTTCTCCTGCCTCGGCTTTTTGACCGTGTTTTGTAACTTCTATACAATCTGGTGCTCCCATTGGGCATGTTCCTTTACTATCTTCCAACAATATTTTACCTTGATTACTCAGGGTTATTTTATCATAAAAACCACTCCATTTGGTTATTTGAGCCTGACATGGTAAATAATCATTTCCGGCAGGTTGTTTCTTGCATTTGCCAAAAGTATTTTTCTCCAATGTTTGCCCAATATCCTTAGTACTACCAATGAGTTTCTTGGCCGCATCTTTATCATTGGCATAATGCTTATCTTGCGATTTTACCTTTAATAGATCTGTTTTTGGCTCTACGCTAAATTTGCATTTTACCGTTGCTCCTTGTACAACAATGTGCTTTTCGCTCATATCCTTATATTTTATTTAAAAACGACTAAATAGCCCTTTAAAAAAATTATCTTTCTTTTTCTCTTCAGCAATAAAAATAGACTTACGAGTTGCTATAGCCACCTCTTTTTTCTCATTGAGGTTATTAATTTCAATCTTAACTTTTTTAGGAATACCAAGCACAATATCACATTCCAGTGTTATGCTCTCAATCGAATAATGATTGGGATTCAAGAGGTATTTTGCACTATAATTACCCACAACTTCCGAGTTTATAAAAAGATCATCTTTTATATCTTCCTCAGACAATTCTCCTTTTTGTTTAATCATTATCAAATTGGCATCATCCAGATATTCTTCAACTTTTTGCTCTATATCTGCCTTTACAGTTGCTTTTTTTGGCATAATCGAAAAATAAGTATCTTTCTCCAAGACCAATTCAGAACCATAACAGGTATGAACTCCATTAAAAAAGACTTTTAAAAACCAATCATCCGAGAGTGATTCCAGCAAGCTATCTTCATCTCTTAATGTATAATCTATAGCATCGATATATTCTAAAACTGCTTTTCCTTCGTAATACTCCAGAATCTCCGGTTTTTTATCTTCCCAACGCGCTGCAATTGCTGCATGATTAAGAATATCAATCCAATTTCCTTTTTGATCTACTACAACTTGCAGTGGATATAATATACTTGCAGCATCTTCGGCTAGTCCATTTACTTTGGTATCGGCTACTGCTCCATCAATATGTAGCACACTCAATCGGTCAATTTCAAAAAAGCAAATCCCATTTTTATCTGCCTGCAACCACTTTACACTTACGTCGTATTCTAGTTTCTTTATTTTATTATCACTTTCAAAAGTGTATTTTACCTTATAATTATTATTTATATTAACCGGATAAAAAGGAATCGTAAAAGGTACACTGCCAAAAATTACTTTTTTGGGAATAGCTACTTTTTCTTCAGTTTTGGCATCACTTTTATCTGGTGCCAAAATCAATAATTTTAAATGACTCTTAAAGTCTGCTTCTATTAAATCTGGAATATTACAATACCTATTATGATAATATCTGAGTTCTCTGGCATCTACAGCAAAGTCCTGAGCTACACTTTGTAGTGTATCCCCTTTTCTTATCTTATAAGTGCGGTGGCTATCGTATGATAACACCTCCGATTCATCATCTATATAATACATTGGTTCTCTAGTTTTTTTAAATTTATTCTACAGGAGCTAATTCTTCTTGTGCTGGCTCCGGCTTTTTTCCTTTTTCATTTTCTTTTTCTTTTTTAGGTTTTGGTTCATACATAAATCCTGGATCTTCTAACTTACTTTTTTTATCCGGCAGTTCTTCTTTTGCTTTTTGTCTTCTACAAATAATAACCGAATTTTCGGTAATACCATTCATCCCTAAGGTATATACTGCATCTACATACTTGGCACTTTGATACCATTTGGGCTGCAAGAAAAATACCCAATTACAATTCCCTCCATTGCTATCCAGCAAATCGATTGGACTTTGACTATTATGGGCATTATATCCTGTAACAGTATGATAGAATAAATTACCGAAATCAATCCTTACTGGCCCTTTGGACCTAAGGGAAGTATAACTAATGCTGTCGGATTTTTTTTGAACCAACAAAGTGATAAGTAAGAGATCCTTCATGTCTACGTCTTCAACCTCTGGATATGGATTATCTCCTGTCTTAATTTTCCAGGTAACATATTCTTTGGGCGGTATTTGCATCATATAGTTAAATGTGACATAAATCCCTGTAGGTATGACAAATACCAGAAAATGAGAACACATCAGCAAAGTAAGCGCTATGCCATTTAATGCTGTGTAAATAATAATAAACAATACACTCGAATAAAGAATAATCAATAAAGAAAATAGCAATTCAATTCCAACAGTTTTGACCTTAAATTCCTCAAAATACCATCGGTATAAATAAACATGAATTGTTCCGAACAATAAAGAAGCTATTTGATAAAAAAGAAATTCATCAGACAGTTCTGTAAATAACTTATTATACCCCAAAAAGGCTACTAATGCATAAATAAGTACAAATGAAAATACATAGCTGTAGAATTTCTTCTTGTAGTTTACAGCAAAATCTTTTATTTTATCACTAAAAACCATTGTAAGTATAACACTAACCGCGATAATTACAACCAAAAATATAATAAGCCTTATATCTATAAGTGCTAGTAAATGTTTCTTTATCATTTCTAAATTCGTGTTGTATACCCCAACACAGGTTGTTTACTAAAATTAAACGCTTCTGTTTCCTGGTTCATCAATAAGATAGTCTTGAGCTCCACTTCCATTGGGAAAAAATGCTCATAAAAACAATCTATAAATTTTTTAATCCCTCCATTATGGATATAATCCTCAAAAGGTTTATTGGTTATAGGTCCTATCTCGATGGTTACGTTCATGGAATAATCCATATAATTGTTTCCACAAATAAAATCGACTCCCAATCTATTCTCTCCTAAATTAATTTGCTCACTTTCTTCGCTATATTCTTTAGAACTTGTAATTTTATATTGAACTTTTTCTTCTATAATACTTGACAAACAACTACATGCCAAATCTATATCTCCAACAATTTTATAAGCATAAGGCAAAAGTTGAATAAATTTTGATACCAAAACTGCCGGATAAATATGCGGCAATCCCCAAAAATCATAAAAAAATTCTAATGGCTTACTCCCGTTTAGTTTATATAGAAAATCTCTCTCAACACTTTCTATTTTTGTTCTATAATGAAAAATCTCATTTTCAAAAGGAACAAAAAAATTACGCGCCTCAGCCTCCTGCTTTTTCTGATGCTTATGTTCTTTGATCATCTGTCGTACAGACTTATCAGTATTATTCTCACTCAAGCTATGTACAAAACCCTCCGGAAGCGCATCATAAATACTATCTCTGGACAAGAGTATATTAAGATATTCCTGCTTATCATAGCTATCATCCTGAATCGTTGCGCCTAGAATATCACTCCTATAAGCTCTTGAGAATTGTCCCTGATTAGAAATTATAATTTCTTCGGAGACAACAGTACTACTCTCAATAAGTTCATTGGCGATAATCTCGGCTCTGATATCATAAGAAATATTTTCTATTTCTTTTACCAAAGATTCTAGTGACTGTTTATTTTTTCTTTGCATCTTCATTAATTCTTCCTGCCCCGATGTAGCGCAATTGAAAATATTCGTCATTAAAATTATAAATAGCCAGTCCTTTATCTGTACATGCCAAAATTCTATCGTTATGCAGGTATAAACCAACATCGGAAATAGGATGATCTTTATCGTATCTAAAAAAAACTAAATCTCCTTCTGCTAAAAAAGTTCTTCCTGTAAAAATCTGAATAGATTTGGATTTCCACATTCCAGCAGGATCTTTAGGAAGCGTTACTTTGTAAACATCACTATATAAAGACTGCAAAAAATAAGAGCAATCAATTCCTTTTTTCGAAAAACTTTTTTCTTTATACGGCGTATTAATCCAATTATCGATATAACCATACAATTTGTAATTCGTGATTTTATTAGGCACTACAGCTAGTACTATCGAATACTTTTCTTTTAAAGCCAAAATAGCATCACTTAAATTCTCTGAATTATCATTTACAACCGTTTTATTCTTTAATCCTGTTTCCTCCATTTTAGATTGCTTTTTTAACAAATCCAAAGAATAGTCATATTTAAACGGAATCTGTGAAATATATTTCTGACCCCTACATTCAACACATGAATACATCAGTAGCATTAATAAAACGATCTGCTTCATATAAAAATATTTATTGTTTTCTCTCCATAAAAAAACAGAGAGGTAATTTAAGATTTATCAAATATTGAAATCTTTTAATTTTAAAAGCTAACTGCTGTGGTATTTGTTAGCTTAGATTATTTTATTATAAACTTTTTAAAGACATTAAGTTTAAACATCAAAATATCTTCAAATTTTATGATTCCAAATCAATTTCATATTATGGCAACGTTACTATTAGAATATCAAAAAAATCCAATCCATATTCATTGCATCTCTCTTGACCTGAATGATTTTAATTTATTCCCTAATCGATGCTTTTTATTTAAAATTCCTCCATACAATATTATTCTTAAAATAGTATTGCAATTTAAAATACAATCTAATTAAAACTTACCTTAATAAGCCATAATAATACTACAATAAGCCTTTTTTTGTTTTTGATAATATTTGCATAGCTGCAAAAAAACGAATTGATATCTCGTTTTTTTGTTTTCTAAAAACTAACTATTGTGGTATTTGCTAGCTTAGATCTTTTATTATGAAATTATTTACTTTCATAAATGCAAGGGTTGCAAACCTAATAAATTATTTTGTAAGAATACAAATTTTTTTTGTAAATTTTATAGTAATAATTGCAACCATTTTAAAATAATAAAAACTATTTTTGCGAACGACTTTTATAAAAAATATCTGACTTAGTGAATTTTTAAAAATTAAAAGATGAATAAAAAAAATATCGATATTAGGGTTATATTCTTCTTTGCCATCTTATTGTTAATTGGAATCATAGCATTTATTGTTCAGTTTTTCAATCATGTAGATTGCGAAGATGTGAAGTTTTATATCTTCTCCGATCACTCCCAAAGCGAGGAATCCATTGAGTTTTATGACAAAACACAAAATGCAAAAACATGGGAATGGGATTTTGGTGATGGATCTCTATTAGATGTAAGAAAACATACTTTCCATGTATATAAAAAACCCGGAAAATACACCGTAAAACTAACCATAAATGGCAACTGTACCCATACACGAGAGCTTGTTCTTAAAGATAAATATGCCGCAGATAAATTAGGAACTCCGCAGATTATTGTACCAAAAATAATTACCGCAGGACAACCCACTTATTTTAGATCTGTATCCGATGATGCAAGAACATGGGAATGGTCATTTGGAGAAAATAAAAGAGGTATTGACGAAACTTCGGCCGACCCAGTATATACATTCTCTACTCCTGGTGAAAAAACAATTACACTTGTTATAAATGGAGACTTTAGTATGGTAGCAAAAAAGACCATTTATGTACATACCAGAGTAATTAAAAAGACAAATCCGCTAGATATAACGTCTTATGTATATGAAAAAAAGGCAGAAGCTTTCTCTTTACCAAGAGGTTCTGTTAAAAAAGATCCTTTGGAAGATATGCTACAATATGTACCCGTTGCTCCAAAAACTAAAACCTCAAAAGATAGTATTGTTGCCATTAAAAAAGCCCCTAAAATATCTGAAGATCAGTTTGAAATTTTATTAAATAAAGTCGCCGAAGGCAGCAAAGTCAAAGATGATTTCTCGGACTATTTATGTGATGATCTTGACATTCCAATTGTAAAAAATGATAAAGATTTATTGACTTTTTCTCAATTATGCGCAGCCATTAAAGGAAAAAAAATAAAAATAGAATCAATCCGATTAAATAAGGACAAACAAAATAATTGCATTAAAGGATTGAATATTAGCTATAAAGTAAAAAAATACTTGATCTGGACAAAAGATTAAAATAGTATGGAAGAAGAAAAAAACATTTTCAGCGTAGAATTACTAAGTGCATTTGAAATCGCAAGAAAAATTGCTAAAGCTAATTCAAATAAATACTACTCGGCAGCACATTTATTAAAAGCAATTTTAAATAGAGATTTATCTCTTTTAAAACAGCTTGAAACAATGGGGAAAGATGTTTATTATCTTGACGAATGGGCAGAAGTTCGAATGGAAGACGAGCCTAAAACAAGTCAAGTCCTTAACGCAGAACCCAGCGATGTAATTGATGAAATTATCAAAGAAGCAGAATCGGTAAGAACTATCTTAAATGAAGATGAAATTAGTCTTTATGCCATTATAGTCGCCTTAAGCTCACCTGGAGTAGGTTTTAATTTTGACCAAATGAAAACCTATCCTATTTCCCGAAACGAATTACTAGAAGAGCAAACTAGTATACCTCAAAACCTAAACGTTGCTAAACAAGAGGTTAAAAAAGGTTTTCTGAGCAAATATTGCATCCATAAGAACCTGGAAAAAAAGAGCAAAAGAATACTCGCAATTGGTCGCGAAACTGAACTAAATACGATTAAAGAAATTCTTTGTCGATTCTCTAAACCCAATGTATTATTAATTGGTGATCGAGGTATTGGTAAATCAATTTTAATTGATACTCTCGTTCAAAATGTAATTGCAAATCAGGTTCCAGATGTTTTAAATAAAGTACAACTTTTCGAACTGGATTTATCATCCTTAATCGCTGGAGCTTCTTATAAAGGCGAAATCGAAGACAGATTAAAGAATTGTATTCAGGAACTAAGACAGTATCCTAAAGCAATTCTTATCATCGAAGAAATCCATACATTACTGGATAAAAACGGTGGAGATTCTGGCGTATCTAATGTTTTAAAAGGCGAATTAGCCAAAGGTTTAAACATTATTGCTACATCGACAATCGATGAATATACCAAACGAATTGAGAAAGAACAAGGTTTATCGGGTATGTTTGAGATTGTAAAACTAGAAGAATCCGATGATGATACTTTGTTTCGAATGATTCGCGAGTCAATAAAAACATATCAGGAACATCATAAAATACAAATTGACGACGAAACAATAACGGAATCTATTCGATTATCCAAAAGGTATTTAAAGGAAAAAAGCCTTCCAGAATCGGCTATTAATCTTATCGATCATACGATGTCGGTTTTAAAAACATCTGGCGAAACTTTCCTTAAAGAGAAACAATCTATTCTAGATAAATTGCAGCTTTTAAAGCAAAATGATGCTGGTTTACCCGAAGAACAATTAATAAAAGAAGCTAACTGGTTCCTAACTGATTTAGTCAATAAAACAACATTCTTGATGGTTGTCGATGAACAAAATGACAACAAAATATTCGAAACTTCTGAATCAATTATCAATCATATTGAGAACTTAATAAATTCTCTTGAAAAAAGAGCTTTAGACAAACGTGTGCATATTGAAGCCTTTGATTTATCGCTTATTATTGCTCAAAAAACAGGTATTCCTGCTGGAAAACTAAAAGAGGAAGAAAAACAAAAATTAAACAATATCGAAGAAGTATTAGGCCGAAGAGTTATTGGTCAAGACCATTGTATTGCTACTGTTGCAGGATCTATTTTAGAATCAAGATCAGGCTTAAGCAAAGCTGGACAACCTATTGCATCTTTCTTCTTTTTAGGACCAACAGGAACTGGAAAAACAGAACTAGCAAAGAGTTTGGCAGAATTCCTTTTTCAGGATGAAAATGCTATTATCCGCTTTGATATGTCCGAATTTAAAGAGGAACATTCGGCAGCATTGCTTTATGGGGCACCTCCGGGATATGTAGGTTATGAAGAAGGTGGATTATTGGTAAACAAAATAAGGCAAAAACCCTATTCAATCGTATTATTCGATGAAATCGAGAAAGCACATACCTCTGTATATGATGTATTCTTGCAAATTATGGACGAAGGAAAGCTTCATGACCGTTTAGGTAAAGAAGGAGATTTCTCGAATGCAATTATCCTTTTTACTTCGAATATTGGTGCAGATCATATTGTAGAGACTTTTAATAGTGGTAAAATTCCAACTTCAACTTCCTTAATGGAAATTATGGGGAATTATTTTAGACCAGAATTTTTAGGACGATTAACCGAGATCGTTCCTTTTGCTCCTATAAGTAAAGAAAACGCATTAAAAATATTTGAAATCCATCTTAAAAAAGAGTTCATGGATTTACTAAAAAACATCAATATAACTGTTGAGATTCCTATGGAAGCCAAAATCTATCTGGCAGAAAACGGATATAATGCCAAGTATGGTGCAAGACCTATAAAAAGCATTATCCGAAGCCACTTGAGAAGACCATTGGCTAAAAAAATAATTTCTGGTGAAGTAAAAGATGGTGACAAAATGATTGTCGTTATCGAAAATGAAGAAGTCAAATGGATTAAGGAAGAAGTATTAATTAGCTCTCACAATTAATCTAATCCAATGTATATAAATGAAAGAGGTCGTCTTTTCAGACAACCTCTTTTTGTTTTTATAACCATGCCCTATTTTTTCTAAACACATAGAAACATAGCTTTCATGTAGAAAAGAGAACTCAAAAAAGAAATACATTTCTTTCATATAGCTCCAATTTGTGTATTTCAAATAAGTGAAACGCCTTTTTTAAGAAAATAAAATCTATGTTTCTATGCGTTAAAATAAATTATACTAACGGGTAAATTAATCTAAAACTAAACCAATTTGCCCATCATCATCTAGTTCCGTTTCTACTGAATCATCCTCATTATCGATAGTTCTCACCGGAATTTCTTCCTTTGGTTCTTCGTATGGTAATGGATCTAATAGGTTAACTTGCTTCAGTTTATCACTTGTTAATTGGTTTCCTAATGCTTTAAAGCCCTTCACGGCAATAAAATCTTCGATATCTACGTATAAATTATCTTTTTGAACTCCTTTTACTTTCGTAAAGACTAATTCGGCAACTGGGCGATAATCGGTAGCTACAATTTCTAATTGAGAATTAGGATGTTCGGTAATAAAGCATTCTTCTTTATTTTCTGTCTCAACCAAGAAACGTTTAATATAATAACGTTCTTTTTCTCCTTCAAAATAAATCACAGAAATAGGTTTTTTGGGATTCCATTTCTCCAAAACTATCATATCCTCGTCAAAATGCGTAGATAATTCTGGGATAATAACCTTTAATTTCCCTGTTTGACTAATAATTAATATTTTGTCACTTGGCTTAAACTCACCTAATAATTCACCACGAGCATCTACATTCAGACGTTTTACCGTATCATCATACCAAACTTTTCTTGGCAATAATGTAGAAATACCTTTCTCTTTAAGTTCGATTTTCTTAATCGGATATTTGGTTACCAAATTCCCTTTAGACCCACGTCCTTTTATAGCCAAAGCAGCAAAATCTATATCGAATTTCAGCTTCTTAATACTTCCTACCTGACGTAATAAAATAGTGATTACTTCGGCTTCTCCGTTTGGATTATGCGAAAAATAAACTACTTGTGAACCTGTAGTTTCATTCGTTAAATCATAAGCTTTATCACGCGTTACTCCCGAAACATTAAAACGTTTTATATAAGAAGGTCCTGATTTTCCATCACGATACATCATATTGTAAATCGTACGCTTGTCGCTTTTATCAAAAATAGCAACATGAATAATATCTTTACCAACAAATGTCTTGGCATCGACTTTTGTAATCATCATTTTACCATCTCGCAAAAACACAATTACATCATCAATATCCGAGCAATCGGTTAAATACTCATCTTTTTTCAAGCTGGTTCCGATAAAACCTTCTTCTCTGTTTACATACAATTTAGTATTCCTTAAAACTACCTTAGTAGCCTCGATATCATCAAAAATACGCAACTCAGTCTGGCGTTCACGACCTTTACCATACTTTTCCTTTAATTTGGTAAAATAAGCAATTGCAAAATCGGTCAGATTTTCTAAATTAAACTGTACTTCCTTCATTTCATCTTCTAACTTAGCGATAAAATCATCGGCTTTATCAGAATCAAAACGAGTAATACGTATCATCGGAATTTGAGTCAATCGCTGTAAATCATCATCATGAATTTCTCTGACAAATGATTTCTTGAAAGGCTCAAATCGATCGTATAAATATTTATATAACGTTTCTCTATCAGAATATAATTTGAAGTCAATGTACATTTCCTCACGAATGAAGATTTTCTCTAAAGTAGAGAAATGCCATTTATTTTTTAATTCTTCTAATTGAATTTCTAATTCTTGTCGAAGCAAATCGACTGTTCTGTTTGTTGAAATTTTCAACATTGCAGAAACTCCAATAAACAATGGTTTGTTATCCTCAATAACGCAACCTAAAGGAGCTACAGAGGTTTCGCAAGCTGTAAATGCAAACAATGCATCAATTGTTTTATCTGGCGAAACTCCTGGAAAAAGGTGAATCAAAATCTCAACATCGGCCGCAGTATTATCTTCAATTTTCTTGATTTTGATTTTGCCCTTATCATTGGCTTTCAAAATACTATCAATTAAAGTAGTCGTATTGGTCGAAAACGGAATTTGTGTAATTACCAGAGTATTCTTGTCTAATTGTGCAATTTTGGCACGAACACGAACACGTCCACCACGCAATCCATCATTGTAATTAGAAATATCGGCAATACCCTGAGTCATAAAATCAGGATATAATGTAAACGGTTTTCCTTTAAGAATTTTTATCGAAGCATCGATTAATTCATTAAAGTTATGTGGTAATACTTTCGTAGAAAGTCCTACCGCAATACCTTCGGCTCCTTGTGCCAAAAGCAATGGGAATTTTACCGGAAGGTTATTCGGTTCTGCACGACGACCATCGTATGAAACACCCCAATCGGTGATTTTTGGTGAGTATAAAACCTCCAAAGCAAATTTGGATAAACGTGCCTCAATATAACGCGAAGCTGCAGCACCATCTCCAGTTAAGATGTTACCCCAGTTTCCCTGACAATCTATCAATAAATCTTTTTGCCCAATTTGTACCATCGCATCACCAATACTCGCATCTCCGTGAGGGTGATACTGCATGGTGTGCCCTACAACATTGGCAACTTTATTATAACGCCCATCATCCAGCTCTTTAAGTGAGTGCATGATACGACGTTGTACAGGCTTAAATCCGTCTTCGATAGCAGGAACAGCACGTTCCAGAATTACGTACGAAGCATAATCCAAGAACCAGTCTTTGTACATTCCGGTAACTTTGGTAATGGTATCACCACTTTCATCGTTATTATCGTAAAAATGTCCTCCTTCAAAAGATTTAGCATCTACATCGATAATTTCTTCAGATTCATCTTCTTCTTGATTTTCATCAAAAGAATTAGTATCCTCCGAATTATTTTCTTCGTTATCTGGAATTATGTTATCGTCTTCTTCGTCTTTCATTTAATTATATTCGAAATTATAAATTTAATGCTATTTGTTTTCGATGAGTTCTTTTAAAACTTCAACACTTGGTAACACTGTTTTACATTTACTGGCAAAAATTTGCTCATTATTCTCTGGTAAAGTATATCTTACTACTGCCTCACTTTTGTTTTGGCAAAGTATAATACCAATCGTTTTATTTTCATCTTCCAAACGCATTTCTCTATCATAATAGTTAACATACATTTGCATCTGACCTAAATCCTGATGTTTTAATTCTCCTATTTTAAGATCAATGAGTACAAAACATTTTAAAATTCTGTTATAAAAAACTAAATCAATTCCAAAGTGTTTATCATCAAATGTAATTCTTTTTTGTCTTGCGACGAAAGTAAAACCATGACCTAACTCTAGTAAAAAATGTTCTAGTTTATTAATAATTTCATCTTCAAGTTCACTTTCTGAGTATTGATGTAACTCAGGCAATCCTAAAAATTCGAGGATATATGGATCTTTAATAATGTCTTTAGGTTTCTCAATAATCTGCCCTTTTTCAGACAGTTTTAAAACACCTTCTTTATCGCAACTTAAAGATAATCTTGTATAAAGAGCCGAATCATACTGTCGTTTTAATTCTCGAACACTCCAATTATGTTCTTCTGATTCTATCTCATAAAATCGTCTTTCATTTTCATCATCAATACGCATTAAGAAAACATAATGAGTCCATGTTAATTTGGAAAACGAAATCACTGATTTCAAAATTAAGTCTTTAGATTCTCCAGTCAGTGATTGTTTTTTTTGATTTTCCAATTTCGTCATCAGTGATGACGAAATTGAATATATCTGATAAAACTTTCTCATCCTGTCAAGGCTTTCAACAGAAAAACCTTTTCCAAACTCCTTTGTCAATTGTTGAGAAAGCCCTTTTAATAATTGTTTTCCGTATTGTGCTCTTTCTTTTCCGTTTTGTTCTTCTTCAACAATCATTCTTCCTATTTCAAAATACGTAAATGTCATCGTTGAATTTACGGTACGTAAAACTTGTTGTCGGGCATTTTGCAATAACTCGACTACTTGTTGGAATATTATTTTATTTTGAAGATCGGTTGACAATATATTTTTATTTAAAATCTCTAAACTTCCTCCTCTATCGCATCTAGTTCAACCTTTAAGTTCTTGATAATAAACTCTTGTCTGTCTGGTGTGTTTTTCCCCATATAGAAAGATAGCAATTGTTCTATCGATGTGTTTTTATCCATCATAATAGGATCAAGTCGAATCGTTTCTCCAATGAAATTCTTGAACTCATCTGGCGAAATCTCTCCCAAACCTTTAAATCGCGTAATTTCAGGCTTTGGTTTTAATTTTTCGATAGCAGCTTTTCGTTCATCTTCAGAATAACAATAAATCGTTTCTTTCTTGTTTCGAACCCTAAAAAGTGGTGTTTGCAAGATATATAAATGCCCTTCTTTTATTAATTCTGGGAAAAATTGCAAGAAAAAAGTAATCAACAACAAGCGAATGTGCATACCATCGACATCGGCATCGGTTGCGATTACAATATTATTATATCGTAATTTTTCTAATCCGTCTTCAATATCTAAAGCTGCTTGTAGTAAATTGAACTCTTCGTTTTCATACACAATTTTTTTGGTCATTCCGTATGAATTCAAAGGCTTACCACGCAAACTAAAAACTGCTTGTGTATTTACGTCACGTGATTTGGTAATAGATCCCGAAGCCGAATCTCCCTCGGTAATAAAAAGTGTACTTTCTAAGTTTCTAGGATTCTTTGTATCTGGAAGATGCGCACGGCAATCTCTTAATTTTTTATTATGCAGATTGGCTTTTTTAGCACGATCTGTTGCCAGTTTTCGGATTCCCGATAATTCTTTACGTTCGCGTTCTGCTTGCAAAATTTTACGCAATAAGGCTTCTGCAGTTGTTGGATTTTTATGTAAATAATTATCTAATTTATTCTTTACAAAATCATTTACAAAAGTACGAACAGATACTGGTGGTGTTCCATCATCAGACCCCATATCCATAGAACCTAATTTGGTTTTGGTCTGAGATTCAAATACAGGTTCCATTACCTTGATACTAATCGCACTTACAATCGATTTACGAACATCTGATGCTTCAAAACTTTTGTTGTAAAACTCACGAATAGTTTTTACAATTGCTTCTCTATAAGCCGCCAAGTGCGTTCCTCCTTGTGTCGTATTTTGTCCGTTTACAAAAGAGTGATACTCTTCGCTATATTGTGTTTTACTGTGGGTTAAGGCAATCTCAATATCGGTATCTTTTAAATGGATAATTGGATATTCTAAATCCTCAGCACTAATTGTTTCTTCTAATAAATCTCTAAGACCATTTTCCGAAATATATTTTTCACCGTTGAATATAATCGTTAAACCATTGTTTAGGTAACAATAGTTTTTAACCATTTTAATTACATATTCCAATCGGAATTTATAATTTTTAAAAATAGCTTCATCTGGAATAAAAGTAACTTTTGTTCCTTTTCGTTTTGTAGTATCAACGATATCTTCTTCAAGAACCAAATTTCCTGCTGAAAATTCAGCAGCTTTTTGCTTTTCATCACGAACAGATTCTACACGAAAATAATTAGAAAGTGCATTTACAGCCTTGGTTCCTACTCCATTTAAACCTACTGATTTCTGGAAAGCTTTGGAGTCATATTTTCCTCCGGTATTCATTTTGGAAACTACATCGACAACTTTTCCAAGAGGAATTCCACGACCGTAATCACGAACCGAAACGGTTTTATCCCTGATAGTCACTTCAATAGTTTTCCCTGCACCCATAACAAACTCATCGATACAGTTATCTAAAACCTCTTTTAAAAGAATATAAATACCATCATCTGGTGAAGATCCATCTCCTAATTTTCCGATATACATTCCGGGACGCATACGAATATGTTCTTTCCAGTCGAGTGATCGAATATTATCTTCGTTATATTGATTTTGCTCTAGCATAAATGAATTTTGGATTTTTTGCTAATGTACTATATCTACGTAAAAAATGAAAGTCAATCTTTTGAAAGTTATCAATAAAAGCATCTTTTAAATGCAATTATTTAAATTAAAAACAGAAACTCATTAAAATTATAAAAAAACTGCTTTTTAGACAAAAAATTAAGACTTGATTCCTAAAACTTGCTTAGCCAAAGCAATCATTTCGGGAGTTCCCGTATTTTTATTTTTCTCGTCCGAAAGTTTTACTACACCTTCCCAATGAGTGAAATCGGGCTTTGTTTCGGTTAATTTTATAACCATATTCATAGCTGGCAAGCCTACATCATTGGTAAAGTTTGTACCAATCCCAAACGACATTTTAATCTTATCTTTACAAAAATCTACAATAACTTTTACCTTTTCTAAATTTAAAGAATCGGAGAAAACTATAATTTTCGATTTAGGATCAATTCCTAATTTTGTATAATGTGCGATTGTTTTTTTAGCAAATTCAATAGGATCTCCGCTATCATGACGAACTCCATCAAAAAGTTTGGAATATTTTTTATCAAATTGCTCAAAAAACACGTCTGTAGTGTAAGTATCTGTTAAAGCAATACCCAGATCACCTCCATAAACCAGAGTCCAGTTCTCAAGACCTACTGTATTAGCTACTTTAAACCCGTATTGGGCTGCATGAAACATAAACCACTCATGTGCATGGGTTCCCAAAGGTCGTTTACCGTTAAGCATTGCCAAATGAACATTACTTGTACCAAGAAAACTTTCCTGACCAAAAAGCGCTAATGTTTCATTGACCAAAGTGTGTACTTTGTATGAATGACGTCGCCTTGTACCAAATTCTAAAACCGAAGCTCCCAATGCGTTATAACTTTCTATCTTGTTTTGGGTAATATCCTGAATTGCTTTATCATCTATTCTTTCTAAATCCTGAGATGCATAAAAAAGCTCCGAAATTAAGGCCATTAAAGGAACTTCCCATAAAATAGTGCGATACCAAAACCCTTCGATGGTAATATCCAAATCCGAACCAACTTGTTCTATCTCGACCTCAGAAGGATCAAAAGTATATCCTTGCAAAAAATCCAAATAAGTTGGATCCAAGTAAGGACAATGTTTTTTTAAGTATATTTTTTCTTCTGGAGTTAATTGCAGCTTTGTCATTGCCTCTACCGAATGACGTAATAAAATAGCAAAGCCAGGAGGAAAAATGTGCTTTCCTCTGTTTATAAATTTATACCGAACTTTTGCCTTAGGAAATAACTTAATTACGGCATGTTGCATCGTAAATTTATAGAAATCATTATCTAAAATAGATTTCAAAGAAATTGTCACCATACTAAGTTATTTTATTGTTTTTAAAAACCTTGATTGCTAATATACGGCAATTCAACAAAAAAAGAAAGCTGTTTAAACAAACATCTTTAATTATCTCTATTTTGAAATTATTTTAAAAGAAGCAATGCTATTCTGATAGAGAAAAAAAGTAATAAACGATCCTATTTTTTTATCATAAGTAATCTGGAATTCCAAAGTTCCTCTAACTTCTTTTGGATTTTCCACTTTTGCTGGCTGACCCATTTTTAAATAAAAAAATGTATCAGATTTTGAAATATTTTTTATTTTGAAAGTTATTTTATCACCATCATTAGCTTTAATTATTCCTGAATCAGGTCTTAAAATTTCGAGATCTTCTTCAATTGCTTTATCAGAAATTAAAGGTCCATTTAAAAAGTCTTCTTGATTTAATTTACGTTCCAAATACATTCCTGAATCAGGAAAATGCTTGTCAAAAAAGTATTTTGGATCTGTATCGAAGTAAACTGAATTAAAATAATTCACCATCACTTTTTTATTACTATCATAATATCCTTGCCCCCAGGTTACGTCAACCAAAATCCATTTTCCGTCAACCTGAACAGTATTCCATGCATGATTAGACAATAATTTTTCCCGACCGATATCTGTCAATAATTGCTTAGAATCGCCTCGAATTACTTCAGATTTCAAATCTACCAAAGAAGCTAAACGTTGGTATAAAAGCGTAAAACCTTCACAAACTGCTTTTTGAGAATCAAATGCCTTTTGCCATGTTTTTTCCTTTATTAACTCTATTTGTTTTTGCTTTTCGGCTTCATTTCTATAGCTAAATTGTACTGGTTTCTGCGGATTTAAATAAGCTTTATAATCATATTTTATATTTAAAGCAATCCAACTATAAATAGCTCTTGCTCTATCATATTCTGAAGTAAAATCTCTTTGAATTCTCGTCGCTAAATCTTCTGTAGAACTAAAATGTTTTGGGTATTTCTGTACAATATTATCAATCGCATTGTATTTTTGTGAATACGTTGAATACAAAAAAATATAATTCAGGAAAAAAAATATAAAGGCAATCTTTTTTATTGTCATCGATTAAAAACTAGACTTAATAATGTCTTTTAATTCTTTATCTAACTCCGTATTTGATATTTTATTTTCCTCTACATCAAAATTAACATTAAAACTCGGCAATGAAAAACTTGCTTTAATTTCTCCTCCATAACGTGGAAAAGCATTTTTGGCAATTTCCAAAACAAAACCTCCTCCTCTGGCTCCCGGTGAAGTTGCCATAAGCAGCATAGGTTTATGCTGAAAAATTTCTTTCTGGATTCGGGAACACCAATCAAAAACATTCTTGAAAGCCGATGAGTAATTTCCATTATTTTCGGCTAACGAAATTACTAAAATATCGGCACTTGAAATTTTTTCCAAAAACGCTTTTGCTTTTGGATGCTGCCCTATTTCTTTTTCGACATCAACACTAAATAATGGCATTGCAAAATCATTTAGATCCAACACTTCAACCTCGGCATTATTAAATTGATTTGCAGCATACGTTGCTAATTTTTTATTGATAGAATGCTGACTATTACTTCCTGCAAAAGCTATAATTTTCATAATTTTAGTTTTAAAGATTTACTCTATTTCTAAGATTTCTTTTTTTTATTTCTACCGAATATTCATTTGGATAAATTTTACCTCCGTATGACTTCGCATATACCTTTGTAAATTCAGCTCCAAAATACAGAATAATTGCCGAATAATATACCCAAACCAGAATTATTATCACCGAACCTGCAGCACCATAAACCGATGCTGTTGCAGAACTTCCCAAATAAAATCCTATTGCAAATTTCCCTATCATAAAAAGTACCGCTGTACAAGATGCTCCAATAAAAGCGTCTTTCCATTTTATTATTCCATCGGGTAATGCTTTAAATATAATTGCAAAAAGCAAGGTGATACTAACCAAAACAATGAGCAGATTTATTATATTAAATAAATAAACGGTACTCTCTGGGAAATATAATTTTAAGCGTGTACTCATTAAATCCAGTATAGTACTCACAAAAAGACTCACAAGCATTAAAAACCCTACCGAAACAATCATAGAAAACGACATTAATCTATTCTGAATGAATTTCTTAAACCCTTTATTTGGCTTAGCCCGCAATCCCCAAATAAAATTAATAGAACTCTGGATTTCAGCAAAAACTCCTGATGCTCCAATTAATAACATTCCGCCTCCAAAAACAGTTGCAAAAACATTACTTCCCGAAAGCTGTACGTTTTTTATTGTCTCCTGAATTTGTATCGCGGCACTATCTCCCACCAATCCATTTATTTGCCCGTAAAGCTCTCCCGCTACAGCATCTTCACCAAAGAAAAACCCACAAATCGTAATAATTATAATTAACAAAGGTGGTAGTGCAAAAATGGTATAATAAGCCAATGCAGCACTTAACTTTATCGCATTATCATCGTTAAACTCTAAGACTGTCGTTTTTAACAAATACCACGATTTAGATACTATATTGTGCTTTTCCAAAATATACTGATTAATAGTTCTCTCAAATATAAGCAATTATAAAAAAAGAATATTCCTATATTTCCAGTAAATATTATACTTTAACCATACTTACCCCAGATTGCAGTGGAAAGCATTTTGAGAGGAAAACCATTTTTTTGTTACTGTAAAAAAGCGACCAGCGGAAGCTCTTTTTATAGTATTACAAAAAAGGTTTTACCGAAAAATCTTGAAACGAAAAGCTGGAAACAGGTACTAGGAAAATAAAATTTAAAACCATTAAGACATTAAGTTTTATTAAGTTTCAGCTCCTACAAATTACTAAACAGTAATAACACAGATAATAAAAAACAACAATATTGTCTTTCTGAAGAACGAAGACACAAGCAATAGCGAACTAGCGAAGCAATCTCCATAAGAAACTAACATAAAGCATTCTTAAATTGTTGAGCTACTCGTGGAGATTCTTCGTTCCTCAGAAAGACAAGTTTGCGATTGACCTAATGAAAAGAAATAGCATTGAATTTTTCTTTTTAAAACCAACTACAATTTATTCTTAATTTTTACTACTTCCCAGCTTTTCACACTTAATCTTAATGAAACTTAATTTCTTAATGGTAAAATAATTCCATTTAATTTTAAACATAAAAAAACTGCTGAATTTCTTCAGCAGTTTTAGTCTATTCTCTTTATTCTTTACTCTATTTTCTAAAAAAAACTATACGTTAAAACGGAAGTGCATTACATCTCCATCTTTTACTATATATTCTTTTCCTTCTACTTTGAATTTTCCAGCTTCTTTGGCTTTAGCCTCTGAACCGTAATGCACAAAATCTTCGTATGAAATTACTTCGGCACGGATGAATCCTTTTTCGAAATCGGTATGGATAACTCCTGCAGCTTGTGGTGCAGTAGCTCCGATATTAATTGTCCAGGCACGAACTTCTTTTACTCCTGCCGTGAAATAGGTTTGTTGTTTCAATAATTTATAAGCAGCACGAATTAAAACTGATGCTCCTGGCTCTTGCAAGCCCATATCTTCTAGAAAAACCTGACGCTCTTCGTAGCTTTCTAATTCGGTAATATCTGCCTCTGCCCCTACAGAAAGGATAATAACTTCGGCATCTTCGTCTTTTACTAACTCACGAACCTGATCTACGTATTTATTTCCATTTACTGCTGAATCCTCATCAACATTACAAACATATAATACTGGTTTTGCAGTAATTAGCTGAAAAGATTCCATTAAAATTTCTTCATCATTACCTTGAGGCGTGATCGTACGAGCCGATTTAGCTTGTAACAATGACTCTCTGATTCTGTCTAAAAGTGCTTTTTCAGTCTGCGCTTCTTTATTTCCAGTTTTAGCTGCACGATTTACTTTTTCCAAACGTTTTTCAACAGTTTCTAAATCTTTCAATTGCAGCTCAATGTCAATTGTTTCTTTGTCACGAATTGGGTTTACATTCCCATCTACGTGAACAATATTATCATTATCAAAACAACGTAAAACGTGAATAATCGCATTACACTCTCTGATGTTTCCTAAAAATTGATTCCCTAGTCCCTCACCTTTACTTGCTCCTTTTACCAAACCTGCAATATCTACGATATCCACAGTAGCCATTTGAACGCGTTCTGGTTTTACCAATTCTTCTAATTTTTCAATTCTTGGATCTGGTACGTTTACAACACCAATATTTGGCTCAATTGTACAAAAAGGAAAGTTAGCACTTTGCGCTTTTGCATTTGATAAACAATTAAATAATGTTGATTTTCCAACATTTGGCAATCCTACAATTCCTGCTTTCATATGTAGTTTCTATTTATTTTTATTTTCAGCTATTCAATTCTGCTGAAATTTATGTTCTCGCTTTTAAAAGTTTGCAAATATAAGATTTAATACTTCGTTGCCGAACAAAAACTGTGTATTAATACACTTTTAAGTAACGTCTTAAAAAAAAATAAACATTTTATTAATTTTTTGTTAAAAAACATTACTTTTATCTGAACATCTAACCAAACACAAAACCAAACACAATTAATTATGAAAAAAATCACAGTATTAGTATTTATACTAAATGTCACGTTTCTTTTTGCCCAAAAACAAATCAGCGGTGTCGTGAAAGATCACAATGGAGCAGCGCTTCCCGGGGTAAATATTATAGAAAAAGGAACTACAAATGGGGTATCTACCGATATTCAAGGAGGTTATATTATTAAAGTTAAAGATGGCGCCGTCTTAGTTTTTAGTTATGTAGGGTACTCAAATACCGAAAAAAATGCTATAAATGGCACCATGAATGTTACAATGGACGAAGATGGAGGACAGATACTTAAAGATGTTGTAATTGTTGGCTCCAGAAATAGCAAAAGAACGGTTGTAAATTCGGCAGTACCAATTGATATTATTAACATTAAAGATGTTACTACACAAAGTGGAAAACTGGAAATCAATCAATTACTACAATATATTGCTCCTTCCTTTAATGCCAATAAACAATCTGGATCTGACGGAGCCGATCACGTTGACCCTGCTTCTTTAAGAGGTTTAGGTCCGGATCAAACACTGGTTTTAATAAACGGAAAAAGAAGGCATCAATCTTCTCTTGTTAACTTATTTGGAACTCGCGGACGTGGAAATACAGGTACGGATTTGAATGCAATTCCAGCTTCGGCGATAAAAAGAATTGAGATATTAAGAGATGGTGCAGCGGCTCAATATGGATCTGATGCCATTGCCGGAGTAATTAATATTGTACTAAACGATAATATAAATGAATTAAACGGAGCCATTACTTATGGTGTTTACAATACTAAAGCGCAAGGCGATTTCCTTCCCGGAACTCCAAACACTAAGGATTATCGACTAGACCAAAACGGAAATGGAAATTCATACGGAAAAAACCAAGCATTTGATGGTGGTTCGGTAAAAGTAGGCGCTAATTATGGTGTTGCTGTTGGTGAGAAAGGTGGTTTTGCCAATTTCACTACAGAATACATCAGCAAGAATAAAACCCTACGTCCTGCATACGATTTCCGAAAAGGATTTGGAGATGCTGAAATTCAAAGTTTTAATTTTTTTGCAAACATGGCGGTTCCTATCTCTGATAAAACGGAGTTCTACGCCTTTGGAGGAAGAAATTACAGAGATACCGATGCTTATGCATTTACACGTAATGATGGTCCAAGAGTTGTAGAATCTATTTATCCAGGCGGATATACTCCAAGAATTACTTCAACCATCATTGACAATTCATTATCAGCAGGATTTAGAACTGAGACTGCAAGCGGCTGGAAAATTGATATTAGTAATACATATGGAAAAAACCTTTTTCACTACTACATAAAAGGAACCATAAACGCATCTCTTGAAGCTGCTTCTCCAACAGAGTTTGATGCAGGCGGACATACCTTAACTCAAAACACTACTAATTTTGATTTTTCTAAAAATTATGATTCAGTTCTTAGCGGATTAAATTTAGCTTTTGGAGCTGAATATCGCACTGAAAATTTTACCATTTTTGCTGGAGATGAAGGTTCTTATGCAACTTACGATACAAACGGAATTCCGATAAGAGATCCAGCAAATCAAAATGCTCCAACTATTCCAAATCCAGATTACGACCCAACCTTACCAATTTCTAAAGACAATCCGGTTACCCTTACCAGACCAGGAGGTTCTCAGGGTTTTCCTGGATACAGCCCTCTTAATACGGTTGATAGAGGTCGTACTAACGTATCTTTATATACAGATGCGGAACTGGATGTTACCGATGCCTTCTTAGTAAGTGGAGCCGTTCGTTTTGAAAACTACAGTGACTTTGGCAGTACTCTTAACGGAAAATTGGCCATGCGACTAAAAGCTACTAAAAATATTAATTTTAGAGGATCTATAAGTACCGGATTCCGCGCACCTTCATTGGCACAAATCTATTATAATTTACATTTTACAAACTTTAATGCAGGTGGCGCAACCGAAGTATTGCTTGCCCCAAACAACAGTCCTATTACTCGTGCTTTTGGCATCCAGAAACTAAATGAAGAAAAAGCGATAAATGCCTCTTTAGGATTCACCGCAAATTTTGGAGATTTTACAGCTACTGTTGACGGGTATTTTATAAAAGTAAAAAACCGTATTGTACTTACAGGTTATTTTGATGCCACGGCTTTAAATATTGGCGTTGCCGAAGCTCAATTTTTCGTAAACGGTGTTGATACCAAAACCACAGGATTGGATATAGTTCTTGCATGGAAGAAAAAATTTGGAGAATCACAATTTAGTGCAACTCTGGTAGGTAATATCAATGATATGAAAATTGACAACATAAAAAACGGTAATTTACCCGAAGAAACTTTTTTTGGAAGACGCGAAAGAGCATTTTTATTAGCTTCGGCACCTAAAAATAAATTTGGTTTAAACTTAAATTATGCCAGACATAAATTTGATGCTGGTTTAGCATTTACACATTTCAGTAAAGTCGTTTTAGTAGATTACGGAGATGAAGATGACGTATATTATGCAAGAGTCGTAACCGACTTAACTCTTGGATACCAACTTACAAAACAACTAAAATTAAGCGTTGGTAGTAATAACTTATTCAACAGATATCCAACTAAACAAGATGAGCAAGGAAACACCGAAGCTGGTGGATATTGGGATGCTGTACAAATGGGTTTCAGCGGAGCATATTACTACGCCAGACTTGGATTTACATTTTAACCTAAAACATATTACAACAAAAATCCTGAGCTTACACTCAGGATTTTTTTTTATGAAATACCTAAACTATTACTTAAATTCCAAAGAGTTTATTATTGCTTTTTCTTTGTCGGTTGCAGCAAACCCGGAAACATTCCAGTAATTGGTTAGAATTTTATTCTTTTTATTAAAGAGTGTCTTTTCTTTAAAAACATCGCTTTCATTATAAGTAAATTTTTGTTTATTGAAATTGGTCGTTATAAAACTATTTCGGACTTGAATCTTTTTGACCTTATCTTTCAACACAAGATCAAAAGCTATTTCTTCATTCGAACTCAATAAATAATAATCCGACCCATCCATCCTGTACTGTACCGTTACAAATGACCTTGTAATATTCTTAGAACCTGCAGTCGGCTTTTCATCTATTTTATTAGAATTTCCAGGAGTAAAAACACAGGTAAATTCGATAATTACCTTTTTTTCATGATCATAAATAACTTCAAAACGTTCTACCTCTTTCTTGGATTTATTCAGCGGAGTTATATTCATTACATAATAGTTTTTATTATTAGGATATCCTTTTATAATAAAATCATATTCTTTTTTCGATTTTGAATCTAAAACAGGCTTAAAATAATTTAAATTAGAATAATTCTCCATGATATCATTCAGATTATATCCTCTTAAATAAGTACTTACATCTGTTTCTAATAAACCATAAGATCTATTTTGTTCTACTAACAATGTTGTTGTTGCTTTTTTATTATTTCCTGAAAACTGAAAATGCACAAGTCCATCATTATAATAAGAATATTTATCATCAAGCATAAAATACTCTCTTACATACACTTTCAATCGATAAGGCGTTGTTAGTTTTTCTACCGAATTAGAAACAATTTTTTTAAGTACTTTCTGCGGAGACTCATTAGAGACAACAATCTCCGCCAATTTATTATCCTTATCTTTTAAATAAACTACAAATTGATCCTCTTTTAAAGCTGCCCAGCGAAGCGTTAAGTTCTCATGATTCTCCTCTGAAACCTGAATATTAGATGCTCCAGTTAACATAAAAGTTACCTTACCCTCTTCATTACTCAATAAAACTTGCTTGGTTTTCATTACAACTACCATTGCTCCTTCTATTGGTAACTGTGTTTCTATATCTTTTACGATTATAGAATATTCGGTGCTTTGAGCAAAAACATTTCCATTAAAAAATACAATAAATAAAAGCATAATTCTCTTCATAGGCATTCAATAAAATCAAATTAACACCTATAAAACTACAAATAAAACATTACAAACCAATACAGTACGAAAAAACTTTAGTTGTAAAAAAAAATCCTGAGCGTTAAACTCAGGATTTTTTTGTTTAATCTAAAAAGATTTTTATATTTATTCGTTATGTAAAAACGCTTGTCTATTTAACAATGTTTCTTCATCTTCTACATGATTATCATCTGGCACACAACAATCCACAGGACATACAGCAGCACATTGTGGCTCATCATGAAAACCTTTACACTCAGTACATTTCCCTGGAACAATGTAGTAAACCTCGTCAGAAATAGGAGTTTGAGCATCTTCAGCATCAACTTCTGTTCCGTCTGGTAAAATTACTTTTCCTGTTAATTTCGTTCCATCTTTGTATCTCCAATCATCAGCACCTTCATAGATTGCTGTGTTTGGGCATTCTGGTTCACAAGCCCCACAATTGATACATTCGTCGGTTATAATTATTGCCATTTTATTTTTGGTTACGAGTTAAAAGTTACAAGTTCAGAAATAATAGTATCGAAGATTTTATTCTGCTTTGTCTTATAACTTAATATAGCTTATTTTTGTGCAAAATTACAATCAAAACTATTCATATACAAATTACTTATGTTACAAAACGAAAAAAAACAATCTTTCATAGAACTCGGCAAGTTTTTGAGTCAATTTTCGGAAAATGATTGTAAAAAAAACAATAATGTTTTAAGTAATGACTTGTTTTTTGACGATTTCATAAAACTAATTCACTTGTCTCAATCACATAATGGTTGGTACACTCCAGAACAAGTTTTTTTTGCTATCCAGTCTTGGGCCAAAGCCTTAACTGAGGAAAACATAAACAAATGGCTTTTGGCTTATTCATTTGACTCTGCTCATAAAAATAAAAATGTAGCCCTAATATTAGCCGGAAATATTCCGCTTGTTGGGTTTCATGACTTTTTATGTGTTTTAATTACAGGTCACAATGTTTTGGTAAAAACATCATCCAACGATCAACATTTACTTCCTTTTTTAGCCAAATATCTTATTGCTATCAATCCTGATTTTGCTAATAATATTACTTTCGTAGAAGGTAAACTCGAAAATTTTGATGCTGTAATCGCTACAGGAAGCAACAATACAGCACGTTACTTTGAATATTATTTTAAAGACAAACCTTCTATTATTCGAAAAAGCAGAAACTCTGTTGCTGTTTTAAACGGAAAAGAAACCAAAGAACAACTTGTAGCTTTGGGCGAAGATATATTTAGATATTTTGGTTTAGGGTGCCGAAATGTATCTAAACTTTTTGTTCCTGAAGGATATAAATTTGATGCGTTTTTTGAAGCTATTTTCGAATATCAGGATGTTATTCATTATGAGAAATATGCCAACAATTATGATTACAATAAAGCAGTTTTCCTGATGAGTAATTTTAAATTATTGGACAATGGTTTCCTTACTCTAAAGGAAGATATAAGCCACGCCTCTCCTATTTCGAGTGTTTTTTATGAAACTTATGAAAACATAGAAGATTTAAAACAACGATTACAAGCAGAAAGTGAGCAAATACAATGTATTGTGAGCGATAACCTCCTAGAAAACAGTATCCCTTTTGGAAAAACACAGTCTCCAGAGTTGTGGGATTATGCAGACAATGTGGATACTATATCGTTTTTGTTAATAACATAAGTTAAAATCTTATAATTATTGCGAATAATTTAACGATTTTTCGGGTCCTATTCCCGAAATTTGCGTTTTTAAAAAATATTGGAATTTAACTACACCATGAAAAAACACAACTACAGCGCAGGACCAAGTATCTTACCTCAAGAAGTTTTTGAGAAAGCATCAAAAGCTATTTTAAATTTTAATGATTCAGGACTATCTATTCTGGAAATTTCGCACCGAAGTAAAGATTTCGTTGCTGTTATGGAAGAAGCTCGTTCACTTGCTTTAGAGTTATTGGGACTTCAAGGAAAAGGATATCAAGCCTTATTTTTACAAGGTGGTGCAAGTACTGCATTCTTAATGGCTCCTTATAACTTGATGAAAGAAAACGGAAAAGCAGCTTATTTAGATTCAGGAACTTGGGCAACTGCAGCTATAAAAGAAGCAAAGCTTTTTGGAGAAACTGTTACTGTAGCTTCTTCAAAAGAACAAAATTATAACCATATTCCAAAAGGATACGAAATACCAAGTGATGCTGATTATTTTCACTGTACTAGTAACAATACTATTTTTGGAACTCAAATGAAAGAATTCCCAGCAACCAATATTCCAGTGGTTTGCGATATGAGTTCTGATATTTTTTCTCGCGATTTAGATTTCTCTAAATTTGATTTAATTTATGCTGGAGCCCAAAAAAATATGGGTCCTGCAGGAACTACTTTGGTAGTAATCAAAGAAGATATCTTAGAGAAAAACGGAAGAACAATTCCTAGTATGTTAGATTATGCTAAACATATTAAAGCGGAAAGTATGTATAATACTCCACCTGTTTTTGCTGTTTATGTTTCATTATTAACATTACAATGGATTAAAAGCAAAGGTGGCGTTGCAGCTGTTGAGAAATTAAATGACGCTAAGGCAGCTTTGCTTTATACAGAAATTGATAGAAACCCTTTATTTAAAGGTGCAGCAGTTCTTGAAGATCGTTCGAACATGAATGTAACTTTCTTATTAAACAATCCGGATCACGCAGCAACATTTGATGCTATGTGGAAAGAAGCTAACATCTCTGGTTTACCAGGTCACCGTTCTGTGGGTGGTTACAGAGCCTCTATATACAATGCAATGCCTATAGAAAGCGTTCAGGTATTGGTAGATGTAATGAAAGCTTTGGAGAGCAAAGTTTAGTTTTTAGTAGCAGTTTTCAGTTTGCCAAAAACAGGAATTGAATATCAAGATCCTAGCCCCGATAGAAGTGGAAATCCTTTTTTGTTTTTTCTTTAAAAACAAAAAAGATTAAAACGGATAGCGGGATTAGCTCCTAAACAAAAAAAGAAAAAATTAATATTGAGGATGAGATTGCTTCGTTCCTCGCAAAGACATAAACACAAAATGAAAGTATTAGCCAATGACGGAATTTCTAAAAGTGGAATTCTAGCTTTAGAAAAAGGGGGATTTGAAGTTATAACTACAAAAGTAGCACAGGAACAAGTTGCTAATTTTGTAAACGAAAATAATGTAGATGTAGTTTTGGTGCGTAGTGCAACCAAAATACGCAAAGATATTATCGATGCTTGCCCAGGATTAAAAATTATTGGTCGTGGTGGTGTTGGTATGGACAATATCGATGTTGAATATGCAAAAAGCAAAGGAATTCATGTAATTAATACACCAGCTTCGTCATCTGAATCTGTGGCTGAATTAGTTTTTGGACACTTATTTAATGGAGTTCGTTTTTTACACGATTCTAACAGAAATATGCCTCTTGAAGGTGATACAAACTTTGACGGTTTGAAAAAAGCTTACGCAAATGGTACTGAGTTAAGAGGAAAAACTCTTGGTATTGTTGGTATTGGTCGTATTGGTCAAGCTACTGCAAAAATGGCTTTAGGTTTAGGTATGAAAGTTATCGCTGCAGATAGTTTTATCCCTAAAGTAGACATTAAAGTAGAATTCTTTGACGGACAATCGATAACTACAACTATCGTTTCTCAATCATTAGAATCTTTATTTAAAGAAGCAGATTTCATTACTTTACACGTTCCTGCTCAAGATGGTTACATCATCGGGGAGAAAGAATTGGAAATAATGAAAGATGGTGTAGGTATCGTAAACTGCGCTCGTGGTGGTGTTATCGATGAAGTTGCTCTTGTAAAAGCATTGGATAGCGGAAAAGTATCATTTGCAGGTTTAGACGTTTTTGAAAGCGAACCAAAACCAGAAATGGCTATTTTAATGCACACTAAAATTTCATTAACTCCACATATTGGTGCTGCAACTGGAGAAGCTCAAGATAGAATTGGTACAGAATTAGCACAACAAATCATTACATTATTGAGCTAACTAATTATAATTAAATAACTTGAAAGGGATTTATTAACATCGTTTAATAAATCCCTTTCTTTTTTTTAGTAATTTTGAGTTCTAATCTAAACTCTTTTAGTCATGTTTGAACAATTAACCCAATTAGTGCAACAATACAGCGGCAGTGCTGTCGTAAACAATCCCGCTGTTCCTAATGAACAAAATGAAGCTGTAATAAGCGAAACAAGTAATTCTATATTTTCAGGATTGCAAAAAATTGCTTCAGAAGGTGGTGGAGAACAACTAGCCAGTTTATTTAGTGGAAAATCACCTATTGACAGTTCCAATCCTGTTGTACAACAAATAACACAACAGTTGACTGGAAATCTTGGAGAAAAATTTGGATTAAGTAGTGAAGCATCTAGCGGTGTTGCTAGCAGTATGATTCCACAAATCTTAGGATCTCTTGTAGGAAAAGCGAAAGACTCGAACGATAGCAGCTTTCAAATTTCGGATATTATCAGTGCTATTTCTGGTAATGGCGGACAAGCCTCGGGGATTATGGATGCGATTTCTAAATACGGAACTCAATTTGGACTAGACCAAAATGGTGACGGAAAAGTTGATATTAGCGATGCAATGACATTAGGAAATAAAAGTGGTGGCATTGGAGGTTTATTAGGCAAACTATTCGGGAAATAGGTTTCTTTTAAGGCACAAAGTCGCAAAGGTTCAGAGATTCTAAGTTTAAAAAATAATCAAAAGCTGTTTACATTATGTAAATGGCTTTTTTTTGTGATGTTTCTCGAAATCTTTATCCCTAACAAAGATGCACTGCTGTGTGCCTATTACAAAAACCTATGTGTTTGTGAAGCTTTTAGACGCACTGCGGTGCGTCTCTACAGAAAACCTTTGAACCTAAAATGTTATCATTCCTGCAAGAAACCTTTATCCCTTCAAACCTTTGCAGCTAGAAACCTTTGTACCTCTCTTCAAAAACTGTTAAATAAAAAAAGCTTCGCTGATTTTTTCGTAAATTTATATTTCAATTTTTAGATCATGAAAAATAGTATCTACATATTTCTTATTCTACTCCTTATCGTTGCGTGTTCTACTCCAAAAACCAGTGTTGCAGTCGACAAAAAACCAGTAACTACAGTAAATGACACTGTTCGTATTGCAAATGAAGAACTTGAATATGAAGTAATTATTATAGACAATGGTTTTAGTACATGGCTAGCTTCGATGGCATTACCTAGAAATTATTATTCTCAATCATACCTTGAAACTAAAAATAACTTATATGTAAGCGAATGGAATAATCGTGTTTCACAACCACAACGATATAATCCAAATTTATACGAAATGAGAATTGATTACAACCCAACTATTAATTACGGATATGAAGTAAATTACCTAATTTACAACTACATGATTTATTTTCAAAATACTTATAAACAAAAGCTAGCAGGATATGTCCCTTCAAGATAATGTTACTATATTTGTAATCATTATAAATAAAAATGAATAAATTAAAACAACGTTGGGGGATTACTTCTAATTTTCAACTCACAATCATATTTATTGTATTTGCTATAACCGGTTCTGCTTCGGCTTGGTTATCGAAACCGTTTTGTGTTTGGTTAGGAATTACAAAAGAAGATTTCGGATTTTGGTTTACACTTATCCGCTTAATAATCATTTTTCCTATCTATCAAGTATTACTTGTCGCAATTGGAACCATCTTTGGTCAATATCGTTTTTTCTGGAACTTCGAGAAAAAAATGCTTAAAAGTATGGGGCTAGGTTTTTTATTTAAAGAATAATATCTTTATCAATACTCCTATCCTTCTTTTGGATAAAATAAGTATAAAACCATGTTAAGGTAAACGATGGAATAATATCCGTAAACGGAAGTATCTCTTCGACAAAAGTTAGAATCCCTGCCACTTTTCCAACTCGTCCTTTATACATATAAGTCATTAAGAAACCTGCAAGCGGTGCCCAAACAACATCACTAAACTCCCCTAAAAAGGGAATCGTAAAGGATAACATTCCGATACCATCAAAAAGCAATCCCAATAAAAGTTTCTTCGTTTTCTCGTCTTTTACAAGCATTTTTTCTTCCATTTTAATATCTATTAAAATTTGAGTTACTCAAATATAATTCATTTTAAAGTCTTAGTCAATTTATTTCCTCTAAGTTAACTCATTCATTCCGTATCCTTTTATCAAATTCCATTCCTAAAATCTCCTTCATCAAAAAGAGATAATTTTATACATTTCAATTTTCAGAATTTTATTTTCTCTTTTCTCAATTTATTTTTTGCAAAAAATTGTTCCTAAAATTCTGTTACAACACATTTTTATATCGGTAGAATCTTTGTTTCTTTGTAAAAACAGTTTCTAAATGATACAGGCAAAAAATATACATAAATTCTACGATCAACTTGAGGTTTTAAAAGGAGTCGATCTGCATATTAAAAAAGGAGAAATTGTTTCTATAGTTGGCGCTTCTGGTGCTGGAAAAACCACTTTGCTACAAATCTTAGGTACACTGGATAAGCCTGCTATTGATAGTACTACATCTTTGACCATAAACAATGAAAATATTCTAAAATTAAGTGATAAAACATTATCTAAATTTAGAAATCTAAACTTAGGATTTATTTTTCAGTTTCACCAACTATTACCTGAATTTACAGCTTTAGAGAATGTTTGTATTCCTGCATATATTGCTGGCAAAAAACCTTCAGAAACAGAAGCAGAAGCCAAAAAATTATTAGAATATTTAGGGTTATCGCATCGTATAAATCACAAACCCAATGAACTTTCGGGAGGAGAACAACAGCGCGTTGCAGTTGCAAGAGCATTAATAAACAAACCAGACGTAATTTTTGCCGATGAACCATCTGGAAATTTAGATACCCATTCTGCAGAGAATTTACATCAATTATTTTTCCAGTTACGCGACGAATTCGGGCAAACTTTTGTTATCGTAACCCACAACGAAGAACTTGCCAATATGGCCGACAGAAAAATAGTAATGGTTGATGGGCAAATAATATCCTAAAATGATTTTAATTCTTTTAAGCTGGATTTATATTCTTTTCATAACCATAAATCTTGGTTTAGGAACTGATAAAATTCTGCGATTAAAGAATTCAAACTTTGTAATTCTCTCTATTCTAGGTCTTTTTACAACAACTATTCTTGCGAGTATTTGGGCCATTTTTGGAAGAATAAATATTGAATTCCATATTTTTCTTTTAATACTAAACATTGGAATATTCCTGAGATTAAAAAATGAAATTAAAGTTATTTATATCTCTTTTTTCAAGGAATTACAATCTTTAGAAAAATTCTTAAAAACAACATTAGCCATTATTGCACTTTTAATTCTAGCGCAATGTGCATCAACTCCTTATATAATAGATAATGAGTCATATTATATCCAGACCATAAAATGGATTAATGAATATGGCTTTGTAAAAGGTATTGCCAATTTACATCTTTTTCTCGCCCAAACAAGTGGCTGGCATATTACCCAAAGTGCTTTTAATTTTTCATTCTTGTATGATAAGTTCAATGATTTAAGTGGTTTTTGCCTTCTTTTAGGGAATATTTATGCCATTTTACACCTCAATTCCTATTTTAAAAACAAAGAAAAAAATTACCTCATTATCGGATTATTACCCTTGGCAAATCTTTTTTTCTTTTCTTTTATTAGTTCTCCATCGCCCGATTTACCTATTTATATCTTATCATTAATTATCTTTTTCAACTTCTTGAACAGCTATAAGAATCTGAATATTGAAACGTTTAACACAATCTCAATTCTTATTCTTTTTGCAATATATATTAAAACAACTGCGATTGCACTTATTTTGATTGTGCTGCTATTATTTGTAAAACATCATAAATTCTTAATGCCAAAAACAATAAAGCCTATAAGTATCGGATTACTGGTTTTATTCCTTTTTTTGATAAAAAACACCATCATTAGCGGTTATCCAATATTCCCCATAACATCGAATATATTTCATTTTGATTTTCAAATTCCGGCCTCAATGGCTCATTTTTATTATGACGAAACTAAGCGGGCAGCATTTTCGATTACACAGAATGAATTTGATAATATGAGCCTATTCGAAATCTTTAAAACATGGATTTCAAGACCTGCTTTACACGGATTTTTCAATAAACTTATTGTATTGCTAGTTATTATAACACCTTTTTTTATTTATAAATTTTTCAATAAAAAAGCATTTTGGGTTTTATACGGAATATTTATTTTTCAAATAATAGTACTATTATCATCTTCACCACAATATAGATTCTTCATGAATTTTATATTGCTATTTTTATTTTTAATAGCTAGTCTGATTCTTAATAATCAAAAAAGAATTATTCTTTCCCTTTATATCACATTATTAATTCTCGCATTTATTGTAATCATCCCAATTAATTTAAAAGCTTTTACAACAAATACTTTTTTAACGAGCAATAGCACTTTCTCTATAAACAACATCGTTTTCCCGTATAAAAACTCCAAATTTGATACAAATTATACACCTATCATAAATGGTAATTTACAATACAATTCTCCTGTAGATAATTCTTTTTTCTGGGGAACCGGAGATGGCGCAATACCTTGTGTTAATCGAGAACAAATTAACTATTTTGAGACTTATTACAAAGTAAAACCTCAAATGCGAACAACTAATTTAAAAGATGGCTTTTATGCCAAAAACATATCAAATGAATCAAACTGAGCTTAAAGATTTCCTTGACGAAAAAGTCATTCAATATAACAATCAGGATTTTATAGAAAGTGATCCGGTACAAATTCCGCATTTATTTTCTCAAAAAGAAGACATTGAGATTGCTGGTTTCCTGAGCGCTACAATAGCTTGGGGAAATCGCAAAATGATTATTAAAAACTCACACCAAATGATGGAATTAATGGGAAACACGCCCTACGATTTTATTATGAGCCACAACGATGAAGATATAGCAAGATTAGAGAATTTTGTACATCGTACCTTTAATGGAAAAGACTTTGGCAGCTTTATAAAAGGATTGCAACACATTTATAAAAATCATGGTGGATTGGAAGCTATCTTCTCTAAAAATCAGGAAAAAGATAGTTTGCAAAAAAGTATTCACGAATTTAAAAAAGCATTCTTTGAAATCGATCATTTACAAAGAACTCAAAAACACATTTCAGATCCCTTAAACAATTCGGCAGCCAAACGTATTAATATGTACCTAAGATGGATGGTTCGCCAAGATACCAAAGGCGTAGATTTAGGAATCTGGAAAAATATTTCACCTGCAAAACTTTCTTGTCCGCTTGATGTACATTCCGGAAACGTGGCCCGCAAACTAGAATTGCTTTCGCGAAAGCAAAACGATGGTAAAGCACTGGCAGAACTCGATTTAAATCTTCGAAAAATGGATCCACTTGACCCGGTAAAATACGATTTTGCATTATTTGGACTAGGCGTTTTTGAAGGCTTTTAAGATTGATAATTAGATTGTTATATTACTAAATCATCAGATGATTCCAAGAATCTAGTGAACTAACCATGATTTTAATGTACCTTTGCACAAAATTTAATGCAAATGAGCACTTTCGAGACATTCAATCTTCCTAAATCCGTACAAAAAGCAATCGATGAATTAGGCTTCGTTACGCCTACTCCTATCCAGGAAAAATCTTTTTCTGTAATTATGTCCGGTCGTGATATGATGGGAATTGCACAAACCGGTACTGGTAAAACATTTGCCTATTTATTGCCTTTATTAAAACTATATAAGTTTACTCCAACCAATACGCCAAAAATTGTAATCCTTGTTCCAACACGTGAATTAGTAGTTCAGGTTGTAGAAGAAGTAGAGAAATTAACCAAATACATGTCGGTTAAAACGTTGGGTATTTTTGGTGGTGTAAATATTAATACACAAAAGAAAGCTGTTTACGAAGGAATCGATATCTTGGTGGGAACGCCAGGAAGAACTATGGATTTGGCTCTAGATGCAGTCGTTCGTTTTGATGAAACTCAAAAATTAGTTATCGATGAGTTCGACGAAATGCTTAATCTTGGTTTCCGTACACAATTAACAGCGCTTTTGGCGATGATGAAAACCAAACGTCAAAACATCTTGTTTTCTGCAACGATGACCGATGAAGTTGATGCCGTTTTAAATGACTTTTTTGATTTCCCAGAAGAAGTTACCCTTGCAGCATCTGGAACACCGCTAGAGAACATTGAGCAAATTACCTATAATGTTCCCAATTTTAATACTAAAGTAAACTTACTGAAACACTTATTACAAAACAACGAAGACATGAGTCGCGTTTTGGTTTTTGTAAACAACAAGAAGATTTCGGATATGCTTCATGACCGTATCGAAGAAGATTTTGAAGGTCAGTTTGGTGTAATTCACTCTAATAAATCACAAAATTACCGTTTGAGTACGATGGCTTCTTTCCAGGAAGGAAACCTACGCGGACTTATAACTACCGATATTATGGCGAGAGGTTTGGATATTTCCAATATTACTCACGTTATAAACTTTGAACTTCCAGAATTCCCAGAATTGTATATGCACAGAATTGGTAGAACTGGTCGTGCCGATGCAACTGGAACTGCGATAAGTTTTATCACTCCACGTGAAGAAGAATTTAAAGTAGAAGTAGAAGTTTTAATGAACAGAGAACTTGAAATAGCTGATTTCCCTGAAGAAGTAGAAGTTTCTATAAAATTAATTGAGCCTGAGAAAGACAGACAACCAGTTAAGTTTTTGATGAAAAAACAAAAACTAGACGGTGATGGAGCTTTTCATGATAAAGCCAAAAAGAATAAAAAAGTCAACTTGGGAGGTCCTTCTAAAACCAAGAAAAAAACGCACGGATCTGTTAACAGAAACATGTTGAAAACAAGGGATAAGAAGAGAAAAGATAAGAACAAATAGCATTTAGGCACAAAGGATCAGAGTTACAAAGGATCAAAGGTTAGCTACTAAGCTGCTGAGATTCTAAGTTAAAAAAACAAAAAAGGCTCAAAGATGTAGAATTAAGTTAATAACTTGAAACTTTACATCTTTGAGCCTTTTTTATATTTTACGCACAAGATAGAGAAACCTTTGAACCTTTAAATTAATTTTTTGCAAAAACCAAGCATACTGGTGAGCACAACTCAATTCTCTTTCCAGTATCCGTAAGTTTTCCTGTTGCTTTATCTCTTTTAAAAACAACAATATTATTTGTGTATTGATGCCCTACTAAAAGGAAATTTCCTGTAGGATCGATAGAAAAATCCCTTGGCCCTTTTCCTAATGTACTTAATTGTTCTACTAATTCAATATTTCCATTTTTAAGAATTTTATAAACTGAAATATTATTAGCATCAACACGATCGGATACATATAAAAATTTACCATCTGGCGAAATCTTTATAGCCGCTGCTCCTGTTCCTCCCTTAAAATCTTTAGGAAGAATACTTGTCTCGGCAATCAATTTTAAACTTCCGTTTTTATCATAACTAAACGTAGTTAAAGTAGCATCCAATTCCTGGATTAAATACACAAATTTCCCGTCTTTGCTAAACGTTAAATGCCTTGGTCCGCTTCCTGCTTTTACATCAACACTTCCTTTTAATGTTAACACTTCCTTTTGGGAATTAGGATTGTATTTGTAAATAAAAACCTTATCAAGACCTAAATCATTCGATAAAACATATTTCTTGTCTGGCGAAAAATAAACCATGTGCACATGAGCACTTTCTTGTCTTTGTTTATTTATTCCTTTTCCTGTATGCTGAATTACTTGTTTTGCTTCCGAAATTCCATCGGCAGTTTTTTTGAATACCGAAATATTTCCTCCGGAATAGTTTGCCGAAATTACGTTTTCGCCATCATTAATAATATAACAAGGATCGGCTCCCATTGCTTTTTGTTTATTCAAAAATGTAATCTTTCCAGATTCTGGCACATATCCAAAAGCACTTACGGTACTTTCTGCACCACTTTCGTTAACTGCATATATAAATTTATTATCTGCCGAAACCGATAAATAACTTGGACTTACAACACTTTCTGAACTATTTTTTAATTTAAAGTCACCTGAATTAGTATCGAATTCATATACATAAATTCCTTTGCTATCACAACTAGTAGTATACGTACCTACTAATAAATTAACTTTGTTTTGCGCCTGAATTCCTGTAAAGAATAAAATAAAAAGCAAAACAGCATACGATTTTTTCATTTGTAAAAATTTTATTGAAATGCTAAAATACGTAATATCCTTATAATGGTTAAGATTTATTTACCTGTTCGAAAAAATATAACAACATCAGTAAAAACTGCCTGTAAATTTGTATTTTTGACAAACGAAAAATTCAATGAGCTCCATTGAAAATAAAATCAGTGAAGTAAACTAAACTTTAGAATGCATTTTAAACATCCCGAAATTTTATACTTTCTGTTCTTATTGATTGTTCCTATTTTGGTTCATTTATTTCAGTTACGCCGTTTCAAAAAGTCTTACTTTACCAATGTTAGACTTTTGGCAAAACTCTCTATTCAAACTCGAAAAAGTTCTAAGATCAAGAAATGGCTATTACTTGCTACTCGACTATTATTACTTACTTGTCTTATTCTTGCTTTTGCTCAACCGTTTTTTACCGCCAAGGACAGTAAAAATGTTAATAACGAAATGTATATCATTCTGGACAATTCCTTTAGTATGCAGGCAAAAGGTAAAAAAGGGGAATTACTAAAACGTGCCGTTCAGGAATTATTAGAAAACACGCCAGAGAATACACAATTTTCTTTATTCACAAACACCGAAAATTATTGGAATACCGATATAAAATCTGTTCGTAGCTCATTGCAAAACCTAAAATACAGCGCCACTCCTTTCCAATTGGATAATATAATAGCAAAGGTAAAAGCTCGCAAATCGGCCTTTAAAAAAGACATCATCATCATTACTGATGCTGTTGGACTGGATGAAAAACAGCTAAAAAACATAAAAACAGAAGATGCTCCGTATTTTATAATTCCGAAAGCAGAGCAAAAAAATAATGTGGCGATTGATAGTGTTTTTATCAATCAAACCTTAGATAACTTTTACGATATTGGAATTAATCTATCTGGATATGGCGATGATTTTAAGCCTATTTCGATGTCTTTGTACAACAATGATAAGCTAATCGCTAAAACCATTGTAAACTTTGATACCAAAAAGAAGAAAGTAAACTTTACCATTCCTAAACAAGCTTTTCATGGTTATGTTGCTATAGAAGACAATGGTTTAGAATATGACAATAAATTATATTTTAGCATCTCAGATACTAAAAAAACCAACGTTATTAGTATTGGAGAACCTGCAAAGAGCAATTTCTTATCCCGCATTTATACTCCGGAAGAATTCAACTATCATAATTTTGATATTCGTTCGCTTGATTATAATAGTTTAGACAAACAAGATGCAATTGTATTGAATGAGCTGGATGAAATTCCGCAAGCATTACAAACTACGTTAAAATCATTTGTATCCAAAGGTGGAAATATAATTATCATTCCATCAGAAAAAATGACTGTTAGTAATATGAATTCATTTTTATCAAATTTTGGTAAAGTCCAAATGGGTTCTCTTGAAAATAAAGAAAAACAGATCACCAAAATCAATTTTGATCATCCAATATTCTCTGGTGTTTTCGAAAATAAAATCAAAAATTTTCAATATCCAAAGACGAAGAATTCTTTCCCTATAACAAGTGCCTATTCTTCGGCTTTATCCTATGAAGACCAAAGTGCATTTTTAACTTCAATACAAAATCAAGTTTCGGCAGTTTCAGTATTTTCTGCTCCTATAAATAGTATAAACTCTAACTTTCAGCAATCGCCTTTAATTGTTCCTGTTTTTTATAAAATGGCACAAAGTAACCAGAAATCTGGAATAAATGCGATAACAATTGGTAATAATCAGCCTTATTTTGTTGATGCATTATTATCCAAAGATGCCATATTAGAAGTAAGAGGCACAGAAGAACAATTTATACCAATTCAGCAAATCCTGAGTAACAAAGTAAAAATCGTTTTTAATGATTACCCAGAACAAGCTGGTAATTATACTATTTACAATAAAAAAGAAGCACTGGAAAACGTAAGTTTTAATTACAAACGAAGCGAAAGCGATTTGAGTCAGGTTAACGATAATGTAGTTTCTGATTATAAAACTGCCGATACAATTTCGACTATTTTTAACACCTTGCAAACGGAACGAACCGATAATCAAATTTGGAAATGGTTTATTATCTTTGCACTGTTATTTTTAGCATTAGAAATGGCAATTATCCGATTCGTGAAGTAAACAAAAATAAATATTTAAAAAACAGATTAAGCAAATCACCATGAATAAAATTACTTTCCTATGTATTCTTTTTACTTTTTTATTTCAAAATAGTAATGCTCAAGATATGGAAATACCTTCTTTCTGGGCAAGTTCAAAATTTAAAATTGGGACAGGTGATGGTGCAAGTCTAACAACCTATAATGCATTTCTTAGTTTACACAGTGGTTTAGGGATTGGATCTCCATTTGTGTACAATGCTAATGGTGAATATATCAATAAAGCAACAATAGTTTTTGATGGTAGAACTGGTGATATAAATTCATTAGGAAGTATCACTGCAAATTTAATTTCATCAAAATCAGTTTCATCGAATCTAATTTCATCAGACTCTATTTCTTCAACTTCAATCACTTCCACGTCTAAATTATTTTTTCCAACTTTTAATAATTATAAAACAAATTGTTTTGTACAAGGTACTGGTGACGGCGCAAGCCTAACAACTTATAATACATTCCTCAGCCTACATAGTGGTTTAGGAATTGGATCCCCATATGTTAATGGAAGTGGTGGATATACAAAAAAAGCAACGATTGTTTTTGACGGTAGAACTGGGAATATTATAACACAGGGATTAATCACAGCAAATAAAATTCATAGTTCGGAAATAGTAGTCGATTTAAACGTTCCTGGTCCCGATTATGTCTTTGAAAATAATTATAATTTAGAAAAGCTTGAAATACTCGAAAAATTCATAGCTACAAATAAACATCTTCCTGAAATTCCATCTGCTATAGAAATGAAAAACAATGGGGTAAATGTTGTTGATCTGGAAATGAAATTATTGCAAAAAATTGAAGAATTAACGCTTTATATGATTGAACAGAACAAACAATTAAAAGCCCAAAATGAACAGATTCAATTACAAAATAAAGAAATCCAATTTCTTAAAAAAGATAAAAGCTAAAAAAGCCCAAAGCCTTACAATTAATTATTAATAAAGCATGACAATGAAAATAATCATCCGTGAAGCAAAAATTATAGATTCTAAAAGTCCGTTTCATAATAAGACTGCAGATATTTTAATTAAAGATGGTTTAATCAAAAAAATAGGAACTTCACTTCCTAATATTGAAAATGCCGAAGAGATAAAATTCGACAATTTACATATTTCGCAAGGATGGTTTGACAGTAGTGTTTCTCTTGGAGAGCCAGGTTATGAAGACCGAGAAACAATCTCAAATGGACTAAATGTAGCTGCAAAAAGCGGATTTACTGCCATTGCACTACAGCCTAACTCCTACCCGATTATTGATAACCAATCGCAAGTAAATTTTGTAAAAAATAAAGCCAATGGTTTTGCTACACAACTTTTTCCTATCGGAGCTTTAACCAAAGCAAGCGAAGGAAAAGACATGGCTGAATTATTTGACATGAAAAAAACCGGAGCTGTAGCTTTTGGTGATTATAACAAAAGCCTTGACAATGCCAACTTACTAAAGATTGCATTACAATATGTACAAGATTTTGATGGTTTGGTAATTGCTTACTCTCAAGATCAAAATATAAAAGGAAATGGTGTTGCAAATGAAGGAATCGTTTCAACAAAATTAGGTTTAAAAGGAATTCCAGATCTTGCCGAAGAATTGCAAATCGTCCGCAACTTATTTTTATTAGAATATACAGGAGGAAAACTTCACATTCCGACTATTTCGACTGCCAAATCGGTTCAATTAATTAAAGATGCTAAAGCAAAAGGGCTAAATGTAACTAGTAGCGTTGCTGTACATCATTTGGTTTTAACCGATGAAAAACTAGAAGGTTTTGATACCCGATTTAAAGTTACGCCACCATTACGAACAGAAACCGACAGACAAGCTTTGCTTAAGGGCGTTCTTGACGGAACTATTGATATGATTACATCTGATCATAACCCGATTGATATCGAATTCAAAAAAATGGAATTTGATATGGCGAAAAACGGAACAATTGGTTTAGAAAGTGCTTTTGGTGCTTTGCTAACCGTATTACCTCTAGAAATTATAATTGAAAAACTAACATTAGGAAGATCTGTTTTTGGTATCGAAAACGACACAATTACCGAAGGTTCAAAAGCAAATATTACCTTGTTTAATCCTAATGGAGAAAGTGTTTTCACAAAAGGAAATATCATATCCAAATCTAAGAATTCAGCCTTTTTAGGAACTCAATTAAAAGGTTCGGTTTACGGAATCGTGAATCAGAATCAATTGGTATTAGAAAAGTAAAAAAGAATTAAAAATTTACCATTAAGAGATTAAGACTAATTTTATAGATGATTGAAAAATCATTTTAATCTTAATAATCTATGGCAAAAAACAAATATAAAACACAAGAATGAACAACTCAATCGAAGAAGGAAAAACTCCTGCTATAACAAGTTATATATTAATTATTGGCGTTTTAATTGCGATGTCGATGAACTCGGAAAACAAAAATAGTTTTGCCTCGTTTCACATTCGCCAGGCTTTAGGATTGTCGCTAACTTTTATTTCCTTTGGTGCAATCATAAGCAACTTTGACAGTTTCATGATTACTTTTCCAATGTGGATTTGCATCTCAATTTTATGGACATACGGAATTTTTAGTGCGATACAAGGACAAACAAAACCGATACCATTAGTAGGTGCACTTTTTCAAAAATGGTTTAAAAGCATCAGTTAATTTTTAATTTCAGATAATAGATTAAGAATCAGCAACTGCATTTCTCAATTTACAACTCACAATTTACCATTAAAAGAATGAATTTATCTTTAGAATATAAAATAAGAGAACCAAAAGTTATCTTAGACAAAAACCCACTATTACTATTGCTTCATGGATATGGCAGTAACGAAGAAGACTTATTTTCTTTTGCCAGCGAGCTTCCTGATCATTATTATATCATTTCGGCAAGAGCCCCTTATGATTTACAATATGGCAGTTATGCGTGGTATGCTATTAATTTTGATGCAAATCAAAACAAATTTTCTGATAACGAGCAAGCAAAAACATCACGTGATTTAATTGCTAAATTTATCGATGAGTTAGCTGCCAATTATCCTATTGACGCAAATAATGTAACACTAATCGGCTTTAGTCAAGGTTCTATTTTAAGTTACGCAATTGCACTTTCTTATCCCGAAAAAGTTCAGAGAGTGGTTGCAATAAGTGGCTACGTAAATGACGAAATCATTGCTGATGGATATGAAGACAGTAAATTAGATAATCTTAAATTCTTTGCTTCGCACGGAAGTGTTGATCAGGTAATCCCTATAGAGTGGGCAAGAAAAACCCCTGCATTTCTGGAAAAACTAAACATTCCGATTACTTATAAGGAATACCCGGTTGGTCACGGAGTTTCTCCGCAAAATTTCTTTGATTTTAAAAATTGGCTAGCGCAATAGTTTTCAGAATTCAGTCACAGTTTTTAGCTTAAAAAACATAATAATGGGAATAGAAGATTTAAAGGATTTCATTCTGCCAATTGTACTAATAGCTTTTGGTCTTTTTATAAAAAACACTAAAAATCCAAACTTTCAATCTTCAAGAAAATATTGGAAGATATTATTTATTTTAGGAATGCTAAATTTATTAATGAAGATATTTCTTTTATTTTATCTTTAATAATTGATTTTTAATATCCAATTAAAATTCAATTATTATACCTCAATTTCTATTAATGAGAGTAAATCATAATATTTTTAGGCTATAAATAGTAAGAACTTTAACTATGTAAATATAGATTTGAGCATAAAAGGTTTTGGATATTTTATTTAAAACCTTTTTGTATTCAAAAAACTCTTAAAAAAATTTTAATCTATATTAACCAAACCAATCTCAGTGTTCAGTTTACATCTCATATCTCGCTTTTCGAATTTCACTTTTCGCATTAAATAATAAATCGCATTATCTTTAAGTTATATTATCTTGTAACAAATAATCAAGAATGAGACAAACTCAGTAAACTATATAACTATGAAACAATTATTATTTTCGCTACTTTTTGTTGGCTCTTCATTTCTTGCAAAAGCACAATCGGATAATAAGATCACTATTGGCACGATTGAAACCATTAAGTCCAAGATATTAAATGAAGATAGACAAGTTTGGATACATGTTCCGGATGGCTATATCAAAGGCCAACAAAAGAAGGAGCATTATCCTGTTCTTTATCTATTGGACGGTAACTCGCATTTTACTTCGGTTGTTGGTATGACTGAGCAATTAAGTACTATAAACGGAAATACGGTTTGCCCAAAAATGATTGTAGTAGGAATACTGAATACCGATAGAAACCGCGATTTGACTCCTACGCATATAGAATCTGATTTACCAATGATGAGCCCTGAAGGCAGTAAAACCAGTGGTGGAAACGAAAATTTCATTGCTTTTATTGAAAAAGAATTAATACCATACATTGAAACCAACTACCCAACTACACCATACAAGATGCTTGTCGGGCATTCTTTTGGTGGTTTAATGGCCATAAATACAGTTGCAAACCACACCAATTTATTTAATTCTTATGTAGCCATTGACCCAAGTATGTGGTGGGATAAACAAAAATTCCTTGAAGAAAGTAAAAAAGCATTTGTCCAGAAAAAATTCAAGAATACGAGTTTGTTTTTAGGTATTGCCAATACAATGGAAATTGGAATGGATACCATTAGTGTAAAAAAAGATACAACTCAAAACACAAGACACATCCGTGCTATTTTGGAATTGGCCAATACTCTAAAAAAGAATAAGCAAAACCAGTTAAATTTTCAATCTAAATATTACGATAAGGACGATCACGGCTCTATCCCTTTAATTGCCGAGTATGATGCGCTTCGCTTTATTTTTGGCTTTTATAAAGTAACCTTAACTTCTAGCGATTTTTTCGATTCTGGGATGGCGTTATCAACAAAGATTGTAAAGCATTACCAAAATGTATCCGAAAAAATGGGATATAAAATAGTCCCTCCCGAAGATTCTATCAATCAATTTGGATATATGGCATTAGGCAGAAAGAACTTTGCTCAAGCCGAATTTTTATTCAAACTAAACGTAAAAAATTATCCAGAAAGCTTTAATGTATATGATTCTCTAGGAGATTATTATAAAGAAATAGGTGATAAAACGAATGCAATAAGCAATTACAAAAAAACGTTATCAATCAACAAGGAAAGTGCCGAAACGAAACAAAAATTAGAAGAACTCGAAAAAGGAAAATAAACAACAGCTAACTAAACTATAAAAATGAAAATCTCAAAACTTGACAATCCCGCTTTAATACTAATCGATATCCAGAAAGGTTTCGACAATATAGAATATTGGGGTAGCGAACGTAATAATCCAGATGCAGAGAAAAACGCTGGTGAACTTTTGGAAATCTGGAGAGCCAATAAATTACCTATTTTTCATATTCAGCATTGTTCTTCTAATCCTAATTCGATACTTCACGAAACCAATCCTGGGAATGCAATTAAAGATATTGTTAAGCCTATTAAAGGTGAAACGATTATCCAAAAGAACGTAAATAGCTCTTTTATTGGCACAAACCTAAAAGAACAACTTGATACTGATAAAATCGATACGCTTGTTATTGTAGGACTAACTACAGATCATTGTGTATCGACAACTACAAGAATGGCTGGGAATTTTGGTTATAATACTTTTTTAGTTTCAGATGCTACGGCAACTTTCAATAAAAAAGGATTGAATGGGCAGGAATTTAGTGCCGAGACAATTCATGAAACTGCTCTTGCCAGCTTAAATGAAGAATTTGCACAAGTGGTTACAACCGAATTTATAAAACAGAATATTTAAAATTGTAGATTTAACCGCAAAGCGCGCAATCCCGAAGCGTCGGGATAAAATCATTTTAATCTTTGGTAGAAAAAAATAACAGATTTACTTATAATAACAAAGGCGAGAAGTGATTCTCGCCTTTGTTATATATTTTATATTTATTCTTGTGCAAATACTTTTATCGCATTTTTTAATCTGTAAACTGCGACTAAATACTGTAAACTTTACTCGCCAGTATAAATAATCTTTCCTGCTTTTTTAAGTACGTAACCTTTCCAGGGAATTAATTCTAAATCGCCTTTAATCCAAGGTTCTCCTTCGGTTTTACGCTCCAGAATGATTGGTTCTTTTTGTGTATCCAGAAAAAGTTCGGCTTTATTTCCGTCCTTTTCAAAAATCACATAAGCAACTGTAGAATAGGTTTTGCCATCTTCGGCATGTTCCAACTTTGTACCAACTTCAAAAATTCGTACACATTCTTTTTTAAGAGATGACCATGTATAACCTGCCGAACCTTTGCATCCGTGAGCATCCGAGTCGCCTCCTACAATATGCTCGGGTTTTACTTCTTCCTTTGTTGTAGTTTGATTTTCCTGAGAAACTTTTTTACCACAAGAAAATGAGAGACCAATAATAATCGAAAATAAAAATACTTTTTTCATATGCTTGATTTTTAAGTTACATTATTATACTGTCGCTTCACACTACTTTTGGCATAACAATGATTGATTTACTTCAAAAGTAATACTTTCATCATTATTAACAAAATATTTTAACAGGACTTCTCCCCATATTTCTCCATCGCTAAAATCTGCAATAATCCATCGGTGATTTAAAATCTTAACTTTATTGATAATAAATTTGTTTGCTCCTATTTGATCTTGTCCTGTGTATGGATTTCCTTTTGGATTAGCATTAAGATCCATTAATTTTTCGGTTACAATCGGAATTAATTTTTCATATCGAATTGTTTTGGAAGTATCTTCGGAATCAAAGTAATTTTGGGCATTTTGATTATTTTCTAATGAAAAATAATTTGCTTCATTAAGTTTAGTCTCTACCAAATTTAAACTATCTCTAAGTTTTTTAGTCGTTTTAACATAACGATCCTGTTCAAACTTTACTTCTTTACTATAAAACATATAGGTAAAAACGTTCATAAGTATCGCAAGAATAAAAAGGTAAAGCAATAGGGATTTTTTCATTTTTAAAATATAATTAAATTGTGATTTCTAAATTATCATATGCAAGGAAAACATTTTCAGGAAGCTTTTTTTGAACCTCTTCATGGAATCCTAATACATGACTAATATGGGTTAAATAAGCCTTTTCTGGCTGTACCAAAGTTATAAAATCTAAGGCTTCCTGCAAATTAAAATGGGTATCGTGAGGCTCAACGCGTAACGCATTTATCACTAATACTTTTAAGTTTTTTAATTTATCTATTTCGACTTGCTCAATCGTTTTTACATCGGTTAAATAGGCAAAATCATCTATTCGATATCCAAAAACCTGCAAATCGCCATGCATGGCATTTATCGGGATTGCTATTTTATCGCCTACAGCAAATGGCTCATCGTTAATAACCTCAATAGTTTTTACAGATGGTGCGCCCGGATATTTATTGACTGTCTCAAAAACGTAGTCAAAACGTTTTCTTAAGTTACCAATAACCCGTTCATGTGCATAAATAGGAATTTCTCCTTGTCTAAAATTAAACGGACGTATGTCATCCAGACCTGCAGTATGATCGGCATGTTCATGTGTAAATAATATTGCGTCTAATTTCCGACAATTACAAGCCAACATTTGTTGTCTAAAATCGGGACCGCAATCGATAACATAAGAGTGATCGCTCCAACTAATCCAAATTGATACCCGAAGCCTTTTATCCTTAGTATCAGTGCTTTTGCACACAGGATGATCAACCCCTATTATTGGAATGCCTTGTGATGTGCCAGTGCCTAAAAAATATACCTTCAATTGTACTTTATTTTTTTACAAAAATAGGATTAATTATCTTTCATTAGAAGCCTAATTTACTAACTTTGTAACAAATCAGCCATATTTAAAATAAAATGGGTATAGAAATAAAACTTAAAGGCGACAAAGTCATCGCTCAGATTCCATCCATAAAAGACAAAGCACTACGAATAAATCTAAATGAAAATATTTACGGAACCTTTGCCGAAATCGGTGCAGGACAAGAAACCGTAAGACATTTTTTTAGATCTGGTGGTTCGTCTGGAACAATTGCAAAGGCAATGTCTGCTTACGATAAAGATTTTAGTGATGCCATTTATGGAATTGAAAGAGATGGTCGCTACGTAACTGAAGAGAGATTAAAAAAAATGTTAACTCTTGAAGGGAAAATAATTGAAGAAAGGTTAAGTAGAGAAAAACATCCTACAAAACTTTTCTTTAGCTATGCCAATACTGTTGCAACCATTGATTTTGCTAAGCAATTTAAAGGGCATGGTTGGGTTGGAATTCGATACCAAATTGAGCCTGACGAAGCTTATAATGAAATTATTCTTCATATTCGTTTTAAAGAAAATGATGCCCGATTACAACAAGAAACATTAGGTATTCTTGGAGTAAACTTAATTTACGGAGCATTTTACAAATACAACGACCCTAAAAGGTTATTACGTTATTTATACGATCATCTAGACAAAGATCAGCTTGAAATTGATACTATTAATTTCTCCGGTCCGCGTTTTGCCGATGTAGATAATCGCTTGATTAGTTTACAATTGGTAAAAAATGGAATGACCGATGCTGTAATGTTCAATCCTGAAGGCAAAAATATCCTTCCTGCTGCCATTTTATACAAAAAGAATATTCTTGCCTTACGCGGAAGTTTTCGTCCTGTTACAAAGGTAAATATGGATATGTATGAGAAATCATTAAAAATGTTTCTCGAAGAAAATAAAGTTGAAAAAGACAATACGCTTGTAGTTTTTGAAATTACCTTATCTAATCTTCGTTCTGATGGAGAAATCGATGAGCGTGATTTTATGGATAGAGCCGAATTACTTTGTTCGTTAGGACAAACTGTAATGATTTCTAACTTCCAGGAATATTATAAGGTAGTCGAATATTTTGCTAATTATACCAAAGCCCGAATGGGATTGGCAATGGGAGTTAACAATTTAGTCGATATCTTCGATGAGAAATACTACCGCCACTTAAGCGGAGGAATCCTTGAAGCATTTGGAAAATTATTCTACCGCGACATGAAAGTATTCTTGTATCCTATGATCGACGAAGATGGCACTATCATGAATTCGACCAATTTGAAAGTACATCCTAGAATGAAAGAATTATACAAATTCTTTAAATTCAATGGAAAAGTAGTCGACGTTGACGATTTCGATCCTCATACGCTGGAAGTATTCTCAAGAGAGGTATTAAAAATGATCAGTCAAGGTAAGCCAGGTTGGGAACCAATGCTTCCACAAGGTATTGCCGAAATCATTAAAGAACACCATTTATTTGGTTACGAGCCTAATAAGGTTTTGAAAGAAAGTAACTAAGTTGCTGATTTTCTTAGGAACTAAGGTTTTTAGAATCCTAAAATTCTAAGTAAATCATAAATATAGAAAAAGCATCGGTTTATAGCTGATGCTTTTTCTATTTAAGAAAGGCTCTAAGGTGCAAAGATCCTGTTTATGCACAAACCAACGTCAAACTTGTCTTTCTTCGTCAGGAAAACACGTTTGCAAAGAATAACTTCAAAAAAAAAAATTGAGAGTATCTACTCAATACTCTCAATCTTGCTATTATAGTAAAATATAAAGTCTAGCAATCCTCAATAACTAAAAACTGAATACCGAGACTGTAACCTCTATTTAAGAATCTGTCCTGCGTGTTCTTTGGTTTTTACTTTTGAAATTATATCTTCTATAATTCCTTTTTCATTGATTACAAATGTTGTTCTGTGGATTCCGTCATATTCTCGTCCCATGAATTTTTTAGGTCCCCATACTCCAAAAGCTTCAATTACCGATTTATCTTCATCGGCCAATAACGGGAAGGGAAAATCATACTTTTCTTTGAATTTGGCTTGCGTTTTTTGTGCATCGGCACTAACTCCCAAAAGAGCATAGTTATTTGCCTGAAAACGCTCAAAATTATCTCTTAAATCACAAGCTTCGGCAGTGCATCCCGGAGTATTTGCTTTTGGATAAAAGAAAACCACTAATTTTTTTCCAGCATAATCGACCAATTTATGTGTATTTCCATCTTGATCTACTCCTGAAAAATTTGGGGCTTTATCTCCTATTTGTAATGTTATCATTTTTTCTTTTTTTTGACTACTTAAAGTTTTAGACTCGTTTTGATTTTTAGATTGTAAATTTAAATAATTCATGACTTATAATTCCTAACTCATCTGCTATAATTCCTGATTTGTTAGCCCAGATTGTAGTGAAAACCCCGGAATTGTGGTGGTTTACATTTTATGTATTGGCAAAGCGACCAGCGGAAGCTCTTGCGAATACTTAAAAATGTTACTCCCACGATGAGGCGTTGTAACGGAAAGCTGGATTAGGCTCATGATAAAATTTGTGCTATTTTTACGGGATTAAATTTACGGAAATGAATAAACAAGAACGGGTAACATTTGTTATAAATACGTTAAAAGAATTATATCCTACTATCCCTGTCCCGCTCGATCATAAAGATCCTTATACGTTATTAATTGCTGTTTTATTGTCGGCACAATGTACAGATGTTCGTGTGAATCAAATTACTCCGATATTATTTGCAAAAGCAGATAATCCGTATGATATGATAAAAATGTCTGTTGAAGAAATTCAGAATATAATTCGTCCTTGTGGTTTATCCCCTATGAAGGCCAAAGGTATTTATGGGTTATCGCATATCCTGATTGATAAACATGGTGGTGAAGTTCCTCAGAGTTATGAATATCTGGAGGAGTTACCTGCGGTGGGTCATAAAACGGCAAGTGTTGTTATGTCTCAAGCTTTTGGTGTTCCTGCATTTCCGGTAGATACTCATATTCATAGATTAATGTATCGATGGAATTTGTCTAATGGGAAAAATGTAACTCAAACTGAGAAAGATGCCAAACGCCTTTTTCCTGAGGAAGTATGGAATGATTTACATCTTGAAATCATTTGGTATGGTCGAGAATATTCTCCTGCCCGTGGATGGGATCTGGACAAAGATATCATCACAAAAACTATTGGAAGAAAATCGGTTATAGATGATTATTATGAAAGTCAGGCTTCCAAAAAACAAAAAAATCACTAATTGCATATTGCCCTTAGTGATTTTTTAATCAAACGACCAATTTGATTAATTCATTTACTTTCCAAAACATCCGACAATCTTTGTGGGCTGTTTAATTAGCTATAATCTCAAAACTCTTGTCGTCTATCTTTACCACTGTAAGTGCTTTTGAATAGCTCAATAAAAAAGAAACAACTTCTCTTTTGGGTTTTAAGTCTTTAATAACTATTACTTTTTTTGAGTAAATTTTTGCCATGCTAATAAATGTTTATTTTATATAACAACGCTCTATTACTCGATTTAGTATCAATTGGTTAAAATAATTTGATGTTTTTCTATAATTTTTCTAATATTCATTAGCGCATATCTCATTCTGCCTAATGCTGTATTAATACTTACTCCTGTAATTTCGGATATCTCTTTAAAGCTCATATCCTGATACATACGCATTACCAATACTTCTTTTTGATCATCAGGAAGTTCTTCGATTAACTTTTTCAAGTCAACCTCAACCTGATCCACAATCATTTTATTTTCGATTGTCAGTGAATCATCAGACATGATAGAAAAAATCGAAAACTCTTCGGTTTCTCTATACATAGGCATCTTTTTTGTCTTTCGATAATGATCGACTATTAAATTATGCGAAATACGCATTACCCAAGGCAGGAATTTCCCTTCCTCGTTATAAGAATTACTTTTTAAAGTTTTTATTACTTTAATAAATGTATCTTGAAAAATGTCATTTGATATATCTCTGTCAGCTATTTTTGAATATATAAATCCATAAATCTTAGATTCATGTCTTTTAATTAATGTTGATAAGGCACTTTCGTTACCCTCAACATAGTTCTTCACCAATAAAGCGTCAGGAATTTGCAGATTAGCCATAATACTACCTTTTAGTTTTTATTTGAAATTTGAGGAATTCTCTAAAAAGTAATTTTATTGTATAGGCTACTGGTTTTTAATGTGTTAATAATCTGTTCAAATTTAACAAATAAATATTTTAAAAAGCAAATAAAATTAAGAATAATTAACATCAAAATCTTAAAAACAATAAAATAAAGTCAGCAATTTCAAGAAAAAGAATTAAAAACAATAAATTAAGTTAATATGCTCAATTGTTAAAAAAGAAAGCTAAATCTCACAAAATAAACCTTTTACAATTTAACTTTCTTTTTTACAACCCTAATTATTGATATACTCGAATATAATCGACTATATAATCCTGAGGAAAAACTGAGTCATCAACTTCTGGTCCTCCAAAATTTCCTCCAATGGCTAAATTTACCAAAATATAAAAAGGCTTATCAAATGGCCAAACATCTTCATTCTTATCCTTTGGTGCAAACGTATAAACTAAATCTTTGTCTACAAAAAAGTCGATTTTATCTTTTGTCCATTCGATTGCATACACATGAAATCCTTTTTCGATATCGGGAAACGCTGTCTTTTTGGTATTAATTGTATTCCCATGACTATCCTGTGTATGCAAAGTTGTATAAACCATGTGTGGATCTCTACCTATATATTCCAAGATATCTATTTCTCCACATTTTGGCCAGTTTACCTGGTCTTTATTGGCTCCGAGCATCCAGAATGCCGGCCATAAACCGTGTCCAATCGGTAATTTGGCTCTAGCCTCAATTCGACCATATTTAAACTCTTTTTTTCCTTTGGTAGTTATTCTTGTTGATGAATAGACGTTTCCGTCTTTCCTAGCCTGAATAATTAGATTCCCATCCTTTAATTGATGATTTGTTTTTGTATAAATCTGTCTTTCGTTGTTTCCCCAACCACATAAATCGGGACAACCATCTCCAAGTTCATAATTCCAAACGGATTCATTTAATGCTTTACCATTAAAATTTTCTTCCCAAACCAACTTCCTTTTTGCTTGTTGCGCAAAACTTAAATTACCTATTAATACTATTATTAAAAGTTTCTTCATTATTCTGAATTTATTTTTATTAAAAAATAAGAAGGCCGGTTAGGGGGCCGTCCTCCTTATTTCGACTAACTTAACTTATATTTATTGATACACTTTTACATAATCAACTTCCAAAGTGGACTCTGTGAAGCTCGGATCGATGATTCCTCCAAAGTTACCGCCCATAGCAAAATTTAAAATCAAGAAAAAGTCTTTATTAAATGGTGTTGAGGCATCATTGGCAAAGGAATGAAACAGAGCATCATCTACATAAAATTTAATAGAATCCGGGCTCCATACTGTTTTATAAATATGAAATGCCGAAGATGCAGTTGGGATAGTTGTAGAACCTGTAACTCCGTCTCCTCCAGAATGTCCTGGGTAATGTAATGTACTATGAATAACATTTGGACTGTTACCTACTTGTTCCATAATATCTATTTCTCCACAAGCTGGCCATGAATTTGTTGCATAATTTTGCCCCAGCATCCAGATTGCCGGCCATGTTCCTCCTCCTACTGGCAATTTGGCCCGAACCTCAACTTTTCCATAAGTAAATTTAAATTTACCATCGGTCTTTATTCGTGCAGAGGAATAAGCCATTCCACCAGAAGCTTCTTTTTTGGCAGTTATTTTTAAACTTCCACCCTGAACAATTATATTCGTTGGGTTACTGGTATAATTTTGTTTTTCATTATTACCCCAGCCACTATCTCCTGTTCCTAACTCATTAACCCATTTTGTAGGATCTGGTGCTCCATCGGTATTAAAATCATCCGACCAAATTAAAGTTGTATAATCTGAAGGAGGTGTCTGAGTAGGTTTTTTGGTGGTAAATATATGATACCAAGCCAATGTAGGATTACCTCCCATGACTGCTCTTACAACCATCCTATTGTCTGTAATTGACAGAATTTCGTATGAACTCTGACCAATATAATACCCCATAAAACCACCATCGGAGATGTTCAACATGGTTCCTCTGGTTTGTTTCGCATGGTCTGGATTTTTGGTCACAACAGATTCTGATGGACTCAACGATACTGTTTTTACTCCACCTGCATTATAAGCCAAACAAGCATCGGTTGTCGAGCTACCTCCTCCTACACTAACAAAAGCAGCATTAAAGAAGGTTGATCCTCCATTATCCAATTGAAATTTTAACTGATCTCCATCTAGAGAGAATGTCAATACGTTATCGTACAAACAGCTACTTGTTGGCGAACCTGCTTTCTCAAAAGCTGCTGCCGAATAATGGTTTGAATAATAGTTTTTACTCGCATCAGCATCATTTTGTCCTACACCCAAATGTCCAATCTCTGAAGCTGACCAATACCATTTTTTAGAACTGCCCGCTGTTAAGAACTGAACTGCCTCGGCATCACTAAAATTACTTAAGACCTCAACATCGATACTAGCATTTGTAGCAACACCACCTTTTCCTGTGGCAATTACTGTAACGGTATATGTATTTACACCAGGTTTAGTAAAGCGCTTTGTAAATTTACCTGTTGCCGAACTCTCTGAAGTTCCGTCGCTAAATACATATTTGTATGAAATAGTATTATCTGCTGTAGCCACCAATTTTACCATTCCGGAACCATCTCCATTTGGAGCATCGGTAGTTTTACCAACAATCTCAGCGGTAATCTTAAGATTGGTTGGGGAATTTATATCCCCAAAAGCATAATCATCTTTTTGACAATTTACCGCTAGCAGCAATGCAAAAAGTAACACGATATTTATAATTATTTTTTTACTCATGATTACTTATATTTTTAATTGGATTGTTTAATATCATCAAAATAGTATGTTTTGCCTGTGCCACTGTTTCCAAAATCAAAGAAAACTACAACTCTCTGATAATTATTGGTATTTACAATCCCGGCAAAATCAAATGTGAGTTCTTCCCAACCATTTGCAACTGTTGTGGTAGCATCAATCTCTTTATTTATATTAGGATCCGTTAGATTTTCTAATTTAAACTTCACAATAATTCCAGCCTGTGGTGACCAGACTTTCATTTTTATTTTTTTAAATGTTGAAAAATTTATCGGAGTATCTAATGCAAGTGATGAACCTGCCCAAACTTCGGCTCCATTCCCTTTGGTCAAAGCACTTACTTTTGATGATGTATTTATTCCCGTTTTATCCGGATTTGCAATGACTACTGAAGTTGCACCACCAAAATTTCCATAAGAATAATCTAATGTCGTCGATTCGAATGTTAACGGTAGCACCAAGGATTCTGCTCCCGAAGTCAATTGAATGTCATCGAAGTAATAATCGTCACCAGTTCCTGTATTACCAAAGTCGAAGAAAAGAACCACTTTTTGATATTTATTTACATTATCAACAGCCGAAAAGTCGAATGTAAGTTCTTCCCAATTATTTGCAACTGTATTTGTAACATCGACTTCGATATTAATATCTGGATTGGTTAAATTCTCTAATTTCATTTTAACCACAATTCCAGCTTTTGGAGACCAAGTTTTGATTCTAATTTTTTTCAATGTTGAGAAATCAATCGGTGCACCTAATTCTAATAAAGAACCTGCCCAAACTTCTGCACCTGCCGATTTGGTTAATTTAGCCACTTTTGCACTTACATTACCGGCATCCACGCTAGGATTATCAGCTACAGCTGTAAATGCCCCGCCAAAATTAGAAAATGCATAATTTAATGTAGTTGATTCAAAATCAATCGGCAATAGAATCGGATTCGAGATTGTGATTGTTTCTGTATATGTAGTTGTTGCTGTTCCTCCGCTTAAAGCGACAACTTTCACTTCATAAGCTCCTATGTTTGCATAAGTATGTTTAATTGTTTCGCCCTCCATAAAGTCTACTGGAACTTCATTTGGGACTTCTCCAAAATAAACTTGAAAGAATGTTTCGAAATTGGCTTTTGCACTTACAGATACCGATAAATTATCGCCAGCTACACGAGCCAATGCTACCTGTAAATTGGTTGGTGCCAAAAACGAAACTGTAACTGTTTGTGTTACTTCGGTGATTTTCCCGCTTATTCCCATTGCAATAATCTTAGCCTGATAAACACCTTCTTTGTAAGTATGTGCTACAGTCCCTCCTGCCGAAATATAATCTGATACAGTAGTTCCATCACCAAAATTGATTTGATATTGCGTTACGCCTTCGCCTTTAGGCAAAAAAGTTACCTTACCCGAATTGTCTTGCGTTACTGTTGTAAGAGCCGATATGTTTTTTGGTGCACTTATGCCATCCAAATTAATATCGCTGCTATCATTTGAGCAACCTATAAATGTTGCCAAAACGAAAAGACTTATAATAAAATGTATTTTTTTCATAATTGCTATTTTTTAATATCCAGGATTTTGTTTCCAGTTTCCGTTGGCAAATTGAATTTCTTCAATTGGAAGCGGAAATAATTCGTTTTTATTAGCTTTAAAACCCGGTATTGTTCCTAATGCTTTTCCGGTTCTTACCAAATCAAAAAAACGATGTCCCTCTCCAAAAAGTTCGACTCTTCTTTCGGCTAAAATAAAATCGGTAAGAGCAGCGCCTGAAGCCGAAATGTCATGATTATTATCTCCAAAAGCACGTCGTCTTACTTCGTTAAGATAACCTCTTGCTTTTCCATCATCAATTCCCCCTCTATTGTAGGCCTCTGCAGCCATTAATAAAACATCTGAATAGCGTATTGCTCTATAATTATTAGGATTTGTTAAGTTTAAATCTCCTGCTGCGGTTTTACTTCTTGTTCTCGGAAGGTATTTTCTATTAAAGAAACCTGTATCCTGATTTCCTTTCCCGTAAGTAACTCCTTTTCCACCATCAAAAGCGGTGTTTGCTGCTGCCCAAGCCACGATATCCAATATTGTAACATCTTTACGCTTGTCTCCAACCTCAAAAGCAGCTGCAGATTCCTTAGTAGGAATATTAAAACTAAATCCTGAAGAAAAAAGCGGTCCTGTATAATTTCTAACTCCGCTAAAACCTACAGCAACATTTCCTTCACTACATTGCAAACATGGGAAACCTGCCCCTTCAACATCTGTATATTGTACTTCAAAAACAGATTCCGGTCCATTTTCTCCATCTGCTTCAAATATTTTATTATAATCTGCTACTAATGAATATGGTGACGTACTTATTAATCCTTCCAAAGTGGTTGCTGCTTGTGTAAACTTATTTTGATATAGATAAGCTTTTCCTAATAATGCCTGAGCCGCACCCTTGGTAACTCTTCCTTTTTGAGAAGCAATTGGAGATAAATTAGCAACCGCATAAACTAAATCAGCTTCAATAGAAGCATACACTTCTTCGACTGATGAACGCGGAATTATTTTTTCATCTCCAATTCTAAACCTCGCATCGCCTTTCATTGGGATGCCTCCAAACCATTTTACTAATTCAAATTGGTAGTAGGCTCTAAGAAAACGTGTTTCGGCTATAACTTGTGCTTTTCCTTGAAAATCTGTTTTATTTTGAAATTCAAGTATATAATTGGCTCTTTGCACTCCTGCAAACATCCAATTCCAGATATCTCTTAAATTGCTATTTACCTCTGTGTGAATCATTTGGTCTATTTGCTGAAAACCTATCACATCTGTAGGACTTTCTCCTCCCGCATATGTATTATCCGAAGCTATTTCTCCCAATATAACATTTACATAAGAGGATTGAAGTAAATCATAGGCTGCAACCAAAGCATTATCATAATCTGTTTTGGAATTAAAATAATTCTCGGAGTCAATAGAATATGCCGGAGTAGGATCTACAAAATCATCAGAACAAGAAATTGCCACGCCCGAAAGCAATGCTATAGCTATTATAGTAGTAAAAAAATATTTTTTCATTTTAATTGAAATTAAAAATTAATGTTTAAGCCCAATAAATAAGTTCTTGGGATAGGATAGAATCCAAAATCAATTCCACCTCCAATTGGTGCACCATTCGAAGCACCTGGATCAAAACCTTTGTACTTGGTAAATGTGTACAAATTATTTACTCCTGTATAAAGTCTTAATTTGGTAATTCCGGCTCTTTGAGACACCTTTGGATCAAGTGTATATCCTATTTGAACATTTTGAATTCTTAAGTATGAAGCATCTTCAACAAAATAATCGGAGAAAACATTATTTGCTGTAGCGCCAGTAGTTACTCTTGGAGTTGTAGTACTGGTCCCTTCTCCTGTCCATCTGTCCAAAACATAGTTTAAGCGATTTGCATCAGAAAGTGTTCTTTCGTAGTTACGTACCATATCATTCCCTACAGAGGCAAAAGTAAATACAGCGAAGTCTACATTTTTATAGTTCAATTGTATATTAAATCCCATTGTAGCTTTTGGAATTGGATCTCCTATGTTTGTTCTGTCTTTGGCATCAATTACGCCATCTCCGTTAACATCAACATAACGAATATCTCCAGGTGATGGATTTGCTCCCAATGCTAATTGTGATGGATGCGCATCGATTTCGGCTTGATTCTGGAAAATTCCATCGGTTTTATATCCATAAAAATACCCCATCGGTTTTCCTATCTCCATACGTGATGGTGCAGGTTGTCCTACTCCAAAAGCGCCTCCTTCGATAAATCCGGTTCCATTATTTACCTCTAAAACTTCATTTTTAAGGAAAGTTATATTGTAACCTACGCTCATTGTAAAAGAATCGGATAATTTCTCTTTATAATCAATTGAGAATTCAAATCCTGAATTTCTAACTGTACCTGCATTCATCGTAGGAGCACTCGCACCCGGCGCACCCGTACCGTTAATTCCCGAAACAGGAATATTAGGAATCAACAAATCTTTTCTCGTATCTATAAAGTAATCTGCTACTACAAATATTTTATCATTTAAAAATTTCATATCCATACCAACATCAAATTTTCTGGCTTCTTCCCATTTCAAATTAGGATTTGGTACTTGACCATTTGCCGTTCCGTTAACCAACGTTTTATTAAACACATAGGTAGCTTCTCCTGTTAAAAGTCCGATATAACCATAATTAGGAATCTGATCGTTTCCTAAAGTTCCGTAACTGGCTCTCAATTTTAAGAAACTAAACGCTTTAGGATCTCCAAAGAAATCTTCATCAGAAATCACCCAACCTCCTGTAAATGAAGGAAAGTAACCTACTTTATTTCCTGGTCCGAATTTGGTTGAAGAATCACGTCTAATCATAGCCGAAAAAAGGTATTTACCTTTATAATCATATTGTACTCTTCCAAAATAAGAAAGTCTTCTTTGATCGTATACATAGGAAGTATTGGTTAAAGTTTCGGATATCCCTTTTGTCAAAGAAATATCTGCATAATCCCAAGAGTTATTAGGAACATCAAAACCAGTTGCAGTAAGACCATTACCCCATTCTTTAAAAATAGTTGTGCCCAGTGTTCCTACAATATTATGATTTTCGGCTATTTTGGCAGTATATGTTCCAAAAAGATCGAATGAATAATTATTATCATTTACTGTTCCCTGAGTAACAGAACTTCTCTGTACATCAAAAACTTTTCCGCCATAATTAACTTGTTTTGCAAATGTTTTTGATTCACTATTAGAGGTATTAAAACCTATTGAACTTGATAAAACAAATCCTTTGAAAATTTTATAGTCTAACCCAAAATTCCCATTTAGTTTTTTATAGTTATAATCGTTATAAGTATCGTCAATTTGCGCTAATGGATTGATAATTTCTGTTCCTAATCCAGTTGTACTAGGTACTAGGGTAAAGTTTCCATTTGCATTATAAGGATTAAGTGTAGCCGGAACGTTGAGTGCATTAAATAAAACAGATCCCAGTCCGTTTTCATTCAATGTATTTCTTGTAAAATAAGTATAAATAATATTCGTCTTCAATTTAAATTTATCACTTAAATCAACTCCTAAGGCTAATCTGGCAGTATTTCTCAGGAAACCCGATTTATCCCCACCAATGATTCCCTCTTGGTCTAAATGGGAACCACTTATGGAGTAAGTAATTTTATCAGATCCTCCCGAAATAGTTAAATCATTACTTATAATAGGTACTTTCTTAAAAACTTCATCTTGCCAATTTGTACCTTTTCCTAGTCCGCTTACATTTGGATAGGGAAGTGCTTTGCCTCCATTGGCATAACTTTCATTTAATAAAAGGGCATATTCTGTAGCGTTTAGAGTTGGTAATTTTCTAGACGTTTCCTGAAATCCTGTATAACTATTAAAAGAAATTCTTGTTTTGGAATTTTTCTTACCTGTTTTGGTTGTAACCAGGATAATTCCGTTTGCTCCAATGGTTCCGTAAATTGCTGCCTGAGCATCTTTTAAAACGGTAATTGTTTCGATATCATTTGGATTAAGTAAACCTAGGTCTCCTACATAGCCATCAATAATAGTCATTGGTCTATTTTCTCCATTGGTAGCTATACCACGAATACGAATATCCAATGGCGCTCCTGGTGCTCCCGATTGTGTTGTAACATTTACTCCGGAAAGAGTTCCTTGTAAAGCTTGCTCTATTCTTGCTGGTTTCAAGATATCGATTGTTTTACTGTCAAGTACAGATACTGCTCCTGTTACTTCTCTCTTTTTCTGGGTACCGTAACCTATCACAACCACTTCATCCAATGACTTTGCATCATCACTCATCCTGACCGTGATTTTGGTACCCGAAACCACAACTTCTTGTGTTCTAAAACCAATATAGCTTAAAACAATTGTGGAGCCTTTTGAGACACCTAATAACTTAAAAGATCCGTCAAAATCGGTACTTGTACCTTGTGACGAATTTTTAACTTTTACATTTACGCCAGGTAGGGATAAACCTGAGCCATCGAGTACGGTTCCACTTACATCAAAGGCCTGCGAAAACGCAAAAGATGTAAACAGTAACAATACCATTAGTAATAATCTAGATTTCATAATTAGTTAGTTTTTATTGAAAGATAAATTTATTCGGATTCATTCATAATGATTTAAAAACAACCTTTACAAAAAACATACAATTAAAAAAAAGGGGCTTTATTTTTTAGATAACATAAAAAACCACCAGCATTAATAGCAAATCAGCAATGTTAAATTGTGTTAAAATTTCAATTCAAATCATAAAAAAACCACAACAATAACGTTAATGTTGTGGTAATGTATAGGTGTAAAATTATATTATTGGACTTCCTATACAGCAAGAATATACTCTACTAAGCCTTGTTCATGCTGCAGTTCCATTTTTTTACGTAAACGATAGCGTTTTATCTCTACACTTCTAACCGAAATATTCAATAGCGGAGCAATCTCTTTTGAAGAAAGATTCAATCTTAAGTAAGCACAAAGTCGTAAATCATTTGGGGTTAATAATGGATGTCGTTGTTTTACTCTTTTAAGAAAATCTTTATCGGCATTATCAAATGCTTCTTTAAAAACATTCCAGGAATCATCCTCGGTAATATTATTATTGATGGTCGTAATTACCGATTTAATACTTTTATTCCCATCATCGGATGTTTTCTTTAAATCCTCTTTTATAAAAGCCAATAATTCATTTTTGCTGTTCAGGCTCATGGTAGAAACTGCCAATTCTCTATTTTTACTATCAACATCCTGAGTTAATTGCTCGTTTCGTAACTTCATTAACTGTTGCTCGTTTTCCAGTTCCTTAATTTCAAGCAACAAATTGTTTTCTTCTATTAACTTCTCTTTCTGCTTATGATAGTAGTTTCTATATGCTTTATGAATAAAGTATGCTATTACTAATGCCAGAAGTAAATAAATAAAATAAGCAACATTGGTAAGATACCAAGGTTTTAATATCGTAAACGAATAGGTTGCAGTATTCTCGAGTACAGTATTTGCGAATTTTGCCCGCACTTTAAAAGTATAATTCCCCGGGGGAAGATTTTTAAAATTCACTGTTGACTTAACCGTCCATTCGCTCCAGTCATCCTGAAAACCTTCCAGTAAATATTGATATTCCGAGTTTATGTATTTGTTATACTCAGGAACCGTGTAACTAAAAGTAATGTTATTTTCATCAAATTTAAAACTCCCTTCATCAATAATTGATTCATTGGTAATCCTTTCATTAAGTTTATTTGTCGTTATGCCCGAAATAGAAACAACATAATCCTTAAAAGTCAAATCATCTATATTAAGCGTATAATATCCATCTGTGGTCCCTATAAGATAATCCGATTTGGATATTTGTGTAATATTTTCGAATCCAAGCATCGAATTGGTTAATGATGCAGGAATCGGAATCACATTTTGCTTAAGCTGATTACTTAATTTACTTGATGAGAAATAATGAATATAGTTTTTAGAGAATAACCATATCCTATTAGAATTATCTACAATAAGTTTTCCCGAAGTATATTCATCTTTTTCAAAAACAGAACTTAGTAATTTATCTTTTTCAAATTGTTTTGTCTGATCATTAAGTTTGAAAATTCCTTCCTTACAGGCGTAATAAATCGAATTATTAAATTTGGTTAAACTGGCATTTTTACCTTTTTTGGGAGTTGCGTAAGCAAAAAATGATTTCACTTTTGTTAAATCAGAGTCCAATTGCAATCTGAAAATTCCTTTATATTCATGACTTACATAAATATCCTGATTCTTTGCAATCTCAAAATACCTTGAAGAATAATCAAATCCTGTTATTTTATTTCTAAATCCCCATTGTTTATTAACTTTTTCAAGTATCGAAATACCATAATAATTTCCTTGTAGAAGTACGTTTTTATGATTGGGAATAATACCAAATTTCCACGTTCCCGATGCCGAAAATATTTTCTTTACCGTATTATTTTCTACAACAAATGTTCCGGAATCATGTCCACAAAACAAGGTTTCATCATACATAAATAAAGACCAAACCTGCCCCTTGGTCCCTTTTATAAATTTAAACTCCTCGTTGCTTTGATACTTTTTACAAAACAATCCCTGATTTGTTCCAATGTACAAGATTCCATTATATGTTATCGAAGCATATACGGTGCCCAGAATCCCCGTATCATCTGTATAACTATGAATAGGAGACTGGAGATTAATACAATTTATGCCATTATCCAATCCTACCCAAAGGTTCTTATCATCATCTTCAAATAATGATAATGCAGTATTATTACTTAAACCTTTATTTTGGGAAATATGATATTTAAGTTTTCCTTCATTAGAAACTATAAATATTCCATTGGAAACTGTTCCTAAAGCAAAACTTCCATCCGAAAGTTGCTGACTACTATAAACAAGGCTTGTCTCGAGTTCATTATCTACCTCTGTTTGAAACTTGGTTATATTCTTACCTATTAATTTATAAAACCCGCTTAATTGCGTCTGAATTAACAATCCTTCATCAATAGAAAAAATATTTACAATAGTATTATTTTTCAAAATTGGATTATCCGAAATCAAAACCGTCTCACCGCTTTCTATCTCAAAAAGACCTTCTTTTAGTGTCTGAAAATAAATAGAAGAATTGGCTCTAAATGATTTTACAACACCATTTTTAGGAGCTATTATCTGGAATTTTTTAGTTTTTGTATCATAAATATAGATTCTGCTTAAAGATTGAAACAAAATCCACTGGTCATATTTTAGAATATTCCAAAACTGTTCATCATCTAGAATTTTATCTTTTATAGAATCGCTAAGCGAAGTATATTTAAGTTTTCCATTTGTTTGTCGAGTCCAAAAACCAAAATTCATGTAAAATCCTGTGTAAATTTTATCATCGATTACTCTTACAGAACGTATAATTGTTTCGTTTGGCGATGGATATAAGTCCCAATTTGTACCGTTAAATTCTAATAGACCTTCATTATTAGCAAAAAACATAGCATGTTTCTGGTCCTGCGAAATCATCCAACTCTGATTGCCGGCGCCATAAATACTGGGAGAATATTTAATTATAGGTGGCAATTCCTGAGAAAATGCACTACAGTATAAAAAAACTAATAAAAAATAAAATTTCGGTTTCAATAGCATCAGTGGTATTTATTCTGCACTAAAATAAATTATTATTCATTGATAAAGCACTATTTTGGCAAAAAATAAGACATAAACATAAATAGTATCTTTTACACTTATTAAGGAACCAAAGCTCAGTTACGTTTCATTTTTAGATAAATTGAGTTCCTATCCTTAACATAACTCAAATGAAAATTGATTACTTTTGTGGAAATTGATTTTTTGTATGCAAATTGACCTTTCTACACTCGACCCAAAGAAAAATATAATTATAAAAGGCGCTCAGGTACATAATTTAAAAAATGTAGATGTTGCGATTCCAAGAAACAAACTTGTTGTTATCACAGGGCTTTCCGGCTCTGGGAAATCGAGTTTGGCATTCGATACTTTATATGCCGAAGGGCAACGTCGTTATGTAGAAAGTTTATCTTCATATGCGCGTCAGTTTTTAGGTCGTTTAGATAAACCAAAAGTCGAATACATAAAAGGTATCGCTCCTGCAATTGCTATCGAGCAAAAAGTAAATACTACTAATGCCCGTTCTACAGTAGGAACTTCTACAGAGATTTATGATTATGTAAAGTTACTATTTGCAAGAATTGGCCGTACATACTCTCCGATTTCTGGTCAGGAAGTCAAAAAAAATACCGTTACCGATGTTGTTACCGATGTAAAAAGCTTCGACTTAGATAGTAAGTGGTTATTGCTGGCTCCAATTCATCTTGAAAAAGGAAGAAAACTGGAAGAAAAACTTAACGTATTACTGCAACAAGGATTTGCTCGTATTTTAATCGATAACGAAATGGTTCGTCTGGATGATTTTACAAATTCACTTGACACCACAAAAGATCAGGATATCTTATTGATTATAGACAGAATCGTTGTAAAAGAAGAAGAGGAATTTTATAACCGCCTTTCCGATGCAGTTCAGACTGCATTTTTTGAAGGAAAAGGAATTTGCTATTTACAAGAATTAAATACTAATAAAAAATACAGCTACTCCAATAATTTTGAGCTGGACGGAATCACATTCTTAGAGCCAAATCCACATTTATTCAGCTTTAACAATCCATACGGCGCTTGTCCTGCTTGCGAAGGTTATGGAAATATTATTGGTATTGATTCCGATTTGGTTATCCCTAATACTTCATTATCTGTTTACGAAAATGCTATTTTTCCTTGGCGTGGTGAAAGCATGAGTTGGTTTCGTGATCAGCTGGTAAATAATTCTCATAAATTCGATTTCCCGATACACAAACCTTACTTTCAATTAAGCGAGGAACAAAAAGAGTTAATCTGGAAAGGAAATCAATATTTTGAAGGCTTAAATGATTTCTTCAAAGAACTAGAAGAGAAAAATTATAAAATTCAGAACAGAGTAATGCTTTCGCGTTACCGCGGAAAAACAAAATGCCATGTTTGTAAAGGAAAACGTTTACGAATAGAGGCTTCTTATGTAAAAATAAACGGCAAAACAGTTTCCGATTTAGTCGATTTACCAATACAGCATTTAGTAACTTTTTTCAATGATATAGACCTTAACGTTTACGAAAAACAAATCGCAAAACGTTTGATGGTCGAAATTAATAATAGATTATCCTTTTTAACCGAAGTAGGTTTATCCTATCTTACTTTAAACCGAAATTCTTCGACTCTTTCCGGTGGAGAATCGCAACGTATTAATCTTGCAACTTCTCTAGGAAGTAGTTTGGTTGGATCGATGTATATTCTTGATGAGCCAAGTATTGGTTTACACCCAAAGGATTCTGAACGATTGATAAAAGTATTGCTTTCTCTTCGTGATTTAGGTAATACCGTAATTGTTGTAGAACATGATGAAGACATCATGAAAGCTGCCGATATGATTATCGATATTGGTCCGGAAGCAGGAACTTTTGGAGGTGAGTTAGTTGCTCAGGGAACGTATGATGAAATATTAAAATCATCGTCGCTAACTGCTAAATACTTAAATGGCGATCTAGAAATTGCTGTTCCTAAACATCGACGAAAATCTAAAAACTTCGTACAGGTTATTGGTGCTCGCGAAAACAACCTTAAGAATATAGATGTTACTTTCCCTTTGGATGTTTTAACTGTAATCACGGGAGTTTCTGGTAGTGGAAAAAGTACGCTTGTTAAAAAGATTTTATTTCCTGCCATTCAGAAAAAATTAGACAATGCAGCCGAAAAAGCAGGTCAGTTTACCGAAATAAAAGGCTCTTTCTCTCAAATAAAACATATCGAGTATGTGGATCAAAATCCTATAGGAAGAAGTTCACGTTCTAATCCTGTAACATACATAAAGGCTTATGATGATATTCGAGAATTATATGCTAAAGAAAAACTATCAAAAATAAGAGGATATCAAGCCAAACATTTTTCTTTTAATGTAGATGGTGGAAGATGCGAAACTTGTAAAGGAGAAGGCTCTATTAACGTCGAAATGGTTTTCATGGCCGATGTACAGTTGCCTTGCGAAACTTGTAGCGGAAAACGTTTCAAAAAAGAAATTCTTGAAGTTGCCTTTGACGATAAAAACATCAATGATATCTTAACGATGACAATTGATGATGCAATTAGTTTCTTTTCAAAAAACAATCAAACTAAGATTACTCAAAAACTACAACCATTGCAAGATGTAGGTTTAGGATATGTACAACTTGGGCAATCCTCTTCTACTCTTTCTGGTGGTGAAGCGCAACGTATTAAACTAGCTTCATTCTTGGTAAAAGGAGCTACAAAAGATAAGGCATTATTTGTTTTTGACGAACCTACAACGGGACTTCATTTTCATGATATCAAGAAGCTATTAGCTTCATTTGATGCATTAATTGATAAAGGACATTCTATAATTGTAATTGAACACAATCTTGACCTTATAAAATGTGCCGATTGGATAATAGATCTAGGTCCTGAAGGTGGAGAAAACGGCGGGGAATTACTAGCCGAAGGAACTCCAGAGGAAATAGTTAAAGTAAAAAAGTCAATAACAGGTATTTATTTAAAAGAAAAACTATAATCCCGAATAATTTTATTCGTGATAACATTTATCTTCAAATGGGAAGCCGTCTTCATCGATGGCTACCAATATCTTTTTGTTTTTAGATGATTCTATAGTCAGGTACAACCAGGCAATTGACCATAATCCAAATGTTAAGCAACAAATAAGGAAATTAAAACTGTGGTCAACTACTCTTTCTCCTTTTGATAAAACAGCAAAAAGCATTTCATCATTTCTTTCTTCTAAAATAAAACCGTTGTGAATTTTATTTGAAATTATGTTTGAGAAAACTTGTAGACTCTCTTCTTGCGTAAATTGTGGGCTTTTCATAATCGTTTATTAAAATTATTTTAGCTATTTACTTTAATAATTTATTCTAGTGGAATTTAGAAAGTAAAATTAGTTTACAATAATAAACTACACAATACCCACTTTTAGTGATTTTACAATTAGTAATTCATCATAAAACACTAAAAAGTATCAATTCTCCAAGACAGACCCAGCTATTAAAAGATTCATTGCAGATTAAACAATCTCTTTCTCTCAAATACATATGATCTAAAACAATAAATTACAACTTGCCATTTATATTAAACGTGGGAGTTTCGTAATTATTACCCAAATAGTCTTCGGGTATCGTTGTTTTATTTCCATCGCGAAGCGCTTTATAATGTGGAGACATAATCTCGATCCCTGCTTCATTAAAACTATCCTGAATATTTTGATGCAAAGAAGAGTAAATTAATGGTTGTTTTTGAGGCTCTTTGGTATATGCATTAATCTCATAAGCAACGTAAAAATCATCTAAACCTGTTTGAAGAACAAATGGTTCTGGAGTACTTTCTATAAAATCTGTTTTAGAAGCCGCAATGATTAATGCTTTATGAACATCCCTCCAAGGCACATCATAACCTATGGTAACGGTCGAATGAATGACCAATCCTCTGGCATCCTCTTTTGTATTCGCAGAGTAATTAGTTGATGTACTCGATAAAACAGTCGCATTTGGTATTGTTATGTCTTCAAATTTAGGTGTTCTTACACGCGTAACCAAAGCTGTTTTTTCGATAACAACCCCACTTACATCTCCTATTTTTATAAAATCACCAATTTTAAAAGGACGCATATAAGTTATTACAAGTCCAGCAACCATATTGGCAATCGCATTAGATGATCCTAATGAAAATAAAATCCCCACAAAAACTGAAACTCCTTTAAAAATTGGAGAATCTGAACCTGGTAAATACGGAAAAATAACAACCAACATAAAGGCATACATTAAAAAACGGATGATATTAAAAGTTGGTCTTGCCCAATCACTATAAAAACCATCTACTTTAATGTTTCCTTTACTTATTTCATCTACAAAGAACTTGATTACTTTTAAAGTATACCTAAAGATAAACACTATTACAATTATCGTAAATAAATTAGGCAGGAATGCCACAAAACTCATAATAGCCGATTTTGCAGGCGTAAGAACCCAGCGTAATAATGTTGTTGTATACTTTTCGGTGGCAGGAAAAATGCTAAAAAGTATTGGTAAGGACAAATACACTATTAATATTAGAACAAAAGTTTTTATAACACTCATTAAGCGCATCGCAAGAAAATGTTGCTTTTGCGGGCTAAGAATATTTATCTCGCCGTATTTAAATCCGGTAAAATATTTATCTTTATTTCTGGAAATATAAAGACTTCCTTTATTAAAAAGCTTACCTACGCCAATCAAGACAAGTCCAAGAATCAATACTAATAAAGCCGTAAATCCAAGCCTTTTTGGCAACAAGGAATAGTTTTCATTCTGAAAAAGAATAGCTCTTTTTATTGCCGTAAAATTACGTTCTGCAATAGCCTTAGCCGTCATGTTCTCAGATTTTGCATCAGCTTCCAGAATCGACATTACTACAAAATCATTTTCATAAGTAATATCCAAGCTTATATCCGAAGGAATGATTTTTAAAGAATCAGTAACAAAAAAAGCGTCTTCGTAGAGTTTTTTTACTTTGTCGGAAATCGCCTTGGCTCTATTCTCTGCAGAGAACGAACCTACCTTATTATAAACATAAAAAAGGGTGTCTTTAAAAGGCGTTACAGGATATCCTTTTAAATCGGCTTTAGCAATAGTATCGCTTTGAACGATTTGTTTTTCAGGTTGTTTTTTTGCCTTTTGAGCAAAACTAACTATCGAAACTAAAAACAAGGGAATGAGCAGAAAAACAATTACACTCTTTTTCATATTTGTATGTAATAATATACACCACAATAAAGGTGGTCTAACAAATATAAAACAAAATAACTTACGTTTAGTTCCTAGCCTTATTTCTTACTAAATTTTAACTCCAAGCTTATTTATAAACTTATTTATTACTTGGTTTATCTCTTTAGAAATAGCGAATTTATAGTTTAAATACACATAAAAAACCGTCACAATAACCGATTTTAAAGCAATTCCGATTAACGGATAAACAGGAAATTCCCAAAAATAAAATAATACAAATAATACTGCTGTAACCAGCAACGAATACAAATTTTGCTTTGTAAAAGGATACAAATGGAGTTTCTTAACTACAAAAAGTAATTTTGCCAAACTATAACAAGTAATCGACAATAAAGTTGCAAATGCAGAACCTTTAATACCGTAAATCGGTATAAAAATTATATTTAAAACAAAGGTCAAAACAACTAAACCTAACCCTAAGAACAACACTGTTCGATAATATTTTGTGTTAAAAATAATAGCATTATTATTCCCTAAAATAAGATCAAAATATTTAGATAATCCAATCATAAAAACAACTGGAACCCCTCCTCTATATTGCTCAGGAACTATTTCATATAACTGATTAATATTTACGAAAATACACAACATCACAAACCCACCAACAATCTGTAAGTTTATAGATGTCTTTTTGTACAAATCATTCAATTCATCGTGTTTATCATCATGCATCAACTTTGCCGTAATAGGATATACGATTTGATGCATAGCACGGCTTGGAACCGAGATTACCAATGCTATATATGTTGCTACCGAATAATAAGCAATATTCTCTATTTTCATATACTGATTAAGCATAAGCTTATCTCCATCCAAAAGCAAATTGGCTACACTTCCTGAAAGAATTATATAAAACGTATATTCCATTACACTTTTTACATTCTCAGGTATAGTGATTTGAAAGTTTGGCTTCTTGATACTAAAAGCATAAAACATCGTTACGATAAAAGCCAAAAAATAAATTGCTGCCGTTATATAAACAAATTGGATCAAGGTTATCCAATTAAAATACAATCCTACTAATACAAACGTAGAAAACAGCCTTAAACCAACTTCTTTAATAAAGTTACCAAAAACAGAATGCATGTGTACCCTTGCCCAAGCATAAAAAATCTCGAAATAAGCCATGCAAATTCCGACAAAGGGAATCAGTAAAATAAATTCTTTAACAACAGGGTTTTTCTTTGATACGAAAACTGTAATGTCATCAAAAAAGAAAAAACCAATTATCCCTAATGGAATACACATTAGTATGGGAAATAAAGCCGTAAACGACAAAAATTGCTCCCTTTCTTCTTCTGTTTTATATTGAGAATAAAATTTGACCAACGTATTTTGCATCCCTATAGCAAACAAAGGCATAATAACATTTGCTGCAGAGAGAATATAATTCGTTAAACCATAATACCTTTCGCCTAAGTAAATCGGATATAAATAAAGCGTGTTTATAGCACCGATACCAAAACCAATATATGTTATAATAGTATTTTTAAAAGACTGATTTAAGACTATGCCCATTGAAGGTATTTATGATTTTAATTTTAAAGTATAAGAAGTATTCTATTTAATCAATTGTGCTAACTGCTTCGTTAGATTTTTTCTAGAATACTGTTGCAATCCTACTCCGTTTGCTTGTAGTTTCCCTTCTAAGAATTGATTATAAAAATCCAAAATTACACTTTTTAATTTCATTTTTTCAGAATAGTCAAAAAACACTCCTGTATTTGTCTGAGTTATAATATCTGAGAAATCAGAACCCTTAGGTCCAATTGCGATTATTGGTCTATTAGAAACCATGTATTCAAACAACTTACCAGGAATAATACTCTTGGTATCTTCTGAATTGATTTCGATTAATAATAAAACCTGAGATTTTTTTTGATGTGCAATAGCTTCGTTGTGCGAAACATAACCTAAATTATTCAAGTAATCATTAAGCTTGAACCTAGCAATTGTTTCTAATACTTCCTGACTTACTGCTCCAATTAATTTTATCTCTAAATGCTGCTTGAATTCAGGAATTTCCTGTAATAACTCAACCAAACATTCCCATAAAAAAAGCGGATTCCTTTCGGATAAGAAAGAACCAATATGTGCCAAAGTAAATTTGGTATCTAATATTTGTTTCTCAACATTCTCAACATCATAACCATTGGTAATAACTTCAATAGGTTTTGTCGTGATCTCTTGAAATTCGGCTTTTGTAGTTTTACTCGTAACAAGAATAGTATCGGCGGTATTTAAAACCTGATACTCTAATTTCTTATGTTTCCTGGCAGCATAACCCGATAAACGCAATGATTTATGATATCCTATAGTAGTCCATGGATCACGAAAATCGGCAAACCATTTTATATCTAATTTCTGTTTTAACTCTAAACCTATAAGATGCAAACTATGTGGCGGTCCAGAAGTTACAATCGTATCGATATTATTCTCGACAATATATTTCTCCAAATAAGAAACAGATGGTTTTACCCATAATACACGGGCATCTGGAATAAATAAATTACCACGAATCCAAAGAAATGTTTTATCAAGAAACGATTGCTTTTTTTGATTTGGAATAATTCCAGAAGCAATTTTCTTTGTTTTATTTTTCGAAAAAAAAGAAGCTAATTGATACGGTTCTATAATTTTATTCTTAATAACAATTACCTTATCCGAAACCTCATTAACCAATCCTTCATCGACAATTGGATATGTTGGATTTTCAGGCACATATACAATTGGCTGAACACCAAATTCCGGCAAATATTTTACAAATTTTAACCAACGTTGTACGCCAGGTCCTCCAGCTGGTGGAAAGTAATATGTTATAATTAGGAGTTTCTTTTGTTCCAAGAGTTTTTATTTTTGAATAATGATTTGTGATTTCAGATTCAATTAATCATTAATCTATAATCTTAAGTTTATTTTGAATTTGAATTTGAATTTTTTCAGCTGTGCTTTACATATCAGAAACTTCAATAATTGTCATCATTCTCTCTAATCTTTCCAGATAAGAAAGTGATTTTATTTCGGTATCCTTTCTTTTTCGATAGCCTTAATATTTGATCCAATAATTTTATCTGTTTCCATTTTCAACAAATACTAAAAAAACTCAAAAGTTTCTTGCTTTTTGAATTCCTCTGTAAAATTCACAAAGCAAGAAACTGACACTAATTACTAAGACTGAGCACTAGATTTCCTTCTTTCAAAATAAATTCCTCCTATTAAAAGAAGCAACATCCCTATTGAACTAAAAAGTGTAATTGTACCTCCGGTTTTAACAACTTGTGGTTCAAATTTGAACTCTATTGTATGTTTTCCTCCCGGAACTTCCATTCCTCTCAAAACATAATTCACAGGAAAATGATCTGTAAGTTTACCATCTATATAAGCATTCCAACCTTTTCCATAATAAATCTCTGAGAATACTGCCAAACCTTCATTTAAATTATCCGATTTGTATTTGATATAATTAGGTTTATAAACTTCTAATTTTATAGTTCCGTTAGCATCCCATTTCTTTTTTAATCTAGCACTTTTAAATTTAGAACCATAATCATGAATATTAAAAACAGCTACATTTTTAGTGTCCAAATGCTCTAAAGTTTTCATCTCTGCATCGGCTGTATTAACCAATTTCAAATCTTTTACAAACCAAGCATTACCATTGGCATCTGGATTTATTGTTGGAAATTCCTGACCTTCTTTATTTACCTGAATAACATACTTAACATTAAGCATATTAAGAATTTCTAAATTATTTTTAGAAATTTGATAATCAAACAATTGTTGCATTCTTCTAGGTCTTACCGCACTATATCCTCCAATTGTTTTATGGAAATAAGATGTTCTTCCTTGTAATTGTCCCTGAACATCAAATACGCGGTAAACCGAAGTATCCTTTAAAATTTGAGTATCTGCTGGCGTTTCTTGAAAAGGAGCCGCAATTTGTACCGGACTAACGAAATCTTTTGCTGAAACATATTTTTTATCTACAAAAAATAAATCAAAAATCATAAAAATACTAACTATTATAAGTGCCGTATTTTGTGATAATTTATTTTTGATAAAGAACCATAAGGCTCCAAAAGTAACCACTATGAAGAATCCTGAACGCAATAAATCTGCAGAGTACAAGCTTCTTCTATCGGCTTTAAGTGCATCAACAAAATCAGGTCCGTAACTTTCTAGAAAGTAACTATCACTTGCTCCCGAGAAATTAAACATGCTTTTACTAAAAAGCAATATCAATAAAACACCTATACTAAAAACTCCTGTTTGAACCAATCCTTTTTGCTGTAACTTAGGATCAGTATCTTTTAGTTTGAAAAAAGATTGTAATCCCATAATTGCAAGAACAGGGAAGCATAATTCTAAAATAACCTGTATCGAAGAAACTGCTCTAAATTTATCATACATCGGAACGTAATGAATAAAAAAGTCTGTTAGTAACGAGAAATTTTTACCCCAAGAAAGTACTAAAGAAACCATTGCGCCTGAAAAGAACACATATTTAATTTTTCTGTCATCAATAAACAAAGCCAAAACTGCCAAAAAGAAAACAACAACTCCTATGTATGCTGGTGCAGAAACGATAGGTTGATCTCCCCAATATGTTGGCATTGCTGAAACAAAATCCTGAGCTTGTCCTTCCGGAACTCCTTGCCCAATCATGAATTCATACATTTTACTATCTGTACCTACAGGTTCATGGCTAGAACCTCCAAAAAGTCTTGGTGCAATTAAATTAAAACTTTCGGCAATACCATAACTATATTCGGTGATATAGTCGGTTGTCATTGATGCAGTTGTTAGATTTTTAGATCCATCTGGATTGAAAGTCAATTCACTTTTATCACGAATACTAAAACTAGCATATTCGGATGTAGCCAATAAATTAGTAGCATTTGCGCCTAAAGCAAAAATTCCGGCTACAGCCAAAACTCCAAATGATATTAAAAGTGGCTTATATTCTTTCTCTTTAATAAAATTAAAAGCGTAATATCCTGAAAGAATCAATAAGAAAATCAATAAGTAATAAGTCATTTGGAAGTGGTTGGCATTGATCTCCAACGCTACCGCAAACATGGTGAGCAAACCTCCGAGAATATATTTTTTCTGAAAAACGAGTATAAATCCGGCAATAACCAGTGGCATATATGCAATAGCATGTGCTTTGGCATTATGTCCAACTCCTAGAATAATAATTAAATATGTAGAAAAACCAAAAGCTAGTGCTCCTATAAATGCTTTAAGAGGATCGATTTTTAAAACCAATAACAACCCATAAAACCCTAAGAAATAAAGGAAAAGATAATCGGCAGGACGAGGTAAAAATCGTAAAGCGTCATCTATTTTCCCTACATAATCATGTGGATAATTAGCCCCTAATTGATAAGTAGGCATTCCGCCGAAAGCCGAATTTGTCCAATAAGGTTCAGAATGTTCAGTTGCTCTGAAATCATTTTGCTCTTTGGCCATTCCGGTATATTGTGCAATATCCGATTGAAAAATCTGTTTTCCTTGTAATACAGGATAAAAATAAATTAAAGAAACGAGTACAAATCCCAATATAACAAGGGCATGCGGATAAAGCTTATTTATTACTTTCAATTTTGGTAGGTTTGGTTAAGGATGAAAATCTATTTATTCGATCACAAATTTAATCTATTTCTTCGTAATCAACGTAATCACCGACTTTTTTGGTTTCACGCGGTTTTTTCGCATTAGCGGTATCAATTATCACCTCATCATTTGTTCTGGTTTTTTGCCATGAATTATTTTGTTGCTGCTGTGTATATTGTTGTTGCTGTCTCTGAAAATTCTCTCCTGCTTTATCTACCACTTTCTTTACTAAAACTGGCAAAAATAATTTTGCCAAGAATCTAAAAATGTAATAAAAAGCAATCATATAAAAAATTGCTTTTATAAGACCTGAAAAAGATGCTGTTTGCATAATCATATAATTTTTTTCAAAAATAATAAATCCATTCTTCAAAATTAAGATATCAATCTTAAATAAATAATAAAATATAGTACATTTGAAATGCGTTATTACTTTTTAACTAAAAAAAATAATATGTTTAAAATCAAAAACTTGATTATTTCCTGCGTTTTATTAACGCCTTATCTTTTTTTCGGCCAACATACCGATGTAATCAACTCAAACCGTCCTGGTGAAACAATGTCGGCATTTGCTGTAGGAAAATCAGTAATCCAAGCTGAAGTTGGCGTATACGGAATCAATGAAAAACATAATTTATTAAATTACGACGCTAGTGGTTTCGGAACAGATTTAACACTTCGCTGGGGACTTTTTCGTGAGCAATTGGAACTTATTGCCGATTTGCAATATCAAATGGAAGATTACAGCACTCCCTATAGTAGCTACAAAAAAAATGATTTTAAACAGACTATATTAGGAGCAAAATATTTAATCTACGATCCGTTTAAAAACTACGAAAAGAAAACCAATATATATAGCTGGAAAGGTAATCAACGATTCAATTGGCATCAATTAATTCCTGCAGTTTCTGTTTTTGCAGGAGCAAACTTTACTTTTGCAGGTAATCCTTATGCCTTTACAAAAGAATCTAGCATTTCTCCAAAAATCATGTTGATTACTCAAAACCATTTAGGTGATGGAAAATGGGTATTTGTAACTAATATTATTGCTGATTACATCACAACCGATTATCCAAGTTATGGATATGTATTAACGCTTACGAGAGGTTTTAATGATAAATGGTCTGGTTTTGTAGAAAATCAAGGCTACAAAAGCGACTTTTATAGCGATTGTATCGTGAGAGGTGGTGCTGCATATTTGTTAAATAAAAACATGCAAATCGATGCTTCTTTAAGCACAAACTTTAAAGACACTCCCTCTATTTTTTACGGAGGTGTTGGGTTTTCATGGCGTTATGATGCCAAGTATAAAGAGGTTCAAATGAGCTTTAAAGACGGAAAAGACAAAAAAGGGAAGAAAGGAAAGAAAGATAAAAAAAGTAAAAAGCAAACAGACGAAGAAGATTATATGAAAATGGAGCAAAAACGAAAAGCTACTTTTGAATAAAATTAAGCCTAAAACAAGAACTACTATCTCCTAAAAAAACAGGAATATTTTTAAAATAAACAATACAATCTTAATGATTACAATACAAGAAGCTAAGTCTAAAAAGGAATTAACCGAATTTATAAAATTTCCTTTCTCATTATATAAAGACAATAAATATTGGGTCCCACCTATTATTGCCGATGAGTTGGAAACTTTTGATAAAACTAAAAACCCCGCTTTCGAAAATGCCGAAGCTACTTTTTTTGTCGCACATAAAAACAATGAAATAGTAGGAAGAATTGCTGCCATAATTAACTGGGATGAAGTTAATGGACAACAAAAAAAGAAAGTCCGTTTTGGCTGGTTCGACGTTATTGATGATATTGAAGTTACCAAAGTTTTACTAGAGAAAGTATATGAATTAGGTCGAAAAAACAACCTTGAATACGTTGAAGGTCCAATGGGATTCTCTAATCTAGATAAGGTTGGCGTTTTAACCGAAGGATTTGATGAAATCGGAACCATGATTACTTGGTACAATCATCCTTATTACGCAACTCATTTTGAACAATTGGGTTATGTTGTAGAAAAAAAATACGATGAAAGTAAATTTCCTTTTTCAAACGTAAAACCAGAATTTTTCGAAAAGGCAAATGAATTGGTAAAGAGAAGATATCAATTAAAACCGCTTAATTTCAAGACAACCAAAGAAGTTATGCCTCATGTAGATAAAATGTTTGATTTATTTAATGAGTCTTACGCTTCTTTATCATCATTTGTAGCAATATCGGATGTGCAAAAAGAGTATTTCAAGAAAAAATATATTAGTTTTATCAATCCTGAGTTTATAAAATTCGTAGAAGATAAAGATCATAATATCGTAGCATTCAGCATTGTAATGCCTTCATTTTCGGAAGCTTTACAAAAAACTAAAGGAAAGCTGTTTCCATTCGGATTCCTTCATTTGCTTAAAGCAAAAAAACATAGTAAGGACATGATTTTTTATTTAATTGGCGTTCATCCAGAATACCAAAATAAAGCCGTAACAGCAATAATATTCAATGAATACTACCATACTTTCAAAGAAAAGGGTATTGTAAATTGTTATAGAACTCCTGAACTTGCCGATAATGCAGCTATTCATAATTTATGGAAACACTTTAGCCCCGTAGTACACAAACGAAGAGCTACTTTTCGTAAAGAATTATAAAAACCAAAAATCCATTCGTTATGTACGAATGGATTTTTTTATTGCCTAAGTTTTAAATCTATTTACAATCAACCTTTGATAATGTCATTTTTGCATCAAACTTCAATGTCTTTTTATCTTTAAAAACCATTTTTCCGTTTTTTTCGATAAGATCCCCGTAGCCATCAATATAAGTTGTTCCCTTTTTCAAGAAAGCAACTTCCCTTACAGAAGAAACCCCTTCGGATTGAAAAGTATAATCGGCAATGAGCGTATCTCCTTTAATAGTTCCGTTTATAGTCCCTTCATTTTTATCTTTTTCGTAAATTTTGTATATCAATTCTCCGTTTACCTCATTGCGCGAATTTGTATTCAGGGTCATTTTTATAGTATCTTTATTAATTACCGACTCGAAACATTGCTCGCCTACAGATTCTACTGCATCGAGGGTTACTTCTTCTGGCTTATTTTTTTTACAAGAAACTAATACCATTGTAAAAACTCCAATTATTAGCATTATTTTTTTCATAATCATTCCGTTTAAAAGTTTGAGTGTTAAATATACTATATAAAAGTTTTAAACAAAAAAAATCCATTCGCATAACGAATGGATTCTTTTATATAATCCCCATATAATCAAAAAATAATATAGGATTCAAGCTAATTACTATGCATCTAAATCAACTTTAGTTCTGCTTGCAATTTCTTTATAAGTTCCGTTTTCTAATTTTTCACGAATGGCTTCAAAAGCTACTAACGTTTCGTCAATATCACTTAAAGTATGTGATGTAGTAGGTATCATTCTTAATAGAATGATACCTTTTGGTATAACCGGATAAATTACGATTGATAAGAAGATACCGTAGTTTTCTCTTAAATCATTTACCATTACCATTGCTTCTGGCACACTACCTTCAAGATAAACTGGAGTTACACAAGTATTTGTATCACCAATATTAAAATTTCTAGAGCGTAATCCGTTTTGTAAAGCATTTACGTTTTCCCAAAGTTTATCTTTTAATTCTGGGTGGCTACGTAACAATTCCAAACGTTTCAAAGAACCAATAGTTTGAATCATTGGTAATGCTTTTGCAAACATTTGAGAACGTAAGTTGTATTTCAAATAATCAATAATATCTTGATCTGCAGCTACAAAAGCCCCGATATTTGCCATAGATTTAGCAAAAGTAGAGAAATAAACATCTATATCATCCTGAACTCCTTGCTCCTCACCTGCTCCAGCTCCTGTTTTACCAAGTGTACCAAAACCGTGTGCATCATCTACCAAAAGTCTGAAATTGTATTTTTGTTTAAGAGCTACGATTTCTTTTAATTTCCCTTGTTGTCCTCGCATTCCAAAAACACCTTCGGTAATAAATAGAATACCACCACCTGTTTCAGTTGCCATTTTCGTAGCACGTTGCAGGTTTTTTTCCATACTTTCAAGATCATTGTGTTTGTATGTAAAACGTTTACCCATGTGCAAACGAACACCATCAATAATACAAGCGTGAGAATCTACATCATATACAATGATGTCATTTTTAGTAACCAAAGCATCAATAATAGATACCATTCCCTGGTAACCAAAATTCAATAAATAAGCCGCTGGTTTCATTACAAAATCAGCCAATTCATTTTCTAATTGCTCATGATATTTAGTATGACCAGACATCATACGCGCACCCATAGGGTAAGCTGCTCCAAACTGAGTTGCAGCATCAATATCGGCCTGACGAACTTCTGGATGATTTGCTAAACCTAAATAGTCATTCAAACTCCAGTTTAAAATATTTTTTCCACCAAATTGCATTCTTGGACCAAGTTCACCTTCTAATTTAGGGAAAACAAAATAACCCTCAGCTTGTGAAGCCCATTTTCCTAATGGCCCTTTATTGTTCTGAATTCTTTCGAATAAATCTTTTACCATAAATATATTTTGAAGTAATAATTTTAATTTAAACAGCGTGCAAAAATAATGATTATTATTCTAAAATAGAGTTAGCCAATTATTTTTATTAAAAAATATTCTGAATATCAATATTCAATGAATTAATCACATCGGAAAGCATTTTATTTAACAAGATTAAACGCGAACATAAAAATAAAAGTCAATTAAATTTAGCTATAATCTTGTAAATAACACATGACTTTTGTCATAACAAAAGACAAAACAGTCTTTTAAATTTGTTTTAGATTTAAAAACTAAAATAAACCAAATTTATTATGAAAGAAGAATTTAAAAAACTCATTAAGACTAAAGTCTTTTTATATGCTTTTTTTGCAATAATGATTTTAGCATCATGCAAAAAAGGAGAAGAATCAACGAATTACACAAAAATTGTAACGGATGGAGAAATGGAAGCCGAACTTACTGCTCCCCCAATGGTACCTAAACCTATTGGTAACAGACCTGCAATGAAGTTAAAGGTTAATATGGAAATTAAAGAACAGGAAGGGACAATGACCGATGGAGTAAAATATACGTATTGGACATTTGGCGGATCTGTTCCGGGAAGCTTTATCAGAACACGTGTTGGTGATGAAGTAGAATTTCACTTAAAAAATCACCCTGATAACAAACTACCTCATAATATCGATTTACATGCCGTAACAGGCCCAGGAGGTGGAGCCTCATCATCACTGGTTGCTCCCGGTCATGAAAAAGTATTTAGTTTTAAGGTAATAAACCCCGGATTGTATGTTTACCATTGTGCAACTGCTCCCGTAGGAATGCACATTGCTAACGGAATGTACGGTTTAATTTTGGTAGAACCAGAAGGAGGTCTCCCTCCTGTAGACAAGGAATACTACGTTATGCAAGGCGACTTTTATACTCAAGGTGAATATGGAGCCAAGGGACTTCAACCTTTTGATATGAATAAAGCCGTGAAAGAAACTCCCGATTATGTTGTTTTTAATGGTAGAGTTGGTTCTTTGACAAATGGAAATGAGCTTACCGCAAAAGTGGGAGAAACTGTTCGTTTATTTGTTGGAAATGGTGGTCCTAACCTAGTTTCTTCATTCCATGTTATTGGTGAAATATTCGATCATGTACATGTTGAAGGCGGAAGTCTTATCAATAAAAATGTTCAGACTACTTTAATTCCTGCCGGCGGTGCATCGATAGTTGATTTTAAAGTAGAAACTCCCGGAAATTTCATTATTGTTGACCACTCTATTTTTAGAGCATTTAACAAAGGTGCTTTGGGAATCCTAAAAGTAGAAGGTGCAGAACATAAAAATATCTATTCGGGAACTATCCAAGAAGGTATTTATTTACCAGAAGGTGGAACAATCCAAAAAATGCCTGACTATGGAGCTACAAAAACAGCTATTCCAAAAAGAACAGTAGCCGAAAGAGTGAAAATTGGAAAAGAGATTTTTGGAACAACGTGTTTTGCCTGCCATCAATCCGAAGGACAAGGAATTCCTAGTGCGTTCCCTCCTCTCGCAAAATCAGATTATCTTAATGCAGACCCAAAACGAGCAATCAAGACAATCCTGCACGGTTTGAGTGGCGAAATAACTGTAAATGGTAAAAAATACAACAACATTATGCCTAGCCAGAATTTATCCGATGATGAAATAGCAAATATTATGACCTATATATACAATAGTTGGGGGAATAATAAAACTGAAGTAACTCCCGAAATGGTAAAAGCCCTAAGATAAAACATTATGCAAAAAAGCTTTTTCATTATTATCCTTTTCTTAGCTCATATAGGAATGATAAGAGCGCAAGAATCGAAGATGGTTCCGATAAAAGAGGGCTCGTTTGTCCCTCTTTACGGAGCTACAGTAAAAAACCCAATTGTTGTGAAGCCCTTTTTTATAGATGTTTATCCAGTTACTAATCGTGAGTTCTTGAGTTTCCTCAAAAAGAATCCAAGCTATAACAAATCCAAAATAAAGGCTATTTATGCAGATAAAAGCTATCTATCGTATTGGAAAACTGATTTTGATTTTGGAAGTGCAAATCCAAAAGCACCAGTAACCAACGTTTCCTGGTTTGCTGCCAGGAAATATTGTGAATGTCAAGAAAAACGTTTGCCTACAATGGATGAATGGGAATATGTTGCTATGGCAGATGAAAAAAAAATTGATGCCAGAACCAAATCGGAATTCAATAAATACATATTGTCATGGTATGAAAAATCAAAAACATACGAGAATTCTATTGGAGGGACATTCAAAAATTACTGGGGAGTTTATGATATGCATGGTTTAGTATGGGAATGGACGGCAGATTTTAATAGCATCTTTCTATCAGGAGAATCCAGAAAAGATAAAAGCGAAGACAAAAATCTTTTTTGTGGTGGAGCCTCGGTAAATGCAACCGATTTAATGGATTATGCAGCTTTTATGAGATACGCATTTCGAGGAAGTCTCAAGGCACAATATTCAACACGAAATCTAGGCTTTCGATGCGCAAGCACTAAAAAGCAATAATTTTAAATATTTAAAATGAAAATAATAATAATCGCAATTTCCATATTAGCTTTTAGTCTGCAAGGTTGCAAAGATTCTAAAGATAGTACCGCAATTGTAACTCAAGATAAACCAATTAGTGATTTATCGATTTACAATTTACCATCACAATGGACTAATCAAGATGGGAAAAATATAGAACTAAAAAGCCTGAAAGGCAACGTTCTTGTTATGGTAATGATCTACACGACTTGCAAAGCAGCATGCCCCAGATTAGTAGCCGATATGAGAAATATAGAATCCCGATTGAATAAAAACAACAAAAAGAATGTAAAGCTTATTCTCGTAAGTATTGATCCTGAAACTGATACTCCCGAAAAATTAAAAGCATTTGCTATAGCAAATAAAATGGAAAATGACCCGTGGCTGTTCTTGCGTTCTACAGAAGAAAACACACGTGAGTTTGCAGCAGTTCTCGCAGTAAACTATAAGAAAATATCACCGGTAGAGTTTTCCCATTCTAATATCATAAGTGTTTTTAATCCCGATGGCGAATTAATATACCAACAAGAAGGTTTAGGTGTAAATAATGATAAAACTGTAGACAGAATAAATATGGAAGCAGAGAAGATTAAATAGGTTGATTAGTAAGAGAACAAGGGAAGATTTTTATTAATCGACCCTTGTTTTTTTTATCTATAGAATTAACCGCAAAGTTCACAAAGGATTACGCAAAGGTCGCAATACCGATCCCAAAGCTTCGGAACGGGATAAAATCATTGTAATCATTTTAATTCTATCTAACTCTTTGCCGAAGGAACGCGGATTATGCGGATTCGCTAAAGCGAAAACACGGATTAAACGGATTTTATTTTCGATTATTTTTAAATCAGTTTTTAATCCGCGGCTTTACTTTTGTAAATCCATTTCATCCGCGTCTCATTATAGACAATTTAAGTTAGCAACTCTTTGTCAAAGACCCAAACCGTACTTTCTTGGCCCGAGACTGAAAGTCGAACAGACGAAGTAAATCTGTGGCAAAAAAAATTAACTGCAAAGCTTAAATCTTTTTAATTCTATGTAACTATTTTTAATTTAATAAATTTAACTAGTCTAATTTATGGCTAATATTTTTGTTTTAAATATTGATACCATAATCAAGCTTAAGCCAACGACAATAAGAACACTCGTTCCAAAAACTTCTTCGTAATAGCCCCAAAGTGCGCCTTTACCAAAGTAAAGAAATCCCCCTTGAAGAAATAACAAAACTTCTGTTGCTACATATCCCACAATGAAGCATTTTATTCCTAAACGGAGTAAATAAGATTGAGGTGAAAGCATCTTATTCTGAATTAATATTCCAAATAAAAATCCTGTAATTACACCTAAAGTTGTTAAATGGATAAAGCCAATTATAAAATTTCTAATCTGGTGTGAAGCTTCTGCTAGTTTAGGAATTAAAACCAATAGTTGAATACCTATTTTTAAGAATAATGAACATAAAGCCAAACTGTAAACCATTTTGGCTGTAGTGTCTAAATTAGCTTTAAACCATCCCCATTGTGGTTTTAGCATTTTATAAAAATAGATAAAAGCAACCAATTGCAAGATAACTCCAATAGTATTAATCCAACTTAATAAACTATTCTTAACATACCAGCTTACAGGGAATGCAAGCGTTAAAAATGTTGCTATAATGAGTAATGTGAAGAATATTTCAAACTTTTTTTTATCTATTTTATCTTCGAATTGTTTTAAGAATAAAGCTAAAACAGCAAATAAAAACCAACCGTTAAATTGAAAATGAAGGAAAAACTGAATTGCAATTTGATAAAAAGCACTTTGTTTACCCAACATACTTACCGCTGGTCCTAAACACCAAACACCAAAAGTTGACAAAACCATAAACAAAACAGCTACTAATAAAAGCTTATAATCACTTGTTTCATCCTTAAAACCATCTCTCCAAACCAGCCAGCAAAATACATAGCTTAATAAAATATGTAGTGTAGAAAACACAATCGAAAACAAAGCATATCCCTGAATAGGAAAGGTTATCATCATGCCGATAACTGCAAATTCTGTAGTCCAAAATAATTGATTGTAAATTGCTTTCTCGCTTTTATCTTTTGGTATAAAAAAGTGAACAATTAAAACATAAATCATCAAATAAGCCCAACCTAACATTGCTACATGGGAATGTGCATGAAGTAAAAAACTATAATTTATATTTTGCAAAGGAAACAGATATAGAAAACGCATTAATAATCCCATAACCGAAGCTATCAGAAAATTAAAAAAGCAACATAAAATCCAACTTCTTTGCGAATTCATTTCAACTAACAATTTCATTTTTTATCATATTAAAAGTAGTTTTATTTACCTAAAATTCAACCCTGTAATTTATATAAGTTCATATAATAAAAGTATTTAAAGACTTATATTTACTTTAGTACCTTTATGATTATGAATAGTTATTTCAATAAAAAATGCGCCGATGTAATCATTCCCTCAAATGATCTATCGGCACATTTCTTTTTTAACCATTCATTTTACTATGCTCTTTCTGAAAATTCCTCTTCTAAAATGATAGCTTTAGGAAACAAAATATTGTTTTCTAAATGAATGTGTTTGTGTAAATCCTGCTCAAACTCTTTAAGCATTGCAAATGTTACCTTATAAGTAGTACATCCATCACTTGGTGCTGTGTAATTATTTGTTAAGCTGGCAATTTCACGAAAGCGTTCTCCTTCGTTATCATGTTCTTGCATCATCATAGCAATTGGATTGGATACCGTTCCAAAAGATGGTTGAGATAAAGGCCCATCAGATTCCTTAGTTTTTACCATTCTTTTGATAAAAGGGAACAACATAAGCTCTTCCTTTTTCATGTGTTGCGACAATTCTCCAGCACATTCGGTAAACAATTCGTTTATCTTATATAATTCGGGATGATTTGCTCCATGTACGCTACATAGTTTATTTAAAAACTGTATTAAAATTGTAGATTTATCCTCTACATAACGATGATGCGTTTTTTCGATATAATCTACCAATAAATCTAAAGGCCATGAATCAAAATCGATTGTATTACTGCCTTCAGATTGCAATACATCATACACATTTTGCATTAAAACATCTGAATCAATATCTTGTTTTTCACAAACTTCATTAATAGTCCTATTCCCTTTACAACAAAAATCGATTTGATATTTTGTAAATACAGCAGCTGTTCTAAAATCTTTGGCTACAAATGAACCAATTGTTTTATCTTTTAAGTTTTCCATTTTCTCTAAAATTAAATTATTATTTATCTGACCTTAATAAAAGACAAAACTATCCTTTATTAGCTTGTAAAAAAACTCTAACCTATAAATTAAGATTAGAGTCTATTATTTATTCTACAATTAAAACACCTTTCATCATGGCAACATGGCCCGGAAAAGTACACAAGAAATTGTATGTCCCTTTTTTATCAATAGTAAATTCAATAGTATCTTCTTCTCCTCCTCCAATTAACTTAGTGTGAGCTATAATCGACGTTTTTTCTGAAGCGGGAATATAATCAGTGTCTTTCGCAGCAATCGCTTTGGCTGCAAAAGCCGCTTCATCGGTACCTTCTTGCAAAATAACCAAATTGTGTCCCATTGCTTCTTTTGGTATTTTACCTACATGTTTTAATGTTAGTGTAATTGGTTTTCCTGCTATAGCTTTTAACTCTTTAGTACTAAATTGCATTTGGTCATTCCCCTCAATAACCAAAACATTGCTAACAGCTTCTGCCTGACCTTCAGTACCTGTTGTAGTTCCATTTACCTCGGTAGCTGCATCTGTTGTTGCGTCTTTTTTACCACATGAAGTTATTGCGAAAAAACCCATTAGCATTACGATAGAAATTTTGACTCTTTTATTCATTTTTAAGTATTTAAATTATTATAATATTATTCACTTTTATTTAATGTTTTAAGAAAGAAATCACCTGATTTTACTCCCAAAGCAAGTTCCTGTAATGTTGTCTTTGTAAGCATAGCAAGAAGCAACTCACGTATTTGCTTGAATTCATTATGCACCGGACAAGGATGAATCTCTGAACATTCTTTTAAACCAATTCCACATCCTTTATATATATTGTCTCCATCTATAGCATCTACAATCTGGATTAATTTTATAGATTTTACCGCATCATTAGATACCTCAAATCCTCCTCCCACTCCTTTAGACGAATCAATTATTCCGCTTTTGGTAAGAATCTGCATTATTTTGGCTGTGAAAGGTTCTGGTGAATCAATTTCTTTTGCCACATCTTTTATTCCTACCCGGATTCCCTGAGATGATTTGGTTGCAATAAATATTGATGCACGAATACCGTACTCACAAGCTTTTGAAAACATAGAAAGATGTATTAAATTCCATACAAATATATTTAAAACAACATTAAAAGACAAATTTATCCTTAATAGATTTTCAAATAAAAAAAGACCTTATTTATAACCAAAATAATTTAATTAACTCAAAACACATATTATATATCAAGTGGATTTAAAACCAATTTTAGTTTTACCTTTGGTAGATTATAATTTTGTAAAACCAAAAAAATGTCTTTAAACAGCACCAAAGAACTAAAACTTGCCGTACTTATCGATGCCGATAATGTACCGTATAGCAATGTAAAAGGTATGATGGAGGAAATTACTAAATTTGGCACTCCAACCACTAAACGTATTTATGCTGATTGGACCAAACCAAACTCCAATGGATGGAAAGCTGTTTTACTAGAGCACGCCATTACCCCTATTCAACAATACAGCTATACTGTAGGTAAAAATTCATCCGACTCTGCTTTGATTATTGATGCCATGGATTTATTATACTCAGGAAAACTAGATGGATTTTGTATTGTTTCCAGCGATAGTGATTTTACACGTTTGGCAATTAGATTAAGAGAATCCGGCATGAAAGTAATTGGTATTGGAGAAAAGAAAACGCCAAACTCATTCATTGTTGCTTGTGACAGGTTTATTTATATTGAGGTTCTGGATGGAGCAATCCAAAAGAAAAAACCTAAGACTAACAACAATGCAATCGATGCAAAAAAACCAGTCGAAAAACCAACTGAAAAAGCCTTACATAAAATAGATGCTCCAACTATTGAACTTATTGAAGCAACCATCGAAGACATTGAAGATGATGATGGATGGGCATTCCTAGGTGATGTTGGAAATTTAATTGTAAAGAAAAAACCGGAATTCGACCCTAGAAATTATGGTTTTTCTAAGCTTACGCCAATGTTAAAATCGCTAACTGATATTCTTGAAATTGACGAAAGAGAATCGGATAAAAAAGGCATTAAACATGTTTATGTACGCTTACGATTCAATTAATTATTAAACTATTATTCATTACATTTTAATTTTTTACGAACATGAGAAAAAAATTCTTTATCTACGGATTTTTATTATTTCTAGTTGTTACTGCAATTTACCTATATACTGACCGTGGTTTTTTACTCGTTATTATTATTCCTATATTGTTGGTTGTTGGTGTTTATAATGCAAATCAAAAAAAGCATGCTATCTTAAGAAACTTTCCTGTTTTAGGCTATTTCAGGTATTTATTTGAAATGATCGCGCCTGAAATTCAACAATATTTTATCGAAAGATCCACAGATGGTAAGCCATTCTCAAGAAATCAACGTTCATTAGTATATCAAAGAGCCAAAAATATAGATTCCAGTTCCCCTTTTGGAACGCAATTAAATCTTAATCACGATAGTTACGAAGGAATCAAACATTCTATTTTTCCTGCAAAAGTAAATGAAGAATTACCTCGTGTTCTTGTAGGTGGTAAAGATTGTAAACAACCTTACCTAGCCTCTATACTAAATATTTCGGCAATGAGTTTTGGTTCCCTAAGCGAAAATGCTGTTCGCGCTTTGAACATCGGTGCTCAAAAAGGAAAATTCTATCAAAATACTGGTGAAGGTGGACTTACAGAATTTCATCTTGCTGGCGGTGGAGATATTACTTGGCAAATAGGTACGGGATATTTTGGTTGTCGTGATATAAACGGAAACTTTGATGGAGAAAAGTTCAAAGAAAAAGCACTTTTACCAAACGTAAAAATGATTGAAATCAAGCTATCTCAAGGTGCTAAACCTGGACATGGTGGCGTACTTCCTGCAGCTAAAAACACAGAACAAATAGCAAAAATAAGAGGCGTTCAACCTCATACCATGATTTTATCTCCTCCAAGCCATAGTGCATTCTCTGATGCAAAAGGGCTTGTACATTTTATTGCACGCTTACGCGAATTATCCAACGGAAAACCAATTGGATTTAAGCTTTGTATCGGAAATACCAAAGAATTTGAAGCCATTTGTCATGAAATGATTTCTGAAGATTGTTATCCTGATTTCATTACTATAGATGGTGCCGAAGGTGGTACCGGAGCTGCTCCACTAGAATTTGCAGATGGTGTTGGTATGCCATTTGAACCTGCTTTGATTTTTGTAAATAAAACGTTGATTTCCCTAAATATTAGAGATAAGATGAGAGTAATTGGTAGCGGAAAAATAATCTCAGGATATTCTATTCTTCACGCTGTTGCTCTAGGTGCCGATATGTGTAATAGCGCCAGAGGCTTTATGTTCTCATTAGGTTGTATACAAGCTTTACGTTGTCATAATAATGAATGCCCAACAGGAGTTGCTACACAAAATAAAATGTTGATGAAAGGCTTAGTTGTTACTGATAAATCAGATCGCGTATTTCATTTCCATAAAAACACATTGCATTCTGCAAATGAATTATTGGCTGCTGCAGGAAAGACACGTTTCGCCGATGTTGATATCAATATCTTTATGCGCGGTGATGAATTTACCAATTTATCCGAACTATACTTCCCCGATAACTTAACAAGCGTTACCAATCGATAAATTAAAAAGGCCTCTTTAGCTATATTGCAAAAGAGGCTTTTGATTTTTCAACTAACAAGAGATTTTAAATATCTTATTTTCCGTAGGCTTACTTTTCTTTTAACAACTCTTTTAATTCTTCCTTATTAATTATCAATTTGGACAGAACTGTATTATCCTTAGCTAGAAAATACACATGAAAGGTCACCCCTTCTTCGATTAACTCTTTAGGAAGCTGGTCTTTTTTAATCATTTCAGCTAACAAATCAGGAAATCCCTTGGTATAATTTTGTTTATTTAATTCGTTTTGTTCTAAATCAGTTTCTATTCTTATCTCAATTTTATTGTCTTCTAAATATCCTCTAGCAGTAGTACCAGTAATATTTTCACCTTTAAAACTTGGAGCTATACTAGTATTGTAGGTAACAACATACTCCTGAAGTTTTTGTTTGGTGTTTTTACAACTTACTAATAGCAATACAATAGCGATGGCAAATGAGATTTGGATAATTTTCTTAATCATATTTTTTTGTTTTTGAGTTGAATCAATAAATCATTAATTCAAACATAATCTAATTATATTTCATACACAATACTTATTACAGAACAGAACATTCATAACCGTATGATTAAATATCATGCTATGGAATGCCTTCCCTAAAGTTTTGAACTTTGACAAAGGCTTGATATCTACTAATCGGGATTATCATAAAAGATATAGTGTACAGCAGGAGAAGCTCCATAAAAAACATAGTTATGATCAAAGTTCCACGAAATCATTGTAACTTTGTCTACATCATAATTCATAACCTTATATAATGCAACTTGTTTTCGCTTCAAACAATCTGAATAAAATAAAAGAAATACAAAGTATACTAAACGGATCAATACAGATCCTGAGTTTAGAAGACATTGGATGCCACGAAGATATCCCGGAAACTGCTGATACAATTGAAGGTAATGCAATTCTTAAGGCTGATTATGTAACTAAAAAATATGGTTACGATTGTTTTGCCGATGATACTGGACTTGAAATAAGCGCTTTAAATGGAGAACCCGGAGTTTATTCGGCACGATATGCTGGAGAACAACGTAACTCAGATGATAATATAAATAAGGTTTTAGAAGGATTAAAGAATATTACTGACCGTAATGCTCATTTTAAAACCGTTATTGCATTGAACCTAAACGGAAAGCAGCACCTCTTTACAGGAATTGCCAATGGAAAAATTATTCAGGATAAAAAAGGAACCCAGGGTTTTGGTTATGACCCCATTTTTCAACCTGAAGGATATGATGAAACTTTTGCTGAATTACCATTAAGTATTAAAAATAAAATTGGTCATCGCGGAAAAGCAACGCAACAACTTATTGATTTTCTGAACATAGTTTAATAATTGTTTAAAATGCAACATTTTAAACCCTAAAATTTAAATTTCTAGACGTTTTTTTACTACAATTTCATAAAAATTGACCTTAAAATACTTGAGAATAAATATAACTATTTGATAATCAAATCATAATAAATATACAATTCTTAAAATAGCATTAGTTTATCTGAATAATTAGCAGTAATTTTGCACCCTATTTTAAAAATACATATGAACAAATTTGAACAATTAGGATTGAGTGAATCGTTACTGAAGGCGATTTTAGATCTAGGATTTGAAAATCCGACTGAAGTACAGGAGAAAGCGATTCCCCTATTATTGGAAAAAGACACAGATATGGTTGCGTTGGCTCAGACAGGGACAGGGAAAACGGCAGCTTTTGGTTTTCCGCTAATTCAAAAAATTGATGCCAACAACAGAAATACACAAGCATTAATTTTATCTCCAACCCGCGAGCTTTGTTTGCAGATTACTAACGAAATTAAAAACTACTCTAAATACGAAAAAGGTATTAATGTAGTAGCAGTTTACGGTGGTGCAAGTATAACAGAACAAGCTAGAGACATAAAAAGAGGAGCACAAATTATTGTGGCTACTCCAGGTAGAATGCAAGATATGATTAACAGAGGATTGGTAAACATTTCTCAAATCAACTATTGTATTCTTGATGAGGCTGACGAAATGTTGAACATGGGTTTCTACGAAGATATCGTAAACATCCTATCTACATCTCCAGACGAAAAAAGTACATGGTTGTTCTCTGCAACTATGCCACAAGAGGTTGCTAGAATTGCAAAACAATTCATGCATGAGCCTTTAGAAATCACTGTTGGAGCTAAAAACTCAGGTTCTTCAACTGTATCTCACGAATTTTACTTAGTAAATGCTCGTGATCGTTACGAAGCTTTGAAACGTTTAGCTGATGCTAATCCAGACATTTTCTCTGTAGTTTTCTGTCGTACCAAAAGAGATACACAGGCTGTTGCCGAAAAATTAATCGAAGATGGATACAGCGCAGCTGCATTGCACGGAGATTTATCTCAGGCGCAACGTGATGGTGTAATGAAATCTTTCCGTGGAAGACAAATACAAATGCTTGTTGCAACAGATGTTGCTGCACGTGGTATTGATGTTGATAGTATTACACACGTTGTAAACTACCAATTACCTGACGAAATTGAAACTTACAATCACCGTTCTGGACGTACTGGTAGAGCTGGAAAATTAGGAACTTCTATCGTAATTGTTACTAAAAGTGAATTACGCAAGATTTCTTCTATCGAAAGAATTATCAAACAAAAATTTGAAGAAAAAACAATTCCTTCTGGAATCGAAATTTGCGAAATTCAATTATTACACTTAGCAAATAAGATTAAAGATACTGAAGTTGATCACGAAATCGACAACTATCTTCCTGCTATTAACAATGTTTTAGAAGGATTATCTAAAGAAGAATTAATCAAAAAAATGGTTTCTGTTGAATTTAACCGTTTTATTGCATATTACAAAAAGAACAGAGATATCACTAATCAATCTTCAGGTTCTGAAAGACGTGATGATAGAGATGGTGCTGCAAGACCTAACAACAATGGCGGAGCAACAAGATATTTCGTTAACATTGGATCAAGAGACAATTTTGATTGGATGTCTTTAAAAGATTACTTAAAAGAAACATTAGACTTAGGTCGTGATGACGTTTTCAAAGTAGATGTAAAAGAAGGTTTCTCTTTCTTTAACACTGATCCTGAACACACTGATAAAGTAATGGAAGTATTAAACAACGTACAATTAGAAGGACGTCGTATTAATGTTGAAATTTCTAAAAATGACGGTGGTGGAAGACGTGACCATAACGGAAGAAGTTCTGGTGGTGGTTTCGGTGGTGGAAGAAGTTCTGCTCCAAGAAGAGAAGGTTCTGGTGGCGGATTTAGAAGCGACAGAAATTCTGCTCCAAGAGAAGGTGGTTTTAGAAGCGATAGAAACTCTGCTCCAAGAGAAGGTGGTTTCAGAAGCTCGGCTCCAAGAAGTGAAGGTGGTTCTGATAGAGCTCCAAGACGTTCTGAAAGCTTTGGTGATTCACCAAGACCAAGAAGACCAAGAAGAGATTAATACCCTTTGTTAATTTTCTTATAATAATACTTGAAGACTACAAAATATTTAATCCTGATTTACTACTTTTAGAGTTTTAAATCAGTTTATGAAATATTTTGTAGTTTTCTTTTTTTTAGTACTATCCACAGCCGCGTTTTCTCAAGACACTGAGCATTCTCAACGAGTATCTGGTTACATCGTTAACGACAACACAAAACTTCCACTTTCTAGTGTAAACATCATCAATCTTAATAAAGTAAGAGGTGCTACATCTGATTCTAAAGGATATTTTGAAATTGATGTACAACCAAATGATACTTTACACTTCTCTATTTTAGGATTTCAATCCTTAAGGATTCGTGTTACAAATGACTGGATAAAAAACAAAGTCACAAAAATTCAACTTACAGAAAAAGCAATTGCGCTTGAAGAAGTTATAATCAGACCTTTTAATCTAACCGGTTATCTGGAAGTTGACTCTAAACTGATCCCTACAAAAGAAAATTATCGTTATAGCATTTCGGGGCTAACGCAAGGATACGAAGCTGGTGAATACTCGCCAAATGCATTTGGCAAAGTATTAGGATCGATATTTAATCCTACAGATGTCCTCTATAATTTCTTTGGAAGAAATCCTAAGGAGCTCAAGAAACTCAAGGAAATGAAAAAAGACGATACTGTTCGCAATCTATTAGAATCTAAGTTTGACAGAGAAACTGTTGCTGTACTTCTGGGAGTAAGCAAAGATGAAATCCCAGAGATTTTAAAACGATGCAACTACTCTGAGTCTTTTATTCAAACTGCAAATGATTTACAGATAATGGATGCCATTAGTGGTTGTTACGAACAATATAAAATACTTAAACGTAATTAAAATTACTTCAAATTATAAAAAACGAATCCTCTTTTACAAAAGTAAAAGAGGATTTTTTTATTTCAACACTATACTTCATTGGCAATCTAATATAAAATTCGTACTTTAACTCTAAATAAGAAACCTCTAACCTAAATGAAACGAGAAATTAATAAAGTATTAAATTTTATAGACTTACATAAAGGAGAAGAAAACAAAAAGAAAGTAATTGAAAACATTACTGGTGCAATTTCTTTTAGAGGATCTAATCTATGGATATTAGCATGCGCTATACTTATCGCATCGGTTGGTCTAAATGTAAATTCAACAGCAGTAATCATAGGTGCAATGTTAATTTCGCCTTTAATGGGACCTATTGTAGGTGCTGGTTTTGGTTTAGGCATGTATGACTTCACATTGGTAAAAAAATCCATCAAGAACCTTCTTATTGCCACATTTGTAAGTCTAGCTATCTCTACTTTATATTTCTACGCAAGTCCGTTTAAAGAGGCCCAATCTGAGCTTCTAGCACGAACATCTCCTAATATATACGACATCTTAATTGCTTTCTTTGGTGGCTTGGTTGGCGTAATTGCAGTAACCAGAGTCGAAAAAGGAAATCCTATTCCAGGTGTAGCAATTGCAACAGCATTAATGCCCCCTTTATGTACTGCAGGATATGGCTTGGCATTGGGCAACATTAGTTATTTCCTTGGCGCTATGTATTTATACACTATAAACTGTGTTTTTATCTGCATAGCAACTTTTGTAATCGTAAAATTCCTGAGATATCCTATTGCACAACAATTAGATTTAAAACACGAAAGACAAGTAAAGTACGGAATTACAATACTTATTATGCTCATGATTTTGCCTAGTATTTATTTTGCCTATCAACTATTTGTAGAAAAGAGTTATAACCAAAGAACTGAAGTTTTCATCAGAAAGGAATTTACCGACCATGATTATCCTATAATCTATGAAAAAATAGAGTATAATTCGAAACCTAAGAAAATAAAATTAGCTTTTTTATCTAAAAAATTTAATCATCAGGAAATCGTTAATTTGAATAAAAAATTAGCCGAATACAACTTGCTAAATACACAACTAATTATTGAGCAAGACACTTTTAATTTAAGTAAAGATGTTCTAAATAAAATAAAATCCAATAAAGATTTAGTAGACAAAAAAGACATCATCATTAATAGTTTACGAGGACAATTATCCGAATATCAATTTAACAATGAACAAATTACAAATGAATCAAAAGTATTATTCCCTTATATTTCTTCATTAACCATAGGAAACTACTCCTACAAAGAAGGTCAAACTACCAAAATAATTCCAATAGTTTTATACCAAAGTAAGAAAGAACTAGATCACGAAATGAATAAAAAACTAAAATCATGGCTCAAAATTCGACTAGCCAAAGATTCAATAGAAGTATATAAACAGGCATTAAAATAAGGAATAACAACTGAGATTATTTTAGTAAAAAAGGTTTTACACTTTGCATGTATAATCATCTAAAAAATAGTCACTATATTTACTTACATAAAAAGGAAATTAACTAAACTTAAATATCATGGCAAAGAGTCAAGACGCAAAAAAAACGCAAAAAAAAGAACCTCTTAAAACTGCAAAAGAAAAGAAAGAGGAAAAGAGAGAAAAGAAAAATAGTCCTAAAAGAGACTAATATTTAGTATTCAGTCGCAGTTTTTAGTGTACAGTTTTTTAACTGAAAACCGAAAACTGCGACTGTCAACTTATTACTTCACAGGAATATTTGCTAGAATTTCTAAAACAAATTTCCAATATTTTTTAGCAGATGAAATGCTTGCTCTTTCGTCTGGCGAATGCGCTCCATGAATTGTTGGACCAAAAGAAATCATATCCATATCTGGATAATTTGTTCCTAGAATCCCACACTCTAAACCAGCGTGACAAGCTACAACTTTAGGTTTTTCGTTATTCTGTTTTTCATAGATTCCAACCAAAACATCTAATATCTCAGAGTTTACATTTGGAGTCCATCCCGGATAACTTCCTGAAAGCTCTACTTCACACCCTACTAATTCAAAAGCAGAACGTAATGAATTAGCCAAATCAAATTTAGACGTTTCAACAGAAGAACGTGTTAAACACCCAACCGAAATCTCGCCATCTTTTACAATAACACGAGCAATATTGTTTGATGTCTCTACTAAATCATCCATATCGGCACTCATTCTATAAACACCATTATGAGCAGCATAAATTGCACGAATAATACCTTCCTGAACACCTAAATCCATTACTTTTTTAGGCAAATCGCATTTTACGATTTCTATTGTAAGGTTTGGTTCAGTCGTCTTATATTCAGCTTTAATATCGTTGATTATTTCCTGCATATCAAAGATATAAGCTTCATCAAACATTTCTGAAATAATAACTTTGGCAACACTTTCTCTCGGAATTGCATTACGCAAACTTCCTCCATTAATTTCAACTACTTGTAATCCGAAATTTTCGAAAGCGTCAAACAACAAACGATTCATTATTTTATTAGCATTACCCAAACCTTTATGAATATCCATTCCTGAGTGACCTCCGTTTAATCCTTTTACAGTAATAATATGTCCAACCGAACCTTCCGGAACATCTTCTTCATTATAAGTCCTTGTAGCAGTTACATCAATTCCTCCTGCACAACCAATATCAATTTCATCATCTTCTTCGGTATCTAAATTTAATAAAATCTGACCTTGAAGAATTCCCCCTTTTAAATTTAATGCTCCTGTCATTCCTGTTTCTTCGTCGATTGTAAACAATGCTTCGATTGCAGGATGCGGAATATCTTTACTTTCTAAAATTGCCATTATTGTTGCAACTCCAAGACCATTATCTGCACCAAGCGTAGTTCCGCGAGCACGAACCCAATCCCCATCAACATACATATCAATTCCTTGTGTATCAAAATCAAAAACCGTATCGGCGTTTTTTTGATGTACCATATCCAAGTGTCCTTGTAAAACAATTGCTTTACGATTTTCCATTCCCGGAGTGGCAGGTTTACGGATAATTACATTGCGAATTTCATCCTCAAAAGTTTCTAATCCTAAACTAGCACCGAAGTTTTTCATGAACTCAATAACACGCTCTTCTTTTTTAGACGGACGAGGTACAGCGTTTAAATCGGCAAACTTATTCCAAAGTGCTTTTGGTTCTAAATTTCTTATTTCTTGACTCATTATGTTTTGTTTGAAGTTTAACATTTTCCAACTTCAAAGTTACAAAGTTTAAATTCTTTTTCGTTACTAATTGATATTGTATTTATATTTACGTATCCAAAATTTACACTGTGAAACGAAAATACATTCTTCCTTTATTTTTACTCCTACAAATCATCATCTTAAAGATTATTCCATTTTTCCCAGAATTCCTTGAAAAAAACTATAGTAACGGATTATATCCCAAAATTGCTTCCTTTTCAAGAATTATACTCGGTGGAATTCCTTTTTCTGTTGGAGATTGTGTCTATTCTATATTGATCGTATTGCTTTTAAGATGGCTTTGGATAAAACGAAAATCATGGAAACAATTATGGAAAGATAATCTCTTAACTGCTTTAAGCTACCTGTCGGTATTTTATTTTTTATTCCATTTTCTATGGGCGTTTAATTATTACCGAGAGCCTTTATTTGAAAAAATGGGAATTCAAAAAGATTATTCTGATGCCGATTTATTGGCTTTCACCCAAAAACTAATTATAAAAACCAACTCAATTCAATCACAATTAACAAAAAATGATAGCCTTAAAGTTGTGTTTCCTTATTCGCAAGAACAGGTTTTTAAAATCAATTTAAACGGATATAACAATCTTGCTGCAGAATATCCTTATTTCACCTACTCTCATTCAAGTATAAAAAAATCACTTTTTAGCTTACCTCTTACTTATATGGGATTTGGTGGTTATTTAAACCCATTTACAAATGAAGCTCAAGTAAATAGTCTTGGGCCGATGTATAGTTTCCCAATGACCACAAATCACGAAATGGCACACCAAATGGGATATGCCAGCGAAAACGAATGCAACTTTATAGGATTTTTGGCTTCCATAAAAAATGACAATCTGTATTTTCAATATTCCGGTTATAGTTTAGCTTTGCGCTATTGCTTGGGAATTATACAAGCTAAAAATGAAAAGACATTTAAGCAATTACTAAAAACAGTACATCCCGGAATTATAAAAAACTACAAAGAAAGTCAGGATTTTTGGAAACAATATGAAACTTTTATAGAAACAGGTTTCCATATTTTTTATGACAATTTCTTAAAAATCAATCAGCAAAAAGACGGCATGGAAAGTTATAGCAAGTTTGTTGATTTAATGGTTAATTATTACAAAGGAAAAGATCTATAAACTAAAAATTCTCTTTTTAGTTAAAAAAGGGTGTAACAAAAAAGGTATTAACTACACTAATGTAATATGAGCGATAATTTAGAACATTCATTTGTTGTGCAATTGCAGGCAAACCAGAATATAATCCACAAGATTTGTAGATTATATACTGCTAACCAAGACGCACACAAAGACTTGTTTCAGGAAATTACGATTCAGCTATGGAAAGCATATCCAAAATTTAGAGGCGACAGCAAATTTTCTACCTGGACCTATCGTGTCGCGTTAAATACCGCTATTACTTTATATCGAAAAACTAAACGCTCAATAGCAACAGTAGAATTTGAAAATCACCAACATTTTATAAAAGAAGTTGATTACAACTATGAGGAAGAAGAACAAATTAAGCTAATGTATAAAGCCGTTTACCAATTAAACGATATCGAAAAAGCATTGGTTTTCATGTATCTCGAAGATAAAGATTACCAGGAGATTGCCGAAACTTTGGGTATTAGTGAAGTAAATGCACGCGTGAAAATGAATAGGATAAAAGGGAAACTTAAAAAAATATTAAATCCTTAAAAAAAATTATGAAAGAACTGGATTTATTAAAAAAAGACTGGAACAAAACCGCGGGTACTTTTCAACAAGTATCAGAAGTGGAGATTTACAATATGATTCATAAAAAATCGTCTTCGATTGTGAAGTGGATTTTGGTTATAAGCATTTTAGAAATATTATTTTGGACTGTATCCAATTTCATATTTAGTACTGATGATTTTTTAAGACAAATTAAGCATCCTGAATATATATTATACCTTGAAGTATTAACTTACTTTAATTATATAGTGGTATTAATTTTTGTGTATTTTTTCTATAAAAACTACACTACAATATCGACTACAAAATCAACAAAATTACTCATGAGTAGTATCTTAAAAACCCGAAAAACGGTTCAATACTACGTTTGGTATAACTTGACGATGGCAGTAATAAGCTCTGTTATAAGTTTTTTCATTGCTTTTTCCAGCCCGGAAATGAATTATCTTAAAGAAAAAATAGCTACCAATGGTACCGTAATGATGATGGTTATAGGTATTCTGGTATTGGTTACACTTGCTTTTCTAGGTTTATTCTGGTGTTTTTACAAATTACTATACGGCACATTACTCCGAAGATTATATGCTAATTATAAAGAACTTAAAAAGATAGATTTGTAGAAAGGATAAGGTTCAAAGTCACAAAGGTTCAGAGGTTTTTAAAGATATACCTATGAAATCATGAATTTATAGTTTCTATTACTCAATTTACCTTTCAAAAAAAGGTAATACTTGAAATAAAAAAGAGAGATGTAAAATATATTTTACATCTCTCTTTTTACAAAAATTCATTTTATCCAGAAGATTAATAATCCCATCTACGCAATTTATTCAATTCTTCCTGAACTTTTATCTCCTCAGATGGAATAACTTTCAAGAATGAAGGATGCTGCTCAATTGCATATTCTACTTTTTCAACAATTTCTTCGATTGTATCATTATCATAATCAATAACAAGTGGTTCTTTGATAATAAACGATTGTAAAATACCTTTCTTTTTCATTCGCAATCCTTTTTTGTCAAAAGAACGACGGAAACCATCAATCACAATTGGTACAACAATAGGTCTGTGTTCCTTAATAATATGCGCTGTACCTTTACGAACTGGCTTAAATGACTTAGTTGTCCCTTGCGGAAACGTAATTACCCAACCATCCTTAAGTGCTATTCTAATATTTTCGGTATCATTAGGGTTTACTTCTCTTTTTTCGGTAACATCAACCCCTTTAGCACGCCAGGTACGTTCTACTGTTATAGCTCCAACATAAGATAAAATTCTTGGTAATAAACCCGCTCTCATTGTTTCTTTGGCAGCAACGTAGTAAATATTCATCTTTGGTTGCCACAAGTATCCTACGTTTTTAATGTTATCCTCCCTTCCACTCAAACTTGCATTAAAGACATGAAACATAGCCACTACATCGGCAAAATAAGTCTGATGATTGGATATAAAAAGAACATTTGTATCTGGTAAACTTCTTATAATTTCCGAGCCATCGATTTGTAATTCATTAAAACCACGATAACGTCTGTGCGTAATTGCTCCAAAAATTCGAATTAACCATTTTTTTATAAATAGTATATGACCAAAAGGATTTCTCTTAAACAATCCCATAAATTTATATGTTATTTTGAAAATTAGAAGGACAAACTTACGAAATTTATTTTTGTAGTTATAACTAGAAAATTAGCTCAAGCCCACACAACCTAATTATCTAGATATCAAAAGCTATAATATGTTTTATTCAGAATCATCAATGATTCAGATTACAAAACTCTCTTTTAAAACCTCTTTTAATTCACTTAGTATCATAGCTGTAGCTCCCCAAACAATATGATTTTCGATTTTAAAAGCAGGAACCGATATATTGGCTGCATACGAAGTCGACAAAGTAGTTTCAATAACGATATTATCATCCAAAAATACCGAAAGCGGCAATTCTATAATATCCGCCACTTCTCTGGGGTCCGGAGAAAAGTAAATTTCCTCCTTACAAACTCCTAGAAAAGGATGTACCATAAAATTACTAGGCGGAATATACATTGGTGTAAAAGCCTTAAGCACAGTTATTTTTTTAGGTAAAACCCCCACTTCTTCATGTGTTTCCCGTAAGGCCGTTTGCTCATAATTTTCATCTTCAATTTCATATTTCCCACCAGGAAATGCAATTTGCGACGAATGTACTCCATTATAACTATTACGAACAATTAAAACCAAATGTGTTATTCCATTTTTTGGATAAAATAACATCATGACAGCAGCAATTCTAGGACTCTTAGCCTTTAAATCTAGATTTCTTAACGCATCAGCTCTTTCCAAAGGTGCCATTTTTAAATGAGCAGCAACGGCAGGAAGTTTTGCTTGCGCAAAATTGGGAACAAAATGCAAAAAGTCTTGAAAATCCATAATCAAAGTCTATTTTTGTAGTCTCAAATAATATATAAATATACTTTAGAAAATAGTGTCTCACAAGTTTTCTAGAGCTTAAGCCAATAAAAATGTATAGTAAAGAAGAATCGCAAAAACTAAAACGAGAATTCTGGGTCTCTTTCGCAGAAAAATATCCTCGAAAATGGGTGCTTTATGATACCAAAATAAAAGATTTTTCATTTAAATTTTATGTCGATAATAAAAAAGCACAAGTCTTAATAGACATCGAGCATCGTAGTGATGAAAAGCGAAATGCATACTATGAAAAACTAGAAGCTTTAAAAAACATTCTGGAAGAAGAATTTATTAAAGACCTAATTTTCGAAAAAGAATACACTCTGGAAAGCGGAAAAACTATTAGCCGTATTTGGGTTGAAAAACTTGGAGTAGGCTTTAGCAATCGCAATTATTGGGATGAAATTTTTGATTTCTATTTCGAAAAAATGAATGCTCTCGAAATGTTTTATCTGGAGTATGATGAGTTTATTAAGAATATTGAGTAGTTTTTCAGATTCAAAAGGACAAATATTTTCATAAATTGTGGCTATAAATAAACAAACCCGACAAGTTTTAAAAACTGTCGGGTTTGTTTATTTAATTTTGAATCTTGTGGTTCTTTCATAATTTGGGCGTGTCCCTTCGGGTCGGGCTGTTCGCTACAAGTCCTCGCACTTCCTTCGTCAGGCTGTGGGCTATTCGCTACCATCCCTCACGCAAAACCTATCTTATAATTACATATTAAAAATATTATACACAATAATTCTGTCATTGTAATTTATATACAACTGCTTCCTGTTATCCTGCATTTTTCTGGTAATAATCGACAACTTAGCATCATTCCCATTTAAATCTTTGCAAACAAAAGAATAAACAATATCTGTATCATTTTCTTCTCTTGCGATATAATCCGAGATTTGAAACACTTGTATCTCTTGAGAATTAACTACAATTCGGTTTTTATCTGTATCTAGAACAACCGGAATGTTAACCAATTCCAATTCGGACCATTTACCCCATTTTCCTTTTTCATTTTTCTCTAAAACACTATAACCAGAAGTCCTAAACTTGTAACTCTGACTATACGTTTGTTGCAAACCAAGTCCTAAAAAAAGTAATACTATATATATTTTTATGCGATTCATTTATCTAAAAATCTAAATTTAATGTTTGCTTACGTGCTGTTTCAAAATCCGAAATCATTTCATCAATAATTTCTGCAGCAGGTTTAATATCATGAATAAGTCCTGCTATTTGCCCAATTTCTAATTCTCCCTCTTCAAGATCTCCTTCAAACATTCCACGTTTTGATCTTGCTCTTCCTAAAAGTTCGATAAGCTCATCTTTCGTTGGACACTTTTCATACAAAGCCTGAATATCCTGATAAAATTTATTTTTGATTAACCGCACTGGAGCTAATTCTTTCAACGTCAACTGCGTATCACCTTCTTTAACATTTACAATAGTTTGTTTAAAATTATCATGTGCCGATGATTCTATCGAAGCCGCAAAACGACTACCTACCTGAACTCCATCTGCACCTAAAACCATTGCTGCAAGCATTCCTTTTCCTGTTGCAATCCCTCCCGCTGCAATAAGCGGAATTGTAATTTTTTCGCGTACCATCGGAATTAATGTAAAAGTCGTTGTTTCATCACGACCATTATGCCCTCCAGCTTCAAAACCTTCGGCAACAATAGCATCAACACCCGCTTCTTGTGCTTTTAGCGCAAAAATAGTACTACTTACCACATGTACAACTGTAATCCCTTTTTCTTTTAAAAAAGAGGTCCATGTTTTAGGATTTCCTGCCGATGTAAAAACGATTTTCACCCCTTCATCAACAATAATCTTCATGATTTCATCGATATTAGGATAAAGCATTGGCACGTTCACCCCAAACGGTTTTGATGTTGCTTTCTTACATTTTTGAATATGTTCCCGTAATATTTCCGGATACATCGAGCCTGCACCTATTATTCCCAAACCGCCTGCATTACTTACTGCACTAGCAAGCTTATAACCACTATTCCATATCATTCCTGCCTGAATGATTGGGTATTTTATATTAAAAAGAGTTGTGATTTTATTCATGTAAAAATGCCAATTATTGTTTTATGATTTTACCAGTTTTGTGCAGGTCATTCGCATCTAAAGTATAAAAATACACACCCGAACGTAATTCTTGTAACGATACAAACGGGGCCTGATTCGTAATTTGTTTTTCAACAACTTTTTGTCCAAGTATAGAATACACCGTTACAAACGCTTCATTAATATCTTCAGAAAAAGCAAAGAAAAGATTAGAATCAGTTGGATTTGGATACACCAAAAATTCAGAATCTTTAATCGATCTTACATTCAAAATAGTATTTAAAGCCAAACTAAAATTGGGAATTCCGTAGCCATATTGAATATTAGGAGATGCATAACGATCCGACGATTTCAAAACCATTTGTCTAATCTCCTGGTTGGTTTTATTCGGGAAAGCCTGCCATAAACAAGCTATAGCTCCTGCCATTATTGGGCATGAAAAAGAGGTTCCATTTGTTGTACCAATATTTCCAGTAACACTCGAAACTACTGCTGCACTTCCTTGAGCCATAACATCCGGTTTAATTCTCCCATCATAACTTGGTCCGATAGAACTAAAAGAAGATAACGTTTTATTAGCAGTCACCGAACCTACCGTAATTACAGATACTGCATCGGCAGGAGCGCCAATATGCTTCTCTACTGTATTCCCTTCATTTCCGGCAGATGCAACTACAATCATTCCTTTACTAAAAGCAATTTCTGCACCTCTGGAAATAAAATTAGTTGTACCGTTCATATCGCTATACGTATGGCTATAATTTGCATTATCATATCCAAAATAACCCAAAGAAGTAGTAATAATATCTGCCCCTAGCCTATCTGCTTCTTCGGCAGCTTCAACCCAAAGCGATTCTTCAACAGGATTCTCGGAGGTATCATCTTCTGTAATAAACAAATAATAGGAAGCATCGGGAGCAGTCCCAACCAAAGCATTTTCTTTATACCCTCCCATTGTCGATAAAACTTGCGTACCATGAGAAACTCCAGTATAAAAATTTGGATTTCTTGATACGAAATTATATCCTCCTAAAATTTTATTATTGTCTCTTAAACGCTGAAAAGTACTTGCTGTATTAACACCCGGAAAACCGCCATCCAGAACAGCTATTATCTTCCCCGAACCGGTATAATCTTGTTGATGCAGGATTTGTCCGTTTAGCATTTGTATTTGATTTGCAGAATTACCATAAGAATAGTTCACAGTAGTTTCAAGCTTATTCTCCGTTGCTTTTACCTTATCCGAAGCTGCTTTTTTGCCAGTACCATTTAGTGATTTATTAGCAAAATCAACTTTGGACACAAAGGATAATAATTTAAGTGTATTGATATTAGCTTGTGTCCCTCGAATATGGAGCGCATTCAACCACTTAGATTCCGCCATAACCGTTATCCCTGTACTCCCTTTTATCTGAGCAACATAAGTAGTTTCAATAGGAACATCTTTAAGATCTAAAGCAATATTCTGATTGCTCCTTCTATCCAATGCTCTTTGTGAAAGCATGGACAAAGGATTATCATAATAGGCTTGGGAATTGGGTTTGGCATTAAAATAAACCCATGCATCTTCTTGTGCGAAAGTCGCATAAGAAATGAACAAAAAAAGAAATGTGTAATATTTTTTCATAAGTTACTTTTTTAGATAAGGTTAAACCTCCCATAAAAAAGTACTAATCTAAGAAATTACTCCCGAACCAACTAATTCATTTCCTAAATACCAAGCAGCAAATTGTCCTTCGGTTATAGCCGATTGTGGCTCGTCAAAATGAATATACATTCCTCCCTCGAATTGGTGTAAGGTTGCTTTTTGCAAAGGCTGACGGTAACGAATTCTTGCCATAACTTCCATTTGTTCTCCATTTTTTAAAGCTAAATCGGTACGAATCCAGTGTACTTCTGATTTTTCGATAAATAATGCTTTTTTGAACAAACCGGGGTGCTGACTCGTTAAACCCGTATAAATAGTATTCGTTTCAACGTCGGTTGCAATAATAAATAATGGATCGGTTGTTCCGCCTACATTAAGTCCTTTTCGTTGACCAATAGTAAAATAATGAGCACCTTGATGCTTTCCAACTACTTTACCCATTTTTGGAGTATAAGGTAATTTTTGAGATTCAAGTTCTAATTCTTTTTCAAAAGATAAATCTTCAGATTTTTCAGCATTATATATTGGGTCGTTTTTATCAATTTGTACAATTAAACCATCTTTAGGTTGTAGTTTTTGTTGTAAAAATTCTGGCAAACGTACTTTTCCGATGAAACATAATCCTTGCGAATCTTTCTTTTCGGCAGTAACCAAATCCATTTCGGCAGCAATTTCGCGCACTTCTGGTTTAGTCAATCCTCCAATAGGAAACAACGATTTAGACAATTGCTCTTGTGACAATTGACATAAGAAATAAGATTGGTCTTTATTTGTATCAGTTCCAGCAATAAGTTGGTATACTTTTTCGCCATTTACTTCGATTTCAGTTTTTTGACAATAGTGTCCTGTAGCCACATAATCGGCTCCTAGACTTAATGCAATTTTCATGAAAACATCAAATTTAATCTCACGATTACACAACACATCAGGGTTTGGTGTGCGTCCTTTTTCATATTCGTTGAACATATAGTCAACGATTTTTTCTTTGTATTCTTCGCTTAAATCAACGGTTTGAAAAGGAATCCCAAGTTTCTCGGCTACCAATAATGCATCATTACTATCTTCTAACCAAGGGCATTCGTTAGAAATAGTAACCGAATCGTCATGCCAATTCTTCATAAAAAGACCAATAACCTCATATCCTTGCTGTTGCAACAAGTAAGCCGCAACACTAGAATCAACACCTCCGGAAAGTCCTACTACAACACGTTTCATATATTCGAAATCTAAAAAAAATTATTTTGCAAAGTTAACCCATAATTGCAGATAATAACTATTGTTTCTATTAGTTTATGCAATCGAATGGTAGATAAAAGTTATTGGTATGTTTATTCTTAATTTGAATCTAGAAGATATAGCACTTTATAAAAGAATTATTGATTCAATCAAATTTTTAAAATTTATTTCATAATTCGCAATAAAAAAGCTATACATTAGTCTTACAATAAAATCATTTTTATAATATAAAAGGAACTAACTTTTAAACTATATAATTCATATTATAGATTATATATACAAATAAACACCTTAAATTAACAAAAAAAAGAAATATGACCCCTGAAGAAATTGAAAAAATATTAAGAAAAGTAATTGAAAATGAAACAGAATATTATTGGTTTTATATTTTATTAGCTATATTATTCTGTTTAACCACAACTTCCCTTATACAATTTTTAATGGAAAAAGGAAAAAACTATGCCACTAAACAAGACATTACAAACATTACACAAAAAATTGAAGATGTAAAAGCAAAAATTCAAAATCAGCAAGAAGTTGAAAAACAAAAAAGACAATTAAAATATGATGCAATACTATTGTCATTAACCATAATGGATGCAAACTTATCACATATTTTAATTCCTTCTGAAGGTCAAAAAATAAAAAAACAGTATGCATCAACAGAAGATGCCAGAAAATGCCATAATAATCTAATTTTAACTTGCGAAAATGTCGAAATTTTAGAGATGTTTTCATTAATTATGTTTGGACCAAAAGACCAGAATGCACAAAAAACTCCTGCTACAGATCTTTTAAATAGCTATCGCAATTTAGTTAGGAAAGAATTAGGATTTGGAACTGAAATACCACTTGATAGGGATAGAGCATGGTTTGGATATGGAAACTTCGAAAAAAAAGATACAAACACTTAAAACTTATTTGAATAGATTGCTATTTTAGTGAAATTATTATAAATAATAAAATTTTCAGTTAGTAGTAAACACTCAATTTAAAAATACCTCAAGCAACTTAAACCTAAAAACAAAGTACATAAAATCTATTGCAATTTTTTATTACATTTAATACTCAAACTAATTGCTATGAAAAAGTGTATTTATACCATTCTCTGCTTTGCAATAATTACCACTTTTTATGCTCAAAGTTATGTTTCAAATTTGCCAAATTATGAAGCATACAAAGCATTTAGAGGAAAAACGCTATCTGATAAATTCTCGAATATCGAATCGGTTAAAATCATTTATGATCTTAAAAGCAAGAAGATATATTATTTCAATAGCACATTAATTAAACTCCATTATGATTTTGTTGTTGATTATTTGGGCTATAGTAAAGAATTAGAAATCTTTAACCGTGATAATTATAGCAATACCGACAAAAATAGGAACTATTTACTTGGAAATCTTAACCATATAAAAGGAACTGAAAAATGGATTTTTGAATTGGCGGCTTCGGATCATATGCCAATCCCTCTGATTGAGCAATTTTACGACCTCATTACCAAAACTAGTTTTATTAGGAAAAATCTAAAATTCTATCTCAATAACCGAGAAAATATTGACTTATACGAGTTAGGAAAGTTTAAAATTCCTTGTGTAAAATCCGATTATATCTTTAACGAACTTAAATACCAAGAAGTTGTTTCGGGAAAGAATATTGGTATTCTAAAAATGTATCGAACTAAAGATTTAGAAAAGACGAAACCCAGCAAAGACGAGATTATTATTCTAGACGGAACGCCAGAAATCTTACCAAATGTAAGAGGTATTATTGTAAATGAATTACAAACTCCCTTAAGTCATTTGGTCATTTTGGGCAAAAATAGAAAGATTCCGATTATGGCTTATACCAATGTTTTAAACGACAACAAAATAAAAAGTTTAGTTGGTAAAAAAGTAGAATTAAAAATTGCAATAGATACCTTTTACATTAGTGAAACTACCAAAAAAATTGCCGAAAAATCAATCACTAAAAAGAAAAAACTAGTCGTAGATAATTCGGTTACGGAACTAATTGATTTATCTACTATCCCAAAAAATGGTGTGACTTACATTGGCGCGAAAGCACAAAATCTGGCGTATTTAATTGCTATTGCAAAAGAAACTCCTTTTAAAACCCCTGAAAATGCCAATGCTATTCCATTTTATTATTACACAAAACACATTCAGAACAAAAGTATTTCACCATTAATAAAAGAGCTTTTAGATTATCCGCACAAAGATTCTGCGCAATGGGTAAACAATCAATTAAAAAAGATTCGAACTGCAATAAAAAAAGAACCAATCGACAAGTTATTGATATCTAAACTAAATGAGAGATTAGGAAAACAAACCGATTTTAAGAATTTCAGATTCCGTTCTTCTACTAATGCCGAAGATATAGCTGGATTTAATGGTGCTGGCTTATACGAATCGAAAACTGGGATTTTAGGCGATACTATTAAAACATTCGAAAAAGCAATTAAACAAGTTTGGGCAAGCGTATGGAACGAAAGTTCCTATTGGGAGCGTGAACTCTTTGGTATCGACCAACAAAATATTGCGATGGGAGTTCTCGTTCATCGTTCGTTTCCAGATGAATTGGCAAATGGCGTTATAATTACGAAGAACATTTTTAGAGAAAGTCTCCCGGGAATTACAGTAAATATCCAGAAAGGAGAAAATTCGGTTGTAAAACCAGAAAAAGGCGAAGTTTGCGAACAATTTGTAGTTTATAATTTCACTTTCGATGAATCCAAAGATGTCGATTTTGATGTTGACTTTACTTCTAATTCAAATTTAAACGACAATAAACCATTGTTAACAAAAAAGGAAATCAACAACCTGTATCTGGTCAGTAAGAAAATAGAAAGTAAAATGTCCCGTTATTGGAAAAACTCAAGTAGCGCCATCGACATGGAATTTAAGATCGTAAACCAAAGTAGGGATTTATATATAAAACAAGTCCGTCCTTTTAATGATTAGCTTTCACCATTTTTTTACCATTAAGAGATTAAGAGAAATTAAGCTAAGTTTTAAAAATCA
>NZ_JAOZEW010000030.1 GCF_025847235.1 Flavobacterium shii
CACAATAAAACTAATTAAAATCACCTTAAGTACTTAAAAACAAACTGACTAACTCCTTAACTTAATGACATTGGGGTCGGGCTTTCGGCTATATCTTTTATTCCGCTATCGCTTCATAAAAGGATAACGCCTCTATCCCTCACGCGAACTTGGTTATATTGGGATTATAATTAATAAGTTGTTAAAAAAAATCAAGGATGCTTTGTATCTTTGCTCTGTAAAAAAAAAACAAATATCCAAAGGTTGTAAAATATTGTAAAAAGAGAAAAATATTTAAGAATTACATAACAATCTTTAAAAGTACAAATACTAAATTAGCTTAATAATATATGGACGAAAATAAAGATGTAGCCGAAGGGGATTTAGTTCTTAATGCGGAAATTCATAATAAAAGTGCAGATGCGTACGGTAATCTTGTTAGAGGGCTTACTTCTGAAGAATTAGCTCAGACAGGCACACAAAAATTAATTTTAAATGATCTTTCAAAAGCTGAAGCTAAAATTAAAGAATTGGAGCCATTTCGTGAAAAATATCAAAACGTATTAAATGAAAAATGTATTTTAGATGAGAAACTATCAAAAACTAAAAGAGCCGAAATTTTATATTCTTTCTGTATTACTTCTGGTGGTATAATAGTTGGTCTTGCAAAAATATTTCTTGAAAAGGATAACACTTTGGCGATAATTATGCTAATTATTGGGGTAGTACTTATAATAGGTGGTGTTTTGTTTAAAATTACTTATAAAAAATGAAATTAGATATAAAAAGTGTAAAGGATAGAGGAACTAATAGTGAAAGGTTAGTTATCCAAGTGTTGGAAGATTGTGATATTGGTGATTATATTTCATTTGTTACTAAAAGGATTGATGATAAAATTTCGATAGTGATTGAAAATCCATTTTGGTTTCCAGATAAAAAAGTAGAAAAAGGGGACTTAATTGTTCTTTATACAAAAAGTGGGAATACCAGTTTTAAAGTGAATAAAGACGAAAGTAAAACTCATTTTTTTTATCGAAATATGGATAACCCAGTTTTTATTGAAGATAAATATGCTCTTTTACTTGAAGCAAAGAACTGGCAAATTGAAAGTAATTCTTAGATAAAAGTTAATATATATCCCGATAGCGCGGATTTGTAATCCGTGCCCGTAACAATAATCAAATCCATAAAAAAAACCGAAGCAATCAAACTTCGGTTTTTCTATAAATATATTTTCGTGAAAATTATTTTTCGCTTAGTAATTTTTCTAAAAGAGCAGGTTTTCTTTTTCAGCTTGAATTAATAGTCGTACGTTTGTATCGACTAAATATTTAAAGAACTTTCAATAAAACTTATTAAAAGTTAACATAAGCGAACCCTCGCCAAGGTGATGGAGCAGGAAACTGCCCTAAATCTATCTTTGGATATTTAGTCACACCTACAGCGGGGGTTTCGTGCGTTTAATATTTTCGATATGACTAAAGAAAATCACAAACTATCTCATCATAATGATGATGTTATGCCATCCGTGGCAAAATTCCTTTCGGCACTTTGGATGGAAGGAGAATTTAAGAATCAACCTGAATATTTATCTGAAATTTTCGAGAATATTCTGGAAACGGAAATGGGTAATAATCTCGACCTGAGAACCAAAATGATTAGTTGCATAAAAACTAGTAAAATGCTAGCAAAAGCACTAGAACCATTTTCAGATGTACAAATCGAAAAAGCTTGCATTAAAATCATGAACGCTTAATATATTTGACAGGTGAATCAATTTTGTTTAATTGATTCACCTGTTTTATTTTTACGGATGTATGTATTAATAAATCCAATTAGATTAAAATCAATCATATAATTATGACAATAGAAAAAGCAAATATAACCGACCACGAAATCTTAACAGAAATAACCAAAAAGTCAAAAGCATATTGGGGATATTCTGCAGAACAGATTTTGCAATGGGATAAAAATCTAACAATTACCCAAGAGTATATTAAAGATAATTATGTGTTTAAGTTACTAAGCGAAGATTTAACCATTGGTTATTATTCCTATTTTATTGAAGAAAAACAGAATGTAATACTGGACAACTTATTTGTAAGGCCAGAATATATTGGAAAAGGATTCGGGAAATACTTAATGGACGATTTTTTAAACAGGATTAGAGAAAGTAAATTCGAAAAAATAACACTTGATTCAGAACCAAATGCAGAAGCATTTTATTCGAAAGTCGGATTTGTAAAAGTTGGCGAATTCGAAACTTCAATAAAAAACAGATTCATGCCAATTATGGAAATGAAACTAAAAGAAAACACGAAATAAATAGGATTAACCTGTTTTAATGTAATTAATTTTAACACATAGAAGCATAGGTTTTTGTATTTTCAAAAAAGGCGCTTCGCTTGTTTAAAATACACAAAGCTTGCTATGTGAAAGAAATGTATTTCTTTTTTGTGCTCTTTTTTACACATATAAATCTATGTTTCTATGTGTTAAATGAAATTTTATGACCTGAGCAAAGCAAATAGGTAAAGTTATCACACTCAAGGGGCGTGTTAAATTATTAATACATACATTAGAATATATAAAATAAGGCAGTAAGAAATGAATAAGTCAGGTTTTGAATTAATTACTATTAAAGAAGTTAAAATAGAATATCCTTTTTTGATAGAGCGAGAAGGTTTTGATTATTTTGAAGAATGGGAAGATCAGGATTTCTTTCTTGTTGCACGGCAAGAGGTAAATTATGATGGTAATTTCTATTTAGACCTTTATGAGGATAAAGAGAAAAAATGGCTTAGTAATCTATTAAACTTGTCATTAAAAGAAATTGATGCCATAAGAATCGAAGGCATTTTAATAAACGGGGATTTTTCTACAAGTGGGACAATCATAAATGCCGAAGGAGATTATGGTCCTTATGTTTATATAAACGGTAATGTTACTTGTCAGAGTTTATTATTAGGAGGTTCTTATACCGAAATAATAGGAAATGTTAAGGCAACAGAAGTTGTAATGACCTCTTATAATCACGGTAATTTTAAATGTACAGGACTTATAGAAGCGCCCGTTTTTATAGTCGAAGACCATTATACAACATTTGCGGAGCGTAAAAATGATTTGTTTTATTATAATGATAGAGCAGACGATTTTGATGCCGAAAACGAATGTCAATACGATGAAGTTTCTGGCGAAGATATTATCTCAACCGAATTACAAAAACATCTTGATAATCCGTTAATAGAAACTTTCGAAGAATTAAAAAGAGAACTAGAATTTAGAGAATTGATTTTAAAACAAAATAATCCTCCTGCAAAAACGTATGAATATTGGCGCGGTCGTGTTTTATCAAATTATAGAGATCTTAAATTGGTCCCGAAAGAATTTAAAACCGAGGAACTTTGTAATCAGGCATTAAATATTTCCTATCATGCTTTGTCATTTATCGATGAGAACTTAATAACGTATGAATTCTGCGATACATTAGTTGGCAAAGATGGTTTTGCAATTCAAGTTATTCCGGATGAATTTATGACAAAAGAACTTTGTTTTAAAGCCGCTGAAAAAGGAACAATGTTAAGATTAATTCCAGAAGAATATTATTCTGAAGAATTGATTCTGTTAGTTTTCAAGAAAGGAAAACATCAACCAGATATTAATGATGTTCCTTCGGAGTTTATTACCGAAAGTTTGCTCAAAGAATATGTAAAAATAAGCAAAGGATTATGGTTTGATAAGGCTTGTAAAGAAAATGGAATTGATAAATTATCTATTCTAAAACAAGTAATAGATTCAGGAATAGAATATTTAGATACTGTTTTCGGGAATCATTTTAGTAAAGAAATAGTCGATTATGCTTTTTCTGTTTATGGCGGTAAAAACAAAGAGGAATGGAATAAATATGTTCAAAAATACAAGGTTAAATTTGAGCGTTTAGAGTTGAATAATTATTTAAAAGAATGACAAATGGGGAAATTAAATGAACTGAAAACGCTTATTGAAAATTATGAAGAAAGGAAGATTGGTTTGTCTGAAATAATTTCCTTAATCAAAGATTTGACACAGAAAGACGTGACGCAATACGATTTAGATAATTATAGTGCTTCACAAGATTTAGAAAGTTTTTGTAAAGTTTTATTAATTGAGTCAATTAAAGATTGGGAAAATATTGATGATAAGATGGCATTGATTCTCATAAATGAAATTGTGAATAATGAAATTGATGATTCTGTTATTTTAAGAAATTCGAAGGCTTTGGAAAAAAGATATGGAAAGCCGCAAGGAACAATTTATAGTATGATTTTTTATGATGGACTAGATGATGATGAAATTCTTATTGAATTAAAAAAAGATACTATAATTAGACTTTAGCCTGATCGTGAGAATTTGCAATCTGTTCTTTCAAAAATAGAATTATGGAATAAAAAATAGAAAAGTAGAGAGACAAGATTTCGAACTCAAATAATTTAATAAATTGCAGTAAATAATAATTCAAATAAAATAGATTGAAAAAACATTTAAAATATCTGATTTATCTCTTTCTGGCTTTTGTCGTGATTGCAGGTGACGGTGCTTTAGATTTTCAATCAAAATCAGTCGATTATTATCAATCTTCACTAATTAATGTAAGCAGAGAATTAAATTTTAAAGACTCTGGTTTATATGTTTTCAATCAAGTAAAATCTCAAGGGAAGACTTTCTTTCCAATTCCTTTAAGATATGTAGAATTTACAGTTGTTTTTAGCTTTCAAATTAAGATTGTTCTGAAGGTGCAAAAGTTTCTTTATCAGAGACTAAGTTTATTTGTGGCTCAGTCTGTTTTTGTAAATGAAATAATTACTTCCAATACTCCTTATTAAAAGTTTATACAACGCTTAGGAAATCTTTTCTAGGTATTTATGCTATTCAAGCATAATGATGATAAAACAATGTCTAATCATTTATCATTTGCAAAATGTATAAACGTAATAATAAAATACGCTTAGAGCAATCTAGGCGACCAATACTTTGGCTAAAAAGAAAAGCTATCCTAATTATAACCGCATTCATGCTCGGAATGGCAAACGGAATGAATGTACACGATGAAGTTCTTAAAGGGAATCAAAATTATACAGAACAACATAAAAAAGATTGATTAAGTAATTAAAGCGTGAGAAAGAAAAATCATTTTAATCCATTCAATCTGTGGCAAAAATTAACAGTTGCAAAGTCTTTGCGAGGAACGAAGCAATCCCATTTTGCGCATTACTTTGCTTCCTTTTGTTAGTGTGGTTGCTTCGTTCCTCGCAATGACAGGATTGGAATTAATAAAAAAAACCGAAGCTTAAAAGACTTCGGTTTTTAAATAATTTAATTAACCCATTTGTAATATCTCGCCCCGATTAAATTAGGGATTTCTTTTTCGATTCTATCTAAAACCCATTCATTTTTAGGAGTTCGGATGCTTTGTTTTTGTTCTTTTTTATGAAGTTTTTCATAAGTTTCAAAATCAATTTCGGTGCTTTTTTCTAAAGTCTCAAAAAGTTTGGTTTCAGTAAGAGCCGATTTCCATTCTGGTTGAATTGTTCCTTCAAAAACTTTCGATTTTGAACCACTTCCGTAAGCTAGAAAACCGAATTTAGTTTCGGCAACTTCTTGTTTTGTATTATAAAAATGAGCCAAAGTTGATAATAATCCCATAAAAATAGATCCTGTATAAAGGTTTCCTATTAAGGAAGAAGCTAACTCAGCAGGTTGTAATTTATCGGTAACAAAGGTTCTGTATTCTTCGGATTTGCTTATTTCCTTTAATTTATTTTGGTATTCAGCTTCAGATTCATCTCCCGAAATAATTTTAGAATCGCTGTCCAGAGCATAAATTTCAGATAACATTCTTCGCCCTTGAAAGGAATATGGTAAATGCATGATAATGCATTTCCAGGAATTGTAAACAGTCTCTGAAGTGTTTTTTAATTTCTTAAACGAAAAATAAGCACTACGGGTACGATCCATATAACATTGGTTCGAGTATTGTCCGTCGAAAACTGGTTGATCTTTATGGATTTCTATTTCGGCTTCGAGATTGTCAAACCAAGATTCATTGGTTGCATTTCCTGTTATAGATTCTTTAGAAATTGTTCGGTATGGTTTAAAAAAGTCAAAAACACCTTTAGTACTTGTTGCCCAATTGTTTTCGAAAGCAATAATTCTAGGGTTTGAGGTTACAAGCATTGCAAGAGCTCCAGCGCCTTGAGTATATTCTCCGGTTGAATTTAAGTCATATTTTGCAAAATCGGTAGTAACAACAATCGCTTTTTTGGTTGGATTCAGTTTTACAAAATCAATACAATTCTGTAAAGCATCAACTCCACCAATACAAGCAAATGTAAAATCGACAACATCACACTCGTTCAAAGTGTCTTCGCCAAATTTTTGTTCCATTAAAGCAATCAAGAATGAGCTGATAGGTTTAGAGCTATCAATAGCACTTTCGGTTCCTACATAAATCCGACCAATTTCGCTTAAATCAATGGTGTTTTCTTCTATTAATTTGGTTAAAGCATTTGCTCCAAAAACTACGGTATCTTGATAAGTGTCTGGAAGCGTCATTTTGATTAAACCCAAGCCTTTTTCTAGTTTTTCGGGTTCTATGTTTCTGGCAGTTGCCAATGTTTTTATAGGTAAGTGTATTTTGGCTACATCAAATGTAATAGCATCAATTCCTGTTTTCATTCTGGTTTTTTTGAGCCGATAAAGGTAAAATTAAGCTGTCAAACTTCACTTATTTTAAAAGGATAAAATTCGGTTTTGGGATACTTTTGAGGATAATAAATTAAAATGTTGAAAAAAATAGCAATTTGGTAATTATATAAAAAGTAGGATTTTGTTAAAACAACCTTAGGAAAAAATCTATTTTATTGTTTTTAAATAATTTGCAATAAAATCATTTAAAACTCTTTAAAATCATTATAAATAACAACGAAATGGTTGTAGTTCATGTCTATTTGAGTTATTTTTGTCTAATTTTCTAAAACAAACTACTTAAACACTTATGGCACAATCTGCACTATTGAATGCTTCCATCTTAAAGAAAGTGGCTATGGCTCTTTCGGGAATATTCTTAATCACGTTTTTAGCGCTGCATGTTTCCTTAAATTTCATTTCTATTATTAGTGAAGATGTTTTTAACGAAGCTTCTCACTTTATGGGATACAATCCGCTGATTCAATATGTAATGCAACCAGTTTTGGCAATCGGAGTAATTTTCCATTTTGTAATGGGATTTGTATTGACATTGCAAAACAGCGCTGCAAGACCAATTGCTTATGCAAAATACAACGGAGCTGCAAATGCTTCTTGGAGTTCTAGAAATATGATTATTTCTGGATTGGTTATTTTAGCATTCTTAGGATTGCATTTTTATGATTTTTGGTTTCCTGAAGTTGCCTACAAATACATTGCAGGTACAGCACCAGATGCTACGAGATATTATGGAGAGTTAGTTCATAAATTTCATGACCCAATTCGTACAGGGTTATATTGCATTTCTTTTGTGTTATTAGGATTTCACTTATGGCACGGATTCAGTTCTTCTCTTCAATCTATGGGAATGAACAATAAGTACTCAAGATCTTTAAGTAGATTCGGTTATGGATTTGCGGTAGTAGTACCAGCACTTTTCGTTATAATCGCATTATTTCATCATTTCAATAATTAATATAAATTATAATGGCATTAGATTCAAAAATTCCACACGGCCCAATATCGGACAAATGGACAGATTATAAAGATCATATTAATTTAGTAAACCCTGCTAACAAACGTAATTTAGATATTATCATTGTTGGTACAGGTTTGGCTGGAGGTTCAGCTGCGGCTACTTTAGCTGAGCAGGGATATAACGTAAAAGCTTTTTGTTTTCAGGATTCACCAAGACGTGCGCACTCTATTGCGGCACAAGGTGGTATCAATGCAGCAAAAAACTATAAAGGTGATGGTGACTCAGTTTACAGATTGTTTTATGATACTGTAAAAGGTGGTGACTACCGTGCGCGTGAAGCAAACGTTCACCGTTTGGCTGAAGTTTCGGCTAATATTATTGACCAATGTGTGGCTCAAGGGGTTCCATTGGCAAGAGAGTACGGTGGTCTTTTAGATAACCGTTCTTTTGGAGGAACTTTGGTTTCTCGTACTTTTTATGCACAAGGACAAACAGGACAACAATTATTGTTAGGAGCTTATTCTGCAATGAACCGTCAGATTGGTCGTGGAAAAATAAAAATGTACAACCGTCACGAAATGCTAGATATAGTTATCGTAAACGGAAAAGCGAGAGGAATTATCGCTCGTAACTTAGTTACTGGAGAAATAGAAAGACATTCTGCTCACGCAGTAGTAGTAGGTTCTGGAGGATACGGAAACGTGTTTTTCTTGTCGACTAACGCTATGGGAAGTAACGCAACAGCAGCTTGGAAAATACATAAAAAAGGAGCGTTTTTTGCAAATCCTTGTTATACACAAATTCACCCAACTTGTATTCCGGTTTCAGGAGATCACCAGTCTAAATTGACTTTGATGTCTGAGTCGTTACGTAATGATGGTCGTATTTGGGTTCCTGCAAAACAAGAAGATGCTAAAGCAATCCGTGAAGGAAAGAAAAAAGCAACTGATTTATCTGAGGCTGAAAGAGATTATTTCTTAGAAAGAAGATATCCTGCTTTTGGTAATTTAGTACCTCGTGACGTAGCGTCTCGTGCTGCAAAAGAAAGATGTGATGCTGGTTTTGGTGTTAACAAAACTGGAGAAGCTGTTTACTTAGATTTCGCAGCAGCAATTAAACGTTACGGAACTGAAGAAGCTTTTGTAAAAGGTTTAGATGCTAATGATGCTACATTGGTAACTAAATTAGGAGCTGAAATCGTGAAAAGTAAATACGGAAACTTATTCCAAATGTATTACAAAATCGTCGATGAAGATCCTTATACTACACCAATGATGATTTACCCAGCGGTTCACTACACAATGGGTGGAACTTGGGTTGATTATAACTTAATGACTACAATTCCTGGATGTTTCTCAATCGGGGAGTCTAACTTCTCTGATCACGGTGCAAACAGACTTGGAGCTTCTGCTTTAATGCAAGGTTTAGCTGATGGATATTTCGTATTACCTTATACTATTGGAGATTATCTTGCTCCGGATATTAAAATGGGAGAAATTTCTACAGATTTACCAGAATTCGTAGCAGCAGAAAAAGAAGTAAAAGATCAAATCGATAGATTTATCAATAATAAAGGAACTCATTCTGTAGATTATTTCCATAAGAAATTAGGAAAAATCATGTGGGATAAAGTTGGTATGGCTCGTAATGCTAAAGGTTTATCTGAGGCTATTGTTGAGATTGCTGCTTTACGTGAGGAGTTTTATAAAGATGTAAAAGTGCCAGGAAGCGCTAACGAATTTAATCAGGAATTAGAGAAAGCGACACGTGTTGCCGATTTCTTAGAATTAGGAGAATTGTTTGCGAAAGATGCTTTACACCGTAACGAATCTTGTGGTGGTCACTTCCGTGAGGAGTACCAAACAGAAGAAGGAGAAGCACTTCGTGACGATGAGAATTTTGCATACGTTGCAGCTTGGGAATACAAAGGAAAACCAAGTGATGCCGTATTGCACAAAGAACCTCTAGTTTATGAAAACATTAAATTAGTACAGCGTAGTTACAAATAGCAATTAGTCTAAAGATAAAAGTCTTAAAGCCAAATGACTAAATGTTAGCTGACTTTCGACTTTCGACTTTATGACCTTCAAACTAAAACAGTATGAAACTTACATTAAAAATATGGCGTCAGAAAAACGCCCAAGATAAAGGGGGAATTGTTGATTACCCAATCGACGGAATCGAACCAGATATGTCTTTCCTTGAAATGCTTGATGTTCTTAACGAACAATTAATCAACAAAGGAGAAGAGCCAGTAGCATTTGATCACGATTGTCGTGAAGGAATCTGTGGTATGTGTTCATTATTCATCAATGGAGAAGCACACGGACCAGATAGAGGAGTAACTACTTGTCAGTTACACATGCGTATGTTTAAAGATGGTGATACGATTTTTATCGAGCCATTTAGAGCAAAAGCTTTCCCAGTAATTAAAGATTTAGTTGTTGATAGAAGTTCTTTTGATAGAATTCAACATGCAGGAGGATTTGTTTCTGTAAATACTTCAGGTAATACAATTGATGCAAATACAATTCCGATTAACAAACACGATGCAGATAAGTCTTTTGATGCTGCTGCTTGTATTGGTTGTGGAGCTTGTGTTGCAACTTGTAAAAACTCATCGGCAATGTTATTCGTTGCTGCAAAAGTATCTCAATATGCTTTATTACCTCAAGGTAAGATAGAAGCTGTTGATCGTGTTTTAAACATGGTACACCAGATGGATCACGAAGGTTTTGGTAACTGTACTAACACTGGAGCTTGTGAAGTAGAATGTCCTAAAGGAATTTCTCTTGAAAATATAGCACGTATGAACCGTGAGTATTTATCTGCAAGTTTAAAAGGATAAAAATAAAATACAATTTAGTTTTTATAAAAAACGCATTCGCCGCGGCGAATGCGTTTTTTTTTGTTTCTTGGTGTCTTGTTATTATGTTTTATTGAGGTCTGATTATGAATTGCCTCCTGCTTTAGCTGGAGGTTGAAGTATTGATAATGAAAGATGGCTTTAGCCAAAATGTTATATTATTTCGGCTAAAGCCATCCTTTTTTTCTTTTTATTCCTCCAGCTAAAGCACAATGTCATTAAGTTAAGCCTTTTTGAGCTAATTATGGTTAATTGTTTTCTCGCAAAGGCGCAAAAGCGCAAAGATTTTAGACGTAAACTTGGCGACTTTGCGTGAGATTTATTCGGTACAGTATTGTAGTTTTTTTTTCTTAACTTAATGACATTGAGCTAAAGCAGGAGGCAATTGAAAATAAGAGTAGAGGAATTAGACTTTTAGAAATCTTTATAATTTGTTACTTCAAAGATTTGAGATAATAAGCGTAATTCATGTTTAATACTATCATTTTTTGCTTTGTTAATTTTTGAGGCAGTTTTATTCGTAATATAATTGAGAGGCGCTTATTTCTTGCTTTTCTTTACCTTCTTGTCGGATAAAGCATTGAAGTGTTGAACTTCCTGCGGCATCAAAATAACTGATGTTTATCTTGTGAAATCCTTTTTCGAGTTTTGCTGCTCCGAAGGCTTCATTAATCCAATGTCTTTCATCGTTATCAACAATAAGCTGATTATCTATAAATAATTTGGCCCCATCATCTACAATAGTAGAAAGCTCGTATTGTGCGGTTTCGGGAATATAGATATAGCCTTCAAATTTTAAACCCATATATAGGTTCTCTTTTGATTTGTATCTTTTCATTTCGATTACGCCTTCGTGAATTCCAGATTTTGTAAATTTTATAGTATCGAGTTCCAGTGTTTGTTGAACGAGTTTATTGGTGTAGGAATATTTCAAGCCATTTTTAGTAGGCTTAATAGCCAAAGCTGGTTGAGTTTCAGAATTTTTAACGGAAATTGTAGTAATAGAACTTCTTCTTCCGCTAGGGCTTATTTGGACTACTTTTATATTTCTAAATTCTCCTTTCGGAATATAAACCGTAACAGGTTTTGTGTATTTGCTGGCTGTTTCATCTGGATTATAACCGTCGATAGTATAAAAAATTTGTCCGTTTTTAATTGTTGGTTGCATCTCTAATATATATTTAGAAGCTACAATTGCGGTATCCTGAATCCCAAATGGAGTAGGAACTTTATAAAGTCTTTTTTGTGATTCTAATTTTTCTATATGATGCGGAAATCTTTTCAGCATTAAATTCGGATAATTTTTATTCTTCGTTTCTGTCCAAGCTATTTCTGCAAATGGAAACAATCTAGGGTAAAGCATATAATTTAGCTTTGCTGGACTAGTTACATATTCTGACCAAATATTTGCCTGAACTCCGTGAATGTATTTTTGTTGTTCTATTGTTAAGCTATCTACAGGAGTAGGGTTGTAGTTATATACTTCGTGAACGGTGGTTAATCGACCGACAGATAATGGTTCTTGCAAAGAATAGCCTTGATTATGATCAAAATACACATAATCTTCAGGAGTCATTACCACTTTGTGTTTATCTCTGGCAGCAGCAATTCCGCCAGATTCTCCACGCCATGACATAACCGCAGCATTAGGAGCAAGACCACCTTCTAGAATTTCGTCCCATCCAAAAATCTGCCTTCCGTTTGCATTTAGAAACTTTTCCATGCGTTTGATAAAATAACTTTGTAGTTCATGTTCGTTTTTTAAGCCAAGGTCTTTTATTCTTTTTTGACAATTTGGACATTTCTCCCATCGTGATTTTGGACATTCGTCTCCGCCAATATGTATGTATTCACTAGGAAAAAGTGTCATTACTTCTTTTAAAACATCTTCTAAGAAAATAAAAGTTTCTTCTTTGCCTGCGCAAAAAACATCTTCGAAAACGCCCCAAGATTCAATTACTTTTAAGTCTGTAGACGGAAAGCAAGCTAAGTTTGGGTAAGCGGCTACAGCGGCAGATGCGTGTCCTGGCATTTCGATTTCGGGAATAACGTTTACAAAATGCTCTTCGGCAAACTTTACGACATCTTTTATCTCTTCTTGTGTATAGTATCCTCCGTACGGAATGTTATCAAAAAATCTAGGGAATCTTTCGAATTTGTTACCTACAAGTGTTTGTGCTCTTTTGGATCCGATTTCGGTAAGCTTAGGGTATTTTTTTATTTCGATTCTCCAGCCTTGATCATCGGTTAAATGCCAATGAAAATTATTTAGTTTGTAATAAGACATTTGTGCAATGAAATCTTTAATTACATCTGCCGAGAAAAAGTGTCGACACACATCGAGATGTAATCCTCTATATGGGTATCTAGGCTGGTCGATAATTTCGACGCATGGTAATTTAATCTGTGAACTTACAGTTAGGTTATTTGGTAAAAGCTGTAGTAAACTTTGTACTGCGTAAAATAGCCCTTGTTCTTGACCAGTAACAAAAATACCTTTTTTGGTGATATTTATTTTGTAAGCTTCTTTATCTTCTTTTGCGGAAGCGGGTTCTGTTGTAAATTGAACCAAAATGCCTGCTTTCTTTTTAGGAGTGTTTTTGTTTATAACAGATTCAAAAAGCTGAGCTGTTTTGAGTTCTTTGAGAGTGTATTTGTTATTCTTGAAAACAATTTTTATTTGTCCTTTTATGGCGATACTATCACCTGTTGCTTTGTGAAAATTTGGTGCGGGAATTATAGTTGTATTGTTTAAATATTCTTGGGCATTCCCTAATGAATAGCACAATATTAAAATAAATAGGAGGATTTTTTTCATGTTAGTTTTTTTGGTTGGTTAAAAGCAAATTTAAAGTTTATAGTGATCTAAATTTGTTGTTTTGCAAAAAAATTGCACTGTGTATTTTTGTGTTTAATGTGTTGTAAATGATAATATTGTGTTATTTGTGCGCGAGTTTTTTATTCCGGCTAGCAATATTATTGCATTAATTGTTTACATTTGTTATAATAAAAAGAAGCCGCATGAATGATAATGAATTGGTAAATTACACTAAGGAAGAAAGAAAAGCTCATATTTTAAAAGAGATTAATTTACATACCCGAGTGAGTTTTGACACACTTTCAAACCAGTTATTTGTTTCAGAAGATACCATAAGAAGAGATATAAATGAGTTGGAATCTGAATCATTATTGATAAAAGTTAAGGGAGGTGCAATGACAAAAGCCTACCACCATTCTTCGGTAACACAGACCTATGCAGGTGAATCTAAACAAATAATTGCTAAAAAAACTGTTGGATTACTTCATGATGGAATGGTTTTATTACTTGGTGGTGGAACTACAATTAGAGAATTTATCCGATTAATTCCCAATGATTTAAATCTTACCGTTTTTACTGTTACCGTTTTGTCTGCTGTAGAACTTTTGGACAAACCCAATGTTAAAGTTATAATGATTGGAGGTAGTATTTCGCCTTACAGTCAAATGTGTGTGAGTGGAGATGTTTATCATCAGTTAGCAAATATTAAAGTTGATTTATTAATTCTAGGAACAAATGCATTAGATATTGCAGGAGGTTTTTCAGATTCTGACTGGGACACCGTCCAGGTAAAAAAGGCTATGATACAAGCTTCTCAAAAAACGGCAATCCTTACAATATCTGAAAAATTAGATACTGTTTTAAAGATGAAAATCGCCAACTTATCCGAAGTAGATTTTGTTATAACTGAGGTTAATCCTAATCATGAAAAATTACAATCGTATAAGCAGGCGGTTCCGAGTTTAACTTTCGTTTAATCCCAATTCTTCATTAAGAAGTTTATCCAGTTTTGATGAAAGATGTTTTTTAAATCATCTTCGGAGTATCCGTGAGTTCTAAAAATGAAAACTAATTTTTGCAAATCGGCTATGGTATTTAAATCATATGGTGTTTGTTCTGTTCCAAAAGCGCCATCGAGATCCGAACCTATGCCTACATGATTTGCATTTCCTGCTAGTTGACAAATGTGATCCATGTGTTTGAAAACCGTTTCCAGATTACATTGTGTATCAAATGGGGTAGAAACGCCTCTTTGCCAATTGGAAACTAACATCCAGGCATCTAAGGCGCCTCCTATTATCGCACCCCTATTGATAAGTTCTTTAATTTGTTCATCGCTATATTGTCGGTTATGATTTACCAGACTTCGGCAATTGTTATGGCTTGCCCAAATAGGACCATTATAATGGTCTAATGCTTGCCAAAAAGCATCATCGCATAAATGTGTTGCATCCAGAATTATATTTAAGCGTTCCATTTCTTTAAGGAGTTCAATTCCGTTTACTCCCATTTTTCCGGTAGAATCGGTTCCGTTGGCATAACGACCAGGTCCATAATGTGCAGGTCCAATAGCTCTTAATCCATAGTTGTATGCTTTTTCGACATAGGATATATCAATTATTGAGTCGGCACCTTCGAGACTTAAAATATAACCAATAGGTTTCTTATCGTTTGGAGTGCCATCATTCCATAATTCAATTTGTTTTTGAAGCGATTTTTTGTCTGTAATTGCAAACATTTCTCCTTCTTCTTCCATGCATTTGTACCAAGAGAGCTGTGCTTGTGTTTGTGACCAGGCTTGTTGTGGTGAGTTCCACCCGGGAATTATACTGTCGGGTTTAACAAATCTTGCTATTTGAGTTGCTACAACAATGCCTATGTTTCCTTTTCTTAAATCGGGAAATGAAACAGTTGCTTTTTCTCTGTCGGGTTTGTCATTCATTCCTTTTTCTAAATGGCGCAGGGTTCTTACGTCATTCCTTAAATCTCTATTCCATTCCATAGCATTCATGCTTAGGTCCAGATGTGCATCGAATATGAACATAGTGTTGCAGTGTTTATTTTTAAATACTTATTTTTTTATTACGAGCCAGAACAGTCCATTCATCATAAATATCTCGCTGGGAGTTTACGATTTGAACGGTTTCGTATAAAGCGCAGGTTGGGCAAATATGATAAGGGATCGCATAAATAGTTTCTCCTAATTTGTATTTTCTGTTTCCTTTGTTTTCAAGAACCAAATGTTCTTCGGAATGTGATATTGGTATTAATTTATCATCATTTAAAATGGTTAAACGTTTGTCTAATGGATTTTCTGAAGCTACAGATTTGTATCCAATATCGATACATAAGGTGTTTTCTGTAGGTTTGGAAATAATTGTTCCCACTAATACTGCTGCGGGTTTAAAATTCTGCTCAGGTAAATTAGTTTGATAATTAATGTCCCAGAATACAAATGTACCTGGGCTAGATTCTACATTTTCTTGAGTGGCATAAAACGGAAATGTATTGGAGCCACCAGCAATAATTTTTAGTTCATGACCTAACTTTTGCTTAAGCGTAGAAAGTTTATTGGTTATATGATTAAATGTATCCGATGCTTCTTGGGTTCTTTGCTCAATAGTGCCTTTTAAATGACCATCGTAAATGTGTAATCCTAAAAAGTTAATGTTAGGTAACTGGGTTATGCTAATAACAAGATCTTCCCAATTGCTTTTAAAATCTACACCCGTTCTATCCATTCCGGCATTTATGTCAAGATAGATATTTAGAGTTAGGTTGTAGTTTTTGCCTAGCTCAGATAATTCATTTGCCGTATCGATGTTGTCGACAATAGTTGAGAAATTAGGGCTAGAATATTTATGTAGTAACGTAATCCAGCGTTTTTGTTTTAATCCTGTGGGTTGGTAGGCTAGTAGTATATCTGAAACATTATGAATGGCACACAATTCGACCTCGGCAATAGTGGCGCATTTTACTTTGTTTATCTTATATGTTTTATATAAATCCAGAATCTCTCCTAACTTATGTGTTTTTATATGTGGCCTTAATCTTTGAGTATTACCGTTTACAGATTCAATTAAGTGTTCGATATTGTATCGAATACGATCGACATAAAGCGCCAAAAAAGGTGTGTCTGTAAGTGTCTTAGGGTTTATTTTCCACCAATTATTTTCCATGACTTTATTTTCTTGATTTTTCGACTACAGCAATTAAATTTTTAAATGCTTGAAATGATGTTTCATAATCTAACTGAGATAAGATTTCTTGTGAAAAAAAATGAGATCCAATCCCCACGCAAACGACTCCTACTTTAAACCATGATTTTAAATTACTCTCTTCTAATGTTACGCCTCCTGTTGGCATTAATTTTAAATTAGGAAATGGAGCTTTTATGGATTTTACATAACCTGGTCCGCCTATTTTATCGGCGGGGAAAAGTTTTACTATTTCGGCTCCTAGATTATTTGCATGAAGAACTTCGTTTAATGTAGCGGCTCCTGGAATCCAGTATAGGCTGTTTTTAAAGCAATAATTCCCTATCTCGGGATCGGTATGTGGGCATATAATGCAATCTGCGCCTAGTTTATGATAAGCTTCGGCATCATTTACGGTTAAAACCGATCCAACGGCCAGTTTTAGGTTCAGATTATTTGTGTTTCTATAGCTAACCATTTGCCTAAAAACTTCTTTTGCATCATTAGAACGTGCTGCAAATTCAATAATCTTAATTCCTGAATCTGAGGCAGATTTTAGTATGATTTCAGCAGTTTTAATCCCAATCTGTGTAACTAAAGGAAGCACTCCTTGCGTTTTTAAAATATTATACATGTTGTTAGCTCTGTTTTATCTGTTAATTCTGTTGCTTGAGCCATTTTTAATAAAGTGACTTATTTCTTCTGAAGTACTGATGGCAAAATCACCGGGAATACTTTGTTTTATTATTCCGCAGGCGGTTGCCCAATCGATGGTTTCTTGTCCAGATAAATTGTTTGTCAGGCTGTAAAGCAATCCTGCAGTAAATGCATCTCCAGACCCTATTTGGTCGGTTACTAAGTGTATTAGGTATTCTTTGGATTCGTAAAAATTGCCTTCATGCAATAACATGCCTGAGTACAAATGGGTTTGTCCTTCTGATTTTCTGAAACTCATAGCCAGTGTTTTTAAAAATGGCATTTTCTCTTTTAGCAATTCGTACGTTTTTAGAAACCGATCGGAATCGGAATCATTTTTATCAGATTTAATACCAAAATATATTTCGACAGAATCTAAGTCGGCAACAGTAAGTGTACTATAATAAAGCAATTCGGGCATGATCTCAGAAGGTTTTTTGCCGTATTGCCATAATTTAGTACGAAAGTTAAAGTCGGATGATATTGTTATGCCTTTACGATGGGCAGATAGTATTGCTTTTTTGCATACTAAACCGGCTTCGTTTGAAACTCCTGGGCTAATGCCTGACCAATGAAAATGGGTTGCGTCTTCCAGTACTTCATCCCAATTAATTTCATTTTCATCAATTGTTGCAAATGCCGAATTACTACGATCATAAATTACTTGCGATTGTCTGATTTGGTTACCAGATTCGATAAAATATAAACCTATTCTATCTCCTCCATAAATACAATCTGTGGTATCTACTTTGTATTTATGGAGCTCGTTTAATGCAAGTTGAGATAAATCATTTTTAGGTAAACGTGTTATGTAATTGGTATTTATGCCTAATTGCGAAAGTAATACACAAACATTTGCTTCGGCGCCTCCTATATGAACCTGCATTTCTTTGGCTTGTGTAAATCGGCTGCCATTAGGTACACCCATCCGTAATAAAAGTTCGCCAAATGTTGCAATTTTTGTTTGTGGAATTTTCGATTTCATTTTTTCTAAAAAGTATTTAAAATTTGATTGTCAAGAAGCCATTTTTCATCTCATCGGAAGAAAAATATTTTTTTGATATGTATCTATTGTTTTAATATAATTCAAAAATAGCTTCTACCTCAACAGGTATACTATCAGGTAATGAACCCATTCCTACTGCGCTTCTTACTCCGATCCCGCTTTCTTGTCCCCATACTTCGGCAAATAATTCACTACATCCATTAATTATGTATGGGTGTCTTAAAAAATCCGAACTGCAATTGACCATGCCAAGTACTTTTATGACTCTTTTTACGGCGTTCAGACTATCAAAATTAGTGACAATAGTCGATAACATAGTTAGTCCTACTTGTCTTGCTGCCAGTTTTCCTTCTTCAATATCCATGTCTTCCCCAATTCGTCCTATGATTAGTGATTTATCGTCTCTTACAGGGCCATGTCCAGATAAATATAGGTATTTTCCATCTATTAAAAATGGTTTGTATATTCCAAGAGGCATTGGCGCTGGGGGTAATGTTAAGCCGAGCGCTTCGAATTTTTCTTGTGGCAATAAGTTCATAATATTTAGTGTATAAAAGTGTTTAATATAAAAATAAAAATAATTCCAAGGACAGATACCAATGATTCCATTACTGTCCATGATTTAATTGTGTCTTTCATGCTGGTGCCAAAATATTCTTTGAACATCCAGAAGCCTGGGTCGTTTACATGAGAACACATTAGGCTACCGGCTCCTATAGATAATACTAGTAGGTTGGCATCAAGTCCGTCTAGTTGTAACAAAGGCAACAGAACGCTGGCGGTCATTAAGCCGGCAGCAGTTGCAGAGCCAATACAAATACGTATTAATGCGGCTATTAACCAAGCAAGCAAGTAGGGATGGATGTCTATTTTTATTAAACAATCAACGATAGTATGGCTAACGCCGCTCACCATCATTACTTCTTTTAGACTTCCGGCTCCACCGATTATAAGTATTATCAAGACAACGTCTTTAATCGCAACTCCATACTCGTCCATGATGGTTTTCATGTTTTTACCTATTTTAATGCCCAATGTATAGGTGCAAATTATTAATGAGATTAGCATTATAATACTTGGCTCTCCTAGCGTTTGACATATCACAGCTACTTGCTCATTTTTCCAGATTAATGGTAGTAAAGAAGTAATCGTTAAACCAAAAACAGGAAATAGAGAGGATGTTATGCTAGTAAAAAAACTAGGTTTTGATGCTAGATTTATAGGTTCTTCTGTTGGAACAATGGTATTTTTATCATCGGATTTAATATTTTTAAGTGTGTTCGAAAAGAGTAAACCTGCAATAAGAATAGTGGGAATAGAAACAATGATTCCGTAGGTTAAAACCAATCCAATATCAGCATTTAGTATATTGCTCAACGCCATAGGTGATGGGTGTGGAGGCAAGAAACCATGTGCAACCGAAAGTGATGCGAGCATCGGGATGGCTATATAAACCTTAGGGAGTTTAAACTGGTTGGCGACAGAAAATATTAAGGGTATCAGGAGTATAAAGCCAACGCTGTAAAACAACGGAATCCCAACAATAAACCCTGTAATCATTAAGCCCAGACGCACGTATTTTTCTCCCGTCCAGCTCATGACAGTTTTTGCAATCACAGATGCAGCTCCGGATGAAACTGTTAATTTGCCAATGCATGTACCAAAAATGATGATTAGTGTTATCGATCCAAGCATGTCGCCTAAACCTTTTTGAACAGTTCCTGTTAATGTTGTTATAGGCAGGCCCAATGCGAAGCCTGCCAATAAAGATGTTATGATAAAGGCAATAAATGGGTTAATCTTAAACCATGTTATTTGTAGCACTAAAAAAATAATGCATGCCGAGAGAATTAAAATACTCATTTATTTACTGTATTGTTATTGTTTATCCCACCACATTCTTGTTGTAAAAGTGTCGCTGCCCTGACGTTTTATGGCTTCAGCTAAATTAGCAGAATTAACTGAATATTCGGCAGTTGGGTACTTAAAGCGTCTTGGTATTGTGCCGTTTGTCACGTTTCCGGGAAAGTTCACGGGAGTTAATATTGGGTAGCCGGTTCTTCTCCAGTTTGCATAAACTTCTTGCTCATCTACATATAAAGCAATCCAGAATTGGGTATGTATCTGATTCATTTTTTGATCAAATGTGCCGCCTGCTAAATATGGATTTGCGGTTAAATATGGGGTTGCATCTGTTATAGCATAAGAAACGCCGTAAATTCCTGCGTTTAGGAAAGAGGCTTTTACAGCTTTTTCATATAAACTCTGATCGCTTTCTCCTGTGTACCATCCTCTGATTGCTGCTTCGGTCAGATATAAATTAGTCTCGGCATTGCTAATTATAATAAGAGGGGAATCAACTTTAAGAACAGTATTTTGGTTCGGTTCAGAGTAAGTCGCTTGCTCAATTGGAGTTGGTGCTATTTTTGTTCCGTTCGGGAAGCCTTTTTGTACAGCTGGACTTGTGTTCTGAACCGTGCCTTGCCAAACACCGGCATATATACTAATCCTAGGATCATTAGTTGCTTTTAATACATCGATAAAGGTTTTGCTAAGTTTTCCGCCTTCACTATTTTTTTGACCATAAGATGATTTTCCGTAATCAAGACTTATTGGATCCAAAGCCGAAGGATTACGATTTATATCGTTTGGACCATCGGTATATTTCATTATGGCGTTATCGCCAGTATTAAGGATTACTCCACCGGCAATTGCTTTGTTTACCCAAGTTTTAGAAAGTGCTGGGTCAACTTTGGATAATCTCATTCCTAAACGAAGCATTAATGAATAGGAAAATTTCTTCCATTTATTAATATCTCCGTTGTATATTAAATCGGCTCCTCCAAAACTAGGTTTATTTGCATCCAATGCTACTGCGGATTCATCCAGTTCTTTTAGTAAATCTTTATATATAAATTCCTGACTATCGTATTTAGGTAAAAAAAGCAGTTCCGAATTCCCTTTTGCGGCTTCAGAGTATGGAACGTCTCCATATAAATCTGTAATGCGGTGAAAGAGATAAGCTCTCCAGATTCTGGCAATATTTAATCTGTTGCTATCATTCGGATTATTCTTTAATGTATTTATTACAATAGTTACTTCGTTTATTGAATTTGGATATATTCGTGCAAAAAAGGCTGAGTAATATACTTCATTATCAAGGTATTTATCTCCGGCTCCCGATGCTTCTTTGTAAGTTGAATAATGCTGCATCATTTGACCACATTCCAGGATTGAAGTGAAAAAATAATTATTGTTTAAGCCGTCAAGCTGAGATCTGCTGAATATAAAATTTGGAGTAGGTTTATCTACTGCATTTGGATTTGTATTGGTTTCCTCAAAATCTTTGGTGCAGCCAGACATACTTAATAAAAGGATACCTGCTATATATAGGGTTGTTATCTTTTTCATGTTTTTTAATTTTATATTTTAACATTTAAACTTAAACCAAAGCTTCTGGTTCTTGGCACACCAAATTGTTCTATACCTTGAGCATTACCAGCGCTAAAAACTGATTCAGGATCTACGTTTGGAGTCTTCTTGTAAAGAATGAATAAGTTTCGCGAAACAAATGAAATAGATGCTCCTTGGATTTTGGATAATCCTTTTATTCTGTTAATAGGCAATTGGTATCCTATGATTACTTGTCTCAATTTTACAAAACTTGCATCATAAACAAAATCCGATGTTATGTTTTTTAATCCATCATAATAGGTTCTTAAGTTTTCAGGTGCAATAACCATGTCTACAGTTCCTCCGTTTTTATCGACTCCTTTTATTGGTAAACCGTTTTCACGTCCTTCCAGAGTAAGTTTGGTTAATCCCATGCGTGTACCATATAAGTCGGTACCAGAGTATAAGCTGCCTCCAAACTTGGCATCTATTAAGAAGCTGAATGTTATTGCTTTGCATCTAAATTCATTACTTAGTCCCACTCCCCATGGATGTACTCCCTGGCCTAATTCTTCAAGAGGTCCTCTTTCTATGGTTGCCGAGCCTCCACTTACATTATAAACAGTATTTCCATTTGCGTCTTTAAGAGGTTTGTATCCTTTTATTATGCTATAAGGTCTGCCAACATCGCTTGTAATAGTTGCGTAATTATTGACCGATGATGCCATTGTTATCGAAGATAATTCATCGGTTAGTGTTTCAACAGTGTTTTTGTTATAAGATCCGTTGAAGGTTGCGTCCCATGAGAAATTTTCTGTACTCATAATTTTTCCATTAATTAATAGTTCAACACCCTCATTTCTCATTTTTCCAATATTTAACAGCGAAGTACTTGCTCCGGAAGCATTAGAGATAGTCGTTTCTACAATGTCATTGGTGGTGGCGCGATTGTACCAAGCAAAATCAATATTCATGCGATTGTTGAAAAAACCTAAGTCTGTACCTACTTCAAATGTTGTCGAAGTTAAAGGGCTTAATGTAGGACTCGGTACTCTTGAGCTAGTTGGAGCTTGTAATTGTTGACCATTATGCCCGCCTTGAGTCATAGAGTATGAAGGATTTAATGCGTACGGATCCGGAGTTGCTCCACCTACTTGTGCCCACGAACCTCTTAATTTTGCAAATGAAATCCAGCTTGGCATTGTCAATACATCCGAAACGATTAAGCTAGATCCAATAGAAGGGTAGAAAACGGTATTGTTCTCTTTGGAAAGGGTAGAGAACCAGTCCTGACGTCCGGTGAAATTTAAAAAGAATACATTCTTATAGTCTAAATCTAATGCGCCGTAAACAGAGTTGGTTTTTGTTTTTCCATACGGATATGTGTAGCTTACAGTTTTTAGGTTTGTTAGAGAGTAGAAATCGTCCAGAACAAATCCTGTTCCGTCCACTCTTACTTCATTTCTTACTGTAGTTCTTGAGTTAACTCCTATAAATGAGCTTAACGAAATTCCTCTGTAGATGTTTTTCTTGGTGTAATTAAGGATTGCTTCGGAGTTGAGATTAGATAATATCATTTTTGAACCCTGAGCATATCCATCTGGAGTGTTTAGAGATGTTTTAGGGATGTATCCAAAGAATTCATAGTTTGTGTAATCTTGACCAATACGTCCTTGTAAAAATAAATCACGAGTGAAATTTAGTTTTACGTTTGCCATCCCTACAAAACGGTTTTTGGTATCGCTGTTTTTGATTCTATTCACAACAAATTGAGGATTCGTAGCAACAGGAACAGGGTTCCATGCTACTTCCTTTCCGTTTTCATCGTATCCAGGTGCTAAGGTTCTTATGTCTACAGTATTTGCAATTAAATAGGTTCCCCAGTTTGGATTTGCTTCAGCATCTGATACAGTTGGTCTGTTATTTGATTTTTCCAGATTGTATTGTGTTACTACATCAAACTTTAACCAATCGGTTAAGTTTACATTACTTGCTAAATTGATTGTTTTGCGATTAAAAGTTGAGTTAGGTACAATACTCTCGCTATCCATGTTTGAAAACGAAAGACGGCCACTTGCTTTGTCGTTACCTCCGGATAATGCGATTGAGTTTATGTATGTGGTTCCCGGTCTGTAAAAGTTTTTAATATTATTTTTTTGTGGGCTATAGGGTCTTTTTACTCCGTCAAATTGAACTACATCTGTTCCATCCATTTTAGCTCCCCAAGACCAGCGTCCTGTAGCTATAGCTTCATTTTGTGTTAAGGGTTTTTTACCTGCATCTCCAGCTCCGTATTCATATTGCCAATCTGGGATAACTGCGGGCGTTTCTAGTGTAAATGAAGTATTGTAATCTATTCCGATGCCTTTTTGTGCGCCACCTCTTTTAGTTTGAATTAAAATTACTCCATTGGCTGCGTTAGCACCATATAAAGCTGCGGCAGTTCCTCCTTTAAGTACTGTTATAGACTTAATGTCGTCTGGGTTTATTAATGCAGTTCCATCTCCTCTGTCAACATTTATTTTTGGAGAACCGGGAGCATTATTGGTAACTGGCAGGTTAAGTTGCGTGTTGTCTATTGGTAAATCATTTACAACATACATGGGCTGATTGTTCCCGTTTAAAGAACCGTTTCCTCGTATTACAACTCTGGTTGAGCCGTTTGGACCTGTTGCTGTACTGCTAACATTTACTCCAGCAATCTTACCAACTAAAGCATTTGATATATTGGCTTCTTTTGCCTTGTTAAAATCAGATCCTTTTAGTTCTGTTACGGCATATGTTAGAGATTTGCTCACTTTTTTAACCCCTAAGGCAGTAACGAAAACTTGATCTAAAACATTTTCGGATGGTTTTAATTTTATAAATAATTCATTTGTACCGGTTATTTTAAATTCGATTGTAGTGTAGCCCATATAGTTAACAACAATAAAATTTTCGTTTTCGGGTACGTTTAATTTAAAGTTTCCATTTTCATCCGTAATTGTTGCTATTCTGTTATTGCTTTTTGTATATATAGTTGCTCCGGCAATTGGCATTCCGTCATCTTGACCTACTACTTTACCGGTAATCTCGATTTGATTGGTGCTTTGTTCGAAAACATGCTTTTTTATTGCAAGTTCGTGAGCATTTATTGAAAATGCCATTCCCCCAATAAATGCTAGAGTTAATAGTTTTGTTTTCATAATTTTCTGGTTTTCATTGTTTTAGTATTTTTTGGTTTTTGATTAGTTTTCAAATATATATAATTTATCTTCACACTTAGCAATATTTTTGCAAATATATTGCAATAATTTTGCAATATATTTTTGTATAATGTTTTTTTCTTCCAAAAAGTGTAATATTTATTGGGTATGAGCACTTTTAGGATTCAAGTTTTTGAAAATGATGGAGGAGTAGAATTTTTTATTTTAAAAAGAGTATTTTTACAATATGAAAATTGCATTAATCCAAACGACACTTCATTGGGAAGATCCCAAGGAAAACCGAAAATTCTTCGAGCAAAAAATCAATGAAATTCCAGATGAGGTTCATTTAATTGTTCTTTCGGAAATGTTTTCTACAGGGTTTACTATGAATCCTTCTCATGTGGCTGAAACAATGCAAGGGGAAACTGTTTTGTGGATTCAGTCTTTAGCTAAAGCTAAAAAAACAGCGATTACCGGAAGTTTGGTAATTGAAGAAAACGGAAATTTTTATAACCGATTATTATTTGTTTTTCCTTCAGGTGAAATACAGCATTATGATAAGCGTCATTTGTTTACCCTTGCAGGTGAAGATAAAGTGTACGCAAAAGGAACTCAGAAATTAATTGTAGATTATTTAGGTTGGAAAATTTGTCCGCTTATTTGTTATGATCTTAGATTTCCTGTTTTTTCCAGAAATACCGAATCATACGATTTGTTGTTGTATGTTGCCAATTGGCCAAAAATCCGTACAAATGCATGGGATACATTGTTAAAAGCGCGAGCTATCGAAAACGTGTGTTATTCTATTGGTGTAAATAGAGTTGGTTTGGATTATCATCAATTCGAGCACATTGGGCATTCGCAAGTTGTTGATTTTCTTGGGGAATATTTAATTGAACCACAAGAAGGAGAAGGTGTTTTTATCGTTGAACTAGATAAAGAAAAAATGCTTGAAACAAGAAAAAAACTTGATTTTCTAAATGATAGAGATCAGTTTATAATAACAGATTTGTAGTTCTTGTTAGTCTTAGATATTATATTACTACCCGTAATTCATGTAAATTACGGATAGTAATATTTTTTTTGTGATAAAATGCTACGCTAATTAATTTTTAGGAATTAGTCAACATCCCACCAAACTTTGGATAACCAATTGTTATTGTTGTATTTTGCGCTTGCAGCCAGGAAATTTTCTTTGTTGCTGGTTGATTCTTCTACAGGATAAGGCATTCTTTTTGGGATAACTCCACCTGTACTAGAGTTATTATTTGTTATCGGGACAAGAATAGGAAAGTTTGTTCGTCTGTAATTGCTGTAAGCTTCCATTCCGTTAAGAAATAAGGTAAGCCATTGTTGTGTTGCTATTTCTTCTATTTCTTTTCCAGGTGTAAGAGTCTTTGTGGCTACAAAAGCTGTAACTGCATTATTGTCAATTATGCTTGCGTCTTTAAAAATAGACCACTGTCTGATTCCTGCTTCAATCCCCTTTTTGTAATAATCTTGTGTGTCTCCGGTATATAGACCTTTAAAAGAAGCTTCGGCGAGCAGTAACATCATTTCTGAGTAGGTAAGATGTAAGTAAGGTGCGCTATTTTCGTACAAATAAGGCTGTAGGGTTGATAGATCTGCATCTGCACCTGGACCTGGATGATTTGATCTGGTGTTATTTGGATTTAATCCTACGTAGTTTCCAGTTGCATTTGGTAAAAACCATATTTTTTTTCTAGGATCATTCTCTAATGCACTTATTAAGGTATTGGTTGGACGCTCCTGAACTGAACCAGGTCCTTTTAATGCATGAGACATTCCGTTTCCATTGTTTAAGGCACCAGTTGTTTCACGAGGAGAGGAATCATGTTTCATGTAGCAGTTGTCTTCATTGCTGATAAATATTCCATTAGTAACTGCTTTTTGAATTTGTTCTTTTGCCAATACAGCATCTACTTTGGATATTCTCATTGCACAACGCAATCTAAGAGAGTTGATCATTTTTTTCCATTTGACTACGTCGCCTGCATAAAAAAGGTCCCCTTTTATTGGGTCAGTTCCAGATTGCATTTGTGCTTGAGCTTCGTCCAAAAGTTTAAAAAAGTTTGTATAAATGTCTTTTTGATTATCGTATTTAGGATAGAAAATCTTTTGGTAATAACCTAAGCCTGCTTCAGAATATGGAACATCTCCATATAAATCGGTTAAACGTTGGAATACCATTACTTTTAAGACTTTTGCAACAGCATTTTGATTGCTGTATTCTGCTTTCCCATTTGTTTTTTCGAGAACATCTACTAGATTACGTACAATTCCTCCTCCGTAATTAGAAGTCCAAAGTGCTGATTGGTACTCGGCATTTGCGGCATAAAAAGAACCAAAAGTAGTTGTGGGCCAAGAACCAGCCAGATGCTGTATTAAGCCTTCACCATATATAAGATTGGCCCTCCATTGCTCAAACCATGCGCCAGATAATCCTGCTTCTACTCCGGTTATTTGTATTGCGGGGTCTATGCTTACAAAAGCTTCTGGGTTTGTATTCGTATCACTAAATAGTTCGTCGTCGGCACAATTAATTGTGGTAAGTAGTAAAATTGCACCTAAAGCATATTTTGGCAATTGTATTATGTGTTTTTTCATTTTGATGAAATTAGATTGTTAGAAAGATAATTGTAAGTTAAAACCATATGATCTTCTGTATGGTAAAGATCCGTATTCAAAACCTTGTCCGTTGCCACTTGTATAAGTTGATTCTGGGTCTATGTTTGGTACTTTGGAATAAATGGTCCACAAATTTCTCGCAATAACAGAGAATTTAAATCTGTCGAATCCTGTGCCTTTTAGCCATTTTTTTGGAAACTCATAGCCTAAAGATGCTTCTCTTAATTTTACATATGAAGCATCGTAAATGAATGGTTCTGCAGTGGTAGTCTCTCCGTATAAACTTCTCCAATAGTTTTGGGGATTAACTGGTGTAGTGTTGTTTTCGTATCCAGTTATAGAGCCACTTCCGTCTCTTATTTCTTTAACACCTTGTACTATGAGTCCAGCTGTGGGAGTTAATTTTTCTATGTCGCCAGGTGTTTTTCCAGCGGCTAGTTGTTCGGCAACCCATCCATTATATTCTTCCCTTCCTTCTAATGTTTCATTTGATAATCCAGTACTGCCAGCGTAGGCATTGGTCATGGAATACATTTTGCCTCCAAATTTCATATCCATATTGGCACTTAAGCTAATTCCTTTGTATGAAAATTCATTGGTAATCCCGCCAATCCAATCTGGTGCTACTCGACCTAAACTTTCAAATGTTTGTGTTAGTACAGGAAGTCCATTTGTGCCTATGATAACTTTCCCATCAGGGGATCTTTCAAATTTTCTACCATAAATTTCGGTTGAACTTTCTCCTACTTTAGCTACAATTTGAGCTCCTGCCCATCTTGCATTAGATACTACTTGTGTATCGGTATCTCCTGTTAATTCTAATAAAGTATTTTTGTTTTTAGCAAAGTTGAAAGTTAGATCCCAATTAAAACCATTTTCGTTTCTAAAGATTCCAGCTTTTACTAGGGCTTCAATGCCTTTGTTTTCTACAGTTCCGGCATTAGCATTAGCTCCAGTATAACCAGATGTTTGTGAGGTGTTTAGTATGATTAACTGGTCTTTTGTTTTTGTGTAGTAATAAGAAAGGTCTATTTCTAAACGATTTTTAAAGAATCCTAAATCGGCTCCTACTTCATAACTGGTTGTAAATTCTGGTTTTAGTGTATTGTTAGGTACGATATTGGTGTTTACCGATCCAATAGGGTTTCCTAATAAGGGTTTTGCTTGTATATTGTAAGTTAGGGCTGTAGCGTACGGTGTTTCTAATGCTTTTGCAGTTCCTGCCCATGAAGCCCTTATTTTTCCAAAGGTTAATACATCACTGTTTATATTTAAACCATCGGTAAAAATGAAACTTGAAGAAACTGATGGGTAGAAAAATGAATAATTGTTGTTGTAATCAGAGCTAGCAGCAGAGGCTAATGTTGAGTTCCAGTCATTACGACCTGTAAAGTCTAAAAATAAATAATTTTTGTAATTAGCTCTTAAATAGGTGTATAATGAGCGTACAAGTATTTCGTCATTTGTTTTTGGATTTAAAACACTTGAAAGGAAATTGGATTGCTTGTTTTCGCCTTTAATAATCATGTCGGTAAGAGTGCTGCCTGTGACGATTCTTTGAGAAACACGCTGATTGGCACCTACTCCTAAAGATATATTAAAATCGCCTATTGATTTTTGAGCATTTAATATAGCTTCGGTATTGTATTCCTGAAATGTAATGTCGTTATTAACTAAAGAACCTTTTTCTCTTCCTGGCCATGTGGTTCCAGCATTTACAAAGTCGAATCCTTTAAAATTAAATCTGTCAATTCCTGCTCTTCCCGTTGCGCTTAACCAACTTGTAAAAGCATAGGTTGCGCTGAAATTACCTATTATTCTGTTTTTTTTAGTTTCGTTTTTATTTTCATTTATTACGAAATAAGGGTTTAATCGATAACCATTTGAGTTCCAGAGGCGGTAGTTTCCGTTTTCGTCTTCGTAATTTTTTAACCAAGCCTGGTCAATGTTAGGGGCCAATGCAGCTACGGATAACCCAAGGTTGCTGGAGTCATCTCCTAAAGCAGGTCTGTTATTGGTGTCTTCTACAATGTAGCTAAATTTAGCATCGATTGTTAGCTTTTTCATCTGAGAATTTACACCCAATGAGAATGTATTTCTCTTTAAATCGCTTTTTGGTATAACATCTGTTGCGTTTAGATTGGAATAACTTACCCGATAAGTGGTATTCTCGCCACCTCCCGAAATACTTAAGCTGTTGTTTATAGTAACACCGGTTCTAAAAAAATCTTTTATGTTGTTTTTTACATTTTGATACGGTTTGTAAGAGCCATCAAAAATTCTTACCATAACATCTGGAGATCCAAATTTTGGTCCCCAAGCACTTGTTGTGTTATTTTGAATACTGTTAAGATCATTGGGGTTTGGAAGTTGTCCGTCTGATCCTGTACCGTATTGTGTTTGGAAATCTTTGTATTTTGTGCTAACCTGATCAAATGTGGTTGTGCTGTTCCATTCGGCTTTCAAAGAGTTTCTTTTTCCTTTTTTTGTTGTAATTACAATTACTCCATTGGCGCCACGTTCTCCATAAAGCGCACTGGCAGCTCCGCCTTTTAAAACAGAAATATTTTCAATATCATCCATGTTTATGCTGGATAATCCGTCTCCATTATCTAATCCATCGGCATATACTCCAGCTTTAGGGTCTGTAATTCCTGCTAATCCTGTATTTCCTAAAGTAACTCCATCTACTATGTATAGAGGTTGGTTATCTCCGCTTACTGATCTGTTTCCTCTTATTACAATACGTGAGCTACCGCCTATACCTGCAGCTGTTTGAGAAACGTTTACTCCAGCAACTTTTCCGTATAGTGATTGAGCAATACTAACTGTTGGATTATCGGCTAATTCTTTTCCTTTTATATCTTGAAAAGAATAACCAAGTTCCTTTCTTTCTCTTTTTATTCCTAAAGCTGTTACTACTACGCCAGAAAGGGCGGTTGCGGCAGCCTCATTTAATTGTATGTTGATTGTTTTGGAATCTCCTACAACAACATTTTTTGTTTCTAGTCCTAGAAATGAAATAATCAACGTTTTTCCTTTTTGTACTTCTACAGAAAACTTACCGTCAAAGTCGGTAGTTACACCTCTTTTTTCATCTTTTATGGCTATTGAAGCTCCGGGTAGTGATATGCCATTAGAATCGGTAACGGTTCCTTTGACTGTATTTACTTGCGCAAGGGTTATTTGCGCAGTGAAAAAAAATATAATCATTAAAATAGTTTGTTTCATTATAGTGGTTTTAGTTAGTGTATTGTAAATTGTTGGTTTGCTTGTTTTGTAATTCTGCTAGAGGTCTCAATTGGTTTGTTTGACTTTTAATGATTTACGTAAGCAAAGAGTGAGATTATTTTACTGTTAATTTGCTTTAAATTATAGTTTTGGTAATTCTTACTCAGGAAAATATTTTTTGTTAGGAGTTTTCAAAATGCTGCTTTTTTATTGCAAAATATTTGCGATTTTCTTTAATGCTATTTTTGCCAGAGAGGCTTGAAAATGGTGGTTTTTTCTTCATAATTTAATGTTTTATAGGTTGTTGTGGTTATAATTAACAGCCAAATATATATAATTTATTTTCATGTTTAGCAATATTTACGCATGATAATGCAATATTTTTGCAATATTTTTTCTATTTGTGTTTTTTTATTCTAAAAGTTATGGTATTTGTTAAATTTATGTTTGAGGGGCAATAAGTTCTACAAGCTTAAAATTAGGATGGAGTGATTTGTGTAGAAAAAAACGCAAGGTGGAATTTTATTGATTCAGTTCGCTTTTATTAGGCAAGTCAGAATCATTTTAGGGGAATAATCAAGTGTGATTATTAAAGAGAAAATTTAAAAATGATTTTCAAGATGGATATTGTTGAGGTTTTTTGTAAGTTTATTTCGGGTAAAGGAAAAGCTATTTTATAGAGTTTTTTGTTTATTTTAGACGTTGGTTATTGGTTTGATATAAATAAGGCGGCAACCGAAAAGCTAAAATAGAGTAGGTAAAATTTAATTATTTAGTGTTATTATGAAATTTAATTTAGACTCAGTAGAATTCTTAAGTAAAGATGAAATGAAAATGATTGGTGGAGGTAATTATATAACGATTAGATGCAAAGGTGGGGGTGGTGCATCTACATCTGGTTCAACGATGAGTCAGGCGAAGGCGTATGCAGCTAGCTTGTGTAGTGGTGAATATATTATTATTGAAGTAGGAGTGGAAGCTCCTTATGAAGCTCCTATTTTTATTGGTGAGTAGGGAATACAAAAAAGCCTCCAAAATTATAAATTTGAAGGCTTTTTCGAAAGTTTCTAGGGTAATGATGTAAAATGTTTCTTGGGTTAAGCGGGATAGACTGTTAGCTGTTAAAATATAGAAAATAAGATTTTTATATTTTAAACAGAGAATTATTTTTTCTTTTTCTTTTCTTCTTTTTTCTTCTTTTCGGTATCTATTCTTTCAATTTCGGGATTGTACGGGATGCTTAAATCAAATGTATGGGTAGAATCCCAATTGGCTCGAACATCATTTATTTCTTTTTGATAATAATTTACTTCTTCGGCGTATCTTTTTTCTAAGTAATTACCTGGATCATATTGCTTATTTTTATTATCGTCATAAATCACGCGAACAGTAAATACATCTGGCTCTAAAAGATTGAACTCAAACGTAGTTTTGCCTTCAGAATAGTCATTGGCTAAGATAATATCACCTTTTTTATTAGTTAATTCAACAATTATTGGAAAGCGTTTTACATTTTGTAAATTAAGAGTTAGATTGCCATAATCTACGGGGGTTTTGGTTGTTAATGTATATTTTAATGTGTCGTTCGTCTTTTCGTAAAAATCGGTTAATGCTCCAGGCAAAAGAATAAATGAATACTTCTCTGAAGGTTCTTTTTTAAAGTCGAAGAATAAATGTTGGTTAAAATCGTCATACTCAGTTTTGAAAGAAACCGCAACAGAATCTTTATTGATTAATTTTATTTTGGAATCATCAATGCGAACCAGTGGAGTTGCACTTTCTAATGTAAAACGATCTCGAAAATGTAATGTTCCACTTTGCAATGCAGTAATACGTAAAGTATCTTTCTTTTGGTCTTTTATTTTAAAAGTAAAATTCTTTTTATAGGCATCTTTACTAATTTCTATTGATAGTGAATCTGCTTTTAAAGGTTTGTACCATACTTGTAATGAATCTTTTTTAGGGAATTGCGTAACAATAGTAGGAAGAATTTCGCCGTTGTTTTTTAAAATGATTTTTGGTCTCGAGTTTTTAAAATTTTGTTTCCCATCATATCCTACAACCAAACGATTTCCAGAAACTTGAGTAGGTTTGTATGCTTTTAGAGGAAGTACTTCCTTGAATAATTCGAGTTCGTAAATGGTGTCATTAGGTATTGTAATGGGGTGTTTTATGAATCCTATTTTGTCGTCTTTTGGGTTGAATTTATTGTTATTGCCTTTGTCTTTCATGGCAACCAGAAGATATTTTCCTGCTTTTAAATTTTCAAGTTTAAATGTTTTTAAACTATCCAGTGTATTGGTAATATATCGTGGGTATTCTTTATAAATTACAGAATCTTTAAAAGTATCATTCATTTCATAAAGCATTACAGATACAAATGAATCAGCTTGCTTGTCGTGCGCATCTTTTATTTTTCCGCCAAGCGAAAGAGAATCGATGTAACTTCCGGTAGAAAAAACATATTTAAACTGGTTGTATGGATTTCCTTCGTTGTTGTCGGTAATACTCTGTCCAAAATTAAAACTATAGGTCGTGTTGGGTTGTAAAGTGTCGTTTATTTTTATGGTAATGTATTTACTCGCTGTAGTAGGTGTTATGAGCGGTTCATGCTTCATAGGTGGCGAGATAATCAATTGCTTATTTGCATTTTTGATTTTTACATATTCGTCAAACGTCAATTTTATTGTGTTTCCTTTAAAATCGGTGCTAAAATTTTTAGGAAAACTGGATAGTAAAACGGGAGGAATGGTATCTTTTAATCCGCCGGTAATGCTTCCGCGTTTGGCACAACTTACCATAGATAAGACTAATAAAAAGAAAAAATATTTTAAGATGCTTTTCAACATAATGGGTTTCGAGTTTAATCCCACAAAATAACAATTATATTTGCTTTAATCGAAATTTTTTATCGAATTATTAGGAGTTTTTACTTTGTTGAATATTACTACTAAGGGGACTTTTTTAGTTGGTAGTGTAAAAATTAGGAGGAATTTTAAAAGCAAAAAGAAATGTATTCCTACATTTGTGTCAAATTAAATCTGGGTTGTAATATTGTGAAATTGCGTGTTTTTTTTGGTATTTTGTTTTTTTTGTTAATTGCTTGCAATAAACAAGAAAAGCCTGTTGTTGCGTTTTATTATTGGAAAACAGTTTTTAAATTATCAAACAAAGAGAAAGAAGTCTTAAAGCAAAACAATGTTCATAAAATTTACATTCGATATTTTGATCTAGATCTGAATCCTAAAAGTGGAGAACCCTTTCCTGTAAGCCCAATTCATTTTGAAACCAAAAGCAATGATTTGGCAATTGTTCCTGTTGTATATATCAAAAATAAAGTGATGTTGAAAAGAGGGATTGATATTGATAATTTGGCTCAAAAAACATTTGATTTTGTAGAATTGGTAAACAAAAAAAATGGAATTTCTTGTAAGGAAATCCAAATCGATTGTGATTGGACATTAGCCAGTAAATCTAATTATCTTAAATTTATAGAGGTCTTTAAGAGAATATCTCATAAAAAACTATCGGCTACGATACGATTACATCAGGTTAAATATTTTGAAAAAACTAAAATACCAAATGTCGATTCAGGTGTCTTAATGTATTATAATATGGGAACGATTGCGCCTGACACTTTAAATTCTATTTATGATAGGAGAATTGCGCAACGTTATATAAAGAGTTTAAGAAAATATCCATTGTCGCTTAATTTTGCATTACCCATTTATTCATGGGCAGTTCATATTCGGAATCAAAAAGTGGTGGGGTTACGTTCGAAACTGAATGTAAGTGAGCTAAAAATCGATAAGAATTTCGAGCAAATTAGTACTGTGTTTTTTAAGGTAAAGCAGTCTAATTATAAAAAGGGTATTTTTTATGAAGAAGGTGATTTGTTGAAAATAGAAGCTGTTTCTTCAGCAGATTTAAAAGGCATGGCTCAGGATTTGGAGGATAATACGGCTCAATATCCTAAAGAAGTTATTTTTTACGACTTAGATGAATTCAATTTAAAAAATTATGAAAAAAATATTTTTAAACAAGTTCTTTCTTGTTTCTAGTGGTGTTTTATTATTTGCTTATGGTGTTATTTATGCATGCGGAGGTGGGGATGATTGGGATTTTTTTGGTTATAACTCTAATTTTACTCCAGAAACATTTACAGATAAATCATATTCTCCACTTTTTTTGTCAGGAGATGTTTTTTATGGAATCGGATTTGATACACAGCATAATTCCAGATTTAATGATAGAATTAAATCTGATTGGAATGAGTATTTAAAAACGAGATTAGATACAGCGACGGTAAATTATTTTTTAATTGGAGATAGTACACCGAGATATTATTCTGATAAAAATAAAATTTCAGAAAGTAAGACGGAAATTACGCAGCTACATACTTTTTTTAAGACCCAAAAAGCGAATGAGACTTCTTTGAAATGGGCAAAGAAGATTAATTTGAAAGATGATAAGACCAAAAGTTTTCTTGAGTTTTTATATTTGGCGCAAAAAATAGAAACCGTTTCTATAGGGGATGATTATTGGAGCTATGATCCTGTTGTGGCGAAAACTTTCGATGATTTGAAAATGATTCAGTCTATCGAAAATGTATACAATACTACATCGGATTCTTTCCTGAAAAACAGATATTGGTTTCTTACAGTTAAGGCTTATTTTTATAGTAATAGTAAGCAAAAAGCAATTGATTTTTTTAATAAAACCGAAAAAAATGTACCTAAAAATGTGTTGTATTATCGTGCGCTTTCTTATATAGCAGGGATTAATTATCAACAGAAAAATTATTCTACATCCAATTATTTGTATGCTCAGGTATTTGATAAATGTCCTGAAATGAGGGTTGTTACCGCTTATAGTTTTCATCCTCAAAACGAAACAGATTGGGATAAATCTTTGGCTATGGCAAAAGATAATAAAGAAAAGGCTGCGCTTTGGGCAATTCACGGTTATTATAAAGATGAAAAACAAGCAGTCGGGAAGATTTATGAATTAGATCCCAAAAGTGAGCATTTGAATTATTTGCTTACAAGATTGGTGAATAAACAAGAGCAGGATATTAATAATTCGTTTCAGGTAAAAAGCAATTCAGGAGATTATTCAGATTACAGTGCACCAGTTGTAAGGCAAACAGTTGCTGATAATAAGAAAGAAAACCAAACTAAAATTGATAAGAAAGGATTTGATTTGGTGTCAAAAATAGCTGCTGCTGGAAATACAGAGAAGCCTTATTTGTGGGATATTGCTTTGGGGTATTTGCAGACTTTAAAAGGGGAGTATACAAGTGCAGATAATAATTTTAATAAGGTCGAAAAAACAATGCCAAATACTGAACTGGCAAAGTATCAATTGCGATTACTTCGTTTTGTAAATAATATGAGTAAAATTGATAAACTTACAGATCAAAATGAAAAAACAATTTTAGTCGATTTAAATTGGTTGTACCAAGAACTTCCGAAAACTTATAAAGGACAGGAATTTCGCTATCAAAACGCCTCTAGCTGGAGTAAAAATTATTTGGCAACATTATATAGGGCTAAGTCTAATCCTGTAATGGCGGAATTGTTTGTTAGTAATTCTGATTATTATAGTTATTGGGGAGGGGGAAATGCTTTTTATGATAATGAAAAGAATTTACTGGATATGAAAACATTTTTGGTTAAACCTAATAAAACCGAAATAGAAAAAATAGCATTTGGGATTTATAATCTAAAACTAAAAGATATTAATAATTTTCAGGCTGTTCAAGCGACATTTAAGAATAAAATCCCAGAGGCAATTGTTTTTATGGCGCAAACAGATTCGGTGCAATATTATACTTTTTTAGGAAACCCATTTAATGGAAATATTAAGGATTGTCATGATTGTGATCATACCGCTTATCAAAAAAAGAAATACTCTCAAATGGATTTCTTAACAACGATTAAAGCGATGCAGGATAAATTAGCGAAGAATGAAGATGTTTACACGAATAGCTTATTGCTAGGAAATGCATTTTATAATATTACTCATTTTGGTAATGGAAGAACTTTCTATGAAATAAATATTGTAGGCTATGGATCGAGTCCATACTCGTTTAGGGATTCTATGAGAAAAATGATTACAGATTGTTCGTTGCCTAAAATGTATTACCAAAAGGCATTTGAAGCCGCTACAACCAAGGAGCAAAAAGCAAAATGTACTTATATGTTGGCAAAGTGTGAGCGTAATGAATATTATAATAAAAAATACAGTACTGTTAAAAATTGGTGGACTGCAAATGATGATAAAATTAATTTCTTGGCATGGAATAGCTTTAAGATATTAAAAAATCAGTATTCGGATACGAAGTATTATCAGGATGTAATTGCCGAATGCGGTTATTTTAACACCTATATTAATCAATAGAATTATCTAAAAAAGTCATGATGATCAATAAAATAGAACATATAGGTATTGCGGTAAAAGATTTAGAAGTTTCGAATGTATTGTTTGAAAAATTATTTGGAGTGCCGGCATATAAATCTGAAGAGGTGGAAAGTGAAGGGGTAATGACTTCTTTTTTTCAGAATGGTCCAAATAAAATCGAGCTCCTTGCTGCAACAAATCCAGAGAGTCCGATAGCAAAGTTTTTGGAAAAAAAGGGGGAGGGAATTCATCATATAGCTTTTGATGTAACTGATATTATAGCAGAAGTAGAACGTTTGAAAAAAGAAGGTTTTGTTGTTTTAAACGAAAAACCTAAAAAAGGAGCGGATAATAAACTCGTTGTTTTCTTGCATCCTAAAAGCACAAATGGTGTTTTGGTTGAGTTATGTCAGGAAATTAAAAAATAAAGTAAAATAATTGAGTAAACTAGAAGCTTAAAAATCAGCTAGTTTAAAATTTAACAAAATTAATAATGAGATTTACGTAAAAATCATCCCAAAATATTTGGTGCGATTGAAAAATAGTGGTAATATTGCAACCTCAAAACCGGTCCTATAGCTCAGCTGGTTAGAGCACCTGACTCATAATCAGGTGGTCCCTGGTTCGAGCCCAGGTGGGACCACATTTTAAGTTTAAAAGCCTTTACAGCAATGTAGAGGTTTTTTTTATATGACGTAAACCCAGTATTCATGGGCTTTTGAAGGATCAAGACATAAATCTGGGATCAGGTGCAAAAGTTGGGATTAAGCAAAAAGATTAGATAATCTGAATAAGAAGAAATCCGTTTTTCGGTAAGAGGTTATTTTTTTAAAGGGGTTGAGGTTTTATTTTTAGATTCAGCTCTTAAAGAAAAGCATTTGCTGTGGGTTTGAAAAAAAAAGTTTCTTAATAATTGGTGATTTTGAAGCTCTTAATTTATGGTAGGGTTTAGGGTTATTTCGTTTGATTTTTTTTTAATTATTTTGAAAAAGATGTTGTTGTATAGGATTTTATGCACATAAAGAGTTGATTGTTTTAAGGCTGTTTTTCTTTGATGAAATGTAAAATAATTAAAAATCAGGTGATTATGTGTAAATAGATGGAGGTTAATATTAGGGTTTGTGAAATTTGTTAAGCTTTTTTATTCTTGCTATTGCAACTTTCTCTAAAAGTTATACATTTGTCGGGTGATTTTTTTTAAGATTTTATATTATTAAAAATCAGATTACAAGAACAAATTTTTCGATTTATTGGATTGAATTTCAAAAGGTTTAAAATTTTTATATGAAGATTATTTCAAGTAGGTTTTTAACGATGGTGTTGTTTTTATTAGTTGGAGTTGGCGTTTTTGCACAATCTGGCCCACCTCCTCCGGGAATTCCGCCTCCTCCGGGATTGCCTATTGATGAGAGTCTTCTTTTCTTATTTGTTGCAGGGCTATTATTTGGAATATATATTATATATAGATATACATTAAAAACAAAAACTCCAGTGTAAACTGGAGTTTTTGTTTTTAATGACTGTTTTTTATTTTATTTTTTATTCGTTTTTATATAATCGTGAAACGTATTTTCCGATTACATCAAACTCTAAATTTATTTTAGTTCCAACTGTGAAGTTTTTGAAATTAGTATTTTCAAATGTGTAGGGTATAATTGATACGCCGAATTGGTTTTTCTTGGAGTTTACAACTGTTAGGCTAACTCCATTTACTGTAATAGAACCTTTCTCAATTGTGATGTTGCTTAGTTTTTCGTCATATTCAAAAGTGTAGTTCCAGCTACCATTAGCTTCTTCTATTGTAATGCAATTTCCGGTTTGATCGACGTGACCTTGTACAAGATGGCCGTCAAGACGATCTCCTAGCTTCATTCCTCTTTCTAAATTAATAATATCTCCAACTTTCCATTCAGCTATATTGGTTTTTTGTATGGTTTCTGCTATGGCAGTAACGGTGTAGAGAGAATTGTTAATTGCTACAACTGTTAAGCAAATGCCATTATGGGAGACGCTTTGGTCTATTTTGAGTTCATTTGAGATCGTAGAATCTACAGTTATGTGGATATTATCTCTGTCTTTTTTTATATCGGCAACCTTGCCAAGTGTTTCTATGATTCCTGTAAACATTTCTTATTTTATTTTACTAAATTTGCACATCAAAATTAGTAATAAATAACCTGTGGTCATGATAAAAAATGCAGAAAATATAATCGTCGGAATTTCAATAGGAGATTTAAACGGTATTGGAAGCGAAGTAGTTCTTAAAACATTCGAAGATTCAAGAATGTTAGAGCTGTGTACTCCAGTTATTTTTGCAAATGTGAAAATACTGTCTTTTATAAAAAAGAATTTCACATCGTCAGCGATGTTGCATGGAATTGATAAGTTAGATCAAATTTTACCTGGAAAAATAAATGTTTTTAATCTTTGGAGAGAAGGAATCGATATTAATCTGGGAACTAATGATGATAAAGTAGGGGAATATGCTGTAAAGTCGTTTGTGGCTGCTACAAAAGCTTTAAAAGAAGGAATTGTAGATGTTTTGGTGACTGCGCCTATTAATAAATATAATATTCAGTCGGAAACATTTAAATTTCCGGGACATACCGATTATTTGGATCAGGAATTAGAAGGTAATGCTTTAATGATGATGGTTCAGGATAATTTAAGAGTGGGATTATTGACTGATCATATTCCGTTAAGTGAAGTGACATCACATCTTACGGAAGAATTAATCGAGCGAAAAATTCAGACTATAAAGCAATCTTTAATCCAGGATTTTAGCATCAATAAGCCAAAAATTGCAGTTTTAGGAATTAATCCTCACTGTGGAGATGGAGGCGTGATTGGTAAAGAGGATGATGCGATTTTAAAACCTGCATTGAAGAAAATATTTGATAAAGGGACATTGGTTTTTGGACCTTTTCCTGCAGATGGCTTCTTTGGGAGTAATCAGTATGAGAAATATGATGCTATTGTGGCAACATATCATGATCAGGGATTGATCCCTTTTAAAACATTGTCTTTTGGAAAAGGAGTTAATTATACAGCGGGTTTAAATAAGGTGAGAACTTCGCCGGATCACGGTACTGCTTATGATATTGCAGGAAAAGACATCGCCGATTATAATTCATTTAAGGAGGCAGTTTATTTGGCAATAGACATATTTCGCTCTCGTAATCAATATGAGGAGATTAGCAAAAAACCTCTTAAAATAAAAGAAAAACAGTTATAAACAAAAAAAGGTGAATAAGATTATTAGTTTTACAATAATTTTATATCTTTGCACCCCGATTCAGACTTCTGTGGTTCAGAATATGAATTAGGAAAAATGATGTTGAAATGAGCAAGACAAAAGAATATTTAATTCAGTTCATAGGATTAAAGTTAGGGAAACACCATTTTGAGTATCAAATAAATAATGTGTTCTTTGAGAACTTTGATTATGATGAATTTCAAAATTCGGATATTAAAGTAGAAGTAGTTTTAGAGAAGAAAAGCAGTATGTTGGAGTTGAGCTTCAAACACAAAGGAACTGTAAATGTACCTTGTGATTTAACAAACGAAGATTTTGATTTACCATTAAAGGGTAAAATGACATTGATAGTTCGTTTTGGAGAAGCTTTTAATAACGACAATGAAGAATTGCTTATTCTACCACATGGTGAATTTGAAATAGACATAGCACAATATGTTTATGAGATGATTGCACTTTCGGTACCTCTAAAAAGAATTCATCCAGGAATAAAAGACGGAAGTTTAAAAACGGAAGCCTTGGATAAACTGAATGAGCTGACTATAAAAGAACAAAAAGAAGAGAGTACAAAAGAAGAAGATATTGACCCTCGTTGGGACAAATTAAAGAAACTATTAACGGATAAATAATATAGTAAAATGGCACATCCTAAGAGAAAAATCTCGAAAACAAGAAGAGATAAAAGAAGAACACATTATAAAGCTACTGTAGCTCAAATTGCTACATGTCCTATCACTGGAGAGGCGCATTTATACCACAGAGCTTACTGGCATGAAGGGAAAATGTACTACAGAGGGCAAGTTGTTATAGATAAATCTGTAGCTGTTGCTTAATACATTTTTGTAAATGATATTAGAACTCTCACTATGTGAGAGTTTTTTTTGTTTGTTATAACTTTCTTTATTTAGGAAATTTATGACATTACGTTTAGAATTTTTTTTGTAATTTTCAAGTCTTTTAAAAATTTTTCAAATACCAGTATTTGAGAGGAAATAATAGAATATAATGAATACAATCACAGCCGCAATAACCGCTGTTGGAGCTTATGTTCCAGACTTTGTACTTTCAAACAAAGTCTTAGAAACCATGGTAGATACCAATGATGAATGGATAACTACCCGCACCGGAATAAAAGAAAGAAGAATTCTTAAAGATACTGATAAAGGAACCTCATTCCTTGCTATAAAAGCAGCACAAGATTTAATAGCCAAAGCTAATATTGATCCATTGGAGATTGATATGATAATAATGGCAACCGCTACAGCAGATATGCCAGTAGCATCTACAGGAGTTTATGTTGCTACAGAAATTGGTGCAACAAATGCTTTTGCATACGATTTACAAGCAGCTTGTTCTAGTTTCCTTTACGGAATGTCTACTGCAGCAGCATACATTCAATCGGGAAGATATAAAAAAGTATTACTAATAGGAGCAGATAAAATGTCTTCGATAGTAGATTATACAGACAGATCGACTTGTATTATTTTTGGAGATGGAGCAGGAGCAGTATTATTTGAACCAAATTACGAAGGTTTAGGCTTGCAAGATGAATATTTGCGTAGTGATGGTGTAGGTCGTGATTTCTTAAAAATACCTGCTGGGGGATCTTTAATCCCTACTTCTTTAGAAACGATTAAAGACAATAGACATAATATTATTCAAGACGGAAAAACTGTTTTTAAATATGCAGTTACCAATATGGCAGACGCAAGTGAATTAATTCTTAAAAGAAATAATTTAACTAATGAAGATGTAAGTTGGTTAGTACCGCACCAGGCAAATAAACGTATTATTGATGCTACTGCAAGCAGAATGAATCTAGAAGATTCAAAAGTATTAATGAATATCGAAAGATATGGTAATACTACATCGGCTACATTACCATTGGTACTTAGCGATTTTGAACATTTATTCAAAAAAGGAGATAACATTATTTTTGCCGCTTTTGGAGGTGGGTTCACTTGGGGATCTATTTACTTAAAATGGGCATACGATAAAAAATAAATTTAAACTAAAAACGAACAATTATGGATTTAAAAGAAATTCAAAACCTAATCAAATTTGTAGCAAATTCGGGAGTTGCTGAAGTAAAGTTGGAGATGGATGATGTTAAAATCACCATTAGAACCACTTTAGAGGGGAATGTAACAGAAACCACGTATGTTCAACAATTACCTGCTCAGGCAGCATTACAACAAGCTGTTCCTCAACAAACAGTTCCAGTAGTAACAACTACAGAGACGCCTGCTGCTGTAGAGGATTCAAAATTTATCACTATAAAATCGCCAATTATTGGAACTTTTTATAGAAAACCTTCACCAGACAAACCAGCTTTTGCTGAGGTGGGTACTACAATTGCAAAAGGAGATGTTCTTTGTGTAATTGAAGCAATGAAATTATTCAATGAAATTGAATCTGAGGTTTCTGGGAAAATAGTTAAAATTTTAGTAGACGATATGTCTCCGGTAGAATTTGACCAACCATTATTTTTAGTTGATCCATCATAAAAATTTAGATTTTAGATTTTAGATTTTAGAAATTTTCTACAATCTAATGATCAAACTATCTAATTATCTAATTATCTAATTTTAAAAAGATGTTTAAAAAAATATTAATTGCGAATAGAGGGGAAATTGCACTTCGTGTAATTCGTACATGTAAGGAGATGGGGATTAAGACTGTTGCAGTTTACTCAACAGCCGACGCAGAAAGTTTGCATGTTAAATTTGCAGATGAAGCAGTTTGTATAGGCCCTCCTCCGAGTAACTTATCGTATTTGAAAATGTCAAATATCATTGCTGCTGCCGAAATTACGAACGCAGATGCAATACATCCAGGATACGGATTTCTTTCTGAAAATTCTAAATTTTCTAAAATATGTCAGGAACACGGAATCAAATTTATTGGTGCTAGTCCTGAAATGATTGATAGAATGGGAGATAAAGCTTCTGCAAAAGCTACAATGAAAGAAGCAGGAGTTCCTTGTGTACCAGGTTCGGAAGGTTTATTAGAATCATTTGAACAAACACAAAAATTAGCCGAAGAATTTGGTTATCCAGTAATGCTTAAAGCTACTGCTGGAGGTGGTGGAAAAGGAATGAGAGCAGTATGGAAAGCCGATGAACTTCAAAAAGCTTGGGATAGTGCTCGTCAGGAATCATTAGCTGCTTTTGGTAATGATGGAATGTATCTTGAGAAATTAATCGAAGAACCTCGTCATATCGAAATCCAGATTGTTGGTGATGCTTATGGTAAAGCATGTCATCTTTCTGAGAGAGATTGTTCTGTACAACGTCGTCATCAAAAACTGACAGAGGAAACTCCTTCGCCATTTATGACAGATGAACTACGTACAAAAATGGGAGAAGCTGCTGTAAAAGCTGCTGAATTCATTAAGTATGAAGGTGCTGGAACAGTAGAGTTTTTGGTTGATAAACACAGAAACTTCTATTTCATGGAAATGAATACACGTATTCAGGTAGAGCACCCTATTACAGAACAAGTTATTGATTATGACTTGATCCGTGAGCAAATTATGGTTGCTGCAGGAATTCCAATTTCTGGAAAAAATTATTTACCAGAACTGCATGCTATCGAATGTCGTATTAATGCCGAAGATCCTTATAATGATTTTCGTCCTTCACCAGGAAAAATTACTACATTACATATGCCAGGAGGTCACGGGGTGCGTTTAGATACACACGTGTATTCAGGGTATAGTATTCCGCCAAATTATGATTCGATGATTGCTAAATTAATTACTACTGCACAATCTCGTGAAGAAGCAATTAGCAAGATGAGAAGAGCTTTGGACGAATTTGTAATAGAAGGAGTAAAAACTACAATTCCGTTTCATAGACAATTAATGGATGATCCACGTTATATTGCAGGAGATTATACAACTGCATTTATGGATACATTCAAAATGAAAGATCCGGAATAGATTATTACTATATATTCTAAAAGCCTCACAGAAATGTGAGGCTTTTTTTGTTTTATAATGATTTGTGTGTACTTTTTACACACTTTATATCCCTTTTACACACTTTGTTGTTAGGTGTAATTTAATTGTTTTTTATTTAATGCGCTATAAATCAATTAATTGACTAAATTTGAAGTTCTTTAAATTTTGCGGCATAATAATTTCTTTATCTGAAGTGTAAAAACAATACAAACAATTTAAAATCTATTATTATGAAAAAGTTAATCTTATCAGCCGCAATCGTATTAGGAAGTTTTTCTTCATTTGCAACAACTTTACCAGCTTCAGTTTTAGATGTTAAAGTTACATCAGTTCAAGAAGAGTACACTGAAGTGAAAATTGAAGAATTACCAGCTGCTATCACAGACGCTTTGAAAAAAGCATACCCAGATGCAGTACTTAATAAAGCCTATGTAAGTGCAAATAAAGAATACAAACTAGATGTTACTGTAGGTGACAAAGTAGGAAATCTTTTTGCCGATGCTACAGGAAATTGGATTAAAAAATAATTCAATCTAGAAACTATAAACCAAAAATAGAATAAAAACATTAAAAATATATCATTATGAAAAAGTTAATCTTATCAGCCGCAATCGTATTAGGAAGTTTTTCTTCATTTGCAACAACTTTACCAACTCAAGTTTTAGATGTTAAAGTTGCATCAGTTCAAGAAGAGTACACTGAAGTGAAAATCGAAGAATTACCAGCTGCTATCACAGACGCTTTGAAAAAAGCATATCCAGATGCAGTACTTAATAAAGCCTATGTAAGTGCAAATAAAGAATACAAACTAGATGTTACTGTAGGTGACAAAGTAGGGAATCTTTTTGCAGATGCAACAGGAAATTGGATTAAAAAATAATTCAGTTTAGAGATCCAAATAAATATAAATACATATAAAAATATATCATTATGAAAAAGTTAATTTTATCAGCCGCAATTGTATTAGGAAGTTTATCTTCATTTGCAATAACTTTACCAACTCAAGTTTTAGATGCTAAAACGGTATCAGTTCAAGATGAGTACACAGAAGTAAAAATAGAAGAAGTACCAGCAACTATTACTGCTGCTTTGAAAAAAGCATATCCAGATGCAGTACTTAATAAAGCATCTGTTAATGCGAATAAAGAATATAAACTTGATGTTACTGTAGGTGACAAAGTAGGAAGTCTTTTTGCAGATGCGACAGGAAACTGGATCAAAAAATAATTAAATTTAGAAGTTTAAAATAAGTTATAACATTAAAAAATTATCATTATGAAAAAGTTAATCTTATCAGCAGCGATCGTATTAGGAAGTTTATCAGTTAGTGCTGCAACTGCAGTAATTACAGAATCTTCGGTAAAAGTAATGAGTATTCAGGATGAATACACAGAAGTTGGCGCAGATGCACTTCCTGCAGCAGTAAAAGGTACTGTCGAAAAATCTTTCCCGGGTGCAAAACTAGAGAAAGCTTATAAAAACGAAAAAAACGAGTACAAATTAGAAATTGCACACGGAGAGAAAAAATTTACTATTTTCTCTGATGCAGCAGGAAATCTGATTAAAAAATAATTGCTCTTAAAGCAAATAAATTAAAACATATATCATTATGAAAAAGTTAATCTTATCGGCAGCAGTTATTCTGGGGAGTTTGTCAATTTATGCAGCAACCTTAACAACTACAGAGCCAGTTACTAAAATTGTAACAGTGCAAGACGGCTACACTGAAGTAAGTGCAGATACTGTACCTGCAGCAGTAAAAACAGCTTTGCAGAAGGCTTATCCGGATGCGAAACTTGATAAGGCATATGTAAATGAAAAGAAAGAGTATAAATTAGAAATTTCGGTTGGAGACCAAAAGGCTACTGTCTATTCAGATGTCAATGGCAACTGGATAAAAATATAATTTAGGTAGATTTAGTTTAAGTTTTTTAAAAAGAGATTGCGAGAGCAATCTCTTTTTTTTGCAAAATTTTAGGAGAATACAATTATATTAGTATTATTTTAGCATGAAAAGTTCAAACACTAATGCCAAAGATTTTATTAATAGAAGATGATATTTCGTTTTGTAAACTGTTAGAAAAATTTCTAATAAAAAAAAACTATACAGTTGCGACAGCATATTCTGCAGCCGAAGCACGTGGTATAATTAAAAACGAATCTTTTGATCTTATTATTACAGATCTAAGATTACCCGACTCGGATGGGATTGGATTAATGTCTGAATTTAAAAAAGCATATCCTGAAATTCCAGTTATTTTAATGACAGGGTATTCAGATGTAAATACTGCGGTGAAAGCTATAAAAAATGGCGCTGCAGATTATATTTCGAAACCATTTAATCCCGAAGAGGTCTTACTTGTTATTTCGAATGCTTTACAAAATAATTCGGTTATTCCAGAAAATGAGCAAAAGGTAAAGCATCCAAAAAAATCGGAGGAACTTGAGTTTGTAAAAGGAATTTCAAAAGCTTCAAAAAAGTTAGCAGAACATATCCAACTTGTTAGCCCTACTAATATGTCGGTTTTAATAATCGGGGAAAGTGGTACAGGAAAAGAAATAATTGCAAAGAGCATTCATGAACAAAGTCCTCGAAAAGGCAATAACTTTATTGCTGTCGATTGCGGAGCTATACCAAAAGAACTGGCAGCAAGTGAATTTTTCGGGCATTTAAAAGGTTCTTTTACCGGAGCAATTACAGATAAAATAGGTTATTTTGAAGCGGCTAATGGAGGGACTATATTTCTGGATGAAATAGGAAATCTTTCGTATGAAAATCAAATCCAGCTTTTAAGAGCATTACAAGAGCGGAAAATAAAACCTGTTGGTAGCAATAAAGAAATTGATGTTGATATTCGTATCGTAACTGCTACCAATGAAGATTTGCGAGAAGCAGTAAAAAAAGGAGATTTCCGTGAAGATTTATACCATAGAATCAATGAGTTTTCTATTCACTCTCCTTCTTTAATTGATAGAGAGGAAGATTTAATGGTTTTTGCAGACTTTTTTCTTGAGAAGGCCAATGAGCAGTTGAATAAAAATATTATTGGTTTCTCTGATGAAGTAGTTTCAATTTTTCAAAAATACAGATGGCCTGGAAACTTAAGAGAGCTCCAAAATTGTATTAAGCGAGCAACACTTTTATCGCAAGGTGATTTTATTGAAAGTACAGTATTGCCAGTAGAGTTTTTTCAGATTCAAAAACAGGTTCCAAATGATTTATCATTGTCTGAAAATGAAAAAGAAGCGATTATCCACGCCTTGTCAAAAGCTAAAAACAATAAATCGGAAGCTGCAAAAATGCTGAAAATTACCCGTAAGACATTATACAATAAATTAAAGTTATACGATATAGAATAGGCTAAGCTATTTCTTTTTCCAGAAGAAGTAATAATGAATTTATTTCTGTTTTTAATGTGTTGAAAGTTGTTTGTAAATGGCTATTAGAATAATTATTTTGTTCTAAATCATCTAAAATTTTACTGATTTTTGAAGCTTGAATTTGCTTGAACATAGGTGATATTCTATGAGCAATAGCACTAACTTCGCTATAATTATTCTCTTCAACATTCTTTTCGAGAATTATTAAGTTTTCTTTTGTTGTTTCTACAAATGTCTTTAATATATCTTGTAACGCTCTATTATCATTGGTTAAAAATGATTTTAAGGAATCCAGAGAATAACCTTTTTCCGAATCGGAAGAATGAGTTTTAGTATCTTCATGATTAATTTTAGCGGAATCATCAAAGAGTATGAGTATTGTTTGAAGTAATGCTTTTGGTGAATATGGTTTTTTTACAACAGTAGTAAACCCTGCATTTGTATAAACATCCAAAGCTAAATCGGCTCTTCCTGTTAGTGCAATTATAGGTTGATTTTTATATTGAGAGTCAACCAAATTCTTGAGTTTTTCTATAAACAAAAAGCCATCAATTTCGGGCATTTGAATATCAGTTATAATAAAATCAAATGGGGTATTTTGAATTGTTTTTAAAGCCTTGTTAGCATTATTAAAAGCCAAAACGGTATAATTATGCTGTTTCAAGACTTCGGAAGTCAGACCTAATAAATTGTTATCATCATCGATAACAATCGCAGTTTTAGGTGTAACAATAGGAGAAATTGAATTCTTTTTATTTTCAGGTTCTATTTCGGGTTCTAAACGGGTATCAAAAATTAATGGAAGCTGGATTTCAAAAGTACTTCCTTTCCCAAAAACACTTTTTAAATGTAGATCACCTCCCAAGAGAGTTGCTATTTTTTTAGAAATTGCGAGCCCCAGACCTGTCCCACCATATTTTTTTTCTATGTTTTCATTGGCTTGAGCAAATTCTTCAAATACTAATTCTTGGCTCTTTTTTTCAATCCCAATACCTGAGTCTTCTATTTTTATAAAAGCAAATCCGCCATTATGATTAATGGTCGCGTCGATTTTTATAAAACCTTTTTCTGTAAATTTATAGGCATTCCCAATGATATTACTTAAAATTTGTTTCAGTCGAAATGGGTCTCCAATTATTTTTGTAGCAAACTTTTCGTCTGTATTAATAATGAGTTTAATGTCTTTATGTTTGTAAACTGATTGGATATTCTTTGCAACTTCGGTTATGATTTCTGGAAGCGAAAAAGGTTTCTTTTCGAATGTAATTTTTCCAGCTTCTATTTGAGAAAAATCAAGTAAATCCTGAACTAATTGTGAAATGTATTCCGTCGAGTTTTTTATGTTCTTTGTAAAGTAGAATTGCTTGGTATTTAAGTCGGAATTACCCAAAAGTTCGGTATAACCTACAATTGTACTTAAAGGTGTTTTTAAATCATGACTAACGGTAGAAATGAGTTGTTCGCGACTTTTTAAAAGATTCTTTGTTTTGAAATTGGCAATCTCCAGTTGTTTCTTATAGAGCTGTGTTTTGGAGAAATCACTTGCAATAAGGATCGAAAAAAAGATAGTAAGAAGTAATCCTACTATGGCAGCACCAGTTACAATCTGATTGATTTTCTTTAGAGATTTTTCTTTATCATTATTGTATTTTATAGAGTTTATGATGATTTCACGTTCTATAATTCGCAATACTTTTCGGAGTTGCTCAGAAATTAAAATTTCATTTTTAAGCAATTTGTTTTCCTGATAATTTAAGGACTCTTTCTTTTTTTCGGTTTCTCTTTTTACAGAACTTAATAATTTTTTGGATGTAGATAAAATCGAGTCAGATGCTTTTTTGCTTAATGTGTTTGTGCTGTCATCCGGAATATTCTGATTGAGGTAATCAACGTATTTTTGGAGTACATTACGTTGATAACTCCCTAATTGAGACGGATTTTTGGTAAAATCTTCAAGTTGTAATTTACGTAATGAGAATTCAAGTTTTGTCAATTCATCAATAGCGTTGTTTACCGTGACTTCATCGCTGGCCTTGCTTTTGATGTTTTTTAATTGCCGAATATTTTTTGTTTTCTCTGATAATAAATAATTTACACTATCCAGTAAAACGATTTGAGATTGTGTAGTAACCATTTTTTTTAAAGAATCAATTCGGATTCGTAGAGAATTAGATTCTTTTATGTAGTGTTGAAAGTCGGATTCGGAGTTGGACTGAATTGTTTTTCGAGCAAGACTTTCTGTTTTATACACAGTTGAAAAAAGCTGACTAACTTTTAAGATTTTTGTTTTCTCAAAAGCTATTTTATGTTCAATTTTAGAATAAATAACATTTTCCGAATATAAAACCCACCCCACACTAATTACAAGCGAAGCTAGAGCGATGTAACTTATGAAAACTTTAAGCGGAATGTAACTATTCTTACTCTCCATAGATTATTATTGTAGGGATTTGGATTTTTTTATATTATCGCAATTTATTTAATTTTTTCTGATTAAGGTCTATAAAACAGCGCCAATATGTTATATGATTTTCATTGGAAGTTATAAAAAAGCCACAGAATCATATGTGATATCTGTGGCTTTTATATGAAATTATTTTTTCTTCAGCGTAATTTAATTAAAGTGTTTCGCTTAACCATTTAAAGAATTCACCTTGCCAAACTTGGGCATTTTGAGGTTTTAAAACCCAGTGATTTTCTTCAGGGAAATATAATAATCTACTTTTTATTCCGCGTAATTGAGCAGCTTGAAATGCTTCCTGACCTTGTCCAATTGGCACACGGAAATCTTTTCCTCCTTGAATAATCAGGATTGGTTTATTCCATTTATCAACATGATTTATTGGGTTGAAAATAGTGTATGTTTTTTGAGCAATTGCATTGTCTTTTTCCCAGTATGGGCCACCAAAGTCCCAGTTGTTAAAGAAAACTTCTTCGGTTGTGCCAAACATACTTTGTGTATTGAAAACACCGTCATGTGCGATGAAAGTTTTAAAACGATTGTTATGAATTCCTGCTAAATAGAAAACAGAGTAACCACCATAACTTGCTCCAACGCATCCTAGACGAGATTTATCAACATAGTTTTCTTTCGAAACATCATCAATCGCCGATAGGTAATCGTCCATAACTTGTCCGCCCCAATCTTTACTAATTTGCTCATTCCATTCTACTCCGTGACCAGGCATCCCGCGACGGTTTGGCGCAACAACAACATAACCTTTTGCAGCCATTAATTGAAAATTCCAACGGAAAGAATACGCTTGAGTTAAAGCAGATTGTGGTCCGCCTTGGCAATATAAAAGAGTTGGATATTTTTTTGAAGCATCAAAATTAGGAGGTAAGATTACCCAAACCAACATTTTTTTACCATCTGTTGTAGTAACATAACGTTTTTCGATTTTGCTTAAAGCTAAAGAATCGTAAGTTGTAGTGTTCACATTTGATAATTGCTTCCAGGTATTTTTCTTTAAATTGAAAGAAAAAATCTCATTTGCATGATTCATATCTGATCTTGTAACAATGATATTATCATCTACAAAACCTACTAAATCATTTACATCAAAAGCACCGTTTGTAAGCTGACGTACATTTACAGAGATTTTTGTCAATCCAGGGAAGTTTACTTCAAATAATTGTTTTGTACCATCAATTGGAGCTACAAAATATACTTTTTTACCGTCTTTACTCCATGTAAAATTATCTACAGTTCCATCCCAATTGGCAGTTAGATTCATTTTCATACCTTTAAAATCAACAATGATGTCGTTTTTATCAGCTTCATAACCATCGCGTTTCATTTGTAACCAAGTTAGGTTTCCAGTAGGTGAAAATTGAGGTGCCATATCATAACCTAAGTTTCCTTCGGTTCTGTTTGTAGTTTTTCCAGTCTCAAGATTGTATTCGTAGATATCAGTATTTGTAGAAATTGCATATTGAGTTCCGGCTTTTTTCTTGCTTACATATAAAATACTTTTGCTGTCTGGTGACCAGATATAATCTTCGTCTCCACCAAAAGGTTTTTGCGGACTGTCGAAAGTCTCTCCTTTTAAAAGATCGATACCAACAGATCCTTCTTTATTTTCTTTGTAAAAAACATGATTAAATTTACCTTCATTCCAAGTATCCCAATGACGATAATCCAAACCATCGTAGATTTGAGCTTCTGATTTGTCTAAACTTGGGTAAAAATCTTTTCCTAATACTTTCTCGATTTTTACTTCTTCGTTGTACACTAAAAATTTTCCGTCTGGTGAAATGTTTTTATCGGCAAAAACAGTTTTTATATCCGTGATTTCGGTTGCATTACCACCATTTACAGGTAATGTATAATATTTGGATTGCGAATTATTTTCAGCAATTGAAGGTGTGGTAACCTTATAAACAACATTTTTTCCGTCCTTAGAAAGTCCAAGTGCAGAAACTCTCCCTAATTTCCATAACAATTCTGGTGACATTACATTCTGCGCCATAGTGCTTAAACTCATCATTATTAAGGTTGTAAATACTACTTTTTTCATAATTTGATTTAAAATTTTAAGATTTTAAAAGTACAAAATATATTTCAGCAACTTGGTTATAATGCAATTAGGATTCTCTTAAATTAATGATAAATGTTAACCAATGATAAAGCGAGGTGAAATGGTTTTATCTAAAAAGTTTAATCATGTAAGTAATATAAGTTCATTTAAGTTTTATTTGTTTAAAGTGATGTTTATATGGGTTTAAATTTTTTATACGGTTTAAAAAAAACACTATTTTTATAAAAAATATCAATCATGGAGTTGAGTTATTGGGAACTTAAAAATTGGTTTACGAATGTTGATTTTACTATTGTTGGTAGTGGAATAGTAGGTTTACATGCGGGATTACGCCTGCGCGAAAAGTTTCCAAAAGCCAAAATTCTGATACTAGAAAAAGGAATGTTACCGCAGGGAGCCAGTACAAAAAATGCAGGTTTTGCTTGTTTTGGAAGCCTTTCGGAAATCATAGATGATTTAAAAAATCATACCGAAGAGGATGTAATCAAACTTATAGAAAAGCGATGGATAGGATTGCAATTATTGCGTAAACGCTTGGGTGATTCCGCAATTAATTTTAAGCCTTATGGAGGATATGAATTGTTTTTGAAAGAAGATGAAAATGGATATAATGAATGTTTGAGTAAATTGCCGTTTATAAACGAAATTCTTAAACCAATATTTAAAACAGATGTCTTTGCTAATGAGATTGATCGTTTTGAGTTTAAAGGAATTCATGAGTATTTAGTTTTTAATCCTTTTGAAGGACAAATTGATACGGGAAATATGATGCAGACATTATTAAAAGAAGCAATTGGAGCTGGTATTTTAATTTTGAACCAACAAATAGTAACTTCATATTTGGATAAAGGAGATAGAGTTGAAGTAGCATTGGGAGATTTTTCGTTTACTACAAAAAAGATTCTTTTTGGAACCAATGGATTTGCAAATAAACTTACTAATGGAGCTGTAAAACCTGCCAGAGCACAGGTTTTAATTACAGAACCTATTCCTGATTTAGATATTAAAGGGACTTTTCATCTAGACAGAGGGTATTATTATTTCCGAAATGTAGGTGACAGAATCTTATTGGGAGGTGGTCGGAATCTTGATTTTGAAACTGAAACTACAACCGAATTTGGGCAAACAGAAATAATACAAAATAAATTGGAAGATTTGCTGAAAAATGTAATTTTACCAAATCAAAAAGTAGCTATTGCACACCGATGGAGTGGGATAATGGGTATAGGAAATAGTAAGAATCCAATTGTAACACAACTATCCGAAAACGTATATTGTGGTGTTCGATTAGGAGGAATGGGAGTCGCAATAGGCGGTTTAATAGGAACAGAATTAGCAGATTTAATATAATGGCGACTAAAAAAGCAGCACCAAAAAAAACAACACCAAGTAAAGCAAAACCTTCAGCAAAAAAGAACAATCGTTCATTTGGAAGTAAGGTAATCCGGTTTCTTTGTAAACTATTATTGTGGTTCTTTGGAATTTCAATATTTTTTGTTGTGCTCTTTAAGTATGTACCAGTTCCTTTTACTCCCTTAATGGTGATTCGGGGTATCGAGAATAAAATGTCGGGTAAAGAAAACTTTTTTAGCCATGATTGGGAGCCTTTAGAGAATATATCGGTTAATTTACAAAAGGCAGTTATTGCAAGCGAGGATGGTACGTTCTTGAAACATAATGGTTTTGATTTTAAAGCATTGCAAAAAGCATATAAGAGTAATGAGCGTGGTCGAAAAATAAGGGGAGGTAGTACAATCTCACAGCAAACAGCCAAAAACGTTTTCTTATGGCAAGGCAAGAGTTATTTCCGGAAAGGACTAGAAGCATATTTTACGGTTTTAATCGAATTAGTCTGGGGGAAAGAACGTATTATGGAGGTATATCTTAATAGTATCGAAATGGGCGATGGTGTTTATGGAGCCGAGGCCGCAGCGCAACATTGGTACCGCAAGAGTGCATCGGAACTTACACCAATTCAGGCAGCTGGAATTGCTGCTATATTGCCAAATCCTCTTAAGTTTAAAGCAACAGGTTCTTCGAGTTATATAAATAAAAGAAAAAACAAAATTGTAAAAGTAATGCGTAGCGTAGGTAAAATTAATTACAAATGATCCCAAAAAAAACTCTTAGCATTATTCTAATCCTGATTGTCACTTCTGTTTTTGCACAAAGTAAAACCAGTGAGATAGGATTTATTACCGATAATGATTTATACACATCATCCAAAAATGATATGTATTATACCAACGGTTTAGAGCTTTTTTATCGATTCTTATCAAAGAACGAGAATACAAAAATAAATAAGAAAATTACAGAATTTCGCATTGGACAATATATCTATAATCCAAGATTTATTAATGAAATGGCAGTTTATAGAAACGATCGTCCTTTTACAGGATATCTTTTTGCCGAAGCAGGGCGAAGTTTTTTTTATCAAAGTGAATCGGTTTTAAAAACAGATTTCCAATTGGGTTATATGGGACCGAATGCCTTTGGTAAAGAAACTCAGGAAAGTTTTCACCACGTTATAGGCTATAAAAATGTATTTGGTTGGGAAAATCAGCTTACCAATGCTTTTGCCGTGCAAGTACATGTTATGTATTCCAAGAAATTATTCCCAACAAAACATAATAATTTTATTGATCTTCATTTTCAGTCCGAAGCAAATCTTGGGACTGTTTTTACGGGAGTTTCTACAGGATTTCTAACCCGAATTGGGTTTAAGAAATTACTCCCAATTTATGATTCTAATTTGCATGATGCTTCAGTAAGTTTTGAACCGCAATACAATATTCGGGAGTTTTACTTTTATGCCATGCCAAGTGTTAATTACCAGTTTTACGATGCTACTATTCAAGGCAGCATGTTTAACAATACAAGTCCGGTAACTTTTGATTTAGAACCGCTTCGTTTTAATGCGGAGTTTGGTTTAAAATACCGCCACAACAACTTCAATATGTCTTATTCTTTTATTTACCGTGGCAGAGAATTGAAAGATCCAGGTATCGATACCAATTCAGGTTATTTCTTTGGATCGATTCGATTTGGATATTTGCTGAAGTAGTTTTTTTAACTTCCTATACTGTTTCGTGATCGGGACTGAGATATTAATATTTTATAGTTGGATTTGAATTATTAATTAATTTCGTAAGATACGGACTTCAAATATGTCGGATTGTTGTCCGGGATCAAGTAATTTATATGTATTATTGTAATAGAAAGAAGTAATAACTTACAATAACACATTATTTATTATGTTTAGAAACTTTGACACCTTTGATAATTTTAAGAAAGATGAAGATCTTGGGCAGTATTCTTCCTATGCAGCTTATAACAGGGATTTATTGCGATTAGTCGATTTTTATGGACGAACTCCATTTGATTGGTACAGAAATAAAAAAACAGGAGAACTAATTTGGCTTGACGGAAGTGCAAAAATTGACCACTATTCTAATCTAGGACATACCTGGGGGAAAACCTTTAGTAATAACAGCAGATTATTATTGGATGGAGAGACCAAACTAATAACATATAACGGAGAAGTTCTTTACAATTTTAAGAAAAAGAAATCATCATTTTTTAGTGGAGGATTTGCATTCTCAGATGGAGGAAACTACCAAGACCCAAGCTCATTGCGCAGAGGCGGAAGAGATGTTACATGGATTGATTTTGGAGGCGCATTTGAAGCGCTTGTTGCTATATTGGGATTTGAAGTAAAAGGCAGTACTTCCAGAGGAAAAGGGACTAATGGGGGAAAACCAACAATAGAAAACAAAGCAGATGATTTTATGACTGCAACAGATCATGGTGCGAATGCAATAAAATCTGGGAAATCTGCAAAAGAAGAAGTAGATAAGAAAAGAGACGAAGCCACTTCATCAGAAGATAGCAAATTTGTGAGAACTAACTTTGATGAAAAAACTGGAAATAGTACATGGATAAGACAAGATATTTATGAAAAAAATAAAAAATAAAGCAAATGAATAAAAAACATATATTAATTATCGTAACAATATTAATAATGATGTCGGTTGGGTACATTTTTTTTTATTGTACAAATGAAACAATTTATACTTTAAAGGATTATAATATAAAAACGGGAGCAACCGACGTTTCAGAATATATTATTAGAAAAGGTGATACCATTTTCGAAGGTAAATTTACACGATACAATGAAAAAGGAATAAAAATAGCAGAAGGTCAATTTATAGATAATGAGCCAAATGGTATTTGTTCTTACTACTATGACAATGGAAAAATTAAATCAGTTCATTTCAGAAAGAACAGTAAGATTAATTTAGAAAGTACTTTTTATGACACTAGTGGATTAATAAATAAATATGTGGTATATGATTATTTAGGTAATCATTTCTTTATAATTTATTTTGATGAAAAGGGAGCAACAAAGTACGATGGTTACTTTCAAATAGAAACCTATCAATATAAATTTAGTCACAAAAATCAATTTAACATTAAGCATGAAGAACATTTAGAAGTTGGTGATGTATTAAAATACAGTTACATCATTGCTAATATTCCTAATACAAAGCGAAGTTTTAAAATAGAGAATTTATCAGTTGATAATTCTATAGTAAAACGAACCCTAAAGCATATAGAACCATGTCAATTGGATGTAGAAGAAATACTTACCAAGAAAGGAAAAAATACAATAAGAAGTATTGTTCAATACAAATTTAATGATAAAGTCACACCTGTTTTTAATGACACACTTTCTTTTGATGTAAATGTGCATTAACGTCAGCTAATACTCAGATTTCTTAGGAATCACAACAAAAAAGAAATAATGAAAAAAATATATATAATAGTAGTACTCTCTGTGATACTTGGTTTTATAGTCTTGTTTTTTTACTTTAAGGATGAAAAAGTATATACTTTAAAAGAATACAGTCCATCAGGAAAATTATTAGTAACGAGTGAATATGTTATTAGAAATGGTGATACAATTTTTCATGGAAAATTTATAAATTATAATGAAAAAGGAATTAAAATTAACGAAGGTCAATTTGTTGATAATGAGCCAAATGGTAAATGTTTCTATTATTATGAAAATGGCAAAATAGAATCGGTTTATTACAGAAAAGATAGTAAAGTTAATTTAGAAAGTACTTATTACAACCAAAATGGTTTAATTGATTAAGTGCATTATGTGTGATAGTCTTGGGAATACTCATTTTATTATTAAGTTTGATAACAGAGTAGTTAAAAGATACGAAGGTTATTCAATTTTGCCAATGGGTCTCGCTCTACGAAGTCTCCCGACTTCGTAGCGACAATGATAGGCAAATATAGTTTTGGTAAAAAATAAAAGAAAAATAAATTGGAGCAGGTACTTTGCCACAGCAGGATTTACATAAACACGTATAAACACCTAATAGATTATATGGATAAAATGTTACTTTTAAATAATTTCGATCAAGTCTTTATAAATGTGGTTTTCCGTAGAAATGTGGTAGACTAAATAAAGATATTTGTTTTCTCTTAAAGTAATGATTTTTAAAAACTTATAGTTTGGTTTATTTTCATTAGTTTAGTTTTTATTTTATAAAGTTGTCTAACTAATAAGCCACCGATAATGACTACCAATATCCCTAAACAATCTATTAATCAATTAAAAAAAACGCTTGAGAATTTTAAAATTAATGATGCAATTGAATTGTGTACTAATGAAGCTCAAACTCGTAAATTTTTAATTGAACCTTTTTTTTATTTTCTAAATTATATTTCGAATGATTTAATACCAGAATATAATGCTGATTTTGGGGAACGTATCAGTCAAAAAATTGATTATGCGATTTTGCTAAATAAAAAAGATACAATTTTAGTAGAGGCCAAAAAGTATAATAGTAGATTAAGTGATAAAGAAGCGGGTCAGTTAAACGGCTATTTTAATAATACTAAAAATTCAAGAATTGCTGTATTGACAAATGGAATTGAATATAGATTTTATTCAGATGTCTTGCAGCCAAATGTAATTGATAATAAGCCTTTCTTCGTTTTTAATTTATCTAATTATTCAGATAAAGACTTGGAAACTTTGGTCAAGTTTGATAAAAGATATGTAGTGGTTAATGAGATTATCAAAACTGCTCAGGAATGCGTCTTTGTTGAAGATTTTGAAGCAAGCTTACTTAAAGAGTTAATTGCTCCATCAAAAGATTTGCTGAAAATTATTTATCGCAACATGAGTTTTAAAACTAAATTCAATGAAGAAACTCAAGCGAAAATGATAAAGATGATTAATTCGGCATTGTTGAAATCTTTATATGAGAAAAAAGTATTGGCCGAATCCAGTTCAAATACTGGTGGAATTATCACTACCGAATCTGAAATTCAGGCTTATCATACTATCAGAACTTTGCTGATTCAGAATAAAAAAATACCACCCCAAAGAATTTTCTTTAAAGATTTTAAAAGTTTTTTCAATATTAGTATTGACGATAATCTTAAAAAAGTGATTTGTAAATTGGTTTTTACCGATTCAAAAATGAAGATTCTTATCGAAAACAATGAGTATTTGTTAACTAGTATTGATGATGTTTTGAAGTATAAAACGGAATTAACAAATAGAACGCTGGCTTTGCTTGAATAATCAAGATATCCGATAATGCGGATTTGCAATCAACATCAAAAAAAAGGTTCTTATGAAATCTAAAATTTCTAATCTAGCCCAGATGGAAACGGCATCCTTTTTATTCGCTTTTTTGCGGATAAAAAGATATAGTGTACAGCGGGACAAGTGGCTTTTTTGAAAACAAAACTTTCTGCTCCTGAAAATAAAAACCGTAATCAATTAAAATCAATTACGGTTTTGGGCTTAGTTTTTGTTTGGAGAGATTTTTTTGAACTTACTGTTTTGTATAATTCCCAGGTAAATGTCCTTTTGACTCCATTTTTGTGCTTGATATTTGTACAAACGTAAATCGGATTATAGGACCTTCTTTGGTTTGATAAAAATCTGATACATATAAGGTAGGTTTAGTAGATATTTCTTGTGTAAAAGAATTTGAGAATTTGTTTGCATGTCTACTAAAAGAAAAAAGATTTCCATTTGTAGTATATTTTATATCATGGTTTGTAAAAGTTAACATTTCTCCAGAACTTTCGTCTTTCCAGATTCCTTGTATCCAGCTAGGAGGATTAAAAATACCACGATTATCATTATCGCTCGAGGAACAAGAAAAAAAATGATTAAACTAAATAGTAAAATTGTTTTTTTCATAGAGAGTATATTAAAAAGGTTAAGTGGAAATATAATGAGAGGTTTAGCCTTAGGTTATTATTCGATAAAGTCAAAAAACATACCACTTATTAAAATTTAATTATGGTTTGTTTTTTTTATTAATTCTCAATTGGTATTTATGTGTTGTGAGGCTTTAGATTTAAACGAGAAAAGGTTTATATAACTTAGTTTATTAATCGATAATATTAATAATTTAAACTTTTAAGTACTTGACATGTATGTGTTTAATGCTTTTTTTTGAAATAATTACAAAATAATTTAATTATTTTGTCCAATTCGGGAAGTTCGATTGTTATTAGGGTATAACAATTAAAAATTTAAACAAAATGGAAGCAAGAATTAACATTCATGTAAAAGGACAAAGCGCATTAAAACCACTTTTTGGAATTGGAGGGTATTTAAAAAAATCTGCTGTCGAAGAAATGCTGTTAGAATTAGTTTACTTTAGAGTATCGCAAATTAATGGTTGCGCTTATTGTTTGGACATGCATTCGAAAGATTTGCGTGCCAAAGGAGAAACAGAACAACGCTTGTATGGGTTAAGTGCTTGGCGCGAAACACCATATTATACCGAGAGAGAAAGAGCAGCACTGGCTTGGGCAGAAGCATTAACAAATTGTGAGGTACACGATCCGGTTTACAACGAAGTTAAAAGTCAATTTTCGGATGAAGATTTAATCGATTTAACTCTGGCAATTACAACTATTAATACCTGGAATCGTATTAATCTTGCATTCCCATACGGAGTAGGAACCTATAAAGTTGGACAATTTTAAGGGTAATTAAATCGCTTAATAATAGTATAAAAATAAGAAAATGGAAGAATTTGTATTGATATTTCGAAGAGATAGCATAACCAAAGAAACGCAGCCTTCGCCAGAAGAAATGCAATCGTCAATAAAATTATGGCAAGATTGGTTGGGCGGAATCGCTGCGCAAGATAAATTGGCTAGACCTCTACAACGTTGGGATGGTGAAGGAAGGGTTGTTAAGCAGAACAACAATGTGACCAATGGGCCTTATGTTGAAATTAAAGAAGCAATAGGCGGTTTGATGATGATAAAAGTTGCTAATTATGATGAGGCAGTAGAAATTGCCAAAGGTTGCCCGATTCTTTTATGGGGTGGAAATGTAGAAATACGTATGGCTGTTATTTCTGAAGGGCATTAATTAATAGTAAAAATTGCTTTTGTTTTTTGCAGAAGTATTTTGATTTAATTTTATGGAAGACAATCAGCTTTTACCGCATTTATTTAGAACAGAGTATCGAAAAATAGTTTCGGTGCTCTGTTATTTATTTGGTATCAATCATATCGAAATTGCCGAAGATATTGTTAGTGATACTTTTCTTTCTGCTACCGAATTGTGGAGTATAAAAGGAATTCCCGAAAATCCTACAGCATGGCTTTATACGGTTGCGAAAAACAAAACCAAGAATTATTTAAAACGCGATGCTCTTTTTGAGCAGAAACTTTCTGTCGAAATAAAACATAGTGCACCCAAAGCCCAAGAAACAGAGCTTGATTTATCTAGTAAGAATATCATAGATAGTCAGCTTGCTATGATTTTCACAGTTTGTAATCCATGTATTTCCAATGAATCACAAGTTGCACTTGCATTGAATTTGCTTTGTGGTTTTGGGATTCAGGAAATTGCCGATGGTTTTTTGACGAATAAAGAGGTTATTTATAAACGAATAAATCGTGCAAAAGACAAACTGAAAACAGAGCAGATAAAAATTCAACAACCGAGTCCAAATGAAATAGATAATAGATTGGATACGGTTTTAACAACCGTGTATTTATTGTTTTCTGAAGGATATTATTCGACTTCTCAAAATACAATTTTGCGGAAAGATCTTTGTGCAGAAGCAATGCGATTGTGTTATTTACTTATCGAAAATAGTGGAACCAATAAACCTGCTGTAAATGCTTTATTGGCTTTAATGTGCTTTCATTCTTCGAGATTTGAAGCAAGAATAAATGAAATAGGAGAAACAATTTTATACGAAGATCAGGATGAATCGCTTTGGAACAAAGAATTAATAAATAGAGGAGAGCAGTATTTAAGCTTATCTTCAACTGGAAATAAAATTTCAAAATACCATCTCGAAGCAGGAATTGCTTATTGGCATACACATAAAGAAGATACGATTGAAAAATGGGAAAACATTCTGCAATTGTATAATAGTTTATTGATTTTGGAATATTCGTCAATCGCAGCTTTGAATAGAACTTTTGCTTTGGCAAAAACCAAGGGAAAAGCCGAAGCGATACTGGAAGCTGAAAAATTAAATCTCTCCGATAATCATTTTTATTATTCGTTATTAGGCAATCTATACACGGGTATTGATAATGAGAAGGCGTTGGAACATTTTCAAAAGGCTTTTAAATTAGCCAATACAACTGCTGATAAATCGATAATTACTAAAAATATTGATAAGCTTAAAGTTGAGAGATAACAAGTTGTTGTTGTAAATGAGATGTTTAACTTTTTAATAATGTAATGAAACTGAAAAGACGTTAACTTTAATTAAAATTAAAGTTATGGAAATCAATTGGCTAATATTAGGTATTGTTGCTGTGGGATTAATTATTTTAATTCTATTTACTATTAAGAAAAACCAAAAGGATAAAAAGAAGCTGACGGAATTTTTAAATAATGATTTCAAGAGAGCCGAAGAGGATGATTTGGATCCTGATAATGAAAGTGAGCGATAGC
>NZ_JAOZEW010000031.1 GCF_025847235.1 Flavobacterium shii
GAAGAAATAAATAACTAGTCAAACAATATGAAAAACCTAGGGATTCCTTATGCGATTGGATATTTAGTTGCTGGACTAGTCGGTTACCTTTATTATTATTATTATTATTTACTATAAATAAAATATTCTTTTGAGAAATAATATAGATAATAAAGTTTTAGAAGAACAATATAATAAGCTTTACAAACCTATTATTGAATACGGTTTTAGTGAATACAATTATGATTATCGTATAAGGAGGACAATAGATAAAAAAACGGGACTGGTTGTAAATGCAAGTGTATTAATGAAAGAAGAAGTAAAAAATAATTATCAATTTATTACTCAATTTGATCTAAAACAAATAGAATTTTAAATTAAAACTTGGAAAATGAAAAAAAGAAAAGAATTTATTTTTGATAATGTAATAACTTTTCATCCCGCATGGATGATACCCATAAGTATACCTTGCATCATTTTTTATGCTTCAATATATTATTTTTTATTTGGAGAATTTTTTAGGCTTCCAATTATATTAATTTTTACAGGACTATATATGGGAACTGGAATAATGATACTAAAAATGTTATCGATGAAGATAACATTATGGTTTGATGATTATTATCTATACATGAGAAAAGGAAAAAACAACCCTCAAAAATATTTAAAAAATGATATAATAGGTTTTTATTCTTATAATTATGAGACACTAACTCCTCAATTACTAAATTCAAAAATTTACATGCAATTTTATTTAAAAAACAAAAAAAAAATTTATTTCTATGATGTAGAATATAGAAGTAGGTATGAAAATAAAAAAGGAAGAGAACTGAGAAAGTTTCTCATTATTGCTCAACAAGAGCTAGGTTTTTCAAAAATAAATAAGAAAAGATTCCAAAATATTTATTGGTATAGTACCAAATAAATTATCTAAAATAAAATAGAATAAAATAAAATGAGTGTTTCATATATACCCAAGAACGTGTATGTTATTTGTAATTTCCAGAAAGATGCAGGACCCAGACAATTAATCCCCACAAGAGAAACAATTACAGTATTTTATGGAACTGACAAAGAGAGACCATTATTAACCATAGACGATCGAAATATTAATAAAGAGTTTCCATGTAAAAGTCCTACGAATGCAATGTGGAGTTTTTTGTGTTTTGGTGCAGGTCTTATTATTGGAGCAGCTTTAATATTGTCCGGACCAATAGGATGGGCAGTTCTTGCTATTGGTGTAGGTGCAATGGCATATGGATTATATCAATCAACAAAAATTGACCATATGTGTTCAGGAGCGTTAGGAAAAGGCAAATGGTGGATAGAACATGATACCGTAAAATTTGATAAAAAAAAAGCGATTACTCAAAATTCCTTGTTACTGTGTGATATTGGAGGATTATTAACTCCTATTTTTAGTTATGCTATAGCAAAAAAATACGCGAAACAAATTAATAACAATAATGATAAAGAAATAGCGCTTAATGCTGTAATGTCTCTTGTTGGAGGAGCTGGTTTTGTAGTTGCAGGACTAGAGATGGGAGTTGCTAAAACATTACTTTGGACAGGAGGAACTATGGCGGCAATGAATGTGGCAACTTATGGTGAAAGAGAGATTATTAGAAATAATTCTTTAGAAGATAATAAACATTACCAAGACCTTAACAATAAAGTCGATGAAAATAGTTTAATACCCTCTTATATAAAAGATCCTTTAGCAGCGACTCCTTCAGACATTTCTAGTCCGGATATCTTGGAACTAGATAAAAATGGAAACTTAACTAGCAGAGATGGAAAAACCCCAATCTTTCTTAATGGGAAATGGTATGTACAAGATTGGCAACAAAATATTACAGAAATAAAACAAGGAACAGAGTTATCCAAAGATTTATCAGTTTTAGAAGGGATTGATTCAAGAGAAGTTTGGAAAACTCCTGAAGGAAAAGTAATTGTGGAAAATATTCGAAAAGGAAAATATTCTGAATCTCTCATCCAAACCACAAAAGATGGTTCGGGTACAGTACGTCCAAGAAATCTACCAATCCTTGCGGAAGAGTTACCAAATGTCAAAGTTCAAAACCTAAAAAATATTGGAAAATTAGGAATTAAAGGTGGGGGAGCAATAGCTTTTATCTTTCCTTTTATTACAACTTATTTTTCTGAAGAATCTAGGAAATTTTTAGCAGAAGCAATGGAAGAAGATATGGATAATGGAATTAGTATAATGAGTAGAAATTGAAATCCCCGATTTTTCCATTTAATTAAATTCATTAGTAAAAGTTTCGGTGTGGCAGGGGAGAAAGAGGGGCTAAATATCAAATCTAAAATAAAATTTAAAGCAAAAAAAAACGGATTAGTGAGACCAATCCGTTAGTTTAATATGTTTTAAAACAACTTAATGTTTTAACTCTTTATGAATTTCGTATTTGAATTTCCTTTGTTAGAAATAATTTTAATCAAATAATTTCCTGAAGACAAACTAGAAACATCAATAGTTTTTGTATGTGTTGCATTTGGAACTACCATAATTAGTTGTCCAAGAAAATTATAAATCTGTATTGATGATAATTCAATATCATCCTTTGTACTTATATTTAGTATATCTTTAACTGGATTAGGATATAAAATATAGTGCTTTTCAAATGAAAAATCTTTGACACTTAATGTTTTACTAATAGTCGTTGTAGGTATGTTTGTTGTAATTGCGTTGTTATAATCAAAGAAAATATTTGCCGAGCCACCAAATGAATCCCCTGAAACAAGTGAGGTTTTTGTTTTTATTTTAAAGGCCAAGTAACCATCATTATTAGCATCATCAAAAGGGAGATTGATATTTTCAAATTTAAACTCAACTTTGTTATTATCTAATATTTCTGTTGTAAACAAATGACTTCCACTCAAAGGATACAAGGTATTAATATCATATTTATTTGTATCAATAATATCTTTTACGATTATATTTTGTGCAGGATATGTACCTGTGTTTTCAAAACGAATTATATAATGTACATAATCCCCAACTTTAGTTTGTGAAATGAAATCTCCTTCAACACATGTTTTATCATTTGGATCGAATGAATTTACAACAATCTGATCAAAATAAAATTTATTATCATCCGGAGTTTGATCCGTTTGTGATGAAGAAATTTCCGTTTTATACTTTAATAACATCCCCCCATATACAGGAGGAGTTTCCATTGGTGAATTTACGTTTAACACAACTAATATTTCTCTTGTTTCCAGTGGATTTAAGTTAGTGAAATTCCATTTTAAATTGCTATTAGATTGATTCGAAAAACGAGGATTAGTTTCTACTACATCTATAATTTCATCCATAAAATCAAAAGAAACTGTTCCTGAAAGCTGCTGATTACCTTTATTAGAATATACTATTTTATATTTTGCATCAAATCCAGGTCTTGCAGCAGTCAAAGGTAAAATGCTAATTTCCAGATCAGGACGGACTCCATTTGGAGTAATACAAAAATTACCATTACGCGGACTTAACTCAGAAGGAAAATCCACATTAAGACTAGTAGGAGTTACATTAAAATAAGATGGGTTTTCAAAAACTGGAGTTATTGTATGAGCTCCATTTAGTAATGTGATTGTATAATTACCAGTAGTATTTGTTATAAAACTTTTTGTGCTTTGAGCCGATGAAATATTCATTTTTAGATTTGCAAATGCTACATCATTCAAATCACAACCATTATTATTTGAATCTAATTTATTATTACCCTGAACAAATTTATAGTCTTGCCCTAGTAATCGTATAAGTCTGCCGGCTGGAACTCCTTTGTAGCTATTAAAAGAACCGTAATAGATAAGTTTACCATCTGATTGAGTTATAATTTTAGCATCATCATCTATTTCATTATTATTAAAGATATTGTAGAAGGTACTATCCAGACTGCCATTTGTGTTTAGTCTAATAAAAAATTTATCTTTATTATCATAACCATTATATGCAGAAATTAATAACTTATCATCAAGTTGAATGCCTGAAATAGATATTCCAAATCCACTACCAGGTGATATATAATTAAATGAATTATCTAAACTACCATCTGGATTCAATCTCAATATAGTTGGTTTATTACCGATTGAACCTGAAGCCATAATTTTTCCGTCTCGCTGAATTATAATTTTTTGCAGGTTTACTTCAGCTTGAGTAGTTAATACAAATGAATTGTCCTTTGTCCCATCACTATTAAGTCTTATAATTGAAATATTATTTTTAAAATTTCCTGAAATTAGAATTTTTCCGTCAGATAAATTAAAAATATCATACAGAAATAACTGCCCATCATTATTACCTATCCAACTACTTTTAAAGCTCTCATCAAGAGTACCATCAGAGTTTAATCGTATAAGACCTGCGCAAGAAATCCCTTTATACTTAGTAAAAGCCCCTCCTACAAGTGTTTTTTTATCAGATAATACAACAACTTTATGCACTTCATAATCAAACCCGGAACCAACAACAAATGAACTGTCTCTGCTTCCGTCATAATTTATTCTAACTATTCTATTTGTGGTAATATTGTTAAAGTCTGTAAAATTACCTCCTAAAACCGTTTTCCCATCAGTTTGCACCGCTATAGAATTAATATTATTATAGTTATATTGATCATTAAATCCCTTTAAACCACCAAATGTTAATGATTCATCTTGACTACCATCACCATTTAACCTAATCAAACCTGAATTTGCAATACCATTATAGCCATAAAAACTTCCTGAGACCATAATTTTGTCATCAGCAAGAACTGTTACTGCATTGACGATTCCTGAATCAAATCCAACACATCGATTACTAAAAGAACTATCTTTGCTTCCATCACTATTTAATATTAAAATCTTATTTACTGATAGATTATTAAACTGTTTGAAGTTTCCAGAAACTATAATCTTTCCATTGCTCAATAATTCTATATTTTGCACAATATCATCGGCTGCATTTCCAATTTTAAAAGTAGTATCTTGTGTTCCATCAGAATTTAATCTAGTAATATTTCTTTGGATATATTTTTCATAAGAAACATTACCACTAGTAATAATTTTACCATCTGGTTGGACAATAATTTTTGACATTCCAAGATCTCTATAAGCAATAAATTTATCTGATTTAAAACTTGAATCGATAGTACAATCGTTATTTAATCTTATTATTCGATTAGAATAAACATTATTTCCCTCTTTGTAATTTGCTGCAATTAAAATTTTTCCGTCAGGTTGCGTAGCGAAACTATATAATGTGTTTATTACATCAAGTTTTGGAGTGATATCCAGATCCAAACTTCCGTTTTTATTTAATCGGACTATTTTATTATATGCATCTCCAGCATCATTAGTTGTGATTCCAAAAACAACAATTTTTCCATCAGGTTGTAAACTTATTTTGGAAGAATTTTGAAAGAAAGTTACACTGGTAACAAAACCAGTATCTTGACTTCCATCTTGGTTCAGTCTAACAGTTCCCTCTCTTGAATTAATAATCCCAGTCACTAAAATTTTACCATCAGATTGTACTTCAATGTTAGGTCTTGAAATAGTAACTCCAGGAGCTAAAGTGAATCCTTTATCTATACTTCCATCTGGATTTAATCGTATAATTTTGTTAGCATTTACTTGATTATAAGAAGTAAAAGAACCTATTACTATTATTTTTCCATCCGGTTGAATTTTAAAATCAGACGCCACTCCCTTAAAACCAGTTCCTGTATTAAAACTTGCATCTAAAATATTATTATCAACTCTTATCAATTCGTTGACACCTGAATTAGATTTCCATTTTAGTAAAATTATTTTACCATCTCTCTGAATTCCGGATTTAATAACATCATTGTCGATGAAATAGTTCCCTAGCGGCAAACTAAAAGTGTTAAAACTAGGATCTCTATCTGCAGGGTTTTGCGCATAGCAATTAAAAATAAATAAATAGGAAAATAAAAAGTATAGTTTTTTCATGTTAAATTTTTCGTAAATATATAATAAATTAAGTATTTAAATATTTTTTTTTGAGGTAACAAACTACTTATTTTGCGAATTTTACTTGCTATTAAATTTAGCTTTTCACTCTTTCAAATCACTTAAAAGTATTATGCTAAAAATACCAAGTTTTTATAAGCTTTTGTGTTACTAATAGATGAAATATAGAAAGCTTTTGAATGTTATCATCACTGTATTATATTAAGGAGTGAAGATTAAATATAAAATAATTTTCCAGGAGTATTAATTTGGCAGCAAATCTGTCCAGATAATATCCACATCTGTCCATTGTAATCAGGATAAGGTCTTAGTAACTTTGTGTGTAAATAATAAAGTTTCATATTACAATAATCCAGATGAACAGACTTAAATTAATCCGATACCTACTTGCTCTTATAATTATTTGTCTAATGGCAGGAGTTTCGGAGTGGCTAGGGGAGAAGGAAATCCTTTTTCCGGAGATGGCAGCATTAGTACTTGGTTTATGGGTTGTGGATAAAAAAATATGGACAGTAGGAAGACCTATGTTAGTTGTATTAATGACAGTTTGTGCTGTTTTTGGAATCCTAATTGTTCGTTATTCTCCATTTCCTTTGCTTGTAAATATTGGAATTTCCTTCGTCTTTACATCTCTTTGCCTTAGCATAACGCGTACGACTTTAATCCCGATAACATCGGCTGCAATGCTGCCTGTATTAATGGGAACTCATTCATTTGTTTATCCTGTTTCAGTTTTTATCATGAGTATTTTAGTCGTTTTCGGACAATGGTTGCTGGTGAAAAATAAACTACGACAGATTATTACTTTAAATACAAAAAAGGGACATTATGTCCATAATCCTAAACACTGGATAAAACTACTCTTTTGGCTTTTGGCAATAGCTGCAATCCCAGTTTACTTTGGGAAAGTCTATTTTATTGTACCTCCATTGGTGGTAATGTTTATAGAATTTAGTTCTTCGTCTGCGGGGTTTCGTAATCGTCCTATACAAATTTATTTCATAATGATAATCTCGGCAGTTTTAGGAGCACTTTTTCAGTATTATTTACATATTGTATTAGGTTTGCCACTAGTATTTACGGTACTGATACTGTTTGTGTGTCTTTTTATTTTTTTCGAAATCGCAGGAAAACCTTTTGCTCCAGCTTGCGCAATTGCACTTGTTCCTATGATAATTCCTCAACAAAATTTATTGTCTTATCCTTTTCAGGTAGCCATTGGGGCAGGAGTATTTCTATTTGTGGCAATGATTTTTTTTCTTAAATGTTACCAATGGAAACGTACACATCTTCTAGTTTGTTTTGTACCTCAATTTATCAGATACAGAATAGAGCGCCCAAAACGCACAACTAAAGAAATCGAGTGATAAGCTAGTTTGTAGTAGAAAGATTAACAGTAAAGTTTAAAAAAAAAGCGATAATTAGTGATTTGTGGCTAACTTTTAATCCATTAATCTGTGGCAGAAAAATTAACCGCAAAGGGGACAAAGATTTACGCAAAATTTCGCAAAGTTTTAAAAAAAAATTAGCGATCATTAGTGCGATTCGCGGCTAAGTTTTAATCATTTAATCTTACCTTATTCTATTATAAATAAACCCATTAGTGGCTTTTGCTGTTTTTGATTATCAATATTTTTGAGTAAAAAAGAAATGCAGAGGTATTCCATTGATTTTAGAAAAGTTGATAAATTAGTACAGGAAAATTTAGAAAGAAGAAATATCTTATTTAACAAAAGGATCAATAAGGTATTATGGATTATAATTACTGCCTTAACAGCACTTTTGATATCTATATAATTATGCTAAAAGCAAAGAAAAAATGCTCTGTAAAATTTTTACAGAGCATTTTTTTTTAGTTTAACTGACGATATCATTTAAAGCTTGAAATAAATTTAAAGGATATTCTGCAATTCTATTACATAAATACAAATACCATTCTTTACCATATACAAAGTATAATTTTGTAGCATAACCTTGTTCTTTCAGAATTCTTAACTGATCGTTTTGGATACCATATAAACTCTCAAATTCATAAATGTCATTACTTGTTTTATACTTTTGAATTAAAGCGATAGTTTCTTGCTGTATTAAGGAGTGATGAGTAGCAATTGCACATCTGTGATTTTTGGATAATAACTGATCTACAAAATACAAATAGCGTTCATTCAATTCCGAACCTCTGGCAATAGAAAGATGTTTAGGCGTATCAAAAGCACCTTTAACCATTCTTATTCTTCCTTTTTCCTGAATTAATTCTTTAAAATCATCATTTGTTCTGTGTAAATATGCCTGTAACGTAATTGAAGTATTTTCATATGTTTGAGATGCTTTTTTATAGATCCCAATAATTGCATCTGTTATTTCGACATTTTCTGCGCTTATAGTTACTTCAATGTTTTGTTTTTCGGCCTCCTGGCATATAGTAGCTAAATTATTAAAACACAAATCGTGTGAAATTGATAGCCCAATATGAGAAAGATCCAGAGAAATTGTAGAATTAAGGTTTTGATTTTTAATACTTTGAGCTATTCTAATAAATTCAGAGGCAGCATCATTGGCTTCTTTTTCTGTTTGGGTATTTTCACCCATAAATTCCATAGAACACTTAAATCCTTCTTTATTTTGTTCTTTGACTTTAAGAATTGTTTCTTCTAATGTTTCCCCTCCAATAAATCTATCAGCAGCTTTTTTGATTGTTTTAAATAGTACTTCGTTAGAAAGAATATACTCTTTTGCCTTATCATTCATTGCTGCTTTTCTTAAAGCATTGGCTCCCATCAATATCAAATCTTGTTCCATGTAATCTTGCAATTTTTATTATTTATATCCCGATTTAGTTTTCTAATTTTTATTAAAAATCAAAGCTCATTTTTTAATGAGTTTATATAATTGAATATTTCATTTTCATTCCTTTTATAATATGTCCATTTTCCATGTCTGGTAGCAATTAAAAGGTCTACTTTATGCATCATAGCCAAATAATGTGATACAGTCGATTGTGACAAACCTGTTTTATCCTGAATATGACAAACACAAACCCCGTCACTAAAATCAGGCACATTTACTTGCACAGGAAAATTAGCCTCAGGTTTTTTTAGCCAATGCAAAATATCAATCCGAGCTTGATTTGATAATACCTTATTAATTTCTATGATATCCATATCACAAATATATATATTTATATATCGAAATATATCGATATGTTTAAATGAAATTATAAAAAATGTTTAAGCTAAATAAACTCAAATTAAAGTAGCGTATTTACTGATCTAAATTCGAACTACTCAACCAAGTTAGCATTTTGGTTCTTTTTTCCCTGCTTACAAAAATCTCTTTATCGAAAGGCAGTAATAAATTTACTTTTAGTTTACGCGGAAAGTAGTCTGTAGCATCTTGTATTGCATTACGGTTAACCAAAAACTGCCTGTTCATTCGAAAGAAAACTTGCTGAGTCTTTTTTTCAAGATCTTCCAAACTATCATTAAGAATATAGCTTTTACCGGAATGAGTAAGCATGGTTGTTGTCTCATTTTCGACATAAAACAACGCTATTTTATCAAAAGTAAAAGGCAATAATCGATCTCTAAATTTTACCATAAGAGTACCGCTTCCTTTTTGTTGCATACTCGATAAGCTCTCAATAGCAGTTTGATATTGTAAAGAAAGCTGATGCGACATAATTTTTTTCATGTTCTTAAATTTTTCTACCGCCAGCTTTAAAGCCTCATAACTAAAAGGTTTTAGAATGTATTCGATTCCATTTGCTTTAAAAGCATCCAAAGCATACTCATCAAAAGCGGTACAAAAAATAAGAGGAACTTGTAAAGGAACAGCCTGAACAATTTCAAAACTCAATCCATCTCCAAGTTGAATATCACTAAATATAAGGTCTGGTTGCGGATGCACTTTAAAATAAGAAATTGCTTCCTTGACAGAACCTAAAATAGATACTATCTCAAGATCTGAACTAATCTCTTTAAGGCTGGCAGCCAGATCTTCGGCAACCAGAGTTTCGTCTTCAATTATTATTATTTTCATGTGTGCCTATTTTAAAGCTTACAGAAAAAGTAATCCCGTCGTTATTAATCATAATCTCATTTCCGGACCAAATTTGGTAGCGTTCAGCAAGATTTGCCAGACCACTTTTAAGCGAGGTTTCTCCAAATTCTTTGGTATACATCGTATTAGATACCGATATATAAGCTCCTTGCTGCTCTATGATTATGCGAAGAGGATGCTGTTTTGTAAATTTATTATGTTTTATCGCATTTTCGGCCAATGGTTGTAATGAAAAAGTAGGGACATATGCTTTTAGCATCTGCGGGTCATTAATTACGATATCCCATTCCAGCGCTTCGGTAAAACGCATTTTTTGCATCTCAAGATAATTCCTGCAAAACTCAAGTTCTTGTTCGAGTGTTGTAATCATACTTCCGTTAAGTGACACTGCTGTACGCAAAAAACTAGCAAGTTGAATGAGATAATGCTCACCAAGATTGAGGTCTTTCTTATAAAGCGCTTTTAGAGTATTGAGTGAGTTAAAAAGAAAATGTGGATGAATTTGTTGCTTTAAAAGTAGGTTTTCGGCTTCTGCAGAACGCAATTGTAATCTTGAATTTTCTAGCTCAGTTTGTGTTTTTGCAAGTCTTAGTATCGCAAAATCCTGTAGAAGCAATACCAAAGTAGACAAAATAAGTGCTTCTATTAAAAATGTAGATAACAATGGTATATTATAAATACTCCATTTAACTCCTGCCAGCTTGGCAAAAAAGGGCCATAGAATTAATTGAAGTAAAATAGAAACACTAAAACTGGCAGTATAACGCCATAATCTGAATTTGGATATATTATTAGGAAATCTTGCTGCACATAATTTCAAGATATAGGATAGTGAGAAAGTAACAAGGAATATGTAGCATCCGCTTTTTATGGTCATATAAAAGATAAGACTAGTCGAATTCCTGAACATAATAAGAAAAAACAAGGCAAGAAATGACACTAAGAACGTAAGGAACAAATTCATTTTATAGATTTCCTTCAAAATCTGTGGACTGAAGGATTTAGCAATATTGCTCATGATTATAGATTTACATTTTAAGGATTGAGATCTTACTATTTCTTATTCTAAATAGGATTAATTTACAAAAAAATAAGATCATATCGCACTATTCTTTGATAATATAAAAATACCAACTACTTGTGCAGTTGGCATTTTACTCTTTTCATAATGAAAACCAAAATGACTTAAAAAATGTAAAAGAGACTGACTTGTGCGGTATTGTTCTGGAAATCTGTATTTATTGTTGTCGATTTTATTTTACTAACATCTGTAAGTCCCATATAGTATCTAGCTCCAATACCAAGACCGTTCGGTAACTGATAACCAATTCCTCCTACAACTCCGGCATCAATTTTTTCTCCGAATTTATCACTCGTTATAGCTTTAAAATTCTCGGAAGCCAAAATTCCAAATTGTGGTCCTGCCTCAATGTATAATCCGAATTTTGTTTTATATTTTAATACAATAGGCACTGATATGTAAGATAGTTTAAGGTCTTTTTCATTTGATAACGCTCCTTTTAATTTAGCACCCTGAGTTGAGAATAAAAATTCTTCCTGAATAGAGAAACTTTTATTGATATCAAATGCAACTATTGCACCTGCATGAAACCCAACTAGTCCTTCAGTTTCAAAATTAGCATTGTTAAAATCACTGTAGTTTGCACCCGCTTTAAGACCAAAATGAAGTCTGTCAAAAAAGCTTTGGCTAAATGCAGATGTTGTGGATATAAGGATAATACAAAGCAAAAATAATTTTTTCATGATTTTTATAATTTTAAATGTTGTCTGGCAAATCGCCTTTTTTATTTTGATGGTACAAACATAAAAAGCATTGGAGACAGACAAATAAAAAACATGGGCGAGACGGACAAAATTGAAGGGGAAGTGTGCGGAGTACTTTTTTTAACAGGATTATCCAGCTTTACAAAATTGTATTTTACTACCAAAAAAAGCAAATCTTCTTCTATTTATAAGTTTAAATTTATTAATTCCGAAGATTTTTGTAATACTATTTACATTATGGAAAACAAAAGCAATTTGCGCCAATATTTATGCTAATAATATTCAAATTTAGATTATAATTGTACTTTTTACACAGAATAAGAATTCGATTTTTAAAACCTGTTTTGCTTTGAAGTACTTTTACCTACATTTAATAATTGCCTTAGTTTTTTCCTTCTCTGTTCATTCTCAGGATTATCCGGTTAAATTTCTAGATATATCCGATGGTTTGTCCAATAACTCTGTTACAACAATATTTCAGGATAACGATGGATATATGTGGTTTGGTACTTACGATGGGCTAAACAGGTATGACGGATATAATTTTAAAGTATTTCGCAACCGTATTAATGATAAAAAATCATTACCATTTAATACCATTTATAATATCGAAGGAGATTCTAGAAACAATCTTTGGATAGGTGGTACTCAGGGAGTCTGTATTTATGATAAAAAAGCTTCCATCTTTCATTCTGCTAAATATGTAGTTTCAAACAAAAAACCAGAGACCTTAAAAGATATTATCCATCAGATGAGTTCTGTCTCGGATAATCTGGTATTAATTGCGTCTCAAAATTTAGGTTTGATTACGTTCGAAAATGGTTCTTTTGTCGGAAAACATATTTCGCTTAAAGCATCGGAAAATAGGGATATTATCAATAATTATGACGCGATTGCAATTCAGGATGATAAGAAAAATGGGCATTCCTGGATTTATGTAAAAAACGTAGGTGTTTGTAGTTATAAATATGGATCTAAGAGTTTAAATGTCGTTTTTCCGCTTTCTATAGAAGTTAAATCTATGAAACTTACCAGAGATGGGAATTTATTACTGGGAACCGATGAAGGACTTTTTTTATTTAATACAAAATCAGGTTTACTATCAGAGAATTATTTCTCTAACAAATGCAGTGTAACTGATATTCTTGTAGATAAGAAAAATGAAATATGGATTACAACAGACGGTTGCGGAATTTATAAAGTTATTGGCACTAATAAAAAAGCAATTCCTACTAATGCAATAAAAGAGAACCAACTGGCAAAAAGTAATTCGGTTTGGAGTTTATACGAAGATAAATCCGGAAATAAATGGTTTGGTTCTTTGCGAGGCGGAATAAGTATGTTGAGCAACACTACAAAGTATTTTAAAAGCATTAGATATAATGCAAAGGATCCTGCCGAAAATTTTATTCTGTCATTTTGTGAAGACGAAAAAAACAATTTGTGGGTAGGAACAGATGGTGCCGGATTAAAATATTGGGATCGCAAAAATAATAAATATATAAATTATGGTAATAAACTTTCGAGCAATTTTATAACGGGTATCATCCGGGATAATAATAACGATATTTGGCTTTCCTCATGGGCTTGCGGTGTAAATAAGATTAACACAAAGAATAATACAGTAACTCAATATTCCTGTTACAACCCGTTTACAAAACAAACGGAGAAAAATATTTGGTTTGTATATCAGGATTCCAAAGCAAATATATGGGCGAGCGCCACAAACGAAGGTTGTCTGTATCTTTTTGATAGAACTAAAAATAGTTTCTCCCTTTTTGATAAATCGATTAATAATTTACAGTCCTTTACCGAAACCAGTGACGGGAAGCTTTGGGCTGGGAATTATTCTTCTTTATTTTCTATCGAAAAAACAACCCATAAAATCAATAAAATCGCCATTGGTAATCCTATAAGAAGCATTCATGAGGACAAGGATAAAAATTTGTGGCTAGGTACTCAGGAAGGTGCATTATTGCTATTTGACAGACTAACAAATAAGTATAAAAGATTCACTATAGATGATGGCTTGTCGTCGAATACGGTTTTAAGAATACTCGAAGATAAAGAAGGGAATTTATGGATGAGCACTTACAATGGTATTTGTAGATTTGATAAAAAAAGAAAAACATTTAGAAATTTCTCTGTGAATGATGGTCTCCAAAGCAATCAGTTTAGTTTTAATGCAGGACTTAAATTATCTACAGGAGAGTTTGTGTTTGGTGGAATTAATGGTTTTAATATCTTTTTTCCGGAAGCAATAAAAGATTTTAACCAAGAGAATAATTTATTACTAACTGATTTTTATGTAAATAATCAACCAATCGAAGAAAGTAATACGGAAATGGTATCGGAGTTAAATTCTGATAAAATTAAAGAAGTAAATCTTGCATACGATCAAACCTCTTTATCATTAGAATTTGTGGGGCTGGATTATAACAATGCCGATAAAATAAATTATGCATATTACTTAGACGGATGGGACGAACAATGGAATTATGTTGGACAATCCCGAAAAGCAAATTATGCCAGATTATCTGAAGGGAAATATGTGTTTAAAGTAAAAACAACAAACTTTAAAGGTGGATGGAATAAAGAAGAAAGTCTTGTTACTATAGTAGTATTACCACCTTGGTATAGAACATGGTGGGCGTATAGTTTATATATACTTGCTGGTATTTGGGTTGTTTTGGGTTACATAAAGTATAATAAAAACAAGGAAAGATTAAAATATAAAGTAAAAATTGCCGAGCTGGAAAGAGTAAAAGAGAAAGAAATTGCCGAAAAGCAATCGTCGATGTTTACCTATATATCTCATGAATTTCGAACTCCACTTTCTCTTATTATAAATCCATTAAAAAAAGCGGTTCAGAAAGAAAGTGTTCAAAATGGCTCATCGGGAAGTGATTTGGCAATTGCACACAGAAATGCCAGAAGACTTTTGAGTTTGGTAGATCAGTTATTGCTTTTTCGTAAAGCCGAAAATGATGGAGATCTTCTTAGGCTTTCGACTATTAATGTGAATAATTTATGCAATGAAGTATATCAATGCTTTGTAAATCAAGCCAAAGATAAAAATATTAGCTACAATTTTTATATTCCAGATCACGATGTTGAAATAATTGGTGATTATGAAAAAATAGAGATATCGCTATTTAATCTTATGTCCAATGCTTTTAAATACACCCCAATAGGAGGAGAAATTAGCCTTAAGCTTACAGAAAATGAAAGAGATATACTTTTGGATATTTCGGATAGTGGTTCTGGAATTGAGAAGAATGATATCGAAGTGATATTCGAAAAATTTAAACAAATTAACTCCAAAGCATCAGTTGGAACAGGCTTTGGAATCGGACTTTTTATCGTGAAATATTTTGTAGATAAACACAAAGGTTCTGTAAGTTGTAGTAGTGAAATTGGGAAAGGAAGTATATTTAAACTAACTTTTTTAAAAGGAGACAATCATTTTAAAGATATTGAAGTTTCTAATGTTGTACCGCAAAGAAGTCAATTATTTGATGAGCTTATTGCTGATGATTCTGAAGAAGAAATTTTACTTGTTACCAATGGAATTTGTGATGATAGATTTGATAAATTACTACTTACCGATAAGCGTACCATATTAATTATTGATGATAATACAGATATAAGAAACTATCTGATAAAATTATTCTCCAAAGCATATCTGGTTTATAGTGCCGAAGATGGAGAGGAAGGTTTAAAATTAACCAAGAAACACATGCCCGATTTAGTAATTAGCGATATTACTATGGAGGGAATGGATGGTCTCGAATTATGCCGAAAAATTAAAGAAAATAGTAACCTGTCGCATATACCAGTAATATTATTAACTGCATCCCAAAATCCCGAAACACATCTCCGGGGAATAAGCGATGGGGCAGACGATTATATCACAAAACCATTTGATGATGATATTCTTGTTGCACGCGTGGAGTCATTATTAAAAAACCGAAGTAATTTGCGTAAATACTTTCTGGATAGTATAACGCTTAAAGAAAACACTCAAAAAGTACCATTAGAATATCAGGAAATGCTTAAAAAGTGTATTGCTATTGTCGAAGCCAATATTCATAAAAGAGATTTTACAATTAAGAATTTTGCACTGGAAATGGGAATGAGCCACAGAACGCTTTACACCAAAATTAAAATTATTTCCGGACAAACTCTTAATGCTTTTATACGTTCGGTTAGGATAAGGAGAGCAGCTATGTTGATGTTAACCGAAAATATTAATATTACTCAGGCAGGGGCAGAGGTAGGTTTTGAAGATCCTAAATACTTTAGACAGCAATTTGTAAAGTTATTTGGAATTACTCCCTCAGAGTATATCAAGAAATATAAAAACTCCTTTAATGCCGATTTAAATATTATAAAATAGTTTTATTCCCTATTTCAATCCTATTAAATGAAACAATTTATCTCTTATTATTCAAAAAATGGATTCGTTATTTCTGTTTTTGATAATTGCAATACTATATCATATAGGATGTATAATTATGTTATGCGTAAAAAATCACACTATTTTTTTTACAATTATTAATTTATACCTTAAAATAATACTTGATTACGGATTTGACCACCTTTTTTTTCCATTTTACCCCTCCTTAAACTTTGCAACTAGATATTACTTTGCACAAATGGTAATATGTAAGTTATGTTACTGTATAATTTATAAGTGTTTAATTTTTCGGTGAGTCTTAGAATCTGTTTTAAGAAATGAGTTCCAATAAACAGAGGAATGTAAGAGATTATTTTACGCATTACTTATCATACCCGCAGTTGTAAACTGCGGGTTTAAACAAGAATAAAATTAGATCTAACTTAAAACCAAACCAAACTAACAAATAAACCTTAAACTTAAAGAGATGAAAAAAAATGTATTTTTATTTTTTCTTGCCCTTTTTGCCGTTCTTATTACAGGATGTCAAAATGATGAATCGGATTTTCCAGCTTCAGACAATCCCACGATTCTCTTATCAACCAAAGAAATTTACGGAGCACCCAATAGAAAATTTGAAATTAAAGCCGCTTTGGCAGATGATTTAGGTCTAAAAAGTGTACGAATTCAAATACCGGAATTGTTTTTAGATAAAACAATCACCTTTGGAACAGATCCTTTAATTAAGTCGTATGATTTAAGTTATTTCTTTGAGATACCTGCCAATAGAGGAACATCCGAAGCTTTTAAAATCAAACTAACAGTTACTGATGTTTCCAGAAACGCGGTCGATGAAAACATTAATCTGCGTTTGGATGGTGAATTTTCTGCCCCTGCAATAAGCATGATTACTCCCAAAGAAGGTGCTGTAATTTTATTATCCTCTAGTAATGAAATGCCTGTAAATTTTGTTGTTAACGATGATTCCGGAATAGATTTTATCCATGTAAAGTGTGAGGCACTTGATATCGACGAGATGATACAATTACAAGGATCACCACAATCATATACATTCAATAAAACATATACATTGCCAGTAACCGCCGCAAATTATGTATTGACAATTACCGCAAGAGATAAATTTGTGATACCAAATACAGGTACATTAAATATTAATGTGGTTGCTACCAATGAATATCCTGCAATCTATTTATGTGACCAACCAAAAGGCACCAATCTTACTACAGATGCTGTAGGTGTTCCAATGTATTTTCATGAGAAAAACGGACAAGATTTCGAATTCAAATATTATGCGGATAAAGACAATAAAGAGATTTATTTCTTAGGACAAGAGTCAGATTTTGCTCCGCATTGCTTTGGACTTAATGAAACAGGAAATCTCGTAGATGACGTTGTTTCAACTCCGATTATATTACCTACAAAAGGATATTATATTATTAAAGTTAATCCTAATACGCTTGTTTATTCGGCTACCAAATATACTCCATCGAGTAAAGTCTGGGCAGATATTGCCAACGGATTATGGCATGATGTAGAAGCGCAAAGAAGACCTTTTGTAAGTGTATGTGGTGCTGGTATTCAAGGCGCCGATTGGGATACTTGGACTGCTTGGGCTCAAACAGGATTACATCTGGCTAATAATCCGGATAACCCTTACCAACTTATAGGAGAATATGTACTTACAGGTACTATGGAAGCAACTTTTACAGGACAATGGTGGAGTCCATCATGGAGATTAATAAAAAACGGTATTGCAACAATGTCACCGGGAGAAAACGGTAATGCAAAATATCCTGCTGCTCCAGGAACGTATAAAGTAATTCTTGATACAGAATTGGAAAGAGCTTTTATAACAACAAAAAAATAGTTTGTTATATCATTTAATTAATAAAAATATCTTAATATGAAATATAAATTTATATGGTTATTTATTACCGTATTGTTCAGTGCAACAGCCATTGGACAGATAACAATTAAAGGAACAGTTAAGGATAAAAGTGCGATTCCAATTCCGGGAGTTAATGTACTTGTAAAAGGAACAACCACATCTACAGCAACCGATTATGATGGTAATTACTCCATTATAGTCCCTAATAAAGAAGCCCAGCTTGAATTCTCATTTATTGGTTTTACAACACAACTTGTAAAAGTAGACGGAAAAACGGTTGTAGATGTTGTGATCCAAGAAGCAAGTCAGGCATTGGATGAGATTATAGTTGTAGGTTATGCATCTGTCAAAAAAAGTGATGTAACTAGTTCTATTGCTTCGGTAAAAGGAAAAGACCTTCAAACAATGACAGTTGGTAACGTTACGGAGTCCTTACAAGGTAAAGTTGCCGGAGTACAGGTAACGGGAGCTGGAGGACCGGGAGCACAACCCCGAGTACTTATTCGAGGAATCTCTACAGTAAATCTTAATACAGACCCACTTTATGTAATAGACGGGATTCCGATGGGAACAAGTATTAATTTCCTGAGTTCTAATGAAATTGAGTCTATGGAGGTTCTTAAAGACGCATCTGCAAGTGCTATTTATGGTTCTCGTGCCTCAAACGGAGTTATTCTTATTACTACCAAAAAAGGTAAAATCGGAAAAGCCAAATTCAACTTTGATCTAAATTCGGGTATTCAAATTATGAATAACCCGTATAATATGGCCGATGCCGAGAATTATGCTACTATTATGAATAAAGCATATACCAATGCAGGATATTCGGCGTATTTGCCAAATCCGGAGCAATATAGAGGCAAAACTACCGATTGGTGGAGAGCAGGAATTAAACAAAGCGCCTCTATTGCAAATGGTTCTTTGGGAGTAAGTGGAGGATCTGAGAAGCATACTTATGCTATAAGTCTGAACTATTTTGACTCTGAATCTTTTTATGAAATAGGAGGATGGAAAAGAATTACAATGAGGATTGCTAATGATTTTAAATTCTCGGATAAATTCTCGGCAGGAATTACTTTAAATCCAAGATATGAAACTTGGGGAGCACCTACAAACTGGGCCGATTTTGATAAAATTGACCCAATTACACCAATCTACAAACCTGCAGATCAGTTAAACGGAACAGAAAACGAGTATAGCATCTATGCGCGTTCCCCATCGTATGTATGGAATCCTGTAGCAGCTGTAAAAAGATATGATGATTATACAAATTTATATAATCTTAATACAAACGCTTATTTACAATACACACCAATTAAAGGTTTGGTTATCCGTACGCAAGGATCTATTGAAGTTGGAGATAAAGTACAGAGTAAATTCAATCCCGACTTTATAATCGATGCTGCTCACGAAAAAGCAGAAATTAATAGTGTAGAAAGAATTGCAACCACAAATGTGGACTGGACATGGCAAACTACAGCAACTTACTCTAAAACATTTGCCGAAAAACACAATGCCTCTTTAATGATTGGTAACACGATGGAGGAGTATAATGGCTCCGATGTATCTGGCTACGGAGAAGGAGTACCTAATAACTCCGATTCTATGAGAGAGGTAAATGCTGCAACCAAAAACCGTAGTAGTAAAGGCAATAGCTGGTCTAGTTCTATAATGTCTTATATCTCGCGCTTTTCCTATAACTACGATGGTAAGTATTATGTAACAGGTACATTTAGACGTGATGGTTCTTCGAAATTTATGGCTAATAATAAATGGGCAAATTTCCCATCTGCATCTGTTTCATGGAGAATTTCGAATGAAGGTTTTATGGAAAGTACAAAATCGGTACTTAACGATCTTAGGTTTAGAGCAGGTTGGGGAAAAGTAGGCAATCAAAATTTACCAGATGCCGTTTATCAATCAAATATAAAACAAGGGTATTACACTTTTGACGGAAATGTTGTAGATACTTCCTATCCGTCTAGTATGGCAAATAAAGATATTAAATGGGAAACTGTAGAAGATATAAGTTTTGGTCTTGATTTTGGATTATGGAAAAACAAATTCTCTGGGTCATTAGAATATTATCAAAAGAAAACAAAAGATATGTTGTTCTTAAAACAATTCCCAACATATAGTGGTTTCCCTAATTACGCAACAATTTGGACAAATGTAGGGTCAATGGGGTCTAATGGTATTGATATATTATTATCCTATAAAGATAAAAAAGGGGATTTCTCGTATGGGGCAGATGTGACTTTTACAACAGTAAATATTAAGATGCTGGCTTTATCTACAGAAGGAGAAAAACTATATGGATCAGGTAACAGAACATTAACAACTAAGGGAGAGGAGCCAGGATTTTTTTATGGATATGTAGCTGATGGATTGTTTCAAAATCAAACAGAATTAAATGCGCATACAGATCAAAACGGAAACAAATTACAACCTTACGCACAAGCTGGTGATATTCGATTTAAGGATTTAAATGGAGATGGAAAAATTGACGATAAGGACAGAACCAAATTAGGTTCTCCGTGGCCGGATTATAATGTGGGATTGAATTTAAGTTTTGCATATAAACAATTTGATTTGATAGCAAACTTCTACTCAAGTATTGGAAATGACATCGTAAACCAAAATATTTCTGATTTATATAATGGTACAAGTTTAACCAATAAAGTAAGTGGATTGGAGCAAATGGCTTGGCATGGAGAAGGAACTTCTAATTATGTTCCTCGTTTATCCAAAGATGATAACAACGAAAATTTCTCCAAATTCTCTTCATTTTATGTAGAAGATGGTTCGTATGTACGTATGAAAAACCTTCAGGTTGGGTATTCATTCTATAATAAATTTGGATTTGACAAGCTTAGATTATCAGTATCAGGTCAGAACTTATGGACATGGACAAACTATACAGGAATTGATCCCGAAGTAGGAGGGGGAGACCCAGACAAAGGAGACAGAGTTAAAGGATCTGGTTTTGGAGGATGGAATTATCCAATTTTACCAACAGTTTTGATAGGTCTTAATGTAGCATTTTAAAAATAAAGAGATATGAAAAAAATAATAATATCAATAATAGCTTTTTCTGCATTTGCAGTTTCCTGTGATGATTTTATCGAAAAAGAACAAAGAGGGATTCAAACTGTCGAAAACTACTTTCAAACAGCACAAGAATGTGAGAACTATACGAATGAATTAACAAAGAGATTGTTGTTACCTAATGATTGGTATGCGCTCTTAGCACCAAGAGTTACTAATGAAATGTCTACAGATGATGCCTGGATGGGAAACACAGGACAAGATAACAGCGCACACAGACCTTGTTCTCAATACGTGATAACACCAGAGAATATGGGAGATATGAATAGTGTTTATACTGCTCATTATTATACAATTCAATCGTGTAATATTGGTTTGGAGAAAATGGCTATTTCACCAATTACTGATTCTCAGAAAAATCAATATATGGGAGAATCGTTATTCGTTCGTGCCTATTGTTATTATGAGTTAGTAAATAATTTTGGTGCCGTTCCATTATATACAACTTCACTTGGAACTAACGATTTAAAACTGGAACGTAGTCCTGTTACTGCAGTTTATGCACAAATAGAAGCAGATCTTAAAAATGCTGCTGCAAAATTGGAGAATATTCCGGTAGCAAGAAACGGAAGAATTAATAAATGGGCTGCTTATGCTTTACTAGCGCGTGTATCATTGTTTCAGGAAAAATGGGCAGAAGCAAGACAATATTCAGATAAAGTAATATCTGAAGGACCTTTTATGCTAGAAACAGATTTTCTTAATATATGGAATGTTAACAATCATAATGGTATGGAATCTATCCTTGAAGCACAATCATCGAGCGCACAAGATAGAGATTTAGGAAGTGCTTTACCTACTTTGTCAGGCGCCAGAGGAGAAGACAAGAAAAATTTCCCAAGTAATAGTGCCGCAGATGTTCTGGATGGTTGGGGATGGTGTATGCCAACAAGCGATTTGGAGAATGCCTATCTTTCAGAAAATGATGAGATTCGTCGCAGAAGTACTATTACCAAATGGGGAGATCCTGCTTATGGGGATGAAGTTCTTAACCCAACACATAAATTTAGCTTAAACGATAACAAATCTGGGCGTATTATTCGCAAGTATTATATTCCTGTGGCAACACGTCGTTCATTAGACAAAAAAGACGGACACTTACCATTAAACATTCCTCTTATTCGTTTGGCAGAGATGTATCTTACCAGAGCAGAAGCTAATTTCCATTTAGGAGGAGATGCCTTGGCAGATATCAATTTCATTAGAGCGCGCGTAAAATTAGATCCAAAAACAGGTTTGGCAGGACCTAACCTATTAAGACAAATCTATAAAGAACGACGTTTAGAATTGGCTTTTGAAGGACTACGCTTATTCGATATTCGTCGTGAAAAAGATCCAGGTACAGGAAAACCAGTTATTGAATCCTTAATGGGACCTGACGGAACTTTTGTAAAATACAATCTAAGTTCTACAGATCCATATGAAACAACCAATTTGAGAGAACCACAGGATAAAGGAATAAACTTTAATCCAGCCAAAAATTTATTGTGGCCAATACCACAGTTAGAAAGAGATTTAAGTGGAGGATTAATTACACAAAATCCTAACTACTAATATGAGATTGATTCCCAATAATAAAGTAAGTCTGCTGTTGGCAGGCTTACTTTCTATCAACTTGTGTTTTACTAGTTGTGACTCCGAGAATAATAATAATAATAATTCCGACACAGATGTCTCGGCAACACGAGATTTGAATATAAATCTGGATATGAATCTTCAAACTATGGAAAGCTTTGGAGCATCAGATGCTTGGCAGGGAAATTTTATAGGAAAGAATTGGCCTATTGATAAAAAGAATCATATTGCAGATTTACTTTTCAGTAAAGAAGTTGATAATGACGGAAATCCAAAAGGAATCGGATTGTCATTATGGCGTTTTAACCTTGGATCCGGAAGTACCGAACAAGGAAGTGCAAGTGATATTACTGATGAATGGAGACGTACAGAATGTTTTACTACCGATGGAGTTAGTTATGATATGAATAAACAAGCCGGTCAGGTTTGGTTTATGAAAGCCGCTAGGGAACGTGGAGTAGAAAAGTTATTAGCTTTCGCAAATAGCGCACCTGTATATCTTACTCAAAACGGAAAAGCACATGCAACCATCAAAGAATTCTATAACTTAAAAGATGGAAAAATGCCAGAATTGGGCGATTTTTGGGCCACTTCATTAGATAAATTAAAAACAGAACACGGATTAACAATAGATTATGTAAGTCCGTTTAATGAACCACAATACAATTGGGATGGTTCGGGACAAGAAGGTTCGCCGGCAACAAATGCCAATATATATAATTTTGTAACCGTTCTATCTCCAAAATTACAAGCAAAAGGACTTACTTCTCAAATCGTTGTAGGAGAAACAGGTTCTTACGAATCGCTTTATAAAACAGTATCAGGATTAGAAAGCAGATCAAACCAAATAGATTATTTCTTTGGAACAAATTCAGCAAGAAATATTGCAGGATTAAGTAATGTAAAGAAAACAATATCGGGGCATAGTTACTGGCAAGCCTGGCCTTTAAATCAGTTAATTTCTTCCAGACAATCGGCAGCAGCAAGAATACAATCTACCGCAGGAGTGAGTCTTTGGAGTTCGGAATATTGCGTTTTGGAAAGCCCGGGAATAGCCGAACTTCCAGGAGGAGCAGGACCAGGGAGAGATTTAGGTATCCAAACTGCACTTTGGGTTGCCCGAATCATAAGCACCGATATCTCTATTGGCGGAGTTACATCTTGGCAATGGTGGACAGCGATAAGCCGCGGAGATTATAAAGACGGATTAATCCATGTAGATGATGGAGCAAGTAATGGAGCTGGAAATGCCGATTATTGTAAAAATGACGGATTTGTTAGAGATGCCAAAACACTTTGGGCATTAGGAAACTTCTCTTTCTTTGTAAAACCGGGAATGGTAAGAGTTCAAATACCGAATATAGACAATGCCGCAGCCACTACAGATGTTATGCTTACGGCATATAAAGACGCAACAAATAAAAAACTAGTAATTGTAGCAGTTAATATTAGCAAATCGGCAAGAACATACAAATTGAATCTTGGAGGAGGAGCTTTAACAGATAATAAATTTACGCCTTACACAACTTCTGAAACTTTGAGCTTGAAAAAAGGTACTGCTGTTGATGCTGGGAATCTGGAAATTCCTGCAAAGTCTATCGTGACTTATGTAGGGAGTTATAAGTAGCTTGAAAAAGGCTCAAAGGTTTTTTAAAAAAGGTACTGAGGTACTAAGGTTTTGAGATATCGAGACAAAATCGCGTAAAACAAAAAATACAAAAAATACAAAGAATATTAAAAAATGAGAAAAATATATGTCTCGCTTTTATTGGTTATGAGTTCGCTGTCTTTTGGACAGCGAACAGTAACCATTAGCACAGATAATGTAGTACAAACTATGGATGGTTTTGGAGGTTCGGACGCCTGGAGATGCCAGTTTGTTGGAAAAAATTGGCCTGAACAAAAAAAGAATGCCATTGCTGATTTACTTTTTAGTAAAGAAATTGATGGACAGGGAAATCCTAAAGGAATCGGACTTTCTATTTGGAGATTTAATCTTGGCGCAGGAAGTACTGAACAAGGTGAAAAAAGTAAGATTTCTGACGAATGGAGAAGAAGTGAATCTTTTCTTCAAGCCGATGGAACCTACGATTTCTCGAAACAAGAAGGGCAAAGATGGTTCTTGCAAGCTGCCAAAAAACGCGGTGTAGATAAATTCTTGATTTTCACCAATAGTCCGCCAGTTTACATGACAAACAACGGATTATCTTTTGCATCCCAAAAGAATAAACTGAATCTAAAAGATGGTGCAATTCCAAAATTTGCCGATTTTTTAGTTCAAAGTATTCAAGGATTAGAAAAGAAAGAAGGAATCAAATTCGATTATGTAAGTCCGTTAAACGAGCCACAATGGGAATGGATGCCAAAAAATGGGGATACCAACAGTCAGGAAGGAACTCCGGCTACAAATCAGGAAATTTATGATTTGACAAAATCGCTTTCGGAAAAACTGAAAGCTAAAAAAATGAGTACCGAGATTGTGATTGCCGAAGCAGCACAAATAGATTATTTATACGAGAATGTAAATGCTGAAAATCGTGATAATCAGATTGAGTATTTCTTTGGGAAAACAAAAACAAATGTTTTAAAACTTCCAAATGTAAAAAATGTCATTTTAGGACATAGTTATTTTACGACTTGGCCGATTGAAAGACAAGTTTTAAGCCGAAAATTAATTGCAGCAAGTATTAAACAAAACCCCGGATTAAAATATTGGCAAACGGAGTATTGTATTTTAGAGAATCCCGGAGAAGGCGAAATTCCTGGCGGATCTGGCGGAGGAAGAGATTTAGGAATGCAAACAGCTTTATTTGTAGCACGTTTAATTCATAATGATATTGCTGTTGCAAATGCGGCTTCATGGCAATGGTGGACATCAATAACCCGTGTAGATTATAAAGATGGTTTAATTTATCTCGATGACGGGAAAAGTAACGGAGGAACAGATCCTGATTATGTTAAGAATGATGGAGAATTTCACGATTCAAAATTACTTTGGGCACTTGGGAATTACTCTTTGTTTGTACGTCCGGGAATGCTTAGAGTCGATATTCCAAATCAAAACGAATTGGATGCTGCAAATGATGTAATGCTCACGGCTTACAAAGATTTCGAAAATAAAAAATTAATTGTCGTTGCTGTAAACTGCGGAAAATCAGATCAGAAATACAAGTTTGATTTATCAAAAGGTACAGTAAAAAACAATGAATTTACACCTTATGTCACTTCAGATAATTCTAATTTAAAAAGAGCTGACATTCAGAAAATTGATAATCTGGAAATTCCGGCAAAATCAATTGTAACGTTTGTCGGGGAATTGGAGTATTAAAAATTTCAGGTTTTTAGTCGTAGTGGCAGTCTCAGTTCAAACCTGAAACTTGAAAAAAAAATAACAAATAAAGTATTAAAAAAAGCTAAGCAACATAGAGGCTTAGCGACTTAGCAACTTAAAAAAAATGTTTACAAAAAAGATCTTACTACCCGTATTCCTCTTTTCATGTTTGTCTGCATTCAGTCAGATATCGTTTGGAGATTCAAAAAAAATCAATGACAACTGGAAATTCAATCTTCAGGATACACCAGATGCACAAAAAGCAATTTACGATGACAGCAAATGGCAATCAGTAAACGTACCACATGACTGGAGTGTAAAAGGACAATTAAGCCCAACATTGGCGAGTTGTACCGGTTTCTTACCAGGTGGAATTGGCTGGTATCGTAAATCGATTACTGTTCCGCAAAGCAAAACAGGTGAAAAAGTCTATTTGTACTTTGAAGGCGTTTATAATAGAAGCGAAGTTTTTATTAACGGACATTCTTTAGGAAAACGTCCAAATGGCTATATTTCTTTTGCTTATGATGCAACACCATATGTAAAATACGGAGCCGAAAATACTATTTCGGTTCGTGTAGATCACAGCCAAAGTGCCGATTCAAGATGGTACACCGGTTCGGGAATCTACCGTGATGTTTGGTTGGTTTATGCAAATCCGGTTCATATCGCACAATGGGGTGTTTACGCTTATCCGGAAGTAAGTAAAGGAAACGGAACTTTAAACATTGAGGTTGATGTAGAAAATGGATCTGTTTCAAAATCAAGCCTTATTGTAGTTAATGAATTGATTGCAAATGATGGGAAATCTGTAGCAAAAGCAACCAATAAAATTGAAGTCGCAGCAAATAAAAGCGGAAAAATTTCGGCTAAAATAAATGTAAAAAATCCTAAGTTATGGGATCTCGATAATCCAAATTTATACCAACTTAAAACAACCGTTTTTAAACATGGTGAACAAATAGATGAAACGATTACAAAAACAGGTTTTAGGAATTTCACTTTTGATCCTAATAATGGTTTTGCCCTTAACGGAAAATGGATGAAAATGAAAGGCGTTTGTTTGCATCACGATGCAGGAGTTTTAGGCTCGGCAGTACCACGTGAAGTTTGGGAAACCAGACTTAAAACACTCAAAGAAATTGGAGTAAATGCAATACGTACAAGTCACAATCCGCAAGCCCCAGTTTTTTATGAGCTTTGTGATGAATTAGGATTATTGGTTTTAAACGAAGCTTATGACGAATGGGAATTTCCAAAACGTAAATGGCTAGAAGGCTGGAATTATGGTACTCCTGGATTTGAAGGAACATTTGATATTTTTGCCAATTGGGGAGAAAAAGACCTGGAAGATTTTGTACGTCGCGATAGAAATCATCTTTCTGTTTTTGCTTGGAGCATTGGTAATGAAGTCGATTATCCTAATGATCCTTATTCGCACCCAGTTCTGGACAAAGGGACAGATGGTTTTGGACAAGCAGCTTACGGAGGTTATAAAAAAGATGCCCCAGATGCAATGCGTCTTGGAGCTATTGCGAAACGCTTGGTTGCAGCAGTAAAAAAATACGACAAATCACGTCCTACAACGGCAGGATTAGCAGGTGTTGCAATGTCTAACGAGACAGAATATCCAGGCGCTTTGGATATCACAGGATATAATTATACAGAAAGTAAATACCAATCCGATCATGAGAAATATCCAAAGCGAGTAATTTTTGGTAGTGAAAATGTTCATGAGATGGAACCTTGGCTGGCAGTAAAAAATAATAAATATATTTTCGGACAGTTTCTTTGGACAGGGATCGATTATTTAGGAGAATCAGGAAGATGGCCTTCTAGAGGATTTTACTCCGGATTGGTTGATTTTGCAGGAGTTATTAAACCAAGAGGATATTTCCGCCAGTCATTATGGTCAGATAAACCAATGGCTTATATCGGAACGTATCCTTTGCAAAATGAAAAAGATGTTTCTAAAGATGCATGGGCAATTTGGAATTATACCGAAGGGAAAATGATTCGTGTAGTTTGTTACACAAATGCAGCCAAAGCACGTTTGGAATTAAACGGGAAGATAGTTGGTGCAGTTAAACCATACGATGAAAAAACAGGAATTATTTATTGGGATATTCCGTTTACCTCTGGGAAATTGGAAGTAATTGGTTTAAGCAAAGATGATGCAGTGGTTAGCAAATATGCGATTACATCTACACAGCAACCTGTTGAATTAACGATTGCTGATAAAAACATTACAATTGCCAAAGATAAAGGAGTTGCCAAAATTATGGTACAGGTAAAAGATCAAAACGGTTTACCAGTAATGCTTTCAGATAATGAAGTAACATGCACAATTACAGGACCTGGAATTTTATTAGGACTTGAAGCTGGAAACAATAGTGATATGACAGATTATACAGATAATGTTCAACGACTATATCATGGACACATTGCCGCTTATATTCAATCTACAGGGGAATCATCGGAGCCGATAAAAGTAACTTTTACAAGCCAATGGTTAAAACCGGTTGAAGTTACGGTTAATGTGAAATAAGAAGTTTTCAAAGAAGACCTAACAGGTTTTTAAAACCTGTTAGGTCTAAAAAAGCATTTATATTCAAGCCTCAGCAGGATCATATATTTATACAAAGAACCCAACGGACTATTATGAAAAATGTGTTAATTGTATATAGTCTCCAAAAGTTTATTATATTTAAAGTGTTAATTTTACACATATTTAATTAAAATGAAAATACAAAATAGAATTGCATTGACAATAGGGGTTATTCTGGTATCGGTTTCTTCTAATTCTCAGATAAAAACTTTTCAAAGAGAGGAATTTAAACAATGGGCACAAACTCCTCCAATGGGTTGGAATAGTTGGGATTGTTATGGTTCTACTGTAGAAGAACATGAAGTAAAAGCCAATGCCGATTATATGGCAAAAAACCTCAAAAAATTCGGTTGGGAGTATGTGGTTGTAGACATTCGATGGTTTGTAGAAAATGACAAAGCAGGAGGATATAACCAGACAGATCCGCGTTATGTAATCGATCAATACGGAAGATATTTACCTGCTTTAAATAGATTTCCATCTGCAAAAGACGGACAAGGATTCAAACCTTTGGCAGACTATATTCATAAAAAAGGATTGAAATTTGGAATCCATATCATGCGTGGAATTCCCAAAAAAGCCGTTGAAGATAAATTACCCATTAAAGGTACAAACGGAATTACGGCGGATCAAATTTATACTACAGCACTGCAATGCGAATGGTTAAAAGATAATTATACCATTGTTGCAGACAAACCCGGAGCGCAGGAATATTATGATTCTTTATTTCAATTATATGCGCAATGGGGAGTAGATTTTATAAAGATTGATGATTTATCAAGACCTTATCATGAAGGAGAAATAAACCTGATTAGAAATGCAATTGACAAATGCGGACGTAAAATCGTATTGAGCACTTCACCGGGAGAAACTCCTATTGAAGCTGCTCCACACGTAATCACACATGCCAATATGTGGAGGATGGTCGATGATGTTTGGGATACTTGGCCACACATTACGCACTTAATGAAAGTAAGCGAAAAATGGTATCCATATATTGCACCCGGAACATGGCCAGACTGCGATATGATTCCGTTAGGACGCATTTCATTAAGAGGAGAACGTGGTGAAGATAGAATGTCTCGTTTAACAAAAGACGAACAATATACATTGATTACGTTCTTTAATATTTTTAAATCCCCGTTGTTTTTTGGTGGGGATTTACCAAGTAACGATGCTTTTACATTATCATTATTAACGAATAAAGAAGTCGTAAAAATGCATAAGGAAAGTACAGATGTAAAACAACTTTTCCAGAAAGATGGCAAAATTGCTGTAACATCAAGAAATCCTAAAGACGGAAGCATTTATTTGGCACTATTTAATACTTCCGATACAGCAACAGAAAATATCTCGGTAAATTTATCGGATCTCGGAATTTCAGGAAATATTGAAGCTCTTACTATCTGGACAGGAGAGAAGTCTATTATTTCATCTAAAGTAATTTCGACAAAATTAAAACCTCACAGTTCAATTCTGTATCAATTAAAAAGCAAAAAATAATGAAAATAACACATTTTAGTATTGCATTTTTTCTAATGCTTTTAAACTTAATACAAGCTCAGAATAATGAAACCAAAGGTTTTCCACCTGTCATTGCCGATAAAGATTTAACTGCTTATTTATTCGTTTACTTCACAGGAAATAATGTCGAAGAAGAGGCTGTACGATACGCCATTAGTGCCGATGGGTATCATTATTATAATTTAAATAATAACAAACCTGTAATAGAAAGCAAAACTATTAGTTCAAGCGGAGGCGTTCGTGATCCTCATATCTTGCGTGGCGACGACGGCAAAACATTTTATATGGTTTTAACCGATATGACTTCATCCAAAGGTTGGGACAGTAATCGTGCAATGGTTTTATTAAAAAGCACCGATCTTGTAAAGTGGGAGAGTAGCGTGGTAAATATTCAGACGACTTTTCCTGGTAATGAAAACCTGAAACGAGTTTGGGCACCACAAACGATTTATGATGCTAAAGCAGGAAAGTACCTAATTTACTTTAGTTTGCAATATGCTGGAGGTCCCGATAAAATTTATTACGCTTATGCAAATAAAGATTTCACAGGTTTAGAAAGTGCTCCAAAACTATTATTTGTACCTAAATCCGAAAGAGCTTGTATCGATGGAGATATTATTGAGAAAGATGGAGTATATCATCTTTTTTATAAAACCGAAACAGAAAAAGCAGGAATAAAAGTAGCTACAACAACTGATTTAACTTCAGGAAAATGGATAGAAAATGATAACTACTTGCAACAAACAAATGATGGTGTTGAAGGCTCAAGCGTATTTAAACTAAACAATTCTGATGAATATATCCTGATGTATGATGTTTACACCAAAGGAAAATATCAGTTTACAAAAACCAAAGATTTGGAGCATTTCACGGTAATCGACAATGACATTTCAATGGATTTTAATCCACGTCACGGAACTATTCTACCAATAACTCGCTCCGAATTGAAAAGATTGATTGCCAAATGGGGAATGCCAGAGAAATTTCCGAAAATAAATAATAATCCTGTTTTAGAAGGGTATTATGCCGATCCCGAAGTGTTATATTCAAACAAAACAGGCAAATATTACATTTATCCAACAAGTGACGGATTTGATGGTTGGTCTGGGAATTATTTTAAAACTTTTTCATCAGATAATCTAACAGATTGGAAAGAAGAAGGAATTATTCTTGATCTTAGAAAAGACGTAAGTTGGGCCAACAGAAACGCTTGGGCTCCATGCATTGTTGAGAAAAAGATAAATGGGAAGTATCAATATTTTTATTATTTCACGGCAGCACAAAAGATTGGAGTAGCTTCATCCGATAATCCTACCGGACCTTTTAAAGATAGTGGAAAAGCGTTAATAAATAGCAGACCTGAAGGCATAAAAGAAGGTCAGGAAATAGATCCGGATGTTTTTACAGATCCTAAAACTGGCAAAAGTTATTTGTATTGGGGTAATGGTTACATGGCCGTAGCCGAATTAAATCCCGATATGATTTCGATAAAAAAGGGGAGTACCAAGGTTATTAACGTTGATAATACCTATCGTGAAGGAACTTATGTAATTTATAGAAACGGCACTTATTACTTTTTATGGAGTGAGGATGATACCCGAAGTCCAAATTATAAGGTGAGATACGGAATTTCGAAATCGCCTTTGGGACCAATCGAAATACCTAAAAATAATATTGTAATACAAGGAAATCCCGATTTGGGAATTTTTGCTACAGGGCATAATTCGATTTTACAGATTCCAAATAAAGACGAATGGTATATTGTTTATCACCGATTTTCATATCCTACAGGAATAAAAATGGGGGATGCTGGAGGTTTTCACCGTGAAGTTTGTATCGATAAACTAGAATTTAACTCCAACGGAAGTATAAAACAAGTTACTCCAACTCATGCTGGAGTAAATGCAATTAAGTAATTAGTAGAATTATTTTCGGTTTTATAAAGGCTGTTTTCTTTTAATAGAAGCAGCCTTTATATTTATACATCGTTTGGATTTTAATTAATTTATTTTCTGCCTACATCAATCTTTTTTTTAGCTTTGTCTGCATAGTGATTATTTAATAATGGACATAAATTATGGATACAAGTAAAGAACTTTTATTCTTTTTTAGTGCTTTGGGAGCTTTTAACGGAATTATTCTGGGGATCTATTTCTTTTTTTTTACTAAGAGAAAGTACTTCGGAAATTATTTCTTAGGCGCACTTTTATTAGCGTTAAGCATAAGAATTGCCAAATCGGTATTTATACATTTTGATCCAACCTTACCCAAAACATATTTGCAAATTGGGCTTTCGGCTTGTTTTTTTATAGGTCCATTTTTATATTATTTTCTTAAAGCTTCGGTTAAAGAAATTAATGTAATGCCTAAATCATGGAAACTAACGCTTATTTTTTGGCTAATACTCATTATTACTGTTGGGATATTATATCCATATAAGGATTATCCTAAACTCTGGGGACACTATTTTGTTGATTTTATTTATTTTCAGTGGTTTGTTTATATTGTTTTTTCAGGTTTTACAATAAAAGAGGTATTAAAAAAGATTCTAAGCAGGAAACATAAAACGAACCCTGCCGAAGTTTGGTTTGGTATGATTTATTTAGGCAATGTATTACTTTTTATATTTTATTTCCTGGCATTAATAAACGCTCCACATGTTTCCTATATAAGCGGATCAATAATTTTTTCATTCATTTTATATCTTATCATTTCCATCCTTTTATACCGGAAAAAGACAGATGATTTATTCTTACTTAATCCGACGAAACATTCAGGTAAAAAAATTGAATCAGCCGAAGAAGTAATTATATCCGGAAAGCTTGAAAATGTAATGATTGAGAAAGAATTATATAAAAATCCAAATCTTACTTTACAGGATTTATCAAAGGAAATAAATATTTCAAGCCATCAATTATCACAGTTTTTAAACAACAATCTAGGGAAAAACTTTACCAGTTTCGTCAATGAATTTAGGATAAATGAGGCATGTAAAATCATTACAACCAATGATAAACTTACACTGGAATCTATTGGTTATGATGTAGGTTTTAATTCTAAATCTACATTTTTTGCTGCATTTAAAAAACATACCGGAACAACTCCTTCCAATTATCAGCAACAGGCTTTATTAGCTTAATATTCAATTTCAATAAGACTAGATTCCAAATTATCCTAACAGGTTTTTAAAACCTGTTAGGTATCTTAAGTCTAGTAGTTTCCAAAAATGTTTCAGAAATATTTTTATAATCCTTATAATAACAATAATTAAGGTGTAATATCTAACTGGTTTTAAAAACCTGTTAGGATAGTAAAAATAGAGTATAGATTTATAAATCCGTACTCCTGATTTCTCTTTAGATTACCTCACACCACGATTTACGATTGAAATTTGCATAAATAAAAAATCAAATCTTAATCGTTAAATCTTATGAGAATTCTAATCTTAGTTTTCATTTACATCTATTGTTTTCTTATTTCTGCTAAAGCAATAAAAGCACAATCGATACAACATATTTCGGGCAAAGTTGTCAATTCTAACAATGAATTGATGATGGGGAATGCTGCGCTGTTATCTGTACGTGATTCTACTTTAATAAATCAAAATGATTTTTTAGACGGCATTTTTGAATTATCTGCTATCAATGAAAAAGAAGTAATATTAAAACTTACTTCTGTAGAATTTACAGACACATTTCTCCGTATTGTTTATGAAGGAAAAGAAAATATAAATTTGGGTACAGTACTCGTTCGGGAAAATAATAACCAGTTGAATGAAGTAGTTATAAGAAGCCAAACTCCTTTATTAAAATACGCATCAAATGGTACTATCGAGGTAAATGTTGCCAATACATTACTTTCTACAAGTAGTTCTGTAAATGAATTATTGGGTAGAGTCCCAAATGTTGTTGTATCCGAAGGTCAAATTAGCGTGTTAGGAAAAGGAGAAGCTATTATTTACTTAAACGGAATATTAATTAGTAATGATCGTTTTGCTGCAATTCCGATTTCACAAATTGCTAAGATTGAAGTTATTTCCAATCCTTCCTCAAAGTACGATGCAGAGGGAAAAGCAGTCATAAATATCATTACAAAGAAAAACGTTACTAGCGGTATAATGGGAACGGCAAGTCAACAAATTACAGTGTCGGAATTTGCAGGAACTAGTACTAATACGTTGCTAGATTTTAATTATAATAAAGATAAAATTTCTTTTATAGGAAATTATGGACTGCAATTAGGGAAGGGCAGGGAATTATTATATACTACAAGAACAAGACCTGATCCTAGTGAATATATGCAATCGATATTAACAACCGATTGGAAACGTAAATTCAATAACTATTCTAATTTTGGATTTGGACTTCAATATACTTTTTCTGACTCAAATTATATTTCACTCGAATATAGTGGAAATATAGAAGATTTGGCTGGAGTAGTGGAAAACCGAAATTCTATTAAAACGAATACCGATACTAGTTTTTATACTACAGATGTTGCTAAAAATGATGTACGTCTCAATCAATTTGCAAATTTGAATTATAATGCAATCACTGATGCTATGGGGTCCTCATTATTTGTAGGTGTGCAATATTCTAATTACAATGGCACCATAAAAGACTTAATTGATGAAAATGGTTTGGTCAATGAAGATAACACAGAGAGATATTTAAAAAACAATGCTGATAACGCAATTAATATTATAAATACTCAAGCAGATTATTCTAATAAACTAAGTGAAGATTCTAAACTTGAAGCTGGCGCAAAATTAAGTTACGCTACTATTAAGACTGGTTCAGATTTTTTGATATCCGAAGATAGGGATGGAGAATTTGAATTTAATAATGATCTTTCGAGTGATTTTAAGTACAAAGAAAAGATTAGTGCAGCCTACATTAATTATAGTAATTTACATGGTAGTAAATTAAATTACTCTTTAGGGATTCGATCTGAATTAACTAATTATGAACTAAATACCACAGCTAATGGGAACCAGAAGTTTAAGCGTAATTATGCTGATTTTTTTCCAAATTTACTTTTGAATATGACACTTTCAGACGAAATAAAACTACATGCTTCTTATGTATCACGAATAACCAGGCCAAGATATCAGGCACTTAATCCCTATGTTATTTACCAGGATCCATTTACCACTATAGAAGGAAATCCTAATTTAAAACCAGAGAAAGTTCATGCTTTTGAAATAGGCGCTATGTACAATAAATTTGATTTTAAAGTAGGATATACTTATAAAATTGATCCTATATCCGGAGCGGCTTTACGAGGTAATACTCCCAATAGTTATATTTTAAGATCATTAAATATGGAAAAAGAACATAACTATTTTGCATCAGTTTCAAGATCATTTGCTACCAAATGGTGGAATTCTACCAATACAGCAAGTATTAGTTATAGTAAATCTATTGATAATACTTATTCTTTTGCTTTAGGCGCAACCAAACCTCAGATCTATCTATATTCGAATAATACATTTACTATACCGGATTTGTTTAAAGTTCAATTACTTGCTTGGTATTTGGGAGATAAAAGTTATGGGGTAAGACATGAAAATAGTCGATCAACAGTTACGCTGGGGATAGAAAGAAGCTTTTTTGATAATGACTTGAAATTAAATTTTTCTGCAAATGATATTTTTAGGGGATTTAATCTTTCCGGAGATTATGAAGTAGGTCAAACCCAGATATATTACCATAGAACACTTACCACAAATTACTTTAAACTTGCTGCTACATATAGCTTTGGCAATTCGAAAAAATCGGATTATAAGAAAAATGAAATTGAACAAACTGAAAATAACAGAGCCAGATAAAATTAAAACTGCCTTAGAAATTTAATTTTAAGGCAGTTTTTTAATTATTAAAATTAATGATCCGAAATCATAATATCAGATTTTGCTTTTGTTGGTTTACTCATGACAAATAATAACAAGGGTAATGTTATTGCAAAAAAAAGGCCTACAAGAAAAAAAGCATCTCTGTAACTTAGCAATGAAGATTGTTTTGTGACAATAGCATCCATTAACCTCAATGCTTTTAATCTTGCCTCATTATAAGCAAAACCTTTATGTTCAAAATATTTTATATAGGCATTAATCCTATCCATTGCTATTGTGTTATCGGGATTAACATGGGATATTATTACATTCCTGTGAGCCGCATAACGATGTGCAATATAGGTATTTATTATCGACACGCCGAATGACCCTCCCAGCTGACGCATCATATTATTTAAAGCTGCTCCCTGTGCAACATCTTTATGATCCAGTGAAGAAACAGCCAACATGGTAAGCGGAACAGTAAGTAAAGCCAATCCCAATGCACGAAATATAAGTGCAGTAGAAATCTCCTCTGCACTAGTATTTAACGTTATACCCGACATTCTCCAATTAAAATAAATAAAAAGAAGAAATCCTGTCGCTATTATTAGTACTGGCGATACTCCTTTTTGTAATAATGTGCCACATATTTTAAGCGCAAGCAAAGCACATAATGCGCCTGGGAGTAATAACAAACCCGTTTGATAAGGAGAAAAACTTAATAAACGTTGTGCTACAACTGGACTTATGTAAATTGAAATAAACATACCAAATCCAGTAACAAATGTTAGAATAGCTGCAATACTTAATGACTTACTCTTGAGGACACGAAGATTAACAACTGGTTTATCTACTGTTAATTCCCAATAAATAAACGTTATTAATGTTATCAAAGCCACTACGGTAAGTACTACAATATACTTTGTTTCAAACCAATCTTCGACTTCTCCTCTTTCTAATACAGTTTGCAAAGAGCCAACCCCAATTGCCAATAAAGCGATCCCCGTCCAATCTACTTTTGTAATTTCGGGTTTAACAGGAGGTTCTCTTAAAAGAAAGTAACATGAAATCATTACAAGAATTCCAATGGGAACATTAATTAAAAATATCCACGGCCAGTCATAGTTTTCGGTTATATACCCTCCTAATGTGGGGCCAATAGTAGGACCAATAAAAATTCCAGCTCCAAATATCGCTCCGGCTATGGACTGCTTTTCTTTTGGAAATAGCTCAAAAACGACTACTTGCGATATCGACAATAATGCTCCTCCACCAATTCCTTGCATGAATCTAAAGAATACTAACATCCAAATGTTTGATGAATGTCCACACATAAAAGAGCAGAAGGTAAACAAAACTACAGATCCTATATAATAATTGCGTCGCCCGAGATTGGCACTCAAAAAACTTGTAATAGGAATGATAATTACATTTGCAATTGCATAAGCCGTAATAACCCAAGAGGTATCTTCCAGAGTTGCGCCGAGATTTCCACTCATGTGTGAGAGCGCTACATTAACAATTGATATATCTATTAATTCCATAATTGCAGCCAGGATGACTGTAATTATTAAAAGTTTACGGTTAAGAGGTGTCATAAAAATATTTTATACCAATCGGTATATTTTAGTTTAAAAAAAGACTATTTAATCAATTCGTGTTATAGTTGCTATAGTGCTTTTTTAACCATGTTAGTTTTTAAAAGATTAGAATATGCTCTGGCAATAAGTCTGGTTTTGTCTTTATTCCAAATCTCGCATTGTGCATTAACCAATTGTTTTCCCCTTTTTATAATGGCTGTTTCCGCAAGTATTGTATCTCCTAGATGTGCAGGAGCAAAATAATCAACTACCAGATTTATGGTTGTATAAAAGTTATCTTCATTTAATGAAAATAGGGTAGCACCAATACAATCATCTGCAATTGCAGCTGTAACCCCGCCATGTAATGACTTAACAGGATTTGTCATTTCATCTCTTATCATATATTTAAAAGTTACTGTACCTTCCTGAGCATCTACAACTATTGGATTCATCCATAACATAAAAGGTGATGGTGAAGCTGTAAATTCTTTTCCAATATAATCCTGCAACACTTGTAATCTTGTTTTTGTTCCCATTTTAAAATTTGTTATTATTTATGTATTATACCGATGGGTATATTTTTAATTAAAAAAAATCAAAGCCGATATCTTTATTCTAAGTCTTCTATGATATCATTTAATGAAACCATAATGTCCGACAAGTTTTTTAAATTACCAGTTACTTTACTTATCATTACAGCTCCTTCGATGATAGCAATTATGGTTAACGCTATTCTTTCGGGATCAATGGATTTGGCTTTAAACTCTCCTGTGGCAATTCCTTGTTCGATAAAGCCAATTAATTTTTCTTTCCAAAAATTGATTGCTCTTTCTACTTTTTTTCTAAGGATAGGGTGGGTGTCATCTGCCTCGGTAGCAGTATTAAGAATTGGGCAACCTCCTTGTGTAATTCGTAAATGAAAATAATCGGAATAGAGTCGTGGGTAGACTAATAATTTATCTTTATAAGTGCTTTCTTTTTCAATTGCTTTTGCAAAAGTATCCTGTAGTTTTTTGATATTATATTTGAAAGCAGCAATAGCAACTTCATCCTTATTTTCGAAATTACCATAAATACTCCCTTTTGTAAGTCCTGTAGCATCTGTAATGTCACTCATTGATGTACCGCTGTATCCTTTTATGTTAAAAATAGGAGCAGTTTTCTCTATAATGAATTGTTTAGTTCTTGCAGCTTTACTCATGATTAATCAAATATTAAAATACAAATATATACCAATCGGTATTATTTTTAATGCTTTTTGAAGTATTTTTTTATTGTAAAATTGTTTGTGGTAAAATTTAACCGCAAAGTTTGTATCAATTTGTAGCGAAAAATTAACCGCAGAGTTCACAAAGGATTACGCAAAGGTCGCAAAGTTTCTCCTCGATGCTGTCATTCTGAGGCGGAGTCGAAGAATCACGAGGAACTCCATAATCTTTTTCGAATCACTCGTGGAGACTTTTCCTACGTGAGGGAGATAATATTGTGGTTTGTAGCAGGAGATTAATCCCAGAGTTCATAAAGTTTCAAGATACTTTTAATCCTTTAATTCTATCTAACTCTTTTCCGGAGGAACGCGGATTATGCGGATTCGATAAGGCAAAAACACGGATTAAACGGATTTTATTTTTGATTGTTTATAAATCAGTTTTTCATCCGCGTCCTCTTATAGACAATTTAAGTAAGCAACTCTTTGTCAAAGACACAAACGCACTTTCCTGATCCGAGACTGAAAGTCGAACTGACGAAGTAAATCAGTGGCTAAAAATTTAATTCAGTGATTGTATCATTATTTTCCAATAGAATTACTGTTTTATTACTTTCTGATGGTATTTGAGTTGGGTACCAATTTCTATGAGGTCTCACAATGATAAGCAAACCTTCATTATCGCCAATAGCAGCAAAAACTTCACTATTGGAATTTTTGCTAAAAAAGCCCAAATCATGTTTATTTATTAGTTCTTGCCCTAACGCTAATGGTTGTTCATGTACTATACCAATTTCGCTAATGTTTAAAATTGAATCTGTTCCGAATTGTTCTATTTGGTGATTATCGAGATCATGTCTGGCAATAAATTCTAACAAATTACCATTATTATCGTAGAAGTAAACCGCATGGGCATTCCAATTTTCAAATGAAGTAATTACATTTTGATCTTCAATAAAAATAAGACTTACTTTATTCTTACACCAATTTATAGCTTCGTCGAGTTTATTCTCAGGAATATTAAAAGCAAGATGATAAATAGAATCAAAATCTTTATTCTCGACAAATTTCAAAATAGAATTACCTGCTTGAAAAGTGACAAATGTAGTATCCTTTTCTAAAATTTGGAAACCTAGAATCTTGCTATAAAATTCGGTGGTTTTTACTAAATTATTTGTTTGGATTTGTATCTGTGTAAGTTTCATATCTGTTTTTTTTGATTAGGATTTACAGCTTTTATTTGTAATCCTATGTATTAAACAAATTTAAGAAAATGTGGCTACACTATTAAAGGGAACTGATTATATACATCTATGCGAGAATCATAATTTATTATACTTCACTTGATTTTTCGAATTTATGAATCAAGCCAATTTTTAAAATTATTAATTTCTTTTTTACTTAAAATAATTGGTTCGATATCGGGAATGGCAACATTTAAAAGTAACTCAATTTTCTGACTGGAATGTTTTACTATATCCTCAATAATATTTCGATTTACTATATATTTTCGGTTTACTTTAAAAAAGATAATTGGATTTAATTTGTTTATTAAATCTTTAAGATTGCTATTATACAAATAGCTATTACCGGAATTTGTATAAATAAAGAGGTGTTTTCCTGTGGCAAAAAAATAGTTAATTGCCGTATCATTAATAGAGATAAGTTTGTTTCTGTGATTTACCAAAAAGTGGTGTTGGATATTATTATGGTTTTCAATTTCAACCAAAGATTCCAGAATAGGGTTGGGGTTAAATGTTTCTTTTATATTTTTATATTTCACCAAAGCCTCCAATAATTCTTCTTCTTCATAAGGCTTTAAAAGGTAATCTATAGTAAAATGCTTAAAAACTTTAACGGCATAAGAATCGTATGCTGTTATAAAAATTACGGGACAAGAAACAGTCGCTTTTTCAAAAATGTCAAGACTTTTTCCATCCCCCAAATGAATATCCATAAAGGCAAGGTCAACCGTGTTCTGTTTAAAAAAAGCAACAGCCTCCTTTACAGATTTTATCAAAGTTATTTGACTTATCGTAATTATACTTTGCTCTTCCAGAATTGATTTTAGATAGCTTGAAGCAAGATATTCGTCTTCAATAATGACTATTTTCATTTCTTGTTTTTTGCAAAGATAAAAAAAGCTCCGTTAAAAACGGAGCTAATTAATTTACAATTCTGGATTGTTTAAACGTGCGTTTAGCGGGAAGGGTAAAGTGTAACGCGGATCATTCTTTATCAAGATATAATCTTTTCCTGCGATGGTGTGTAAGATTTCTTTTTGAGAAGTTCGTCTTAAATCAAACCAACGATGTCCTTCTACAGCAAACTCACGTTCTCTTTCTTGATATATAAAATCAAGAAGGTTTGTTTTGTCCATTGCAGCAATCTTTGTACTCAATTGAGTGTAACCTGTGGTATTATAGCGAGTTTTTGTAAAACTTAACATAGTTGCTCTAGCAGTTGCAAGATCTTCTAATTGTGCAGCTGTTTCTGCTTTGGTCAAATATAATTCAGATGCTCTAAAAGTACATTTCTGATTTAACTCTCCACCTTTATCAAAGGCATATCTACTTCCCATTTTAAGAAAGTACAATCCAAAACGTAAGTCATTGGTTTGATCATATGCATTTATTAATGATTGAGAAGCATAAGAAGATCCTTTTAAGCGATTATCAAATGAATCCTCGAGTGCCATTATAGATTCTTTTGTATCATAATTATTTGGCAAAATTGGAGTAGCATTTAAATCTACTAGTGCATTTTTATAAGCCAATGCGTTATTTGCGGCTTCAGCAGCTTTTCCCCATTGTTTTTGATATAAATAAATACGTGACTCCATAGTATATAGTGCAGCTTTAGAGAAACGGTAATTGATTCCTGTAGTCTGAGTGTCTTTGTTAAGCAATTTCTTGGCCTCTTCTTTATCAGATAGGATTTGATTATAAACCACTGCTATACTTTCGGGAATATAAGCTTGTTCCAAATCTATTTTTAAAGCCAATGGGACGCCTCTGTCTGAATCTGCAGTTGCAGCATCGTAAGGCTTTCCAAACAAATTAACTAAATCAAAGTAAGCAAGAGCTCTTAATCCGTATGCTTCACCAATCAATTGATCTTTATCTGCCGAAGCTTCCAATTTATTGCTGGCTTCATTGATAATTACATTGGCATAAAAAATAACGTTATACAATTCCTGATACTGAAAACTTGTAGCAATAGGATCCGGATTTGTATCGTTCCAGATATAGTTATCTTTATAGAATAATATATCATTACTCTCTTCATCAAAAAGCAATTCGTCTGTTCTTAATGTGCTTAGTGATTTATGGTCCGGGTAAACAGAATATCCCTTAGTAAGCACTGCTCTAAACTCTGCAAGTGTTTCAGGAATTACTTTACCTATCGGTTTTACGTCAAGGTAGTCATCGCAACCTGTAGCAACTATGGCAGCGATAAAAAGGATTAGGTATTTTGATATATTTTTCATCTTAAATCAATTAAAAAGTTATGTTACATCCTATAGTGAATGATTTTGGAATAGGTTGTGCGTAGATATTTCCATAAGTTTCCGGATCAAAATATCCTTTGTAATCAGAACTAATAACGAATAAATTTCTTGCTTCAACGCTAAATCTGATGTTATCAACAAACATTTTCTGAATTGCTTTTTTAGGCAATGTATATCCAAAACGTACACTGCTTAAACGCATATAACTCATGTCGTGAACCCAAGTATCCAAAAATTTATTAGTATCAATCTGGTTACCTCCAGAAAACCAATTGTAAGCCATCCAAGAATCTCCTGTTCCAGAATCATTACTTACAATTCCTGGTAAGTTTGATCCTGTATTAGTAGGTGACCATGCATTTAGAATATCAGTAGTGAAGTTTCGTCCACGATCTACCATAGTACCATTATAACTTGGTCTTTCTACAACAGTTTGTTTAATATTAAAAGTCGTTGCTATAGTAAGATCAAAATCATGAATTTTGAAAGTATTGGTAAAACCACCTGTAAACTTAGGATCTAAATCTCCTACATAGGTAAATAAATCTCTAATTTCTTTGGCTTCAAATTTAGATTGTGATAACTCTCCAGGGAATAAATCCGGATAAAGGTCATATAATTGAAAGAAGGTTTGTGTATTAACAGTTTCACCTTTTTTATTTACGAATAATGGGTAACCATTCTCATCAATTCCAGCTGTTTTTAAAGCAAATACAGCATTAACAGGATATCCTTCTCTTGATGGCGTATACGTGTTTTCTCTTACTTGCATACGATCTACATTACTCTTATTGTGAGAGAAGTTAATATTAGTACTCCATTTAAAATTTGGACGATCAATATTTTTGGTAGCCAATGCAATCTCAAAACCTTTATTAGATACCTGTGCCCAGTTTAAGGTAGAAAATTCAAATCCATTCTCAACAGGAAGAGATTGAACTCCAATTAAATCACTACTTTTTCTTCCATATACATCGGTAACGATACTAATACGATTGTTGAATAAACCAAGATCCATACCTAAGTTGGTATTCGTGGTTTTTTCCCATCTTAGTTTGTCATTTGGAGGAGTTATTACTGTGATAACAGGCTCACTTTGTCCAGGCAAAATAGTTACATTTTTATATTCACCTACAACATAAGGAGATGTTCCTTTATCTATATTTCCTTGTAACCCATAAGAGGCACGTAATCTCAAGTTAGATATCGTTTCGTTGTCTTTTAAGAAACTTTCTTCAGATGCTAACCAAGAACCAGATACAGCCCAAAGTGGTAAGTATTTATACTTTGGATCTACACCAAATAAGTCAGAACCATCATAACGTACACTCCCGAAAACGGTATATTTTCTGTTATATGTATAGGCTGCAGTAGCAAAAAATGATGCAAATGCATTTTCATTTTTGTTCTTTTTATAAGTTCTATAGTTAGGATCATTAGCAACATCTTGGTTAGGAAAAATAATTTGAGTTGAAGTCAATGTTTTATCATCATAACCAAATGCTTTAGTTGCAATACTAGTATTGTAGTTTCTTCTCAATTCACTTCCTGCCATAATATCTAACTCATGTTTTTCATTGATAACAGTATTATAATTCAACATTGTTTTCCAGTTGTATTGGAAAAAATCTGCATTAGTATTTTGGATAATTCCACCTTCTGGAAGAAAATAACTTGGTTTACCACTACCGAATCTAAGTGATTTCTCTCTTTCTTTTCTGGTAAAATAAGTATCTTTTGCAGCATACTTTTCAGTAGATGTATTGTCAAATTGTAAACCTACTTGTGTACTCGCTTTTAAATCTTTGGTAATTCTATAATCGATATCAAGAATTGCCTTAATAGCTCTACTTTTTAATTGATAAGAAGTATTTTCCCTTTCTTCTATAATATTAAAAGGAACGTAACGATCAGAATAACCGCTAATGTCTTTGTCGTAATTATAACTTCCATCAGCATTGTATGGCGTTAAATATGGATTTACTGTTCTAGAGTAATTAGCTGGATTTGTGAATCCATCAGTATCCGAGATATACGATTTTGTAGTACTTTCTGAACCAAATAAACCAATACCAATATTAAGTCTATCGCTTACTTCAAAGTTATTTTTTAAAGTAAGATTGTATCTGTCGTAACCTGTTCCTATTGTAGCTCCTTCTTCATTATAAGCTCCCAAAGAGAAATAATAATCTGATTTTTCTCCACCGCCAGAAAAACTCAAACCATATTGCGTATTTACTGCTGTTTGGTATAATAAATTCCCCCAGTTCGTGTCTTTACCTCTTAAGGCATTGATAGAATTTTGCGTGTTTGATGAAAGAGACGAAAAACCTCCCGCTCTATAGGCTCCTAATTCATTAGCCTGTTTTAGAATACGGGAAATTTCACCGCCACCGCTTCTATATGTTAGATCTTCACGTGAAGCCATTGCTAACTCCAAATCTACTTTTTGCGAAGCATTTAATAAATTTAATCTCGAAAGATCCGGTTTTTGAGTAACGAAAGTATTTGCTGTAAAGTTTACTTTCATACTTCCTTTTCTTCCTTTTTTGGTAGTAACCACAATAACTCCATTTGCAGCTCTTGCTCCATAAATAGCAGTAGCAGCAGCATCTTTTAATATTGTAATATCTTTAATATCATCAGGGTTTAATCCTGCAATAGAAAAGTTGGTTAAGTTATCAATATTATCTTTGTCATAATTTTGAGGAACATCATTGCTTTCCAACGGTAAACCATCCAATACCCATAATGGATCTTGAGAACCAGAAAGAGATGCTGTACCTCGAACTCTTATTTTGGCTACTGCTCCGGGAGCTCCAGTTGCCTGAGTAACAGCTACACCCGCAGCCTGACCTATTAATAGTTGGTCTAAACTTGCTACACCTGCTTGTTGTATATCCGACATATTAACTTTTGCAACAGCAGCAGTTAATTTTCTTTTTTCAATTTTTTGATACCCAGTCACAACAACTTCTTTAAGCTCACTAAGATCAGGCTTTAAAGAAATAGAATATGCTTTTTGAGCAGTAATCTCGATAGTGTGAGATTGATATCCCATGAAGGTTACTCTTACGCTAGTGGTATTCTTGTTTATTGTCAATTCAAAATTTCCATCAAAGTCAGTAACAGTTCCAATACTGGCGCTTTCGATAACGCTTTTTTGTTGTGTACTATTAGAAACAGAACTGTTTTCGACATAAACAGTTGCTCCCGGAATTGGTAATTTGTCTTGGTAATCAATTACTTTTCCAGTAATCGTTCGTGTTTCTTGGGCATACCCTGCAAAGGTCAAGAGTAAGCTCAAGGTGTAAAATAATTTTCTCATTTTCTGGTTTTAATTTGATAAAGATTTATAGTGTGGTATTTAAAGCTCTTTCAATTCGTTGTATCAAGTCAAAATAATGATTTTGAGTTTCTTGATTTCCAATGTTCTTCTTAGTTCTTAATAATTGCAAAATTTGTCTTAATTCTCCTTTTTTGTCAGAGGTAACCTCTGTAACTCTCTTTAGAGAAGATTGATTTATATTACGTCCCATTCTTGATTCATCCAGTTGATTACACAAATGAGGGATGTTTAAATTCTCTTGTATTTCGATGATTTTTTTACCGTCTGTTTTCTCAAAAAGTTTGTTGGTAGAAACAATAAGTACATCAACATAATTTTTTTGTGTCATACGTTCCATAATCGTCAATGATTTATTTTGGATTGTAGGAGCAAAAATATTCTGACTCAATGTTTTGAATAATTGTGTTACAGTAAATACATTTTCTTTAGCTTCATTACGCTGAAATAATTCATTTTCGGTAATACGCAATAAACGATCATCACTAAGCATACTATATAAAGTACTATATTGTAATTCTCTTGCTAGGGTATATGGTGTATATTCATAAGGTCCAAGTGGAGAATCTTTTAATGGATTCGTTTTATCTAGTATTGGATTAAAAAACAACCATTCTGGAATAGTGATGCTGTTTTTTAATAAATAAGCTACAGCTCTCTTTTGTATTGCGGCAGGAACGGCTACATAACTTGCTTTGTTATCTCCATGAACAGTTGTATTAAGATAAATACCTCCAAGATTGCTTAATACGTGTCTGTTATAAAGTTGCCATTGACCTATTGTACCAATGTAAAGTTTCCCAGTTTCATAATAAGACTCATCTTTGTCATATGTCCATTCCAGGATATGACTTACAACACGTTTTAAATTCTTAAGACCATATTCACTGGCTTTCATCGCATCATTTCCTAAATCTTCCGATTGAGAACGTGGATCAACTATTTCATCTTGCTGCTCTCCATAAAAATAGATTGGGTCATCTTGATGTTTAGTAATCAAACCATTTAATGCAGTGTGCTCTTCTTTTTCGTCACCATACCATCTGTATCCCCATTCAATAGCATATTTGTCATATTCACCAATTTTTGGCGTAATAGCTTCTACATGATCTTCTGGCTGAGCGATATAATTATAACGAGCGTAATCCATAATCGATGGAGCAGTTCCTCCCATCTTGGCAGTAAAATCCTTAGAACGTAGCGACTCTACATCATAAGCAAATGAAGAACCCATATTGTGTTTTAAACCAAAAGTATGTCCAACTTCGTGAGAAGAAACAAAGCGAATTGCTTCACCCATATGTTCGTCACTAAATTTATTCCCTCTAGCTTTAGGGTCAATTACACCGGTTTGTATACGCATCCAGCTTTGCAAAGAAGTCATTACGTTATGCCACCATATAATATCCGATTCAATTATTTCACCACTTCTTGGGTCAACAACTGCAGGTCCCATAGCATTCGATTTTTGAGATGCTACATAAGTTATAACAGAATAACGAACATCATCAATATCAAAGTCGGTATCTGCCTCAGTAGGTTCTTTTGCAATAACAGCATTTTTAAACCCTGCTTTTTCAAAAGCTACTTGCCAATCATGCACTCCAGCAATAATGTAAGAGCGCCATTGTTTAGGTGTTGATGGATCGATATAATAAACGATTGGCTTTTTTGGCTCAACCAATTCTCCTTTACGGTATTTTTCGATATCCTCCGTTTTAGGCTCTAATCTCCAACGAGTTATTAGTTCTCTTTCGCGCATTGCATGCTGCTGATCATTAAAATACCAATGTTTCTCTGTAAAATAACCAATACGGTTATCAGAAAAACGTGGTTGCATCGGAACTTTATCCAATAAAACAATATTACTCGTAACACCAATTGTAACCGATAGGGCAGGACCACCACCTTCGCTTACAGAAGTTGTAAGTTGAGATTTAACAACAATATTTTTTGGAAATGCTTTTGCAAATTCAATATATGATAGATCTGATTTTACAGAACCTCCAAAACCAATATTACTTAAGACATCATTAAAACTTTTTTGTTTTCCGTCAAAAATCTTATTTACTTTAATTACAATCGAAGTTGAATCATTATTCTTTGTTTCGATATCAAAAACCTCTATAATAGATTCCGAAAAATTATTATTTACCGAAGCTGTTATAGCATCATCTTTTGGAGACGAAACACTAGGAACCGATGATTTTACCCATACTTTTTTGGCTACAAGGTCTTTATGAAAAGTAATAATCTTATTCTCATAATTCATTCCCTTATTTAGTCCAGCCTCATTAACTTGCATTGGAACATTCGAAATTTTATTAACTACAAGAAATTCCCTTTGAAAAAGAGAATCATTTATTTCAAGATAAAGATCTGTTTTAACTTGTATTATATTGAATAATCCTTTTTTAAGAGTACCATCTTTTAAAAGATCATTATATTTTTTTCCTTTTTTGTTACTTGTAGAATCCTTAGCTTGTTCAGTTTTGTTTTCTTTACTCTTTTTGTCTTTTTTCTGCGCAATAATTGTACAACTACTAATTAATAATAGAAGTATAAATGTGTTTTTTAAATTTTTTAATAATGCCTTTTCCCTCATTTAAAGTTAAGTTTAGGTTAATTTTTCGCCTAAAATATTGTATCCATTACGTTAAAAAAAACAAAATGGAGTGAGTGGCTTTTTTTTGGGAGTGAATGCTTTTTTTATTCAATTAAGGGTAAAATACAGACAAAAAAACCGTCCCTTTTAAAGGTATCAAAATCAGTTTTCGAATAGTAGCTGTAGATACTCTGTAAGTACTTATGACCAAACTTAGACTCTTTTTCGAAGTTTTGTTTTTCATTTAGATTATTGGTAATGACCACCTTATTTTCTTTGATGAGAATTGTAATTTTTAATGGATTTTCATCAGAAGCAATATTATGTTTGATTGCATTTTCTATGGCAATCTGAAAAGCCAGATACGGCACTTTCTTTAATAAAACGTTATTGTCTTCGATTGTAATCGTAAAGTCAAATTCTTCTTTAAATCGCGTTTGTTGCAAAAAGATGTATTTTTCTATAAAAAGAAGCTCTTCTTTTAGCGTAACAATATTCTGCTCAGGGGGATTAATTAAATACCGATAAATTTTAGAAAGATTCAAGGTAAACTTGCGTGCTACACTAGTATTACTACCAATGAGCATATAAAGAGAGTTTAAAGAATTAAATAAAAAATGAGGATTAATTTGCTCCTTTAATTGGTGCAATTGAATTAATGCTTTTTCTTTCTTTATCTTTTCATTTTCTAAACTTAGTTTGTTTTTTTCTTTGGCTAAATCTTCTTTTTCCTGAAAGCTTTTGCGTGTAAAAATGGCAAACAAATAAAAGAATACAAGCAAGATTGCTGTTGTAATAAAATAAATCAATGATGCATATTTTTTTATATCATCTACATCTTCGTTTGAAATATTCTCTGGAAAATTGACACAAACATACCAGTCAGTACCATTTACATTTAGCCGTTGTGTGTACCTAAGGATATCTAATTTTAAATATTCAGAAAGTGCTACTCTTTTAGAAAAGCCTTTTTTGGTAATAAATATAGTATCTGTAGGAACGATATTTGTTACTTTAAAAACATTCTGTTTTATAAATTTAATTTCGGGATGATAAAGTATAGTTCCTTCTTTATCAAATACAAAAGCATAATTTTCTGCCAATTGATCTACGGTAGAAAAATAGAATCGTAATGCTTTTAAATCAATATCATAACCATAGCGTACGACTTCGCCATTTTTTGTTTTAGACTTAAAATAAATGCGCCAAAAGATGTTTTTACCATCTTTAATAATAGTATTAACTCTGTCTTTATTACCATTTTTAGCAATAAAATCGTTTATACATGCTGTTAAATGAGCTTTATCATTAGAGGTTCTTAGCTCTATTTTTTCATTATTTATCTGGAACCAATTGTTCTTAACAAGATTTTTATTGGCATGTACAGTACTTAAAACTCTTAAATTATCCGATAGATTATTAGGAGTACTAATTTCAATAATCTGAATTATTTCTTTTTCAACCTCCAAAAAACGAGAAAATTCGAGTGCTAAAACTTCCTTTTTTTTGAAAAAACTACGCAGTGAATTAGTCGAATTAGATTTTTCGGATATTTGCGTTATTAAACCGCTTAATATATAAATAGAAAACAAGGTAAGGACCACAAAAACAATCCCTAGAATAAAGAAGTTACGCCCCGAAAGGCTATTTTTTGATTTAAAATTCAATGGTATTCTTTAAAAATAAGGAATATTAGATTCCTTATTATAATGTGGTATTATTAATTTTTTGCAAAGATAACTTTTTTATAAGCCATCCTTTTTGGGACTTATAAAACGTATCTATCAATATATCAGGTAAATCTATAAATAAAGTAAGTCTTATTAATTTATAAATTAGACTTTACTAGTTATTTAAAAGCTATATAAGTTATTTAAGAAAAATAAGTTTGGGAATATTCCACTTATTTGAACTTATATGAATTACTTTTTAAGTCTTACTGAATACTTTTAATCTGAAGATGCTCCATTTTTTTCCCTGCTAAGGTTTTATTCCCAACAGGTTTAAAACCTAATTTTAAGTATAATTTTTTAGCATTGGGATTTTCTTCCTCTACAAGTAAACCTAAAGTATATTGCTTTTTGTTTGCATATTCGTCTATCAAGAATTGCAGTATTTTCGATCCTATGCCTTTTCCCTGGCATTTAGGACTCACACCCAAAGTATCAATATAGTATTCTCCAGCTTGAGTTTCGTCCTCGGGATTAAAGTCTTTATTAAAATGAGTTCGTACATATTGAACAATAGGCTCTCTTAAAAGCTTTAGTTCTGCACCATCATATATATTTACAGCCGCAACAATTTCATTATCATCTTCTACAACGAAGCAATTCTCATAAGAATATTGATTGTTTTCTTTCTCTATAAAGTACAATAAAAAATCTTTTGCTTTAGCATGGTTTTCTTCCTTAATGAACTTATACACTATACCTTCCATTGCTAGCAGCAAATATGTAGCAATGTATTCTGCGTCCTTTATTGTTGCTTTTCTAATTATCATCGTTAGTTCTTTTTCGTTTTGGCAAAAATACCCTAAACTTGCATATATACCAAAAACAGACGAATATATTAAGTTTTATTTAGGGATTTTTTAAGCAAACTCTGTTTTATTAGTAATAATGAAATATATCTTTCAAAAAATCACTTTAACCGCATAGGTTATTAAAAAACATACAAGCTTTTTTTAACCTCAAATAGACTTTCGAAACTTATATGACAATTTTATTGTCACAATCTTAATATAGAAATTGTTATTGTTCTCATTTTTTTGATTAAAATCGCAAAACAATTCCTATTTACATCAAAATTAGTATTTATATTATAAAAAATGCTAACTTGTAGTACAAGTTCTAGACACGAATTTTCAATGTTCTACATTGTAGTAAGTTTTAGCAGGTTATTTTTGCATATTATTTTTTATAAAAAAGAAAAATATGTTTCTAAAAATAATTTAAAGTATGTAAATTGTAATTGCATATTATTTTTTTATATTTAGTTAAAAGACTTCTCCAAATCTCTTTTAAATACTTGTTCTTGTTTTAGTTTAGTGTTAATTATTTTTACAAAATGAAAGTGCCAATTAAATTTATTTGACTTTTAATTGATAACTCATATTTAATATTTGCAAAACAATTTCTATTTAAATTGTAGTACATAATACTACTTCAAATACCTATATTATAAACAGTTGTTATAAGTTATATTTTGACTTATAACGGTAATAAAATATAAATTTTGATTAAAAAGAGCTTGATAAGAAATACGTTTAGTTTTAAAAAACTAAAGTTTGAACATAGAAAAATAATACATTATACTTTATTGGCATGTGTTATTCTTTTACAAATTACTGCTGTTGTAATTTGGCATAATGAAACGAGCAATGAAGCCAAAATTGCAAAATATTTTAATTCATTAAACTATTTAGACAATATAAAGCAACTTACAGGTGAGGTTAATAATTCATTTATTAATTCTCAAAAGTATTTTAACGACTACATTAGTAATAAAGACGAAGCTTCATTAAAAAAATATTCGGCCTCATTAGTCGAAACGGGGCAATTAGTAGATAAACTAAGTGCCGAAACTGCAAATAATAAGGAATTTAATACCCTATTACAGGAAAAGAATAAGTCCGAAGCTAATATTATAGCTTTAAAATCGACTATAGATTCTATTATTGTTTTTCAAACCGATCCAAAGAATGATAAAACTTCTGATTTATTAGATTTTAAAAAATTTGAATACAAGAAAATTTTAGACAGCATTAAAACCGATTCCTATATGAAGATTGACAGTGTATCCCGAAAAGGACTTTTTTCGAGATTAGGAGATGCACTTGCCGGGAAAATGGACATACAAAAAGAACAGTTAAAAATCATTGTAACCATGAAATACAACGATAAACTGGTATCTGGGAGTATTGAAGACCAAATAAAAAACGTATTTATAACGACCAATAAATATTACGAAAAACAATTTAATAATTTAAAGAAATCTTTTTCCAGTTTAAGAGAGCAAGACTTAAAACTGACGGAGCTAAACAACAAACTGATAAATTTAAGTGCCGAAATATTGCCTAATTATAGTGATCCGGCAAATACACTTCAGGCTGACACCAAAAAGCAATTAAAAGAACAATATAAATCAAATATTAAAGTTAGGAATTATACTTTATTGATACTCATCATATTAATGTTTATTATATCAATTATAATTTTCAGCTTTACAAGAATGGCTTTTGGATATGAAAAAAGGTTAACTATTGCTCAAAATAAAATACGACAAAGCTTAAACTTTAAAAATAGAATCATGGGAATGATAAGCCACGAAATTAGATCACCTCTAAGCATCATTTCTATATATAGTAAGAAAATAAGTTCCTCTGTAAAAGATCCCGAGATAAAAGATACTTTCAAATCTATTCAATTTACAACCAATTCATTACTTCTTTTGTCAAATCAGATTTTGGAATATTCCAAAGAAGAGAATTATAAGCCTGAACTAAAAAGTAAAAACTTTTATTTAAAAACCGAGATAAATCAAATTATAGCTTCATTATCATCATTGGTAGAAAGTAAGGGGAATAAAATAAAGGTAAAATCCAACTTAAATTCCGATTACGAAGTTTATTCAGATGCTACAAAAATTCATCAACTCTTTTATAATATTGTTGGTAATGCAAATAAATTTACAGAAAACGGACTTATATCGATCAACATTGACCTTGAAAATATTTCGGATTACGAGCAAAATCTAAAAATAGAAATTCAGGATAATGGATTAGGTATTCCCGAAAAGGATCTTAAAAATATATTCGAATTATATTATCAAGGAACGATATCGGGCAATATTAATGATTTAGGAGCTGGATTAGGCTTAAACTTATGCAAAGAAATAGTCGAATTATTTGACGGAGAAATTAATGTTGAAAGCGAAGAAGGAAAAGGCACAAAAGTTGTATTCAATTTGATACTAAGTCAGGTTTAAAATACAAAAAGATAAATGCTGTTCTGTAAAACAGGTTTATTATAATTTAATTTATACACAATGAGTTCATCAAATAGCTATAGTTTTTTAATTGCCGACGATCATGTTGTAGTACGTCAAGGACTTACTTTAATTATAAAGGAGCTATTTTTAAATGCTACAATTTATAAGGCAGCAAATTTTAAAGATACGTTTAAAGTACTAAATGAAGTCAAAATTGATTTATTGATTTTAGACGTAAATTTTCCAGACGGCAATAGCCTGAATATCTTAACAGAAATTAAAACGATTCAGCCCGATATTAAAATATTGATATTTTCAGCTTTCGAAGAGAATATTTATGCCATGAGATATTTAAATGCTGGAGCATCTGGATATCTAACGAAAGAAAGCTCCGAAGAGGAAATGAAACTGGCAATAAATACAATGATTACAACAGGAAAGTATGTTACTCAGAATATTAAAGATCGAATTCTTGATTCTTATATTTCAAAGAAACCTACTAATCCATTAGAACTATTATCGAACAGAGAAATGGAAGTTGCCCAATTACTAGTAAAAGGATATGGTAACCTAGAAATTCTAGAATTATTAAAGATCAAAAAAACGACTGTAAGCACTTACAAAAACCGAATTTTCGAGAAATTGGAAATGGAGAATTTGGCCGATCTTATAAAGCTCTTTCAATTGTATCACGACGAAAGCAACTAGACTTAATTAAGTTTCAAACTTCAATTAATAAGAAAGTCTCCAATTTTCATTGGAGACTTTCTTATTAATTCAATTCTTATTAATTGTGAATAATCACTTTGATATAATTTAAGAATTACTAAACTGTAAGTTACTTAGGTTTTTATACGTTCCGTTTTCTAAAGCAATTAATTCCTGGTGCGTTCCTTGTTCTGAAATTACTCCATTATCAAGAACCAAAATTTGATCGGCGCTACGAATCGTAGAAAGACGATGCGCAATAATGATACTTGTTCTTCCTTGCATCAAAATCTCTAACGCTTCCTGAACTAGTTTTTCGCTTTCACTATCCAATGACGATGTTGCTTCATCAAGGATTAGGATACTAGGATTTTTAAGCAATGCACGAGCAATAGCAATGCGCTGGCGTTGTCCACCAGAAAGCTTAATTCCTCTTTCTCCAACAAGAGTATCGAATCTTTCAGGGAAACCTTCGATAAAATTAAATGCATTGGCTTGTTTTGCTGCCAATAAAATTTCTTCTTCGCTAGCATCTGGTTTTCCGTAAGCGATATTTTCTCTAATTGTTCCTCCAAATAAAATCACATCTTGGGGAACAATACTCATATTACCTCTTAAGTTTTCCAAATCATAATCATAGATATTTTTTCCGTCTACAATTATTTCTCCTGCATCAATATCATAAAAACGAAGCAATAAAGAAGATATTGTTGATTTTCCCGCTCCACTTGGTCCCACAATCGCTATCTTCTGACCGAATTTGGCTGTGAAATTAACGTCTTTTAAAACCTTAATCTCTTTTCTTGATGGATAGCTAAATTGTACATTTTTGAAAATAACATTTCCTTTTATTTTTTCAACAGAAGTTGCATTTTGATGTGAGTTTATTTTCTCCGGATGTTCATCCAATAATTCAAAAACACGTTCGGTTGCTCCAATAGCTTTTTGTATTTGAGCATATAATTCGGCAATCCCACCAAAAGAAGCTCCAACAAAAGTAGAGTAGAGGACAAACGAAATTAATTGACCAACACTCATTTCGCCAGCAATACTCAATTGAACACCATACCAAACAACAGCAACGATTGCTCCAAATAAACAGAAAATAATAAACGAAGCAAAGTAACCTCGGTATTTACCACCTTTGATAGCTAGTTTTACAACTTCTTTAATTTTTCCGTTATAACGGGCAATTTCATACCATTCATTTGCGAAAGCTTTTACAATACTTATTCCTTGCATTGTTTCCTCGACAATTACCTGACTCTCGGCAACCTGATCTTGTACTTTTTTTGAATATTTACGAATAAAACGACCAAAAATAACTGCTGCAACTGCTACAAGCGGAACTACAGAAAGCATTAATAATGTAAGTTTGAAACTTTCGGTAGCCAATAAAATTACACCACCAATGATTAATATAAACTGACGTAAAAACTCTGCAATTGTAGATGTTAATGTATCTTGAATCTGAGTTATATCGGCACTTATGCGACTATTTAATTCCCCAACACGTTTGTGAGAGAAAAAAGTCATAGGCAGTTTTACCAGATTACTATAAAGAGCCGAACGAAGATTTGCCAGCGTATTTTCGGTAAAATTTACAAATAATGATAATCTGAAAAAAGAACAAATCGATTGTAAAAAAAGGATAACAACCAATCCCAGCGCAATCATATTTGCCTCGGAGTTGTCTTTGTTCTTAACGCAATCGATAAGCATTCCAATTAATTTAGGAAAGGCTAGGGCAGTTGCTCCTGTAAAGAGTAAGAAAACCAATCCAACATAAAATTTCCATTGATGGTTTCCGGCATATTTAAATATTATGGTTGCTTTATTGAGTGAAGTAGCGGTTATTTTTGATTTGGGTAAATCATTTTCTTTGAATCTTGCCATTGTATAGTATTTATAAATGCAAATGTATGACTATAGAGAGTTACTACAAAAGAATTGTCCCATTTCGTGAAGTAATTAAAGTATTGAAAAATAAGGAAGTAAAAAAAACGTTAAGATTATTTTAAAAAAGACTTGCAAATACCAAATCTAG
>NZ_JAOZEW010000032.1 GCF_025847235.1 Flavobacterium shii
GTAAAAAATCTTATTTTATTCAACGCGTAACATTTCTGGAATCCCAACGTCATACCGTTTCACTGAATAGTTTAATTTAATTCTGAAATAGAGATGAACAATAGAAGAAACTGGCTGAAACAAATAGGATTAGGTACAATAGGATTAGGCTTTTGCCAATTTGAAAGCTTTGCAAATACTCCATCAGATTATATTTTACCCAATTTAGATAATTCTCCTATATTATTAAGGTCAAATGAAAATCCTTATGGTCCTTCTCCGCTTGCTCGTGCTGCAATGACAAAAAGCATAAACAGCAGTAATCGATATGGCTGGAATCTTTGGTCGGAATTAATTTCTCTTATTGCAAAAAAGAATAACGTTTTAGACAACAATATTTTATTAGGTGCCGGTTCAACTGAAATTTTAGACTTAGTCCTTCAACACGCAGCTTTAAATAAAGGTAATTTTATAATAGCCGAAACCACATACGATTACTGGACAGCTCCTTCCGGCAAATTAGGCTTAAAAAAAGTCACTATTCCATTGACTAAGGACAAAAAACACGATTTAACTGCGATGTTAAAAGCTATTAATTCAGATACAAAAATGATCTATATCTGTAATCCTAACAATCCAACAGGGACAATTTGCGACAGAGAAAAATTAGTATCATTTATAAACGAAGCAACCCAAAAAACAGTTGTTTTTGTAGACGAGGCATATATCAACTTTACCACAGAACAATCATTAAGCAACCTCGTTATTGAAAACAAAAATTTGATAATAACGAAAACTTTTTCAAAACTTTATGGATTAGCTGGTGCTCGCATCGGTTATGCAATTGCACATCCTGATACTATTGAGCAACTAAGTAATTTAAAATCATCTACAAATATGTCCGTTAGCGTTGTTTCAGCTTCTGCCGCCATAGCATCTTTAAATGACGAAAAATTTACTCAACAGGCTTATTCTTCAAATCAGGAAGTAAAAAAATACACTATTGATCAGCTTACTCAATTAAATTTAACTTGTATTCCGTCCTATTCAAATTTTATTTATTTCTCATTAGACAATTATAGAAAAGATTATTTCAAGCAATTAGAAGATCATAACATATCAGGAACAAAAATCTACGAAGAAAACGGAAAGTGGACAAGAATTACAATTGGCACTATGAAAGAAATGCAACTTTTTATTGCTGCTTTAAAATAAAGTTTCACAAAAAACTATCTAAAGCTTTTACAAGATATTATAGTAGTAATTTATTTCTTAATGTATTTAATCATCTGATATTTTATAGAAACTCAACACAAAATAGATTATAATCCTTACTTTTGAACTCTCGATTAATTCTACAAAAAAGTTTCTCATTTATGGAAATTCTATCTCAATTTTCTTTAAAAAATCACAACACATTTGGCATTGAAGCCAAAGCAAAACAATTTATTGCTGTACATACAATTGATGAATTGAAAAAGGTTCTAAAAGAAAACAAAAACCAGGAAAAATTCATTTTAGGAGGCGGAAGCAACATGCTTTTAACTAAAGACATTGATGCCCTGGTAATTCATATTGATTTAAAAGGAAAAAGAATAATCGATGAAGATGATGATTTTGTTTGGGTAGAAAGTCAAGCCGGAGAAACCTGGCATGAATTTGTACTTTGGACAATTGAGCAAGATTTTGGAGGATTAGAAAACATGTCGCTTATCCCCGGTAATGTTGGAACTACTCCAGTACAAAATATTGGAGCTTACGGAACCGAAATAAAAGACACTTTTGTTTCATGCGATGCTATAAACATCGAAACTCAGGAAATAAAAACATTTACTCATGCCGAATGCAATTTTGGATATCGAGAAAGTATTTTTAAAAACGAAGTAAAAGATCAATACATCATTACATCTGTAACTTATAAACTAACGAAGCGCAATCATAAAATCAATATTTCGTACGGAGATATTACTGCCGAATTAGCCAAAAACAACATTACAAATCCGAATTTAAAAGATGTAAGTAATGCAGTAATTGCAATAAGACAAAGTAAATTACCTGATCCTAAAGAACTAGGAAATAGTGGTAGTTTCTTTAAAAACCCAATTCTGTTAAAATCTGATTTCGAAAAAATCCATCAGAAATTTCCGGAAATGAAATATTATGATGTTTCCGAAACAGAAGTAAAAGTTCCTGCGGGTTGGCTTATTGAGCAAGCCGGTTTTAAAGGAAAACGTTTTGGCGATGCCGGAATTCATAAAAACCAAGCTTTGGTTCTGGTTAATTACGGAAACGCAACAGGACAAGAAATCCTGGCAATCTCAAAAAACATCCAAAAAACAGTATTTGAAAAATTCGGAATACATATCGAAGCCGAAGTAAATGTGATATAAAACACTAATTTTCAAATTATATAGTGTTGTCAGACTGAGCGGAGTCGAAGCCCTTTATAACATTACAACATCTCGACTCCGCTCGATGTGACAAATATCTAAAAAAACATTTTTCTTCGAGCAAGATGACACAAACTATTTCAATACAAACAGTAAATCCAGACGATAAAAAAGCTCTTCCAATTACAGAGAAATTATCAGAAAATCTTTATATTCGTTTTGGAAGTGATGGAAAGAATTCTTTTCAGGATTGGCAGAATTATAATTCAAAATTTGTGTTTGTCATAGCCCAAATCGATAACGAAATCGTAGGTTGTGGTGCAATTCGACCGATTTCGGAAACCATGGGAGAAGTAAAACGAATGTATTCTAAATATCCACGAAAACGAATCGGGCAAACCATTTTATCTTTCCTTGAAACAAGAGCCAAAGAAATTGGTTACGAAGAATTAATTTTAGAAACACGGATTCAAAATCAGGAAGCAACCCAATTCTATCAAAAATCAAATTATAAAATCATTCCTAACTATGGCAAATATGTAAATAATACAAAAGCTATTTGTTTTGGAAAAAACTTAATATAAAATGTACACACCAGAAATACACAAAGATGAAGATCCGGAAGCAATAAGAGCTTTTCTTAAAGAAAACAGCTTCGGAATATTAATCAATCAAACTCATAGTAAATTATGGGCAACCCATATTCCTATAGAAATCGAAACCAGAGCTGATGGCAAAGAAGTATTATGTGGACATATTTCTAAACTAAATCCACAAGGCGAAGGTTTTATTCAAAATGATCAGGTTTTGGCTGTTTTCACCGGAGCACATACCTATATTTCGCCTTCATGGTATGATCATGAAAATGTACCTACATGGAATTATACTGCCGTACATGTATATGGTCGAATAAAAATCGTGGATCACGAAGCTGCAATCGAATCTCTAAAAAAATTAGTTGACAAATATGAAGCCAACTCAGAGAACCCGGTTCGCGTAGAAGATCTATCTACAAAAACGATGCGACAAGCACACGGAATAATCGCTTTCGAAATTGAAATAGATGAAATTCAGGCTACTAAAAAAATGTCTCAAAACAGAGATGATGTGAACTATAAAAACATAATCACAGCCTTAGAAAAAACAGAAAACCCTCAGTCTATTGCCGTTGCAAAAGAAATGTCAAAATGCCGAAAGTAATTGCATTTTAAACGTTGGAAATCGGGAATTCATAATTACCTTTGCGCTCGCAAGATTCAAAATTAAAAGACATTAAAATCAGATGCTTACAATTATTTTATACTTTTTTATTGCTATCGTTGTTGTACAACTTTCTTATTATCTGGGTGTATTTAGCAAGTTTTCATTTGCTAAAACACAGAATATCACTCCCAAAAGAATTCCAATTTCAGTTATTGTCTGTGCAAAAAACGAAGCTGAAAATGTAGTTAAGTATATTCCGCTATTAGTAGAACAGGATTATCCGGATTTCGAAATTGTTTTAATTGATGATGCTTCAAGCGACGAAACTCTAGACATTTTTGAACTCTTCGAAAGCCAATACCCAAACCTTATCCGTTTGGTAAAAGTAAAAAACAACGAAGCTTTTTGGGGTAATAAGAAATACGCTTTAACACTAGGAATAAAAGCAGCCAAGAAAGACTACCTATTATTTACCGATGCCGATTGTTTTCCAACTTCAAAAAATTGGATCACAGCTATGAGTTCGCAATTTACGATGAACAAAACAATCGTTTTAGGATATGGTGCTTATGAAAGAATAGAGAAATCATTCTTGAATAAAATTATTCGCTTTGAAACTTTACTTACAGCAATTCAATACTTTTCATGGGCAAAAGCAGGTCATCCATACATGGGAGTTGGTCGTAACTTAGCCTATAAAAAAGAAGAGTTTTTTAATGTAAATGGATTTATCGAACATATTCAGGTACGTTCCGGCGACGATGATTTATTTATTAATCAGGCAGCCAATAGCAATAATACGACAATAGCCTATTCTCCTGAAAGCTTTACTTACTCTAAGCCTAAAGAAAAATACAGAGACTGGTTTATTCAAAAAAGAAGACATGTAGCTACTGCTAATTATTATAAAGTTTTTGATAAGATTCAATTAGGCGTTTTTTACAGCTCTCAATTGTTATTCTTTATACTGGCAATTATTCTACTTTCATTCCAATTTCAATGGATTATAGTTTTAAGCTTAGTCGTAGCTCGATACATTGCTATATGGCTTGTTATAGGCTTCTCTGCAGGGAAATTAAAAGAAAATGATTTAAAAGTTTGGTTTCCTATCGTAGAAATTGCGCTTATATTCACCCAAATTAATATCTTTATAACTAATATCTTTTCAAAACCTGTACATTGGAAATAAATTCTAAAATAGAGAAGGCAAAAAGTGGAGACCAAATCGCCTTCACTTTTTTGTTGGATCATTATTGGAATGAGGTTTATAGTTTTATGTTAAAGCGCACTGAAAATGAAACCATTGCCGAAGACATTACTATCGAAACCTTCTCTAAGGCTTTTGATAAAATAAAAACATACAACGCCGAATTTCAATTCAACACTTGGTTGATTGCCATTGCAAAGAATGTACATATTGATTTATTGCGTAAAAAGAAAACTAATCTTTTTATAGAAATTACCGATCAGGAAAACCAACAAGCTTACAATATTGCCGACACTACTCCGTCGGTAGAGGACGAACTGATTACCGAACAAAATCTCTCCAGATTACTACATTGCATCAAAGAATTAAAGCCGCATTATCAGGAAGTAATTCAGTTACGCTATTTTCAGGAAATGAGTTATCAGGAAATTGCACTCAAAATAAATGAGCCATTAAGCAATGTAAAAGTAAAATTACTTCGCGCTAAAAAATTATTAGCAGAAGTGATTAAAAACAAAAGATAATTTACTATCTTTCGGTAAAGAATAAAATATCGCTACCTTTATTCTTAAATAAACAAAAATTCCGCATACTAAAGTTCTTTTATTAACGTTATCAGGTAAAATATTTTTTGCTTATGATTTAACCACTACTTAACCTTTAAACCCGTGAATTATGTTAACATCAAGCATCTACGAAAACAAATGGATTGACCTTGTATTCGAAAACAGAAACAAAGAGTATGGCGCGTATCAATTACGACATGAAAGTTCAAAAAACGCTATTAAAGCACTTTTCATGGGATTATTTTTCACTACGACTATTGTGTGTGCTTCAATGTTTATTACCAATCTGAACAAGGTCGAAATCTTACCCATTATTCCCGATAGTTTACCAACAATTGTACGGCTAAGTGATGTTCCGCACGTGATTGAAGAATCGGCAAAAATGCCTGCTGTAAAATCACAACCAATACAAAATGTTATTGAAAAAAGCCAACTTGTAAATCCTACTATTGTAGAAGCAAGCCAAGCCACGCAAGAAATCGCAAAAGCAACAGAGAACATTGTAGCAGTAAAAACTACAACTGGCGAAAGTACCGGAACATTAACAAATGCTTTAGGAAATGAAGGCACTGGAACCGAAATTACAAAGACTGCAAATCCTGAACCTGGCATCGTTGGTACCAGCGCTCTTGATAAGCTACCTGAATTTCCGGGAGGAATGAACAAATTCTACACGTATGTGGGAAATAATTTTAACCGTCCAGAACTAGACAGCGAAAGAATGATTCGTATTTATGTATCATTTGTAATCGAAAGAGATGGAAGTATGACCGACATTCTTGTAAAAAATGATCCTGGTTATGGACTAGGAAAAGAAGCCATTAGAGTTTTAAAATCTTTAAAAACCAAATGGAGTCCGGGAATGATTGATTCAAAACCAGTTCGAACAGCATATAATCTGCCAATCACGATTAAAGCAGAATAACTATAAAACTAAAAGCAGAATTCAGGTTCTGCTTTTTTTATGCTTTTTTGTTTCTTAAAAAGTAATTATTAGCTACTTATCCAAAGTAGTTTTTTTATAAAATACGCTATCTTTACTGCTGAAATTCACTTTTAGAATCATCAAAAACAAATAATAAATTATGGGAATATTTTCAGCAATACTTGGTAATGCGGGCACTGTAGGTCAAGATGAATTGGTTAAAAATTATGGTCAGCTTTTAACCGACAATGAAGAAATCGAATTGGGTTTTAAACTTATACGCGATACTTTTATCTTCACAACCAAAAGATTAATCCTGGTTGACAAGCAAGGATTAACAGGTAGCAAAACCGAATACAAATCGATTTCTTATAAAAGCATCACACGATTTAGTGTTGAAACTGCCGGAACTTTTGATCTGGATGCCGAATTAAAAATTTGGGTTTCCAGCGAACAGAATCCAAGTATCGTAAAACAATTCAACAAATCAGTAAATGTATATGAAGTTCAAAGAGTTCTTGCTCATCATGTCTTAAAATAAAAGAAAAGCAGAACCGAGGTTCTGCTTTTTTATGATTAGAAATTATCTTTCTTATTTTTTCTTGGTAGTTTTCTTAGCTGGCGTAACTTTTTTTACTGGAGTTACTACAGGCACAGTATTAACTATTTTTTGCTGAACATATGGTTTATACAATCCATCCTTTTCGGCTCTTTTTTTAGCATCATCAGCTCTTTGTTTAGAATCAGGATGAGAACTCATCATTTTATCTAAGAAAGACGCTTCGGTACCTTCACTCATTTTTGCAAGAATTCTAAATGCAGATTCCTCAGCATTAATATTATAACCATTCTTTTTCAAGAAATCATAAGAAAACAAATCAGCTTCAGATTCTTGTTTTCTACTGTGTTTGCTATCAATCATAGCATTCCCAATTTTTACCAATTGTGTATCGGTAAGCGTAGCAATTTTCCCGGATTGTGAAGCCGCTGCATCAATTAAAGCTTCTTTTTTATAAGCTGCCTTCATTGCATCTCTTGAATCATGATTCGCAACGTGTCCTATTTCATGTCCAATAACTGCAAGTAATTCGTTATCATCCATAATATCCATTAAACCAGAATACACACGTACACTTCCATCGGCAGTTGCAAATGCATTTACCTCTTTTAACATATACACTTTATAATTTAAAGTATATCCGTCGCCTGCAGTATGTTTCCCAAACAATCTGTTTAATCTAATTGCATAACCATCTGTTGCAGGTGCAACTTGATTTTTGGTATCCATTTCTGCAACTGCTTCTTTGGATAAAGCCGCAGCATCTGCATCACTAAAAGTGAATCCGGCAACTCCTTTTTGAACTGCTCCTAAAGCTTTCTCTCCTAAATTTATCTGTGCATTGGCTTGTGTAAAACCAAAAGTTGCAAGTAAAACAACTAACGCTATCGAATTTCTTTTCATTATTTTAATTATTAGATTAACTGTAGCAAATATACTACATCTTTAAAATACTCACCTGTTCTAATTCAATTAATTTTGAAGAAAAAAACACCAAACTTTTTTGCAATTCAGAGCTATTTCTTGCAATTTTAATCAAAAAAATATTCATTTCTCTTAATTAAATAATTATTCAAAAAAAAAAGCGTGAACGTCTTTTCATTATCACTTTACAAATTAAACTACAAACAAATAAACAAATAAACAACATTGCTTATCTTTGTACTTTGAAAATTGAATATGGAAAGCCTTATAGATAATAATTTACCTGTTGGAAAACCAAAATGGTTAAAGGTAAAACTCCCGATTGGACAAAAATATACCGAACTACGTGGTTTAGTCGATAAATATAGTTTAAATACAATCTGTACTTCTGGAAGCTGCCCAAATATGGGAGAATGCTGGGGAGAAGGAACGGCAACGTTTATGATTTTAGGGAATGTTTGTACACGTTCTTGTGGTTTTTGTGGTGTAAAAACCGGAAGGCCAGAAACTGTAGACTGGGATGAACCGGAAAAAGTAGCACGTTCTATAAAAATCATGAATATTAAACACGCTGTTATTACAAGTGTTGATAGAGATGATTTAAAAGATGGTGGTTCAATTATTTGGATTGAAACAGTCAAAGCAATTCGTCGTATGAATCCAAACACAACATTGGAGACATTGATTCCTGATTTTCAAGGAATCGAAAGAAATATTGACAGAATTGTTGAAGCTAATCCCGAAGTTGTTTCTCATAACGTAGAAACTGTTCGCCGATTAACACGTGAAGTACGTATTCAAGCCAAATACGATCGTAGTCTTGAAGTATTACGCTACCTAAAAGAAAAAGGAATCAACAGAACTAAGTCTGGAATCATGCTTGGTCTTGGTGAAACCGAAGAAGAAGTGTTTCAGACTATGACCGACTTACGCAATGCAAACGTAGATGTAGTAACAATTGGTCAATACTTACAACCTAGTAAAAAACATCTACCTGTAAAAGAATTTATCACTCCTGATCAATTCGCTAAATATGAAAAATTCGGATTAGAATTAGGCTTTCGCCATGTCGAAAGCGGTCCGTTGGTGCGTTCTTCCTATAAAGCACAAAAACACATACTTTAGTTTTAAATGTTGAATATATTATTTTAATGAATAAAAAAGTACGAATTGCTATTAATGGTTTTGGAAGAATTGGTCGAAATTTATTTCGCTTACTTTTAAACCATCCCGAAATTGAAGTTATTGCTATAAACGATATTGCCGATACTAAAACTATGGCTCACCTAATTAAATACGATAGTATTCACGGTGTATTACCATATAAAGTAAGTAGTGATGATGATGGAATAATCGTGGATGGGAAACATTATCTATTCTTTCATGAAAAGAACATTTCAAACTTAAACTGGAAAAATAGTGATATTGATTACGTAATAGAAGCTACTGGAAAATACAAAACGTATGAAGAGATAAATGCGCATATTTTGGCTGGAGCCAAAAAAGTGATTCTATCTGCACCTTCGGAAGTAGACTCTATAAAAACAGTTGTTTTAGGTGTAAACGAAGGGATATTGGACGGAACCGAAACAATTATTTCAAACGCGAGTTGCACTACAAACAATGCTGCTCCGATGATAAAAATAATCGATGAGCTTTGTGGTATTGAGCAAGCCTACATCACGACAATACACTCATATACAACAGATCAGAGTCTACATGATCAACCTCATAAAGACCTACGCAGAGCCAGAGGTGCAAGCCAGTCTATTGTTCCTACAACAACAGGAGCAGCGAAGGCATTGACGAAAATCTTCCCAAAATTGCAAAATAAAATTGGCGGTTGCGGTATTCGCGTTCCAGTTCCTGATGGTTCATTAACCGATATTACATTCAATGTAAAACGTGCCGTGACTATTGCAGAAATCAACGAAGCATTTGAAAATGCTGCTAAAACCAGTTTAAAAGGGATTTTAGATTATACAGAAGATCCTATTGTATCTGTTGATATCATTGGCAATCAAAATTCTTGTTTATTTGATTCACAACTTACATCTGTAATTGACAAAATGGTTAAAGTTGTAGGCTGGTATGACAATGAAATTGGTTATTCATCTCGATTAATCGATTTAATTTTGCTAACAAGAAAGAAATAAACTAATTATAAAAAGTATTACATCTATGAGATATCTTTTTATTCTAATTAGTTTTTTTAGTTCGTTTTTGTACTCCCAATCCAACCGGAATGCAGATAGTGTTGCCTATTATAATCAACTGACTAATTCCAGTCTTAAAGCCAATAAATACAATCAAGCCCTTCTTTTTACACAAAAGTCAATTAATTTTTGTCAAGCAAATCACAAAACCGAAAGTCAAGCAAATCAAACATTCAAGCTTGGCAAAATTTATTACAATCAGAAAAAATATGATGTTGCTTTAAGATACTTCTTCAAAAGTATAAACTTGTTAAAGAATATTCCTTCCACACTTACCAAAGCACTCACTCTACATTATATCGGGATAACAAACACCGAAAAAGGGAATCATAAAGTTGCAAAGCACTACTTTGATAAATCGGAGTCTATTTTTAAACAACTAAAAATAGTTGATTCCACCCAAACATTAAATCTCCAAAAAGGAATAGCATTAAAAGCAAATCAAAACTATGATTTGGCTATTTCAACATTCAAAGAAATAATTGCAAAACCAGATAACAAATCTATCTTAAGAACCAAAACTGATGCTTATTATCAATTAGGGCTTATACAAAACCTCTTGCAAAAAAATGATTCTGCGATATTCTTTTTAGACAAAGCATTAGGACTAACTACAAAAAGCAATGATCTTAATCAAAAAGCAACTATATTACTAGCTATTAGTCAGTTTTACAAAAAGAACCAAGATTACGACAGAGCTTACACTTATCTCGATGAACATTATCAATTAAAAAATTATATCCTAAAATTAAAAAACTCTAAACTAAATTTTGATGAATTAAAAAAACTCAAAAACACTGAACTTCTAAACGATGCAATTCAAAAAGAGAAAAAGGATCTTGAAGACAAAAAAACATATAAATATTCCAAACTAATAAGTATCCTTGCTATAGCTTTAATTTCCATTTTATCACTTTTAAGTTTATCTTTATATAAAAACAACATTATTCGAAGTCAAAATAATATTATTTTAGAAGAAAAGAACAATGAACTTATTATAGCCAAAAACAAAGTCGAAAAAGCATCTCAAGCAAGATCTGAATTTTTATCAACTGTGAGCCATGAATTACGAACTCCATTAAATGCTATTAATGGAATCACGCATCTACTGATAGAAGATAGCCCTAAAAAATCGCAACAGAAATATTTGGAATCTCTGAAATTCTCAGGAAATTACTTAACTACATTTATTAACCAAATTCTAGAAATCAACAAGATCGACTCTAACAAACTTGAAACAGAATACATTAGTTTCAATCTTAAAGAATTATTAATAAATATTCAAAATTCATTAAAAGAATTAGCTACGGCGAACAAGAACTACTTTTATCTTGACATTGACAAAAGCATCCCGGATAATTTAATAGGAGATCCTACTAAGTTATCGCAAATCATTATGAATTTAATTGATAATGCATTAAAATTTACTAAAAACGGGCGTGTAAAAGTAATCGTTAAATTACATTCATTAAAGGAAGAACAAGCAACTATTTATTTTGAGGTAGTTGATACTGGAATAGGAATACCAGAAGACAAATTACAAACTGTTTTCGAGAGTTTCTCGCAAGGCTCAATAGAAATTAATCGAAAATATGGAGGAACTGGCCTTGGACTTACTATTGTAAAGAAACTAACCGAAATGCTAGGTGGCGAAATTAATCTTAAAAGTGAAGTTGACAAAGGATCAACTTTTACATTTAAATTGAAATTTAAAATAAATAACGAACCATTAGCTATTAAACAAGAAACCAAATTGTACAACGACTACGAATTAAAGAACAAGAATATTCTATTGATTGAAGACAATAAAATTAATCAAATGATTACTCGAAAAATGCTTGAAAATAAAGGCGTAATATGTGAGATAATCGACAATGGAGAAGATGCCATTGAGTTGTTAAAAACCAAACGTTTCGACATGATTTTAATGGATGTCCATTTACCTGGAATAAATGGAACTACTGCCACTAAATACATTCGCGAATTTGATAAAATAACCCCTATTATTGCCTTGACTGCAATTTCACTAGATGAGAACAGGGAAATGTTACTGTCTTTCGGAATGAATGACGTAATAACAAAACCCTTTGTTCCTGATGAATTCTACAGTATCATTGCACGATGTCTCAATGCAAATTAATATTCTAAAATCAAGTTTTTTATCAGTGCTCTCACTTTAGGTTCGGCCATTTTTGCCGCTTCCAATACTTCGTCATGCGAGATTGTATCTATACTTTCTTCATTACCCATATCGGTAATTACAGAGATTCCAAAAGTCTCTACATCCATATGACGTGCTACGATAACTTCGGGCACGGTAGACATTCCTACACAATCTGCCCCAAGAATTTTTACCATTTTATATTCCGCCAAAGTTTCAAAAGTTGGCCCTTGTAATCCAAAATAAATTCCATCATGAATTTCGATATTTAATCTAGATGCAATTTCTTTGGTTTTAATGATCATTTTTCTAGAATATGGTTCGCTCATGTTTACAAATCGAGGACCAAAACGCTCATCATTTTTACCATGCAAAGGATGTTGCGGTGCAAAATTGATGTGATCTTTAATGATAACAATCGAACCTACTTTGTAAGCCGCATTTACTCCTCCCGAAGCATTAGAAACCATTAATTTAGTAACTCCTAAAAACTTCATAACACGAACCGGAAAAGTAACTTCTTCCATTGTATATCCTTCATAAAAATGAAAACGACCTTGCATCGCAACCACTTTTTTATCTCCAATAGTTCCAAAAACCAAAGCTCCTTTATGACCTTGAACTGTAGATACCGGAAAATTAGGAATTTCGTTATAAGGTAATGTGTACTCTATTTCGATATCATTTGTGAAACCTCCTAAACCTGAACCTAAAATCACTCCATATTCTGGCGTGAACTGTGTTTTTGATTTTATATAACTAACTGTTTCCTGTACTTTTTCCCACATAATTTAAAATTGTTGTATCAAAATTGTTTTGATAATTAATAAAAGTGCTTTTTATAGGCAAATAAAATAATTGCGGCGCAATATTAGTGCCTTTTAAGCGAACATAATCCTTTTCGGTTGTAATAATTTTATGTTTTTTTGCTTTATTCGCAATCGTTGTAATATCCGTTTCTGTAAAGTGATGATGATCAGGGAATGTAAGACATTCATCATCGTTAGATTTTAAAAACTCAAAAAATGGTGTTGGCTTTGCAATTCCAGCCAAAAGTAATTTTCGTTCCTTTTTAATTTCTTCGATTGCTAATTTCCCTGTTTGAGAATAAATGCAATCATCATAATCTATATAAGTAAAGTATAATTCTTGTGATGGTTCTAGTTTGAGCTTTCTACGAATATTTTGCTGATCTGATTCCTTAAGATCAGAAGAGCATTTGGTTACAATAACAATATTGGCTCTTTTTGCTCCACTCCTGCTCTCACGTAAATTTCCAGTTGGCAACATCCAATCATCAGCATATAAATCTCCATACGAAGTAAGCAAAATATAAAATCCAGCTTTTACTTTTCGGTGCTGAAATGCATCATCAAGCAAAATAATCTGAGGCTTTTTAGGTTGAGAAAGTAATTTCTGAATTCCGTTTGTTCGGTTAGCATCTACCGCAACTTGAATATTTTTAAACTTTTGAAAAAACTGAAAAGGTTCATCTCCTAATATAACAGCATTAGAAGTTTCATCAGCAAGCACAAAACCTTCTGATTGTCGTTTGTATCCACGACTAAGTGTTGCAACCTGATATTTATCTGATAACAATCGGATTAAATATTCTATTTGTGGCGTTTTGCCAGTTCCTCCCACACTAAGATTCCCAACTGCAATAACTGGAATATCAAATGAGGTGGATTTTAAAACTCCTTTATCAAAAAGAAAATTCCGAATACTAGTAATGATTCCATATAAAATGGCAAATGGGAAGAGTAATTTTCGAAGTAAATTCATAATTTATTTATCAGAATAATGTCCCATGGCTGAAACTATAATAACAGTTACAATTTCATTTTCTACCCGATAAATCATACGATCCTTTTGATTAATACGTCTAGACCAATATCCTTTAAGATTATACTTCAATTCTTCAGGGTTTCCTTCACCTGAAAAAGGGTCTTCAGTTAACTCTAAAAGTATTTTTTCGATCTTTTTTATAGTTGCTTTATTTCCTGATTTATAGTGATTTTTGAAATCTTTACGAGCAATGTCGTCAAATTCTACAAAATACTTCCCCATATATCATCAGGATTTAATCTTGTAGTTTTTCCTTTTTTAATATTTGCTTCTGCTTTTTTAATTTTAGCAATAAACTCAGGACTATATATACTTTCTGTTTTTTTAATTTTTTTTGAATCTGTTTCAATAATTTCGATTCCTTCGACATCTTTAAAAAAGGATTCAGACATAGCGATAAAAGCTTTCCCCGCTTTAGTGCGTTCGTTAATTTTTATTGTTATTGTAGTCATGACTATAAATTTTGAATAAACAAAGATACAACATTCGTAATTATTTAGTACGAATTAGTATTATCATTAGATATGAATAAGTATTACCAGATATAATTATTATTCGTTAATTTGTTTCAGGTTTCCTGCTACTTTATAAAACATGAAACCTGAATCAAAAAAATAAAAAATGAAAATCAAAGAAATATTAGCAGTCCTCGAAGAAATGGCTCCTTTGGCTTACGCCGAAGATTTTGACAATGTCGGGCTTTTAGTTGGTGATTCAGCTACAGAAGTTACAGGAGTTTTGGTTTGCCACGATGCGCTTGAAAATGTAATTGATGAAGCTATTGCTAAAAATTGTAATCTGGTTGTTTGCTTTCATCCAATTCTATTTTCTGGAATAAAAAAAATAACGGGTAAGAATTATGTAGAACGTGCTATTCTTAAAGCCATAAAAAATGACATTGCCATCTATGCCGTTCACACTGCATTGGACAATCATTCACAAGGTGTAAATAAAATATTTTGCGATGCTTTAGGCTTAACAAACACCAAGGTTTTAATTCCAAAACAAAGTTACATTCAAAAACTAGTCACCTATACTACTCCTGATAATTCTGACAAAGTTCGGAATGCAATGTTTGAAGCCGGAGCAGGAACTATTGGTAATTATGACAATTGTAGTTTTAATACCGAAGGTTTTTTTACTTTTCAAGGAAATGAAAACAGCAATCCTGTTATTGGAGAAAAAGGAAAATTACATACCGGAAATGAAATAAAGATTGAAGTTGTTTTTGAAAAACACTTACAATCACGGATTTTAAAAGCTCTTTTTGCTACTCATATCTATGAAGAAGTCGCTTATGAAATTTACGATTTACAAAATGTGCACCAAAACATAGGTCTGGGTATGATTGGAGAATTTGAAACTCCAATGAATGAGGTTGATTTTTTACCTTTTGTAAAAGAAAAAATGCTTGCAGATGGTATCAGACATTCTGCATTTACAGGAAAAAAAATCCATAAAGTTGCCGTTCTTGGAGGATCTGGAAGTTTTGCGATAAAAAATGCAATTCAGGCTGGTGCCGATGCTTTTTTGACAGCCGATTTAAAATACCATCAGTTTTATGAAGCCGAAAATCGATTACTATTAGCCGATATTGGACATTTTGAAAGCGAACGTTATACAAAAAATTATATTGTTGATTATCTTCGGAAAAAAATCCTTAATTTTGCAATCATTTTATCAGAAGAAAATACAAATCCAGTTAAGTACTTATAGAATATGGCGAATACGAAAGAATTAAGTGTTGAGGACAAGTTAAGAGCAATTTACGATTTACAGTTAATTGACTCTAGAATTGACGAAATCAGAAACGTAAGAGGAGAACTTCCATTAGAGGTGGAAGATTTAGAAGATGAAGTTGCGGGTTTAGGCACACGTTCAGAGAAATTGAAAAGCGAACTTGAAATAGTTGAAGAGCAAATCAAGACTAGAAAAAATGCTATTGATGATCATAAAGAAGCCATCAAAAAGTATACAAAACAACAGGAATCAGTTCGTAACAATAGAGAATTCAACTCTTTGACAAAAGAAGTTGAATTTCAGGAATTAGAAATCCAATTGGCTGAAAAGCAAATCAAAGAAATGAAAGTTTCTATTGATCATAAAAAAGAAGTTATCACTGGTTTAAAAGAAAGACTTGAATCTAAGAGTTCACATCTAAAACATAAAAAATCTGAATTGGATGCGATTATGTCTGAGACTCAAAAAGAAGAAATCTTCTTATCTGAAAAATCAGCTGAATATGAAGGATTAATTGAAGATCGTTTATTAGCGGCTTACAAAAGAATCAGAACAAGCGTTCGTAACGGTTTGGCAGTAGTATCTATTGAAAGAGGAGCATCTGCAGGTTCTTTCTTTACTATTCCACCACAAACACAAGTAGAGATTGCATCTAGAAAAAAAATCATCACTGATGAGCATTCTGGAAGAATCCTGGTTGACAGTGCACTAGCTGAAGAAGAAAAAGAAAAAATGGATCAATTATTTTCGAAATTCTAAATAATAATAAAGCCTCGAAATTCGGGGCTTTTTTTATATTAAAATTATAATTTTGGGATTTAAAGAAGGTATCCGTTTCATAACATTAAAATCCGTAGGGCAATATATTAACTTTTTAAGTTATGTTAATCCAGAGAAAGCGGCCCAACTTTCGTACGCTCTTTTTAGCCAACCCAGAGAAGGCAGACTAACCAAAGAAAGCTTACCCCAAGTATTAAAAAATACGAGAACAGAAATCTTTCATCATAACGAGCATGAATTTCAAACCTACACCTGGGAAGGAAATGAAACCAAAATATTACTCGTTCATGGCTGGGAAAGTAATGCTGCACGCTGGCAAAAAACACTACCTCACTTACAAAAATCCGGAAGTACAATTATAGCTATCGATGCTCCTGCACATGGACAAAGTAGCGGTAAAGAATTCAACGTACCTCTTTATGCAGAATTCATTAATAAAGCGGTAGAAAAATACCACCCTACAATTATAATTGGTCACTCTATTGGTGGTGCTGCTTGTGTATATCACCAGCACTTATATCCAGGAACAAGTATTAAGAAAATGGTAATTTTAGGAGCTCCATCGGATTTGCAAACACTCATCAATAATTATATTTCTATGTTAAGTCTGAACGATAAAATGATTCCTCTTTTGGAGAATCGTTTCATTAATCGTTTCAACTTTAAACTTGAAGATTTTTCGGGTAAAAAATTCGCCTCTAATTTTACTATAAAAGGATTGATTGCCCATGATATCGATGATACAGTAGTTGCTTTTGAAGAAGGAGAAAAAATAGCCAGCACTTGGAAAAATAGCCAGTTCATAGCTACAAATGGCTTAGGACACGGAATGCACAACGATGAACTATATCAAAAAGTAGTTGATTTTTTGTTTTCAGAAGTTTGATTGTTCTAAGGTTCTAAGGTTCTAAGGTTCTAAGGTTCTAAGGTTCTAAGGTTCTAAGGTTCTAAGGTTCTAAGGTTCTAAGGTTCTAAAAAAAGCATTCTGCTTTTTTTTTAAAAAATTCACTAAAAATCTAAGAAGTCTAAAAGGTCTAACAATCTAAAATAGCTAAACAACTATTTTAAATTGCTTGTGCAATTCTTTTTCTCCTTTTCCTGTAATAATTATCGCTCTGGAATTTGTCGTTCTCCTCAACCAATCATCCGCTAACATTTTATCTAATAATGAAGCTGCGAGTGAACCTGCCATATGATTTTTTCTTTCGCTCCAATCGAGACAAGGTTTTAAGAACAACCTCCTTTTTTTCTTAACCTCATCTACATCGATTCCAAAATCGGAAAACCACTTTACACCTTCCTGACTTATTTCAAAATCATTATCAACATCTACAATAATATTTTGCTCCAGCATACTATTGGTCAAAGCTACTCCGATTTTCCCTGCTAAATGATCGTAACAGGTTCTACAGTGTTTTACTGGCGAAAGCTTTTCGGTGCTTTTTTTCTTAGAAACTGTAGTTGGTGAGATAAGATTTGCCATTCCTTCGATAGCGTAAGCAATCTCTTTATTAGAAAATCGATAATATTTATGACGTCCTTGTTTTTCTACAGATAGCAAACTGGCATCTAATAGTTTCCCCAAATGCATACTTATATTTTGTGGTGAAGTATTGGCTACAATTGCCAACTCTGTAGCAGTAAACGCTCTCCCATCAAGCAATGCCCACATTATTGATGCCCGGGTAGGATCACCTATTAATGTAGCAATTTTTATAAATTGTTCTTCCATTTTATGCAATTATAGTTAAAGACAGAATGAAGTATCTGCATGTAAAGTTAAATAACTTTGTTAAAAATTATAACCTATGCCATCCTCTTTATTTTTACAATCGGATATTAAAAACCCTTATTCTATATACAAAACAATGCTTGATGAGCATGCTATATATTGGGATGAAACAAATAAAATCTGGGCGATTTACTCTCATGAATATTGTACCGAAATTCTAAACAGTACCAATGTACATATCCCAATTATCAATCGAGATAATGAGCAAAAACTTAACGAATATTCTTTAAAAATTATTAATCATTTATTGCGACTATCAAATGGGATTCAACATGAGATAACTAAAGAAATTGCCATGTTACTATTCTCTAACATGAAATCAATTGATAACAACCAAATCATAGCAGAATTAATAAACAACGGATTAGTCGAAAATAAAATAGATTGGGTTAATTCTCTTTGCAAAAAACTTCCTGTTCTCGTTATTTTAAAAAGCTTTGGCTTTAAACAAAATGATTGTGATTTCTTTTTAGAAAAAATAGAGCTTCTTGTAAAAATAATGCTACCGAATAAAACTACTGAACAAGTTCAATCTATAAATAAAATCACAGAAGACATCTATTTAATAATCGAAGATCATTTGACTTCACTACCTTTCTATTTGCCTTTGCTAAATAAAGTCTGCGAATCATATAAAATTTCATTAAACGAGGCTAAAACAATATTTATAAGTAATTTAATTGGATTGTTTATCCAAAGTTATGATGCCGGAAGAGGAATCCTGAGTAATTCGCTATTACAGCTTCTTGCTCCTGAGAATATAATTGCTAAAAAAAATGCAAATAAAATCCAGATACAGAAATCGGTTATCGAAACGCTACGATTTGATCCGCCAATTCATAACACAAGAAGGGTTGCTATAAGCGATATTAGATTGCGTGAAATTGTAATTAAGAAAAATGATCCCATATTATTAGTTCTTGCTGCTGCAAATCGGGATCCTGAAAAATTCAATAACCCAATGAAATTTGATATCGAAAGAAATAACAATAATGAAAATTTAACTTTTGGAACTGGTGGTCACATGTGTCTTGCTAAACATTTTTCAATTCATCAGGCAACTGAAGCCTTATGGTATTTATTAGAAAACTATCCAAGAGTTAAAATTCTTGAAAACAATACTCAATACGAACCCATGATAAATGCCAGATTACCAAAGAACATCTGGATTTCACTTTTATAATAATTTAAATAAAAAATATGATAGCAGTAATTTTTGAAGTAATTCCGAACGAAGAAAAAAGACAAGAATATCTTGATATAGCAGCCAGCCTACGTCCTGAGCTGGATAAAATTTCCGGTTTTATATCTATAGAACGTTTCCAAAGTTTAAATGACCCTGGGAAACTTTTGTCTCTATCTTTCTGGAAAGACGAAGAGAGCATCCAGCAATGGAGAAATCTAGAAATGCACCGTGGCGCACAATCCAAAGGGCGAGAAGAAATTTTTAAAGACTATCATTTAAGAATTGCCGATGTAAAAAGAGATTACGGAATGTTTGAAAGAAAAGAAACTCCGAAGGATAGTGTTGCTTTTGTAGAAGAGGTTCAAAGGGATAAAAGGTTCTGAGGTTCTGATCCCGAAGCTTCGGGACTGAGGTTCTGAACTAAAAAAGCACGCTGCTTTTTTAGTTATTATTAAAACCCAATAATCTAAGAAATCTAACAATCTAAGAAGTCTAAAAGGTCTAAATCCCAAGATGTCTATTTTTTGACTACTTTTGCATTATGGAAGAAAATGTAAAACGCCTCAACAAATTCATTGGAGAAACAGGATATTGTTCCCGACGTGAAGCTGATAAACTAATTGAAGAAGGACGTGTAACCATAAATGGAATTGTGCCTGAGATGGGAACGAAAGTTTCCCCAAATGATGAAATACGCATAGACGGGAAATTAATCGTAGAAAAGAACGAAAAACCTGTTTATTTGGCATTTAATAAACCTGTTGGGATAGAATGCACTACTAATCTGGAAGTTCGTAACAACATTGTAGATTACATTAATTATCCTAAACGTATTTTCCCAATTGGGAGATTGGACAAAGCCAGTGAAGGATTAATATTCATGACTAATGATGGTGATATCGTAAACAAAATTTTACGTGCCAGAAACAATCACGAAAAAGAATATACTGTAACGGTAAACAAACCAATAACAGATCGTTTTATAGAACGAATGGGAAATGGTGTTCCGATTCTAGATACTGTGACCAAAAAATGTAAGGTGGAGCAGATTAGCAAATACATCTTCAAAATTATTCTTACACAAGGTTTAAACCGTCAGATTCGAAGAATGTGTGAATATTTAGGTTATGAGGTTACTGCCTTAAAACGTATTCGTATTATTAATATCTCACTTGATGTTCCTGTGGGAAGATATCGTGATTTAACAGATGCTGAGATTAAGGAACTAAACGAACTAATTGAACCTTCAATTAAAACCGAAGAAGCTAGTTTACCTAAAGTTGAAACTCCCAAAAGAAGAACTGAATTTATAAAAAGAGATGATCCCAGATTTAAAAAAAGAGGTGATTATTAATCTCCTGTAATTAGAAATCTAAACGAAATAATAAAAGCCCGGAATTTAAATTCCGGGCTTTGTTTTTATAATCTTATTTATTTTAACCAACAAATAACAAGATCTTATGGACAGTTAGGTATTTTATTCCAATTACCATCGCCATTCCAATAATTAACAAGGTCTCCTAGTAACGCAACATTAGGCTGATCTTGAAAAGCATAAACCATAATTCCTTCATATCCATTTTCTTTTAACCATGAAACATCATTCGAAGGTGAGCTTGAAGGATGTCCTGACGAAAATCCACATACTAATGTATCTTTGGCCATTCCGAGACCATAATAAGTAGGAAGTATGTACTCTGGAGGAACACCATAACTCATTTCCCAACCATAAGTAAGATTATCTACCAAAGTTCTGTTTTTATAAGTTGGCGTAAAATACTGAGCATCATCAAACAATGCTTTCGATATAATAATATCGGGCATAAGTTCTTTCATTATTGTAGTAACCATCACCAATGAAGATGGATTAGGATCTGTACTCTTACTATATTCATCATCAATATCGATTCCATCCAAACCTAGTCTGTTTACTACCTCTTTTAATTGCTGGGCAAAATTTGTTGCCGTTGCAGCATCCGGAAACTCAGACCAACCAGAATAGTCGTGATTATTCAATAAAGTTAACAATACTGTTATTCCCTTATTTTGTAATTTTTGGATAGTAGCAGCTGTAAGATTAACATATCCCTGACTACCTACTACATAAGGATACCCATTTGGTACTTTTGTATTTGGTGCCAATTGAAATGAACCTGCTGGAAAAGGCATATTATTAATATTTGCTGCAAAAATACAGACAACATCTACAGCAGCACTTCCATCTGCCATAGTATAACAACCAGGTGTTTGTATATTTTCTACATTTACATAAGCCACAGACATTCCTGTTTTTTCATACGAATCACATTGTGGTGCACTTCCATACCAAGGTTCTCCACTAAAAAACACTGCATCACCAGCGCGGAAGATTCCTTTATCTCCTAAATTCTCAAGAATCATAGCTTCTCTGCAAAAGAAAAAGAAACTAATTTTAGGGTCTTTAATCGCAATACGTTTTGCTAGTTCAGGCGTACAATTCGAAACTTTTTTTATTAAAGTATTCCAATTCGCCCCTTTGAACATCGCCGAATTTGCTTTTTTTGTCCAAGCCATTTTGACATTTTTTAAATTATTCTTTTTTATTCTTATCCATTAACTTAAAGTACATTTCATCCAATAAATTTCGATAATACAAAACATGAATTCTTTTTAAGCATAAAAACTAGAAATACATCAAGAGGATATTTCTAGTTTTGTAATTAAGAATGAACTAATTTTAAGATTAAAAAGTATACTTAATCTCTATAACGCTCATTTGACCTTCTACGATTGTTGACCACTGCCCTGTAAACTCTGCTCCATATGAAGCTGCAATTACAGAACCTACTTTTTGAGCCTGATCATTACTCCATAATGGTCCAGCCAAAACATTGGTCTTATATTCGTTTTTTCCTCCACTTTGAACGTTTAGTTCTAATTCAACTACACTCATTTGACTTTCTACAACGGTACTCCATTGCCCTGTCCATTTTCCTTGATGTGCAGCTGCTACTAAAGGAGCTTTTTCATTTGCATCTTGTTGGTTCCAAATTGGACCTGCTGGGATGTTTACTTTAAATGTTGCCATGATATAGTATTTTATATTTATTTTTCTTACTCATTTGGCTTTTCAGATCCGCCTCGTTTTTTCATATGGTTTCTGAACTCCACATTCCCCTTTTTATCTTAAATTGGTGTTATTCCTGTAAGAACTGCATTTCCGGACAATGGTTTGTAAATTTCAACCAAGGCTTCATAATCAAGTTCAGACAGAATAACAGTTGCATTACATTTAAAACGATAATTTGTACCTGCTACAATCTGTGTAGAGACCGTAATTGGATTATATTTCACTCCAAGCAATCCGTTCATAGCTTGTTTAAATATTTGCAAATCTTCCGGAGTTAGAGTATGATAAAGTGTCCATCCTCCGAGCAGTGTCTCCGTATTATTTATTAGGGCATTATTTGACATAATTTCTATAGTTTAAATTATTTTAATTACTCTTATGCTTTTCAGAAATCACTTATTTTAAAAGTACTGCTAAACATTTTTTCGAGTATTAAATCCTTGTTATTTTCACAACATGCGGGTCACCAACTAATGGTTTAAAAATCTTCACTATAGCTTCATAAGCAATCTCTGAAGGCGGAATCGACGCAGTGCATCTAAAACGGTAATTCGTTCCTGCTACCACCTGTGTGGCAACTGCAGTTGGGATATATTTTACTCCAACATAACCTTCCAGGGCTTGTTTGAATATTAATAAATCTGCAGCTGTAGGTTTGCGAAAATCTGTCCATCCGCCAACTATTGGCTCATGGTTTGCTAAGGCTTGGGTTTGACTTGACATAATATTGTAATTTAATTGTTTTTCGTCCTACTCATAAGGCTTTTCGGATGCGCCATGTTTTTAAAGCGGATATTAAACTCCTCTTTAATACATTTACTTGTTTAATAAAAATCAACAAGTAATAAGTCTTTCGAGAATTAAATTATGCTAGCCTTATTCAATTCCCAAGAGTAAAACTACTGCACAATTAAACCTGTAAATACGAAAATGTCATGAGAACGGAAATCATTGTCATGAAAAGCAAAAAAATTGGTATAGAAGTTTTTCTATAAACCTAATAAGCAAAAAAAGCCTCATTCATTTGCATGAAAGAGGCTGTAGTTATGGAGAAACATATGAAATAAACTACCTCAATATGCGAAACTTCTTTACGAAGTCTTTGTATTTATCACTCAATGTGATTTTATGATTCCCTTTTAAAACAACAAGGTTATCATTAACGATAATTTCTTCTATCTTGCTTGAATTCACAATATAGTTACGATGAGTTTGACAAAATTTATCAGGATCCAAAAACTGAAGAATTTTGGTTAGTGATATTAAAATTACGAATTTTTCGGCTTCGGTTATTATATTACAGTATCTATCTTCTACTTCTATGTATACAATATCCTCTATTCGAACTTTTTTTAACGCTTTATTTTTTTTAATAAAGAGATAATCGTCACTTATAACGGTATCTTGCTCTTCACTAACGAAAACATTAGTTTGCCCGTAAAATTTCTCGACAGCCATTTCCAGCGCGTACAAGATTTCAAGCTCATTGAATGGTTTTAATAAAAAACTGAAAGGCTTTGTAAGTTTAGCTCTTTCAAAAATCTGACGATCCTTAGAACTCGTCAGGAAAACAAATGGCTTTAATCCATTAGGAACAATATTTATTGTTTCTGCAAAAGTGATTCCGTCTGGTCGTCCGTCCAAAAAGACATCTACAATAGCGATATCAATAGGGTTTTGATAAAATAATTTTAGTGCCTCATTATAATTCGTTGCGATGCCTACAATATTATAGTTATTAGCGGTAAGCACTTTTACAAGCGCATCACTTTCTGCAGGAGTATCTTCGATAATAAGTACATTTATATTATCCATGATCTTTAAACTTTTGTAATACTATAATAATTTTAGTACCAACATTTTCTTCGCTCTCAATTTCTAATTTACCTCCATTTTTATGAATCAAGCTTTTACACAACTGCATTCCTAATCCGGTTCCTATCGCATCATCGTTTTTCTTTTTGGAAAGTAAAACTGTTTCTTTCAGTAATTCTTCCTGCGTTGATGCACTCATTCCTAATCCGGTATCTTCTATTACCAAGTAACAAAAATCATCAGACGAAGTGCGGGTATAAATTGAAATTGTTCCATTCTCTTTAGAAAACTTAATTGCGTTATCTAATAGGTTTCGAATAATTATTTTAAGTGAATCCAAATCGGCAAATACATAATCTGTCTTGGAAACCCTATTTTCATAATTGATATTCTTATTTAACATTAATGGCTTATAATTATACTCTACATGTTGTACAATAGTAGCCAAATGAAGTGATTCCTGAAAAAAGTAGGTTTGTTTCGTTTGTAACAAAGCCCAATTGAGTAAATTATCTAATAAATTATAAGCGCCATTAGCTATAGTACTATTGTTATGAAGCAGTACATCGAGTTCATCGAAATTCTTCGTTTCGAGATTCTCAATTAATTTGGTATTACTTATTTTTAATGCATTTACTGAAGATCGTAAATCATGACTTACTATAGAAAATAATTTATCTTTGGTAGCATTCAATTCGTCTAGCTCATTTTTTTGAGCTAGTATAATTTTATTATTTTTTATTTTCTGTCTATAAAAATACACTCCGGTTCCAAACAATATTAGCAATAAGACTGAAGAAAATAATAGCCCATTTCTTTCGGCTGCTTTTACTTTATTCTCAGCCTCAAGGATGTTTACTTCCTTTTGTTTTTGCTTTACTGCAAATTTCTTTTCTAGATCGGCAATTGCCCAGACTTTATTCTGATCATTTAAAGAGTCTTTCCACTTTTCATATTCTTTACGATAAGCTAGAGCAAGCGGAAAATTCTTCCTATTTTCTTCTACTACTGCCATATTCTTTGTAGCAGTTCTTCTCAATTCAAATGATTTTGCTTTTTTCGATAAGTGATATGCCTTTTCAAAATAAGGAATTGCCTGATTGTCTTTATATTGTTCATAATACAAGGTTGCAATATCCATATAGGAACCTATAAGCATCAAAGTATCTTTTTCAGTCTCTTGTAATTTAGTACTTTTAAACAAATACTCTTCTGCTTTGTCAAATTTTTTAAGATGTAAGTAGCATAACCCTATATTATGTAAAACATTACTTTTTTTTAAATCATAATTAGAGACGTTTGGTAATTTCTCAATCTCTTCAAAATATTGTAAAGCATTTTCAAACTCATTTTGCCCTAATGCGATTTCTCCTAATTTTATTTTTACTTTATAAAAAAACTGAAAATTATTAGAAATTTCATTAAACTCTTTTTTAGACTCGTTGAATAGTTTTTTTTCCTTAAAACTAATTCCTCTAAAATAATGACAGTAATCAGTGAGCTCCTTGTTTTTTGTATTACTCATTTCTTTCATTGAGTAAACAAGGGTTGAATCCCAAATACCTTGTCTAAAAAACATTTGAGCTTTATCAAAGTTCGTATTCTCTTTAAACTTTTTTATTTTTGCTTTAATTGCTATATCCATTAAATTACCAACATGTTGCCTCTCCTGAGAAAAAAGAAAAAAGGAAAGAAAGAACAATATTGAAGTAGTAAATAATCTAATTTTAGCCATTATACTCTTATGCTTTATATTTTACAGATTGACAATTATATAAAAGCGTTATAGAAATTCATCTATCCCGCTTTTATTATGTATTACAACGATGATATTTATCCTGGCTGAACATTTGTTTCTGTTCCTCTAGATGCAATTGGATCTGTATCCCAAAGGAAAGTTTGAATTGTTTTTACATCTGCAAGCTTACCTATGAAGATATCCTTATTCACTTTAAATTTAAGTTCATGAATAGAGAATGTAGTAGCATCTTGTTCTAACATATTATAAGCTATAAAAAATTGCAGTTGGGGATTTCCATTGACATCTACATAACAATTTTGATATACACTATAAGCAAAGGATTCGTTTTCTTTTCTATCCAAATCAACATAAACGATAGCGTTTACTGAAAGGCTATCATCTTCTTTATTATAATATGCCTCAACAAATGGAGGCAAAAGTCCTTTAGATTTTCTTTCAGGAAAAGTTACTTTTCCTATTTCAGGATTTCTACTGTTTAAAAGAATTATAGCTCCTGGAGGCATAATTTGTGGTTCACAATCCTGAATGTTTGAATTTGTTGTACTCATAATTTTAAGTTAGTTAGATTATAGGTTTGAGCGCCTATTAAAGTTAATAATTTATTTTAGAAAAAAACAACTAATTCAACTAGGATACCTAGTGAACACTCGTTTAATTCCATTTCAAATATAACAAACATTTTCTGAATAACTTTTAAACATTCCTAAATAACAAGCTAAAAATATGCATTTTATCGTTTATATTGGCAAGTTACCCAAACAACCCTTTTTACGCAAGAGGTTAATTCTTACAAAATTCACCAGAAAACACAGCACAAAAAAAGCCTTAAACAAAAGTTTAAGGCTTCCTATATAAATATGAAATTATTACTTTCTGGCTCTCATTTTTCTAGCCTGTAAAGTATTTTTAAGTAACATTGCAATTGTCATTGGTCCTACTCCACCAGGAACTGGCGTTATAAAAGATGATTTTTTACTTACCTCGTCAAAATCGACATCCCCAGTAATTACATATCCTTTTGGATTTGTAGCATCCTCTACTCTTGTAATTCCAACGTCGATAATTACAACACCATCTTTTACCATATTGGCTTTTAAGTAATTTGGAACTCCTAAAGCAGTAATAATGATATCGGCATTTTTAGTAAATTCTTCTATATTTTTTGTTCTGCTGTGCGTTAGCGTTACTGTAGAATCACCAGGATTTCCTTTTCGACTCATCAAGATACTCATAGGTCTTCCTACAATATGGCTTCTCCCAATAACAACTGTGTGTTTCCCTGCAGTTTCGACTTTATAACGTTCTAATAGCTGCATTATTCCAAATGGTGTCGCTGGAATAAAAGTTTCCATCTCCAAAGCCATTTTCCCGAAGTTCGTTGGATGAAAACCATCAACATCTTTATCAGGGTCTATCGCCATTAAAATTTTTTGCTCATCGATATGTTTTGGCAAAGGCAACTGTACAATGTATCCGTCAAGATCATCATCTTCATTTAATTCTTTGATCTTGGCCAACAGTTCTACTTCTGTAATTGTTTCAGGTAAACTTACCAAAGTTGAATCGAAACCTATTTGCTGACAAGATCTTACTTTGCTTCCCACATACGTTAAGCTCGCTCCATCGTTACCAACAATCACAGCTGCCAAATGAGGTACTTTCCCTCCCGCATCTTTAATCGCTTGCACTTCTATTGCAATTTCATTTTTAATATCCTCAGCTGTTTTTTTACCGTCTAGTAGTTGCATTTTTTTAAAAGAGTTTAAAATTTAAAGTTTAAAGTTTCTTCGGTTCTCAAAACCTTAAATCAATTAGTTGTGTTTATGTTAAAAAGTTAAAGGTTTAAAATTTCAATTAATTTGAAACCTTAAACCTTAAACGTGTTTTTATTATCTCGGCATTCCGCCTGGCATTCCTTTCATGCCTCCCATCATTTTCATTAAATTCTTTCCGCCTGGGCCTTGCATCATTTTCATCATTTTGCTCATTTGGTCGAACTGCTTCATCAACTGATTTACTTGCTCGATTTTGGTTCCCGAACCTTTAGCGATTCTGGCTTTCCTTTTTACATCGATTACTGCTGGTTTGCTCCTTTCAAGTGGCGTCATCGAGTGTATAATTGCTTCGATATGCTTGAAGGCATCATCTTCGATTTCTACATCTTTCATAGCTTTAGAAGCGCCTGGTATCATTCCTACCAAGTCTTTCATGTTACCCATTTTCTTTACTTGCTGAATTTGTGATAAGAAATCATCAAAACCAAATTCATTCTTAGCAATTTTCTTTTGGATTTTTCTAGCTTCTTCTTCGTCAAATTGCTCTTGTGCTCTTTCTACCAACGACACAACATCACCCATACCAAGTATACGCTCTGCCATACGAATAGGATAGAACACATCAATTGCATCCATTTTCTCTCCTGTACCTACAAACTTAATTGGTTTGTTTACTACCGATTTAATAGAGATTGCAGCTCCTCCACGTGTATCACCATCTAATTTGGTAAGGATAACTCCGTCGAAGTTTAATATATCATTAAATGCTTTTGCAGTATTTACAGCATCCTGACCTGTCATGGCATCCACAACAAATAAAGTTTCTTGTGGTTGGATTGCTTTGTGTACACGCGCAATCTCATCCATCATTTCCTGATCTACGGCTAAACGTCCTGCTGTATCGACTATAACAACATTAAACCCATTAGCTTTAGCATGTTTTATTGCGTTTTGAGCAATCTCTACAGGATTTTTATTTTCTGGTTCTGAGTATACCTCAACACCTATTTGATCTCCTACAACATGTAATTGGTTTATCGCCGCCGGACGGTAAATATCACACGCTACTAAAAGTGGCTTTTTATTCTTTTTGGTTTTTAAATAATTAGCAAGTTTACCAGAGAAAGTAGTTTTCCCCGAACCTTGTAATCCAGACATTAAAATAATGCTTGGATTCCCAGACAAGTTTATTCCTGCTACATCACCACCCATTAACTCGGTAAGTTCGTCTTTTACCAACTTCACCAATAATTGTCCTGGCTGAAGTGTAGTTAAAACGTCTTGCCCTATTGCTTTTTCTTTTACTTTGGTAGTAAAATCTTTAGCAATTTTAAAGTTAACATCGGCATCAAGTAATGCACGACGAACTTCTTTTAAGGTTTCGGCAACGTTTACTTCTGTAATTTTACCGTGTCCTTTTAATATATGGAAGGCTTTATCTAACTTATCACTTAAATTATCAAACATACTATTTTCTTTATTTGAAGTGCAAAGATAATCTAATTAGATATTTCAGGCAATTTTTATTTAAGTGCAATACGCGTTTTGATTTTACCGCAAAGTTCACAAAGTATTACGCAAAGTTCGCAATGCTTTTCTTCACAAAGACGCTAAGTTTATTATTTACATTGTGTTGATTTTACCGCAATGTGCGCAAAGTTTTTCGCAAAGTTCGCAATGCTTTTCTTCACAAATACGCTAAGTTTATTATTTTACATTGTGTTGATTTAACCGCAATGCGCGCAAAGTTTTTCGCAAAGTTCGCTATGCTTTTTTTACTCGCGAAGTCGGAAAATTTAAGGCCACAGATTAAAAGGATTTAAAAGATTTTGTTTCACGCAGATTTTGCAATTTATGGCAGATTTAAATTTTAAAAATTATTGCGCTAATCTGCTTGAATCTGTAAAATCTGCGTAAAACAAAAAAACGCAAAAGAATAAACCTTTGCGCCTTTGTAACTTTGTTCCTTTAAACCTGCTTAATTAGAACTGGAAGTAAATAAACGGTTGTGAACCTGCAACTGCTGTTGCATAAACGATCCAATACACAAATCCTAAAACGATTGCTTTACCAATTAAAGGTGTTTTATCAAAAACTAATTTCATTTTGGCAGTTACCACTTCTGGTAAAAAGTGCCATACATAACCGAAAAGCATTAATAAAAATACGTTTTTGTAACCTAATACAATCGTTTGCCAATGATCTGGCTCGAATGTTAACTGTCCGATATTATTGATTACCTGTATTGCTGTATCGAAATCTTTTGCACGGAAAAATATCCAACAGAAAACTACAAAATGAAATGTAAGTACTATCGAGAAGAATTTCCAGATAACGCTTAAGACATTGCTTTTGCTGTCTTTTTGGGAAGGAAAAAACTCGACGAATATTTTATGAACCGCCAAAGCCAATCCGTGTAATGCTCCCCAGATTATAAATTGCGCTCCTGCTCCATGCCACAATCCTCCTAAAAGCATTGTTGTAAAGAGATTGAAGTTGGTTACCATTGTTTGTTTTAATTTGCTTGAAAGCAAAAATGACAAACAAAAAACAGCTATTCCGCCCACTGCAATTACAAGCGGAATTATACTTTCGGCAGAATTTGTAATTCCCCAAAGCAACAATCCGAAGAAAAATATACTTGGGAATAAGAATCCTGCGAATGTCCCTTCTCTGTTTCCTCCGATGGATATATATAAAAAGTCTTTTAACCAAGTCGATAATGAAATGTGCCATCTTCTCCAGAAATCGGTAATCGATACCGATTTATAAGGTGTTCTAAAGTTGGCAGGCAATTTAAACCCTAGCAATAATGCAATTCCAATTGCCATATCTGAGTATCCTGAGAAATCACAATAAATTTGGATTGCATATCCATATGATGCCATTAAATTCTCGAATGAAGTATAACTCATGGGAGAATCGAAAACACGGTCTACAAAATTTATCGAGATATAATTTGATATTACTGTTTTCTTGATTAATCCCCCAATGATAAGAAACAACGCATTGTTTACATCTGCCTTGGTAAGGTTTAATTTTTGATATATCTGTGGTAAGAAATCCTTAGCTCTTACAATCGGTCCTGCCACTAATTGTGGAAAGAAAGAAACGAAGAATAAGTATTCGATATAATTTTTAGTTGGTTTAATCTCTTCACGATATATCTCGATAATATAACTCATCGATTGAAACGTGTAAAATGAGATTCCAACAGGAAGAAAAACATCATGAAGCTCAAAATTACCATGAAACATATCATTGTAAGTCACAATCATAAAGTTCATGTACTTGAAATAACCTAGTAATCCTAAGTTTAAAATAACACTTATAACAAGGTATATTTTCTTCCTGCTTTTTATGGCTTCCTTATAAATTATTTGACTCAAGCCATAATCTACAACCGAGGAAAGCAGTAATAATAAAAAGTATATTCCGCTAGACTTATAATAGAAGAAAAGCGAGAATAGAATAACGTACGTTAATCTTAAATAAAATGTTTTGCGTAAAAAGGCATACACAAAATAAAAAACGAGAAACAAGCCTAAAAATAAACCTGTATTAAATAATAACTTTTCTTCTGGATTATAAATAAACCAACCTTTAACCTGTTCTAATGTAAGCGCACCAAAATTCTGAACAAACCAATCATTAATGCTATCAACTGTTATCAACTTATTTTTTTAATTTAAAATTATCGTATTCGTTTAATAATGCTTTCGAAAACAAATTTCCTTGTTTTTCATATCCTTTCTTAGAGTAATGTACCCAATCCGGGCCGATTAATCCTTCGGATTTTAATCTTCCAATACCGCTCATACCTCCAAACTCGTTATACAAATCCCAAACTGCAAAACCATCTGTTTGGGCTGTTTCATAAATATGCTTTGTATAATCGGCAATGAACGTATTTGGTTTTCTTCCTTTTAATAATGATGGTGGTGGTGTCATCACAATTATAGGAACATGGATGTTTTGAGCTTTTAGGTTACTTATAAACTGGCGTAATTGTTTTATATAACCCGATGCTTCCAATTTTTCATAACTTTCGTTTGTCCCCAAAGACAAGACAATCATATCTGGATGCAAAGATTTTACTTGTTCAAAAAAAAGTGGGTATTTGTTGTAATCCGAATATTTAGAACCATTAACTCCAATACTACTATAAATTACTCCCGGAGCATTTTTCTCAAGAACCAATCCGTTAAGTTCATATTTCTTTGCATCCTTATTTGGAATAAGGTAGATTTTATCCAGTGCTTTTTCGGTATTATAATAATGAGAAAAAGAATCTGATTCTATGTCCAAAGGAACATACTCGGATTGTGAAATTGTTTTTGGTCGTGTTTCATTTGTTTGAATCTTCAATGTTCTTCCTGCTCGAATCGCATTAGATTTTAAATGATTTGCTCTTTTTATTTCAGCAATCGAAACATTGTATTTATCTGCGATAACCGAGATTGCTTCTCCTTTTTTTATTTTATGTGTAATTACTTTTCGCTCCGAAGATTGAATCATATTGGTTTGAATGCGGGTTGCCAAGTCAAACATATGTTGATTTTGTGGCGTAATTATCTTGATTGTATTAAACTTATACACTGGGTCTTTTACATTAACCTCAATTACAAAACCATCGGTGTTTCTCCAAAGCGCAATTCCGCTTAATCCCATCGGGCAATTTTTTACGGGAAGAATGTTTCGGTAACTTTCCCAACTTTTATTCGAACGAAAACGTTCGTTATAAGAACCATTAGTTTTTGCCAAAGAATACGGAAAAATTAGCCCTCTTCCTGCATTTCCTAATTCTTTTTGGAGATTTTTACGAATCTCATTTGTCATTAAATCACTCTGAATGTGTGAATCTCCAATATGAACTATATTTATTTTATGATTACCATGACTTTCATTGTCTTTTAATTTCTTAAAAAAATCTTCCAGCACCTTCGTATTATAAATTTGACTTCCTGATAAAGGCTCAACAGTTATTGTATCGATATTGCTAGTCATCTTTTTGGATATTAAAATTGGTTCTGTCTTTTGCGCTTTATTATTGGACGCAAAAAGAAGACAACAAAAGAAAATAATAAGTTTATTCATTTACACTATCTTTTATTACAGACACGGAATCTGTATTTGTTTTTCGGACGGTTTTGCCCTTTTTTATATCAGCTTCCCTTTTTTCCCGTAGGGCTTTATATTGCTCATATCCTTTATTCAATTGTTCATAAAGTAATCCACCGATTGCTTTGGCTCCACGCTGGTTAAAGTGCGTATAATCTTTATTGGCTCTCGCGGGCGATTCATCAACCCATTTTACCATAGAACCATCTCCTCCCATTAAGGTATATAAATTAACAAATCCCGATTGTGTATCTAATGCATAGCGTTTTTGCGCTTTCATTAAAGGCACAACTGCCGAATCGGTCTTCATTACCATATCGTATTTTGTAGATTTATCTGCTGTTGAAATAATCAAAATAGAAACTCCTGGAAAAGATGCTTTTATTTTATCTACTACTTTTGTCATTCCTTTTCCATACCAGGAATAATTTTTGGTTCCATAATTTAAAACGTTGGTTCCATAATGTAAAATAACCAAATCATATTTTAAACTGTTATTGAAACCTTGCATTACACTAGCATCAAACATAGAAATTGGCATTCCCGAATTTCCTCTTTGCGAAAAATTATCTACATGAACTCCACTTCCATTATCAAAATTGAAGCCATAAATAGGAATTGAGTCTGCGTTGACAAATTTAGCTTTAAATCCTTTTATACTTTTTGAAGTTACCTTTAATGTATTAACCAAGTTCCCAGGAGCAAGATTCTTACTTATTGTATCCTTACCAACTATAAAATTCACTTTCCCCGTTCTTGACGATCTTCCATAGAATAATGTTGGATTATCCAAAGTTGTAGAGAACTTATTAAGTCCAGCCTCATAGGAAACCCATGTTGAATTTGACTTATCATTAGCAAAAAACACATGCCCATTTACTCCAAAAGGGCTTACTGGTTTTTTCACATTAAGATAAGATTGCATTTTCCAATTTTTGGAATACAATGATTTTATCGAAGCTCTTGACGCTGATGATTCTGAAGTTATAGAAACAAAACCAACCCCCATACCTCCAAACCGTTCTTGATAATTCGTTCGAACATCTTGCACAATTAAATCGCCATCGGTCATAGAATCGCCATAATATGCTATACGCACTTTGGCTTCTGGATGCTTTTCTAACTGGTATAATTTATCATAAAAAGAAATCAGGTATTGATATCCTTTATAATTATCGAATGTTTCCGAAGGGAATTCAATTCCTTCATTCGAATCATAAACGATATCCTCGTCTGCTTGATTATCGGCATCGGCACTATCTTTTTTAGATACTGATTGTTTTTCAAATGATTCTAAAAGCATACTATCTACAAGTACATTTTTAGTATCTACTTTACTTTCCGGAAAAATTTTATCTGGTAATACTTGCTTAAAGCCAATGAAAGCTACAAATGCCAGTGCAACAATTGCAAAAGACTGAAAAAAATAAGATTTTGTATTCACTTGAAATTATAAATTTGAAGAATAAAAACCAACAAGACCCTTAAAATACAAATTTCTTGTTAATTTATTTAAAACGTTTGCAAAGATAGAATAAACAATAATCTGTTATTCATTTTTAACAATTAAATGAAAAAATAAAAAAAGGCCGGATAAATCCAGCCTCTTTCAAAAAAAAATAAAAAAAAACCAAGTTACTAACTAATTGAACTTAAGTATAGTCTTGTATATTAAGATTAGCTTACAAACTTACATTTCAACGCGATTAAAGCTAAATTAATAAGCAATAGTTGAGCATTTAAAGAACTTGCTAATCTGGATTTCGTCTTCAAATTATTTCAAGATAGCATATTCCAAAGTTACATTACCTCTTTCTCCGGCATCATTTGTCATCGTAAGGAATTTTACTTTATAATAGTTTCCTGAAGCATCTTTAATTACATAAAAGCGATCCGTTCTGATACTTGGCAATGATGCTTGACTACCACCATTTCTCCAATTAGCTCCAATTATTCTCTGATCAGTTATAGAAGTTGCAAAATTAGTTTCAACAACTTTTGCTTTTGTAAAATCTGCATAAGCTCCACCATCAACAACTAAAACCTGATATACTTGTGTTCCACCTTTCATATTTGAAACAATAAAGTCTGCATATCCATAAGTCACTTCTGTTCCAAAATTTACGTAATTTGTAAAGTATGTGAAATTCAAATCCCATTTTGTTTTCTCTGGTTCTACTGAAACTGTATTTCCCGTTGTTAAACTAAAAAATGTGAAGTTAAAATCGGCATTTTTTGAAACTGTCTTTTCCTGAAAAGTTGTAGAAGCTAAATCTGCATATTGAATTTTGTATCCACTTCCACTTCTTAAAATTCTAACTTTTTTCCATCCTCTGGCTGCTCCATCAACTTCAACATTACCTACACTTGGTTTTACTGTACCTACAGCAAATCCCATGTTTACCAAATATACTTTGTTATCAGCATCTGTTGCAGAAACTTCAGCAATAGCAGTACCAATTCCTGCACCTGCACCTGCCAAAACTCCAGTTGGGTTATCAACAAATCCGTTAGAAGTCGCTGTTGTTCCACCTCCTGCAGTAACATTAGCATCAATTGTTTGAGCCAAAGTAATATCTGAAGTTTCTAACTTTTTTACAGCCATTTTAAGAGATCCGTTAATCACTACTCTAAAATCTGTTCCACTAAAGAAACCAAAATCCCAAGATTCTCTATTGACAGATTTAGATTCTCCAGTACTTAAATCTAAATAAAGTTGATTTGGTTCATTTGACCCTCCTACAGATGCTAATAAAGTTGCTCCTACTGAAGGCACTTCGGGAGTAGGTGTATTGTCATCACTTGAACATGCTGCTAGTGACAATAAGGCTATTGATAAAAATAATAGTTTTTTCATGGTATTTCTGTTTTATATTAAAGATTAAGGTTATATGCTAATTTTAAAAAGTATGAACGCCCATAAGCAAGCATAACTTCTCCTGACGTGGCATGAGCTGTGCTTTGATTTGTTCCTGATTGAATTACATTTGTTACATCAAGAATATTTCTTGCCCCTATTGTAACTTCAAACTGATCTTTAAAAAAGTTTTTTCGAATAGAAGCGTCAAGCCAATTACTTGGATCAACTGTAGACAAAATATAAGATGAAGATCCCTCTACAAATTGCTGAGTTCGCCCGTTGTATTTATAATAACCTGAAACTATGGTTTTCCATTTTGGGATCATGTAGGAAGCACTTGCATTTAAATTAAACGAATAAAGAAACTTATCATCTGAAGTAAAGACTTGATTTTTTATTTCCTGAGAAATTCCAATTACTGCAGCACCAAAATTGAAGGTTAGATTATCTATTTTAAATTGATTCATCGTCGAGAAATTCCACATTCTGTATTTACTGATATTGACATATTGATATTCTGGATTTCCAGTATCTGGATTGAATCTTATAAGTGCCATATCTATCCTGTCATTAACATTTAAATAACTTCCTGCAAATGTGTTTGAAAGTTGTGCTCCAGAAGAAAATATAGTTGATTTTTTAAGACTGGCTTCATAAGAAGTACTTGTCTCAGGAATAAGATTCTCATTACCTACAAAAAAGTGTCCGTCAAAAATTTGTTTAGAATATAATTCCTCAAATGTTGGTGTCCTAAAAGAGTTTCCATAAGAACCACGAAGTTCAATTCCTTTATCAAATAAGTATCTCAAACCTAGAGATGAAGCATATTGATTATCAAACTGAGATTGAGCAGAAAATCTAATCCCTGGTCGGATAGAAAATCTTTCGCTTGCCATGATTTCTGAAGAAGCAAAAAAATCATAATTTTCAAGTGTTTTACGGACAGGTGCCATCATATTACTTGCCTCCTGAACTAAAGAATATCCTTGATTATTCACAAATTCATACCCTAATTGTAAATCAACGGTTTTATCTGTAAAAAAGTTATTTAAGGTTCCTGTAGAATAAAGCACTTCCATCGACTGATCTTTCACAGTAACATTATTTACCTCCGTTTTAGTAAACAAGTAATACCTGAAATCTTCTACATCACGTGCTTGTTTCTGGTGAGAAAGCGAAACATTATAATTCAATTGAGAAAATAACTTACCAGTAGCATTTATGCTATGAAAGTATCTATTTGTTAAATATCTTTTGTCATTCGCATAACGATATGCTCCTAAAGTAGTATTAAATCCAGATTGTACGGTACTATTATAATAGTCTACATTTTCATCTAAATATTCAAACTTATAGAAAAAACGAAAATTATCTTTGTGATATGCAATTAATGCTGTTGCGTTTAATTGGTCTTTGGGCAACCATCGATATCCACGTGTACCATCATTCTCGATATAATCAATTCCATTTTTATCGCTCAAATATCCCTGAAAATCGTTGCGATTTGCTCCAATTGAAACAAACCAATTTTTATTGAATGTATGTGAAACTTTTAAAGACTGGATATGACGCCCTTCCTTAAAAAGAGAATACTCTTTATTAACCGTTTCCTCTTGAACTGATGCTGTAATTCCCCACTGGTATTGTGAAGATTTCTTTGTAATTATATTTAACACTCCACTTACAGCATTTGCTCCATAACTCACTCCCATTGAACCTTCAACAATTTCAATATGATCTACATCGTTCAAATTTATTTGTGACAAGTCGATATTGTTTCCTAAACCTGCCTCATTCACTAATGGGACATTGTCAACCAAAATTTTAAAATACTGAGCATCTAATCCAAATAAAGAAACTGTAGAACGCCCGCTTGTTCCACTCGGTCTTACTGTAATATTTAGATATTGGTTTAAAACATCTGCTAAATTATTAGCTGCTAAATTCTGGATATCTTGATTTGATATTACGCGTACATTAAAAACCGACTTCTTTATAGATTGTGGTTCAAACTGACCTGTAACCACAACTTCTGATAATTCATTAGCACGAATACTGTCTTTTTGCTTTTCCTGGGCAGAAAGCGTTCTACAAAATACAAGGGTAACAAATAGGATGATTTTGGTTTTCATTATTTTTAATTAGTCTTAATAATCTCGGCAAATATATAATTATTTTAATTCATTCTAAATAAATTTTATATATTTGCTAAAAATTTTAAATCAAAAAAAACAAGTTATGATTACAAAAGGTCTCTGTTTATCAGCTGTAATGGCGCTATCTATTAATTTTGGATTTAGTCAGGAGTCTAAAAAGCAACAAGACATTAAATCGATAAAATCGATGTGTGGTTGTTATGAAGTAAAATTTAATTTTGCTGAAACATTTCAGTATTCTAAAGATTCCGTTAATTATAAACCTTCAAAAACTAAACATGATTATGGTTTGGAATGGGTAGAATTAGTTGAGGATACTCCTAACAAAATAATGCTACAGCATTTATTGATTGTGAGTGATAAAATGATTATCAAGCACTGGAGACAAGACTGGTTATACGAAAACACCGATTTATATTCTTTTTTTAAAGACAATACCTGGAAGTTCAACAAACTTGCTAAAAAAGACGTAAAAGGGCAGTGGACTCAAAAAGTATATCAAGTAGATGATAGTCCAAGATATGAAGGAACTGCTACATGGGTTCACGTAGATGGGAAAGATTACTGGGCAAATACTACAGACGCTCCATTACCTCGTAGAGAACATACAAAACGTGATGATTATAATGTTTTAAAGAGAAGAAATATTCAAGAAATCACTGCTACTGGTTGGAATCATGAGCAAGACAATGACAAACTTATAAGAGACAATAATGGCAAAGATGTACTATTGGCTCAGGAAAAAGGCCTTGATGTATATACTAAAGTAGCCGATTCTAAATGTCTTGCAGCTCAAAACTGGTGGACTGCAAATAAAGCGGTTTGGAAAAACGTAAGAGATAAATGGGATACAGTTTTTGCAGCAGATAAAGACTTAACGTTAAAAAATGATGTAGATAAAAAGCCGCTGTATTCGTTTTTATTCGACTTAAAACCGGATGCTAAAAAAGCCGAAAGTGATGCTATAATTGATAACTTCGTAGTTAAACAATAAATATATTTGGTTAGTTGTTAAAAGAGCCGGTAGTTTTAAAACTATCGGCTCTTTTTAATTTTTACATTCTCTCAGGAACTTCAATTCCTAATAAACTGAAACTTGATTTTATAATTTCTCCCACTTTTTGAGAAAATTGTACTCTGAATATTTTCTTGGTTAAATCTTCTTCTCCTAAAATATGTACCGACTGATAAAATGAATTGTATTCTTTTACCAAATCATACGTATAATTAGCAATTAATGCCGGGCTATGATTATGTGCTGCATTTTGGATTACTTCTGGAAAAAGTTCGATTTGTTTTACCAATTCTTTCTCTTTTTCATGAAGCTCTTCGATTCCATTGAGCGTCACGGAAAAATCAAAATCGGCTTTACGAATAATCGACTGAATCCTTGCGTATGTATATTGAATAAACGGACCTGTATTTCCAGCAAAATCAACAGATTCTTCTGGATTAAACAAAATACGTTTCTTTGGATCTACTTTTAAAATATAATATTTTAAAGCTCCAAGTCCGATTGTGCTATATAATTTTGCTTTTTCATCGGCAGAGAAACTGTCTAATTTCCCTAACCCTTCTGAAATTTCCTGAGCTGTATCGGTCATTTCCTGCATTAGATCATCGGCATCGACTACAGTTCCTTCACGGCTTTTCATTTTACCCGAAGGCAAATCAACCATTCCGTATGATAAATGATATAAACTTGAAGACCAATCAAAACCTAATTTTTGCAAGATCAGAAATAACACTTTAAAATGATAATCTTGCTCGTTTCCTACAGTATAAACCATTCCGCCAACATCCGGATGATCTTTTACACGCTGGATTGCTGTACCGATATCTTGCGTCATGTAAACAGCAGTTCCATCTGAACGCAATACAATCTTACGATCCAAACCTTCATCGGTTAAATCAATCCATACAGAACCATCGGGATCTTTTTCGAAAATACCTTTGTCCAAACCTATCTGAACAACATCTTTTCCTAATAAATACGTATTACTTTCGTAGTAATAACTATCAAAATTAACTCCTAAATTTTTATATGTAATAGCAAAACCATCATAAACCCATTGATTCATTTTGGCCCAAAGTTCTTTTACAGCTTCATCCCCAGCTTCCCATTTTAAAAGCATTTCTTGTGCTTCAAGAATTATTGGAGCTTGTTTCTTAGCCTCATCTTCAGTTTTACCCGCTTGTACTAATTCATTGATTTGTTCTTTATAAACTTTATCAAATTTTACATAATAATTACCAACCAATTTGTCGCCTTTTAAACCTGTACTTTGAGGTGTTTCTCCATTTCCAAATTTTTCCCAAGCCAGCATCGATTTACAAATATGGATTCCTCTGTCGTTTATAATTTGAGTTTTGTATACTTTTTTACCAGCAGCTTTAATAATCTCAGCTACTGAATATCCTAACAAATTGTTACGTACGTGACCTAAGTGTAATGGTTTGTTTGTATTGGGCGAAGAATATTCTACAATAATTGCTTTATCAGAAGGATTTGGCTCTACAAAACCATATTTTTTTCCGTCTTTAATTCCATTAAAGAAATTCACATAATAGGTATCGGCAATAACAATATTCAAAAAACCCGAAACTACATTAAAACGAGCCACTTCAGCAACATTTTCTACCAGATAATTTCCGATTTTATTTCCTAATTCAACAGGATTACTTTTAACCACTTTTAATAAAGGAAAGATAACCATAGTAATATCGCCTTCAAACTCTTTTCTGGTAGTTTGAAATTCGATTTTATCTACAGCTACTTCAAATAAGGCTTGTATTGCTTTTTGTATAGAAGGCGTAAGAATTTGTGATAATGACATGTAAACTTAGTTTTAAAGTGTGCAAATATACTGCTTATTCATCAATTACAGAAAATGTGAAAGATTTAAAATCTACGGTAAGAAGTCTTATTATCTTGAAAAACAATTAAGACTCATTCAAAATAACAGTTCTAAATCACTGATAAACAAAGCTAAATTCACAAAACAACTATTTTTTTTCATGATTCTTGTAACATAAAATCGATATTATAGTCTTAATAGAGTCTTTAAATAAATTTTTCAGCAAGATTAATCAACTTGTATTTAAAGAAAAAATCATCAATCAAAATTCTATTAATCTATTCTAACAAATCAAATTTTATGAAACTTAAACTTATCATGTTGTTGCTTATTGGGGTAATAACATCGGTACATGCTCAAAATTCCGGAAGTGTTTCTGGAAAAGTACTAGAAAAAGCCACTAACGCTCCTATTTCTTATGCTACTATTGCAGTAAAAGAAGAAGGAAAAACAATAGCAAGTGGCGTGACAGATGATAAAGGAGACTTTATTTTAAAGAACATCCCTTTAAAAAATTACATTTTAGAAATACAATACATCGGTTTTAAAAACTACAAAGCCAACCTATACTTTAATGATTCAAAAAAAGAATACACTTTTAAAGTTGCTCTTGAAGAAGAAGCAACTCAATTAAAAGGTGTAAATATCATTAGCGAACGCTCTACTATTGAACAAAAGATAGACAGAAAAGTAATTACTGTAGGTAAAGATCTTACTACAGCTGGTGCTTCGGCTTCGGAAATCATGAACAATATTCCTTCTGTGAATGTGGATCAAGATGGAAAATTATCATTACGTGGTAACTCAAACGTACGTGTATTAATCGACGGAAGACCATCAAACATTGACCCAGCTCAATTGCTTAAGCAGATTCCATCTACATCTATAAAGAAAATTGAGTTAATCACAAATCCTAGTGCCAAATATAATCCAGAAGGAATGTCTGGAATTATAAATATCATTTTGCATAAAAATGCCAACACTGGTTTCAACGGAAGCTTTAATGCCGGAATAACTTTTGGGAAAACAGCAAAATATAACAATTCATTAGATTTAAACTACAAAGTAGGAAAGGTAAACTTCTTTGGAAGTGCCGGACGTAATTTTGGAGTTTATGAGAACAAAGGACAAATCGATCGATTGGATACAGATTTAACTCAAAATCTAAAAATCACAAATGACAATGATTCTTACTTGTACAAAATCGGTATGGATTATTACATCAATGACAACAATACTATTTCTGTTTACACCAATCAAAACTCTTTTACCGGACTTGGTAATGTGAACACAAACATTAATTATGGCGTAGGAGGTCCTATCAAAAACATCTATCAAAAATCAATATACGATGGAAAGAATAATAACAACACCTACAATTTAGCATACAAACATCTTTTCAAAAAAGAAGGACATACTTTGGACGTTGAAGGAAACTTCAATGATTACAAACAACCTCAAACTGCTTATTTCGATACAAAAACAACTGATAACACAAGTAATGCATTGACTTCGCTTTACAATGATTATATAAAAGATGTTAGAAAAAACAGTACTTTAAATATTGATTACGTTAATCCTTTGGATAAGAAAACAACTCTTGAAGCTGGTGCAGAGGCAAGAATTACGAGAACTTCAAGTGATTATACAACTGGAAATCCTAATGTACTTCCAGAAAGTCGAGTTTCTAATTATACGTATGATACCGATATCTATTCTGCTTATGTAACTTTTGGTCAGAAATTCACTAAATTTAGCTACCAGATTGGAGCACGATTTGAGAGTTATAAAGTTCAAGCTAACTTAAATTATGGACAAACAAAATTTAATGATGATTATGTAACACTATATCCATCTGCTTATTTTACTTATAACCTTAACGAAAATAATACTTTTCAGTTTAGTTATAGTCGTCGTGTAGACCGTCCGAGTATAGAACAAACAAAACCAATACGTGAGTTCTCAACACCATTAGTAACTTCATTTGGAAATCCTGAATTGAGACCTCAATTCACAAATTCTGTTGAAATAAACTATACCAAAACTATTGGAAAAAGTACTTTTACTGCTGGAGTTTATGTAAGAAGCATCAATGATCAAATTAGTAGAACACTATATCCTGATGAAGCTGATGAAACACACCAAAAGCAAATTATGAGTTATACCAATTTTGACCATAATACTGCATACGGATTCGAAATGTCGGCAAATTATAAGGCTGCAAAATGGCTGGATATACAACCATCGATCGATTTCTCAAGTATTAACCAACAAGGAATTGTTTTTATCATAGATCCTGTAACAAATCTTTCAACACCAATAAGCAAAAGTATTGATGCTAATTCTTTTAATGCCAGACTTAATGCAAACTTCAAAGCTAACAAACGCTTGAGTTTCTTATTATTCGGTTTTTACAGAGGTCCTGTTGATGGAATCCAAAACAACAGTCATGATATGTACAAAATGGATGCTGGTACACGTTATACATTATTGGATAGTAAAATGACTTTAAGCTTGCGTTTTAATGATGTTTTCAATACTATGAAATATGCCTTTGATGCTACAAACCCTTATCCTCAAAAAGGAGAATTTAGATGGGAAAGTCAAACCGTATATTTTGGTTTAAGCTACAACTTTGGTGGTGGTAAAAACAAAAGCTTACAACGCAAACAAAGAGAAGACAACACGAATAAAAGTGGTGGAGGAATGTTTTAATCCATCACACTTATTCGAATATTTTAATAATTGAATATTTTTTAGTAGTAAAGAAAGCCCAGAGTATGCCACTCTGGGCTTTTTTGATATATATAAATTGCCTAAAAAAAGAACGCGGATTATACGGATTCGCCAAGGCGAAAACGCGGATAAAAACGATTTTTTTTCTTTTGGCTATTTTTTAAAATCAGTTTTTATCTGCGTCTTTCCTTTAGTAAATCCGTATAATCCGCGTTCTTTTTTAGTCAGCTTTAATAAAATTACAACTTTGCTGTTAAAGCATTAACTTCTACAGCGCTCGCCGTTTCGCCAGAATCAGTAATTGCCGATGAATGGAAAAAAGTATTTCCCAGTTTTTCTTTTAATAATCCGATATTCGAAGATCTAAGTCCACCACCTGGCATGATGATGATTCGATTGTTTGCTTTTTGACTTACTGCAATAAGAACATCGATTCCTTCTTCTACATTTTTTCCTTGTCCTGATGTTAAGATTGTTTTAAAGCCACAATTAATTACATCTTCCAAAGATTTAAACACATCCGAAACAACATCAAAAGCACGGTGAAATGTACAAGGAAGCGGGTATGCCAAATTAATCAATGTCGTATTTTGTGCGATATTAACACTCCCGTCTGCATTTAGATTTCCAAATACGAATCCGTCAACATTGCATTTTTTATATTCAATTATATTTTGTTTCATTACCTCAAATTCTGCATCAGTAAAAACAAAATCCCCCCCTCGAGGTCGGATAATAACATTTAAACCAATCTTTGCTTTTTCCCTTGCAGCCTGAACTAAACTTAAACCAGGAGTTGTTCCTCCTTCTTTCATATTTACACACAACTCGATTCTGTTTGCTCCATTTGCCTGAGCGATTTCTACAGAATCAAGATTAAAACACGCAATCTCTAATTGACTTTTTTCCATTTTTTATTATTCTTAAACAATTGCAATAGGCTTTGACTCTGCTCCACCTGACAATAAAATGAAGATAAAATAGCAATCAAAAACCGGAGTGTCATCCTGAGCGAAGTCGAAGGCTAATTTACTACTAAATCTTCTTTTTATTATAATTTTTAAAATGAGTTTCGTTCAAACATTCCGATAGTTTTTTTAAATCTTCCCAATTATCAGCCATAATAGCCTCTTTCTTCTTTCTACTCCAACCTTTTATTTGCTTTTCAAATAAAATAGCTTGATTTACATCATTAAACTCAGTACAGAATACTAACTCAAAAGGTCTCTTATTAAATGTGTAGCAATCGCTATTTAACCCATAATTATGTTCAGTTAATCTTCTTTCGATATTATTTGTTACTCCTGTATAATAACTATTATCGGAGCATTTTAATATATAGACATAATATCCTTTCATTTTAAACAATATTAATTAAAGCTAGCTTTGACTTCACTCAGTTTGATAAATCAACTTTAAAAGTAAGAAAAATGACTCAATAAAAAAACTGTCCCTAAAATTCTATTGCAATCTTGAACGAAGTAGGCGGTTTATTAATTGGAAATGGGCTTTGACTTCTCTCAGTCTGACAATTCTTATCAATTACTACATTTTTTTCATTTCATTATCACCCTGAGGCGAAGTCAAAGAACACAACGATTGGAACGTGACTTCGACTTCGCTCAGTCTGACAAATGCGTATAAAAAAACCTGCTCCAAAAGAACAGGTTTTAAAATATATATAGTGTATAAATTTATATTACCATTTGATAATTGCACTTCCCCATGTAAATCCACTACCAAATGCAGCCAAAACAACCGTATCTCCAGATTTGATTTTTCCTTGTTCCCAAGCTTCTGTCAATGCAATCGGAATAGATGCTGCAGTTGTATTACCGTATTTCTGAATATTGTTATGAACTTGATCATCATTCAAGCCAAATTTCTTTTGGATAAATTGAGAAATTCTCAAATTTGCTTGGTGCGGAATCAACATATCGATATCTGAAACCTGTAGATTATTGGCTACCAAACCTTCATTAATAACTTCGGCAAAACGTACTACTGCATTTTTAAATACAAATTGTCCGTTCATATAAGGGAAATAACTTTCGTCGTTCGGGTCATTATCTGCCAAGATATCTGTTACCCAACGTGCTCCCATTCCTGGTGCTGTTAGCGATAATTCTTCGGCATGTTGTCCTTCTGAGTGTAAGTGTGTAGATAAAATCCCTTTTGTAGTATCTTCTTCTCTACTCAAAACAGCAGCTCCTGCTCCATCTCCAAAAATTACAGAAACTCCTCTTCCTCTGGTTGTCATATCCAAACCTGTAGAATGTACCTCGGAACCAATTACCAAAATATTTTTATACATTCCTGTTTTAATATATTGATCGGCAACAGAAATAGCATATACAAAACCAGAACATTGATTTCTTACGTCCAATGCTCCTACCGTTCTTAATCCTAAATCACGTTGTACCAAAACTCCTGGACCTGGAAAATAGTAGTCTGGGCTTAATGTTGCAAAAACAACAAAATCTATATCTTCTTTGGCAACACCAGAACGTTGAATAGCAATTTCGGCAGCTTTTACTCCCATCGAAGTTGTAGTATCTTCACCACGAATAATGTGTCTGCGTTCTTCAATTCCTGTTCGTTCTTGAATCCACTCGTCATTAGTATCCATTATTTTAGACAAATCGTCATTGGTTACCACATTTGAAGGGACATAATATCCTAATCCCGATATTTTTGAATGATACATATTTTTTTATTATTCGTTAAAAATTTCGACTGCAAAGCTAAACATCTTTTAAAAATCACGTACACAATTTAGTGATTTTTTCGTAATCGGCAATTCCACCTATCCTTCACGCTAACTGTATTTTACATCCTTCTTTTCTCCTGTAAGAAAAATACATTGAATATAATATTTTTTTCATAAGAACCTCTTCCATTATAAAAATCTAACAAGATTAGATTACTTTAGACAAATTATAACATTCAATACCTTTAATTAATTACAAAAGTTTCAATCATGAAATTAAAAGTTACTTTATTTCTATTTCTAAATCTTGGCTTAGTGGCTTTTGCGCAAGAGAATTTAACGTATCAAAAACCATCCAAGTCTATACTTGATCTGGCCGACTATGAAAAAGCTCCCAGCGTATCAATGGATACCAAGAAAGAGTTCATGCTTTTATCTTATAGAAATACCTATAAGACTTTAGAAGATTTAAACCAGGAAGAACTTCGTTTAGGAGGTTTAAGAATTAACCCAGTAACAAATATCTCGAGTACGGTTACTTATGTCAAAAATCTTAAATTAAGAAAAATAAATGACACCAAAGAAATACAGGTATCTGGTTTGCCAAGCAATCCGCATATTAGCAATATATCATGGTCTCCTAATGATAAGAAGATCTTATTTTCTCATACTACAAATACAGGTGTTGAACTTTGGGTTATAGATGTTGCTTCTGCAAAAGCAGTAAAACTAACGGATGCCACAGTAAATGCAAATCTCGGAAATCCGTTTAGCTGGTTTAAAGATAATGAAACTATTTTGGTAAAAATGTTACCAAAGAACAGACCAGCATTATTAGATCCTAAAAAGGATTTACCTACGGGTCCGATAATTTCTAATGCCGATGGTTCTAAATCTCAAAACAGAACCTATGCAGATATGTTGAAAAACAAAAATGATGAAACTAATTTTGAAAACATCATCACTTCCGAATTATATAAAGTAAACATAAATGGTACTGCATCTCTATTTAAAAGTGCTGATATGTATGCCGGAGAAAAAATTTCGCCCGACGGAAATTATATAATGTTATCTACAATCCAAAAACCTTTCTCCTACATTGTTCCCTTTAACAGATTTCCATCAAAAGCTGTCGTTTATGACAAAAATGGTACTGAAGTAAAAACAGTAAACGAAGTTCCTCTTTATGAAATTATGCCAAAAGGTTTTATGGCTGTTCGCAAAGGAAAAAGAGAAATGGCATGGAGAGGTGATAAACCTGCAACGCTTTCTTATGTTGTCGCTTTGGACGGAGGAGATCCGGCTAACAAAGTTGATTTTAGAGACGAAATATTCCTTTGGAACGCACCATTTAATACCGAAGCAACTTCTGTAACAAAAACACCACAACGTTTTAATGACATTACCTGGGGAAATGATAATGTAGCAATCCTAGTGGATGAATGGTATGACACCCGTAATATAAAAACATACTTGATCAACCCATCGGATCCAAGTCAAAAACCAAAAGTAATATTCGACAGAAACTCACAAGATATTTATACCGATCCAGGTATTTTTGAACTTAAGAAAAATCAATATAATAAATATGTTCTTGCTATAGAAAATGACAATGCTTTTCTTATTGGAGAAGGATTTACCAAGGATGGACAATTTCCATTTATTGATGAATTCAATCTTAAAACGCTAAAGAAAAAAAGATTATATACCTCAACTTATAAAGACAAAAAAGAAGACATATTAGATATTGAGGACTTTAAAACAGGGAAAATTCGAGTACAAATTCAATCTAAAAATGAATACCCTAACTATTACTTTAGAAACATAAAGAAACAAAATAGCTTAACTCAGATTACCTTTTTCAAGAATCCTTTTGAAAGCATTAAAAACGTAAGTAAAGAAGTAATTAAATACAAACGAAAAGATGGCGTTGAATTATCCGGAACTTTATATTTACCGGAAGGATATGACAAGGTCAAAAAAGAAAAACTCCCGTTATTAATTTGGGCATATCCAGCAGAATATAAAGATAAAAACAGTGCTGGGCAGAGTAACCAAAATCCAAATGAATTTACGTTTCCTTACTATGGTTCATTTATATATTGGGTAACCAAAGGATATGTTGTTCTTGATGATGCTTCTTTTCCTATTATTGGTGAAGGAACTACAGAACCTAACGATAATTTCATCACACAATTAGTAGATGATGCCGAAGCTGCAATAGATGCTGTAGATGCTTTGGGATATATAAACAGAAAAAAAGTAGCAATAGGCGGACATTCTTATGGAGCTTTTATGACTGCTAACTTATTGACTCATTCTAATCTTTTTGCTTGTGGAATTGCACGAAGTGGTGCCTACAATAGAACCTTAACTCCATTTGGTTTCCAGAGTGAGCAGCGTAACTACTGGGAAGTCCCGGATGTTTACAATACAATGTCACCATTTATGCATGCCGATAAAATGAAAACACCATTACTGTTGGTTCATGGTGAAGCCGACAATAATCCAGGAACTTTTACCTTGCAAACAGAGCGTTATTTCCAAGCTTTAAAAGGATTAGGAGCACCTGCAAGAATGGTAATTTTACCTAAAGAAGCTCATAGTTATGTCGCTAGAGAAAACATCTTACATTTGCTTTGGGAACAGGATCAGTTCTTAGAGAAATATTTAAAGAATTAATACTGATAAAAAACTCAGTCATTAACATAAAAACAAAATCCCCTAAATGATGAATTTAGGGGATTTTGTCGTTTTATACCGGACTTAATTCCCATAGGATTTTATTAAGGAGCTCCCGAAGTGTCGGGACCATCTGGACAAGAGAAAACCAAACCAATTGCATGAGATTTTAAAATAATCTAAAAATAACTTATACGCACTCTTTTCCTCATGAAAAAGTCTGATTCTGTTAGTTATATAACTTATTGAGACCAGTGAAAGGATTA
>NZ_JAOZEW010000033.1 GCF_025847235.1 Flavobacterium shii
AGTTTTACCGTAATGTCTTGCAATAATTTTCAAACAAGTTGGACCACAGTCCTTAAAATCTGCTTGTTTATAGTTGGGGAATTTCTTCAATTTTAATTCTTGTTTTTCTACTTTATCTGGAATGATATATTTTTGATTTACTTATATAATATTTGTTTGGAATTTTTTTCTTTAATTCATTTAAATTAAATACTTTTTTAAACCAAAATAAATGATACATTATTCCTTCAAATTGATTTTTATAAAAAATTCGTCCATTATCAAACGTTATTCTCCCTATTAATCCTTCGAGAAGAATAAAATCGAAATGAGCCTTTATTCCCCCATCCATTTCTGCCCTTTTAATAAGATGAGTAAAACTCTCAATTTCTGTATCAAGGTCAAATATTGATGCTCCTTCGGTTAATGCGTCCCAAGCGAAATTGCATTCATCAAAACAATAATGCATTGAACTAGAAAATACCATCTTATAATCTTTACTTCTCTTAAAAAAAGTATTCATTAAATCATTGTTTTTATATAAAGCAAAGCATCCTGTAGTATAGTCATGCCGAACACTAATAAAATCAAATTTTTCAAGCATATCTCCTGTCATAAAATCCCGCAAATTTCCATAAATGACATCCAAATCACTTTGTCCCCAAAAGTCGTATCCTTCGATAATTTCAGGAAATAAGAAACCATAAGAAGGTTTAAAATCGCAGAGTTTATATGGGAAATCAATATTTACTGTAAAACCTAATTTTTCTGAGGCACTATTGATTAGCTCTTCTAATGTTTTGTATATAATTATTACATTACTAGGTTTATTAGGGATTAAATCGGCATTGTCGGTAATAATATAAAAATCTACTGTTGGATTAAATCCGCAAGAGTGAATAAAGTATGGGAAATACCAAGGATATTCTCCATACCAACAAGTAATAACGGCTATAGATTTTAATTTCATTGTATTAATATTATTTAGAACTCATCTTCAATTATATCCTTAACAAAAAACGTCAAGTTTTTTCTATCGTAACTTTGTGGATATTCGTACCCGTTTATAAAAATAACTGGAGTAAAACTAAAATCATTATCTTCACACCACCTGTTTTGAGACCTAAATATTGTATCAAATTCAGATGTTGCACTTCCAGAAAACAAGCTTAACCATTCCTCTAGGTTTTTACTTTCAAACCATTTATTAAGCGCTTTAGTAAAACGACTTTCCCCATCTTGCATATAAATATTAATCAAACTTCTAAACATTTTTTTAGCGTCTTCATTTTCTTTATCAAGATTTGTTTTTAATATAATCTGTACTTGAACCTCTTCGTGGTATTTTTCTAAAATAGCATCAATTATTTCGTGCACTCCTTCACAATGTCCACAAAAAGGGTTTGATATGATGGTAATTATGGTTTTACTATATTTATTTCCTAGTATAATTGGGCTCTCAATTACATCGTTTTTTTCTTTTGAAAATAATGAATTCTTAAAAATCTCATAATTGCGTTCAAATCGAATCGATTTTAATTGATATTCTTTTAGTTCTTTTTGATTATAAAGATTTTTTTTCAAACTAGACCATGCCGTAATTACCAATAAAGTGACTAGCGCAAATATAATTAATGACGTTGTGTAGAAAATAAAGGTAACACTCCCCAAAAGGAACAAATAAATGATTTCCAGCAAAATAACAGTTGTTATAGCCAAGCAAATAGGGCACCATTTTTTTTCTACGACCTTTTGATAATATAAAGACAAAAGCAAAATAGGTATTGCTGCTAAAAGCAATATTTTTTGAATTGCAAAATAGGTAATTGTATCTCCTAACAACAATGATAAAAATAATAGCAAAAATTGAGAAGTAAAAAATATCATACTCAAATCACTAAAATTAATAATCTCAAAAATTTTCCATTTATTAGAGGCTACTACAGTAGAACAACTTGTTGTAGGTTTCATATTGCAAAAACTATTGAGCAACTCGCTTTTTGTTCCAAACAAATCTTTAAGTGCGCCGATAGAAAATATAATTCCAATTACAGGGAAGGCGAAGAATAATTTGGTTTCCCAATTTATTCTAAGTTGGGACAAATAAAGGAAAAATAAAACTGAGCATAAAAATGGTAAAACCCAAAAGGAACTCTTTTTTATTTGATTTACTTCAGTATCCGTTTCTGATTTTTCTACCAAAAGTACTATCCCATTCCATATTCTTTCTAGTTCTAATTTAGAAATTTTAATTGCCTTTTTTTCTTTTAGATAAAAATAGTCATCCCCATTCCTTTCAAGAAAATAAGGCTCAGGTAACTTTTGATCTTCATTTAAAAGAGCTACAAAACGACCCGACAGACACTCTATATCTAAAAAGTCAACATGGATAGCTCCATTAGTAATATTAAAAAAACTTAAAGTATCTACAATTGATAACAAAGTAGGATAATTTGGATGAGATTGTATCTGAAAGCTAAATTCAGACTTGTCAATAGATATGCTTTCTTTTTCCAAATATTGGAAAAGGTAATTAAAGTTTTCTTTCATATAATTGTATTATCTTAAAGCTGTTAAAATTTCATCATAAAGTACTTGTTGCTCAGATGGGTTTTTTGTGTTTTTTATTACTAGCTCTCCTTTTGAGTTAAATAATAAATATCGTGGAATAGCAATGACTTCCTCGTTTAATATTTTTTGTAATGACTTCAAAATGTCACCAGAAGCAAAATAATGGTTTCCATATAGTTTAAAAGATTGAATATCCTCTACCAATTTTTGTTCAACGCCTTTGGGATCTACAGAAATATAAATAATATCAATTTTGTTTTCATTTAAAAAATTATGTAAATCTGCAGCATAAGCAAATTCCTTTTTGCAAGGAGCGCAATATGTTGCCCATAAATCTACAAATACACTTTTCCCTTGAAATTTTTCTTTAATTAATTCCGATAATTCAACATATTGAGTAGTACTTTTTATGTTTATTTTTTCAGAACCGGTTAAATATGTCGCATAGGTATAAGGCAAAATGGCAGAATTATTGGAATCATTATTAAGTTTTTCTAATCTTAATAAATAAGGGCTTTTGGGAAATTTATCTTTAAATTTTTCAAAAGAGCATCCTCCCTTCTCAAAGCCAAGAAAGTTTATATTATTTACTAGTAATAGTTCTTGAGAATCTAGTGGAGCATAATTATAATAATCATGGTGTGTATCCCATAGTCCGATATCGTGTTTTGAACCTTTTAATATCCCTCTTGAAATATTTAGGCTTTTTTGAGGAATGACTACTACTCTGTGTATCCCGTTACACTTTTCATATTTTTGATCAAAAGCATTATACATTTCATCCAATCTTACAATAATCTCATTTAAATCCTGGTCTGATAATTTTAGATCATTTTTAATTTTCAAATCCTCTTTATAACTTTCTATTTTGAAATTTGCAGCATAAAGCAACTGTAAATCTGCTTCATTTTGGATTCGCTCATAAAACAAACTGGTAATCTCGTTCTTTGAATAAAGATCCTCCATATTAACTAGTAATTCTTTACGAAGAATTAAAAGCTTATTTATAAAATCTGAAGCGCTTTTTGTATCTATAAAACAATTCTCGACTAATGGATATAGTGTTTTAAATTTAAATAACTCAGACCTATTTAACTCGTTCAATCCTAAAGCGTTATCGCCTTTAAAAGTAATATCATATATTCCTTCTTTCTTTTTAACAAACATTTTAATTTTACTGTCTTCATCAACTATAAGTTCTATTCTCGGCGTGCATAATGAGGAATTAATTGTAAATGCTCCAGTACCATTAAAATGGAAATATTTTGTGAATGAATTATTTAAAATTATTGCAGATTCACAATCCATCCAAAAATTTCTATAATTTTTATCTACTGAGTTGTTAAATGATATTTTTGTAGAATCTTTTACATCCTCAAAATATCCTTGAAGTTCAACCGTTTGAGCATTAGATATAGTAGAAAAAAGTAATATCATAATGAAATATATTTTCCCCATAATTGTCTTTAACTATATTATTTATTTTTATAAGCAATTAAATTTTAAACTATCCGATATAATAAAGACTATAAGCACTATTAAAATAGTGCCTATAGCTTAAATACTAATTAGCAGGCGTTATAACAACTCCCAATACTTTGAGCACATCCTAATAATGCCCCATTACAATAACAAGGAAAATAGCCCGAAGGACAACCTGTACTTCCAGCCATAACAGTTTTCATTTCTTTTCTTGAAAGCTTACCTTGTATGTTTGCAAGGCTAATTTTTTGTGTTTTCATAATTTTTGTTTTTTGTTAAACATTTAAAAATTTTTACTCGAAACTGATCTTGAAATAACAGTTTTACAAGTAATGGTTAATAGCATAAAATAATTAATTAACATGCATGAAAACACGATGACGCAGTATCGTAACAACCTTTTAAGATTCCATTACAATTACATGGGAAATAACCTTCAGGGCAAAACCCCCCACTACCTGCCATTATAGTTTTCATTTCGATTCTTGATAATTTTCCTTGCGCATTTGCAAGGCTCATTTTAAGAGTTTTCATAATTATTTTTTTACATTATTATTGAATTATTTTTAAAACAATCCCTGCATAATCTCAATATTAATCCTGCGCACAGATTATATGATAATTAATTAAGAATAATTTTATCAAATATGGAAATTAAACATCGTATTTAATATTCCATATAACGTATATTTTATGCCATTTACAGCATATCTGTTTGAAAGAGCCCTTTATTTACAAGCAATAAACTCATTGATGTGTTTTTGTAGTGTTTTTTATCGTTCGATGATTTAATAAAAAAATTCCTTCTTAATGTATATTTGTTTTAATACGCTTGTAAGATAATATTAGGCAATTGCCATAAAAACAAAAAAAACAACCAAAACATATTAACCAAGTATGATCAAACAAAAGCTAATCAATAGACGAATCGAAATAAATAAAACACAAGAGGAAATAGCCTATCAATTAGGTATCACTCAGTCACAATATAGTCGCAGAGAATCTGGCACCATAAAAATGACTAAAAGTGAATGGAATAGTTTGATGAAAATTCTAGACACCAACCTTGAAACTATCTATGAACCAGAAGATGGTATATACATATTAAAAAATGATGAAAGCGCCAATAATACAGGTCTTCATTATAATGAATATCATGAATTTACATTATCTATAATGAAAAAGTATATCGAAAAACTAGAGGATGAGAATAGATTTTTAAAATCCAAAACTGAAAGCCTGTGATTTATAATTCTTTAGACCCAAATATGATATATATATTTTTGTCTTACAATAAACCTTAATCAAGATGAGGGAAATTCTACACGGACCTTCTGTGTAGTCTGTAACTAAGTCTAAATAAGTAATTAACTATATCCCAAACTTATCAACTGCACTATATAAATAACAGCATTTAATGTGTTAATAAATAATGTATTATGTTTTGGCTTTTTCGTAGATATTAACTTTATAAATTTTTATATTTGGTAATAAGTAATTTGAATTTATTAATTTAAAAATATTTAAAATGGAAAAAGCTATAAAACTAAAAGTTCGAAAAGAGTTAGATGGTCAACAACAGTTTAATATAATTAAATTAAAAGGCAGCTTAATTTCGAGGGGATATACAGAGATTATACATATTCTGGATCAAGATGATGATTTTCACATTAACTCTTTTGAGACTCTTCACGAAAACACCAATGAAGTCCAAGAGTTCATTACTGCATTTATTAATAAAGAAAATTTAGCAGACACAATAACTCTTTTCAAGTAGAATCTATTTCGATGTAAAAAATAGCATCAAGTTATCAAAGATGTATTTTTTCAAAAATTGGATATTTATATATTTGAATGCATAAAATCTATAGAAAGAATTATTATACAAAAAGCCCTATTATTGTAAACCAATAATAGGGCTATATATTCGTTGTAAATATATTTTAAGTATAAAACTACTATCTCACTTAATAATAGATATCCAAAATAATACTCGATTTAGAACTATCTATTATTTTTTCTATTCTCTTAAAAAATAACTCATTTACCATAGGACAACCCTGACTGTGATTGATGTAATAATCTTGCTCATCGTATGGAACAGCAGAATAAGAATGTAGTACTATAGCTCTTTTATAGGCATTATTATTACTTTCGTCCAAACCATATAATTTATAAGCTTTTCCAAACATTCCCTTATAATTCTTACCTATTAAATATCTGCCTAAAGAAGTAGATCTCGAATTTGGTTCATTACTAAATTTTAAACCTCCATTAATTCCTGTCTCAGATCCTGATCCATGAGCGACTAGTCCTTGGTCTAAGATTTTATTATTTTCTAAATCATAAACAAAAAATCGGTTCATGCCTGATTTAATCTTCATGTCTATAAAAAAAGCAACCTTAGAATTGTATTTAGGATTTCCGTTTATCATGCTTTTAAGTCCATCCAACTGACTATTAAATCTTTCAGCTTCAAGCACAGAAAAATCTGTTGACTTGTCATTATTGGAGACGGGGAAAAAACCTAAATTAAGCAGCAAAATCAAATAAAGTATTTTCATAAAAACAAATTTTAAGTTAAAAATGCATTTTAAATATTGTTGTTTGACAAAAAAATCACAACGCTAATCTACTCTACAAAATAACAAATTCCTGAATGCACAATACGTTTAAATAACATCAAATAAAGACATAATTACTGCAATATCAAAAGTTTAACAAAAATAACTTTTTTTTTAAAACAAGACCAATAAAACACAATAAAAATCCTATTACCGCTCTTTTTTGGCTATAATCGTCGCTGCTCTTCGGTTTGGACTTCTTTCTTTTTGTTTACCAAACTTTGATTTCCAAAATTATAACGGAGTCCCAATCTAAAACTCTGGCTGTCGCCATAAGACTTAAAGTAATTGTACTGGTTTGCATAATCTGTAACAACTGTTTCTTTTTCACCGCGATAGATATCCGAAATAATCGCATATACTTCCCCATTACCATTCCATATTTTCTTGCGGATAGCAGCAGAAAGATTTGAAGTCTGACTGAAAACAAAAGTTCCCTGTACAGAAGAAGAATTGTATTGAAAATTTAGCTCTGCGTTTAGGTCTTTCTTCTTGTTGAGTACAAAACGGTTGCTAATGCTGGTGTTATAAGTAGGCTTTCCGTTTTTATAGAAATTACCATCCCTGCCCTGGAAACGGTCTTCGACATAGCTCAATCCTGCCTGGATTCCAGATTCCCAGAAATCAAACAAAGTGAGGTTGGTGTTAAACTCTAGTCCAAAGGCAAAATCTTTTTTAATATTCGTAAAATGATACACCAGCATATTGGTTTCATAATCCTGATAAGAAATTTCCATCGAAGGATTTTTTTCAAGGCGGTAAAAAAGATCAAAGTTGTATTTATTTTTCAGCGTATAAAGAAAATTGATGTTGTGGCTAATTGTGGGCAGTAATTTCGGATCACCCATAAAATAAGAATAGGAATTGTAATAAGAACGAAATGGATTCAGCTTACTGTATTGTGGTCGTGTAATACGCTTACCGTAAGAAAAACCTATTTCATGCCCTTCAGACGCCTTGTAAAGTCCGTAAAATGTTGGAAAAAGCTTAAAATAATGTTGTTCATTGACCTCAAAAGTCGTAACCGAGTTTCCTTCCAGTGCCGTATATTCGCCGCGTAACCCTGCCTTGAGGCTCCACTTCCCAAATTCTTTGTTATAACTCGCATAACCCGCCAATATAGACTCGTCATAAAGGAAAAGGCTGGTTCTATTTGGATTATTCACAAGACTGCCATCGATTTCATCTTTATAATCGAGGTTGCTTTGGGCTTTTACATTTCCAAATTTTAATCCTGCTTCCAGAGTACCATTATTTTCATTCGAATAATCGGCTTGGGCAGAAAAAAGCTGAATATCTTGCACATTATCACTGATAAAGCGTGACGTGCGATACGGATTTTCTTCGGGAAGCGAAAATGCAGAAGTGATATCCTGAAGTTCCTCTCGCCAATATTTGGTATAATCTGCCGCAACCGATACTTTTTCTTTTTGACTAAACAAATGATCGAAGGAAATATTATAGGCATTATTCCTTAACGGGTTTCTGCGGTTGTTTCGGGTTACATAAAGCGAATCAAGAGCACCATTGGCTCCATAAATAAATGTTGGCACTGTAAATTCTCCCTGCTGCTTCACTCCTATAAATCCGGTACCGCCAACAGCGATTGTGTTTAGCGAATCAATTTCATAAGATGCCTGAAGGCGATAAGAATGCTGTTCCAGAGACTTAGACTTGCGCCTCATGATGCTTTCCCAGCGGGAATCAACCGAACCGTCTTCTTTTAAATAATGTACTACATCTACCCCTTCATTGACATATACACCAGAACCAAAGCCATACCTTCCTGCCAGAGACAATTTTTTTCCTTTATAAAATTGATTTATAGACGCAATGCCCTTGGGATACATCGACTGCACGTATGCGGTATTAACAGAACCTTTATAACCTAATGAAAGATTCTTTTTTAGTTTGATATTTAAAACGGCGCTTCCCTGCGCTTCGTATTTTGCAGGTGGATTGGTTATAACCTCTATTGATTTCACTTCTTCTCCGCTGGTATTTTCCAAAAACTGCTTTAATTCTTCCCCGGTTAAATAAACTTTCTTATCATTAATGGTTACTAGAATACTCTGGCTGCCGCGAATACTTATTGCTCCCGCAGAACCTGTCATTACACCAGGCGTTTTACTTAAAATCTCCCAGGCATTATTTGAAGAAAGCGATGAATTTTCTACCCCGAATTCTAGCCTGTCGGTCAGGCGTTTTACAATGGGTCTTTTTGAGGTAATCGTCACACCATCTAGATTATTTGAAATTTCTTTTAAAGAAAGTACGCCCAAAAGCGTATCTTTTTGGATTGTTATCTTTTTTGAATATTCTTCAAAACCGATTGTTTTTACTTTGAGCAGGTAATCACCTTTTGCTATGCCTCCAAAACGAAACTCTCCAAGCTCATTTGTTTGTGCTGCCTTGTAGGTCACAGAATCATTTGCCTGCAAAAGCAGCGCATCTGCGAAAGGTACGGCTTGATGAGAGCCGTCGACTACCTTTCCAGAAAGGGAAACTTCTTGCGAATAACCCGCAAAAGAACCCCACAACAGTAACATGATTAATTTTTTCATTGATGATTTGTTTGATACAAAACTCCGCAAATCATTTTCTAAAAATGGTTAACAGAGGGTTAATGAAGGGTTAAACACCAGAAGGTGAAAAGAAGATTGTAAACACAAAATGCTTTTAGGAAAAGACATTTCGGTCCTAGCACGGTTTTATCTGACTTATTGTTTATAAATTTGGTTAACGTAGGGTTAACGCTAGTATATTTAAACTAAAAAAGCCTAAAATGCGATAGCTTTGCCTTAACAAAACAAATGGATTCCCTTTGTGAATCAAAACATTAAAGACAGATGAAAAGAAAAATAATGCTTTTAATTGGTGCCTGTATCTTTACGGTAATCGCCTTGGCTACAATTCAAGGCTATTTTATCTACAATACCTACCAATTAAATGAAAAGGAAATAAATATTGCTATTAAAAAACAAATCGCACGCTTGGAAGATACCGAAGAATGGGAGAATCTGAACGATGTATGGACAAGACGCTCCAAAAAATATGTAAGAGAATATGTAAAAGAGTATAAAAAAGGAAATACAACAAAGCCCGATTTAAACAAATACCTTAATACCAACAAAGATTCACTATTTAGAGCTATGAACGCTTATATGAAAAAGATGGTGCAGCCAGAAGATTATGATATTGATTATTCTATTTATGTCAATTCAATTATACTGATAAATCATGGAAAAACAGATACTTTATTTAAAGGAAAAATATTGGTATTAGCCAATGATACTTTAAAAAAGAACCATATCCTCTCTTCTATGGGACGCTGGGAGACTAAAGATAATGATGATGAACTTTCAATGATTGTAAAGAGTAACCGCTACTATAGTTTTGATGAGTTGCAGCAAACAATTATTTCTAAAATGGCGGGCTTATTACTCTTTTCGGTGATATTGATGGCTTTTGTTGTTTTCTTATACTATATGTCATTAAAAAACCTCATCACTCAAAAACGAATTGCCGATATAAAAACGGACTTTGTCAATAATATTACACATGAATTCCAAACACCACTCGCTACGATGGATATTGCCATCAAAACATTGCAGCGAAAGGACGAGCAAATGAGTCCAGAACATTATAAAAACACACTGGCAATGATTGCAAGGCAAAATGAAAGACTGCAAAAATTGTTTCGACAGGTAACAGAAGTCTCTGTCATGCCAATTGCCAATAAAGACATCATTCACGTTACTAGTGAAGAAATCAAGGATATGATTGACGATTTCAGGCTTTCAAAACCAGATGTAACTATTGAATTTACAAGTCAAAAAGAAGCTTTTAGTATTCCAATGGATCGTTTTCACCTAAATACGATTCTGATAAATCTTTTGGACAATGCCGTGAAATATGGCGCCCTTAAAATTGAGGCTGATTTAAGGATTACAGCAGGAAACTTTATCCTTTCTGTAAAAGACAATGGAAAAGGCATTCCAGTTCAAGAGCAGGCTTCTATTTTTGATAAATTTTATAGAGTCGAAAAAGGAAACATTCACAATAGTAAGGGTCTTGGTCTTGGATTATTCTATATTAAACAATTGGTAGAAACCTATAACGGGACCATCAGGGTGAAAAGCGAAGAGCACAAAGGATCTTTATTCATAATTACAATTCCAATATGAAACAGCATATTTTATTAGCAGAAGACGATTTTGACTATGCTTCTATATTAAAGCAATATCTTGAATTTTCAGGCTTCAAGGTTACTTGGGCAAAGGATGGTAAGGAAGCTTTGAAATTTTTTTCAGATACAAAGCCTGATATCTGTGTTTTGGATGTTATGATGCCTCAAATGGACGGATTTACACTCGCTGAAAATATTATTGATAATTATCCCGAAACACCTTTCCTTTTTTTAACAGCAAAAAGCATGAAGGAAGACAAGATCAAAGGATTACGACTTGGTGCAGATGATTATGTAGTGAAACCATTTGAAGTAGAAGAATTAATTTTACGAATTCAAAACATCTTGAAGCGAAGCCAAAAACCTGTTACCGGTAATACTCCCGAAGCCTTGGTATTTTCTATCGGCACCTATGTTTTTGATGGAGATAACTATACGCTTTCCCATGAAAAAATTATACACCGAGTTACCGAAAAGGATGCGCACCTAATTCGGTTTTTATATGCCAATAAGAACAAACTGGTCAAACGTGAAGATATTCTAAAGGAAATCTGGGGCAATGATGACTTCTTTTCCGGACGAAGTATGGACGTTTTTATCAGTCGTCTTCGAAAATATTTTAGTGAAGATCCAAACATCTCTATTCCCAGCGTAAGAGGTCTGGGATTTAAATTTAATAGTAAAGACGAATAAAATTTTAAAGCATTTACATTATGAAAAGCATTTTATTTATAGCCCTGCTTACTTGGGGCACTTTGGCTCAGGCACAAACAGCAATTGCCACTTCGGGAAACACAACAACGGTTGTAAAAACCCCTTCCAAACAAACAAAAACAACAAAAACCACAGTATCTGTTTCAGATTCGGATAACAGCTATTCTTTACAAGCGAGTTTTGATGCTTGGAAAACTAAAAAACTGGAAAAATTATTGTCTGACAACTTAGACAAAAGTTTATTTACTACTGATGCGGGCACCAAAATTTGGAAAAAAGATAGCAAAGGCGAAACGGCATACTCTTTTATATTAAAGGGAGAAAAATTAAAGATAAGTATTGATAAGGAATTAGTTTCTGATGAAACCTTTGAGAAACTAAAAGCATTGGGGGAGAAAATTTCTGAAACTCTTTCGGAAAACTAAATTTTACTTTTTTGAATTAGTAAAATACAAAAAAATAGCTTGGGGAATAAACCCAAGCTATTCCCTTTTAAATTACAACCTCTTAAAATTAATTTACAGCGTTTGGCTTTTTGTCGTTTAACACACATCGTGTTGTTAATTACTCTCCCTCAACAACTTTTTTCTTCTCAAATCCAAAAATTGAACATTTTAGATTTTTCCTTCATTAAAATTTTGACAGTTTTATAAATTTTGACGTTCACTTTTACAAAAAAATTAAAACAAAACTTAAAACAAAACATAACTAACTAATAATTAGCTACTTACAAAATATTGAACTGATAAAAAAAGGGTGTTTTCCCCCTTTTCTGATACCCTTTCTTTTTTCTAACTTGGACGATTCTATAAGCCTTGGTCTCTATTACAAGTTTAGAGCAAAACCAAAAATCTTAACTTTTATTTTCAATCTGCGCCTTAAAATGATCCTTTTTAATAAAATTTCACATGGCATTTTCACAAGCGAGATACCATGAAAAAAAGCCTAAAACACTTATTCAATACAGTAAAATAAGGAAGTAAATCAAAAACAAAATAGGAATTATGTTTAAAAAAGCAAGCAAGTAAGTACTGCTTTTAAAAGAACAAAAAATTGAATTGTACTTTCTTTTCTCAAAGTATGTTCATTATGTATAAGGCAATCAAATTAGCAATACTATTTAGAATGTATTAAAACTTTATCACAAGATGATTTTTGAAGTTATTCAGATAATTGCAGAGCAAGTAAACAACTATCTCGATGAAATCGGTTTAGAGAAAACAATTGTGGCAGAAAATATCGCTCATTTGGAGTCTCAAAACGATGATGTATCTACAAACTTAGAAGATAAAGTAGCACTTACCCTAATCAATTTAGACGAAGAAGCGACTTTAAAAAACTTCCCCAATCATTCTATTGAAAACGCTAAAACAGTTTATAAAAATAGCGTTATTAATTTAAATCTGTATTTGCTTTTTAGCGCCAATAGAACTAAATACATTAACTCGCTTAATGATATTTCAAAAATTATTGCATTCTTCCAAGGGAAAAAACTATTTACTCAATCCAACACTATTTACGACAGAAACAATGTTGCAATGACCAATATCGACAACTTCAGATTCTCTGTAGAGCTCTACACTCCCACTTTTGAAGAGTTAAACTATATCTGGGGAACATTAGGTGGTAAACAATTTCCATCGGCTTTATACAAAGTAAGCATGATACAAATAGAACGCAATATTACGCAAGGCGAAGGACAACTTATCAGTAAGGTTGAAGGTGTAACAAAAACAATAGAGCAATCATGAGTTTTAATACTACATATGGATTGTTATTTGAAATAACGCTTTTTCACAATTATTTTCTGAATAACGGTAAAGATGCTTATACAGGAATGTCTACAGATGATCAGAAAAAAATGCTCCAAAAATTCGATAGCGATTCATTTACAACTATAATACCAACCATAGAAACCAACACGCAGTTAAAAAACTACAAAATGATACTCAAGAAAACCAAAATGGGTTTTAGAGTATATATTAAATCCAAGGAAGGCATTGAAAACGAATCATTTATAAAAACCCCTCTTGATTTGAAATTGGACTTTATAATCACCATCAATGATTATCAATTTGAGAATTACACTGATTTGGAATTTACCCTCAATCGAATGTTTTTATTTAGCAATGTAAAGCCTTTAAGTGAACCCGTTGATTTTAAATACATTCCAGATATCAATGACAATATCCTGATTTCTAATGATTATTTAGTATCCGAAAAAACCACTATAGATTTAATTTCAAAACTTCAACCATTAGAAAAACAAGGTGTCTTTGGGCTTGTTTCATTAACGCTAAAAGGTGATAATTCGCAGGATATTATAGCCAGTTCAGGCAAAATGTTAAGTCCGAGTTTTAAAATTAATTTTGACAATCGAAAAACGCTTTGGAAATACATCAACCGGAAAACAGGAACTGAGATTGTAACCATTCTACCGAAACCGTTAACCTATTCGGGCTTTGTAGAAATTAATCCAACTAATGATTTTGATCCTTCACAAAATGAGGCTAATCAATACCCTAACCCATCTGTAAAATCAATAACAAAAATCAGTGGTAATTACTGTTCGGAAATATTTATTTAATAATTAAAAACAAATCAATTATGGCAACAACTTACAAAACGCCTGGAGTGTATATTGAGGAAATCGTAAAGTTTCCGCCTTCTGTAGCTCAGGTAGAAACAGCGATTCCTGCTTTTATAGGCTATACTGAGAAAGCTATGAACAAGATTGAGGACGATTTAGACAGAATCCCTACCCGAATCACGTCTTTACTGGATTATGAAACCTATTTTGGATTGGCATATCCCGAAGACTCAATCTCTGTAAATGTAACTGATGTGGTAACTAACAATGTAACCGAAAGAAATATTGTGGTGAATCAGCCTAGTGATCCAAGACCATTCTTAATGTATTATTCGCTTCAGATGTATTTTGCAAATGGTGGTGGGCCTTGTTATATTATATCTGTAGGTAAATATGAAGATATAAATGGTAATGCAAAGCTAGTTTTTATTGATGATCTTAAGGCTGGATTGGATTTATTAAAAGCAGAAGACGAACCAACATTGATATTATTTCCTGATGCAAAAGCATTGCCTCCAGATAAATTCTGTCCTTTATATGCAAATGCCTTAATACAATGCCATGATATGCAGGACCGGTTCACCATTATTGATACTCAAAGTTCTACAAATATTGGCGCGGATTCAAAAGCACTAAGAGACGGATTATCTCTAGAGAAAGATTACCTTAAATATGGTGCAGCTTATTATCCATACTTGGAGACTATATTAAACTACCGATATAATGAAGATGATATTTTAATCAACCATTTTACCAATGTTCCCGATGCGATAAGCACAGCATCAAACGATATTGACAATTCTTTACTAAAAATTTCACCAACCATTTCAAGTATTCTTAGCATTAGTAATGAAATTTCAATACCTGCAAATGATGACACCGTCAAAGGAAAAATAGCTAATGTACTTTTATTTATAGATTCTCCTAACCCAAATGGTTTTAATCTTGCTGCCATACCTCCTGCTGCTGATTATGACCTTAATTTAAAAGATGAATTCGCAAAAACGTTGATTGCATTAACTACCGATTTAACTTCATTAATTTCTGAAAAACAAAAAATTAAAAATGCAGCCAATTCAGTAACTGCATCTGTTAAAGATGAAAATTCCGGTTCTGAAATTCCTCTTGGGCAAGCTTTAGGAAGATTTGTAAACTTATTTGAAGGTTCCGATAAAATTGAAAGTGTAAAAACAAACCTAGAAGACTTGACTGCAAAGATGCTTGCCTCAAAAACAAGCTCAGCACTAGGTACAATTGTAGGTAATATCGCCAGTGAGATTGCAAATTTATTTACAATTTCTGTCCCAAGTTCTATTACTAAATTACCGGATGATACCCTGACCATTGGAACTGATGTCTTTAATAAACCATTGCCTGCCAAAACCATGATTCAATTGATTAAAGATATCAAAACCGAAATTACTACTGTTATCTCTAAAGACACTAACAACGGCGCAATGAATGGTCGTTTCCTAGGTGACATTGAAGGTTTAGACAACAAATCATATAATGCCATAAAAGCAGAGATTTTGGCCCTTCCTCTTACCCTTCCTCCTAGTAGTTCTGTGGCTGGAATTTACGCACGTGTCGATTCCGACAGAGGTGTTTGGAAAGCGCCTGCCAATGTGGGGATTAATTATGTGATAAAACCAACGCTAAAAATAACCAATGATGACCTAGGCAACCTAAATATTGATACCATTGGCGGTAAATCTATCAATGCTATCAAAAGTTCTACTGGTAATGGAACTTTGGTCTGGGGAGCTAGAACCTTGGCAGGAAACGATAAAGAATGGCGTTATGTACAGGTTCGACGTTTCTTTATTATGGCCGAAGAATCCATAAAAAAAGCGACCGAACAGTTTATTTTTGAGTCTAACGATGCCAATACCTGGATAAGAGTGAGAGCCATGATAGAGAATTTTCTAATTCTTCAATGGAGAGCAGGAGCATTGGCAGGAGCTAAATATGAAGATGCTTTTTATGTTAAGATTGGATTGGGACAAACCATGTCGGCTATGGATATTCTAGATGGATTAATGATAGTCGAAATAGGAATGGCAGTAGTTCGTCCGGCAGAATTTATCCTTCTGCGTTTCTCTCACAAAATGCAGGAATCTTAACTAAATATCAACATTTAAAAATATATAAATCATGAGTTATCCGCTACCAAAGTTTCATTTCTCAGTTAACTGGGGTGGAACAAAAATAGGATTTACAGAAGTTTCTGGATTAGATGTAGAAACTGAAGTTATAGAATACCGCCAAGGAGCAAGTCCCGAATACAGCAAGATTAAAATGCCCGGCATGCAAAAATTCTCCAACATCACACTAAAAAGAGGAACGTTTGCAAACGATAATGAGTATTACAAGTGGTGGAACACAGTAAAACTAAACACCATACAAAGAAGGGATATTACGATAAAATTACTTAACGAAGAACACCAACCCGTGATTACCTGGAAAGTAAAAAATGCTTGGCCTGCTAAGATTCAATCATCTGATTTAAAAGCCGATGGAAATGAAATCGCTATCGAATCTATGGAATTGGTTCACGAAGGTTTATCCATTCAAAATGATTAGTCATGGCTAACTATTATCCGCCTGTTGGTTTTCATTTTTTAGTTGAATTTGAAGGTCTTGGTACGAAAGAAAAAGACCATCAGTTTCAATCCGTTTCTGGCTTGTCTGTTGATCTTGAAACCGAAGAAATATCCGAAGGTGGAGAAAATAGATTCAAACATAAACTTCCTGTAAAGACAAAATATCCAAATCTCACTTTAAAAAGAGGAATCCTCATTGATTCTGTCGTTATCGGTTGGTGCAGGGACGCCATTGAAAACTTTTCTTTCAAACCCGTAAACCTAACAATTAAATTACTCAATGAAGAACACAAACCTTTGATTTCATGGAATGTTGTTCATGCCTATCCTGTAAAGTGGGCAGTTGAAGATTTTAATGCCCAAGAAAGCAAGCTCGTTGTTGAAAGCTTTGAGCTTACCTACAATTATTTCACCCTAATTAAAACTTAGTTATGCCCATAGAAATAAAAGAGCTTCACATTAAAATAAACGTGAACGAAGGATCTAAATCGGCAGCTTCTCCAAGTTCTTCAGAAAGCAAGGATGATGATGCAATAGCCGAATGTGTAGAGCAAGTAATGAAAATCATCCAACGTAAAAAAGAACGCTAAATCATGGTAGGAGAATTAAAAAAACTAAAAATTGTTGCTTTTAGTGACCCTGGATTTAACCACTTGATTGCTGATGGTCAATTTTCTACGCTGATGAATCCGGAAAAATACACGTTTCACTATAAAATTGAATCGGATAAAACCCAAGCTTCCGGCACAAGTAGTGTTCCTCCAAAATTCAACAAACAGTTACCTGAAAATCTCGAACTCGATTTTGTTTTTGATCGATCCGGAGTAATCACTGGTTACGAAAGTTCCATTGATGGTATCATTGGAGACATTGAGAAATTCAAAAAAGTTATTTTGGATTACAATGGTGACAAACATAAACCCAATTACCTCATTATTTCTTGGGGAACATTGCTTTTTAAAGGTTCATTGACAGAAATGGATATAGAATTTAAACTCTTTAAACCCGACGGAACTCCAATTAGAGCAATTGCAAAAGCAAAATTTCAAGGTTTTGTTGAAGACAATTTAAGAGCGGCAAAAGAAAATAATAAATCGCCCGATTTAACCCATTACAGAACCGTAAAAGAAGGCGATACATTGCCCTTGATGTCCTACAATATCTACGGCGATTCCAAGTATTATCTAGAAGTTGCAAAAGTTAATAACATTATCGATTTCAGAAAATTAAAAACAGGGAAAAAACTATTTTTTCCACCATTACAAAAACAATCCTAATGAACAATAGCGGAGTCATACAAACCAGTAAAAGCACCGATTTAGTAACGCTTAAAATTTTAATTGAAGGGGAAGAATTATCCAAAACCTATCAAGTAAAAAGCATTGTGGTACAAAATGAAGTCAACAGGATTCCTATGGCCCAAATTGTCCTGATAGACGGGGAAGCTTCTCAAAGAGATTTTAAACTGAGTAACGAAGATCTATTGATTCCAGGTAAAAAAATTGAAATAAAAGCTGGTTATCACAGTGATGAAGAAACCATTTATAAAGGAATCATTATCAAGCATTCGATTAAAATAAAAAGCAGTTTTTCTTTGCTCATTATCGAATGTAAAGACGAAGCTGTAAAACTTACCATCGGGAGAAAAAGCAAGTATTTTTATGATGTAAAAGACAGCGAAGCATTTGAAGAAATTATTAAAGCGTACGGATTAATAAAAGACATCGAGGCTACCAATTTTAGCCACAAAGAACTAATTCAATACAATACTTCCGATTGGGATTTCATAGTTTCGAGAGCACAAGCCAATGGGAAACTTTGTTTTGTAGAGAATGGGAAAATTACAATCCGTAAACCCAACTTAACCTCATCATCTGTTGAAACGGTTACTTTTGGAGCCACTTTGCTTGATTTTGATGCCGAAATTGATGCTCGAAATCAATTTGCCAAAGTCTCTTCCTACAGTTGGGATTACACCAATCAAGAGTTAGTCGAAATAGAAGCCAACGATCCAAGCGTGAAATTAAACGGCAACCTTTCTACTTCTGATTTATCTGAAATTATCGAACTTGAAAATCTAGAATTACGCCACGGCGGTACCATTACCGAAGTAGAACTTCAAGATTGGGCCGACGCCAAATTACTGTTTCAGCAATTATCCAAAGTCCGTGGGAGAGTCAAATTTCAAGGTATATCTACTGTGAAGCCCAACACTATAATCACTCTCGAAGGCGTTGGTAATCGATTTAACGGAAATGCTTATGTCACTGGTGTTTTTCATGAACTAACCGAAGGAAATTGGACTATTGATGCACAATTCGGATTAAATCCTCAGTGGTTTTCTGAAACGTTCGACATTCACACACCAACAGGTTCGGGAATCAACCCTGCTATAAAAGGACTTCATATTGGAATTGTCACTCAACTAGAAAAAGATCCAAATAGTGAAGATCGCATTTTGGTTAAAATTCCTATTATCAACAATAAAGAACAAGGTATTTGGTGTCGTGTAGCTTCTCCCGATGCAGGAGATAACAGAGGTATTTTTTTTAGACCTGAAATAGAAGATGAAGTAATTATTGGTTTTGTCAATGAAGATCCTAATAATGCTATCATTTTGGGAATGCTTCACAGCAGCGGAAAACCTGCTCCAATTGTAGCTTCTGACGATAATAATCAAAAAGGAATTGTAACCCGAAGCAAGATGAAAGTTTTGTTTGATGATAAAAAAAAATCTATTGGAATTGAAACTCCTGCCGGAAAAAAAATAACACTTGATGAAGACCAAGGTGTTATTATAATCGAAGATGAAAATTCGAACATAATCACCATTGACAGCAATGGAATAAAAATGAAAAGTGCCGGAAACATAGCGTTAACTGCATCGGGTGATGTAACAATTGAAGGGGCTAATGTTTCATTAAAGGCTAAAGCTCAATTGAAAGCAGAGGGAAGTGCAGGCGCACAACTATCATCAAGCGCACTCACTATTGTAAAAGGAAGTATAGTACAAATAAATTAAAATTATGGGAGCTCCAGCCGCCAGGATTACAGATATGCACGTATGCCCAATGTTTACCGGATCGGTTCCACATGTAGGAGGTCCTATTTTGCCTGCTGGTGCGCCGACTGTATTAATTGGCGGAATTCCTGCTGCATGTGTAGGCGACATGGCTACTTGTACGGGGCCACCAGATATCATCGCTGCAGGTTCGATAACGGTTTTAATTGGAGGTAAACCTGCAGCACGAATGGGTGATCCAACCGCACATGGTGGCACAATAGTAGCCGGATTAGCAACTGTATTAATTGGTTAATTATGGAAATAGAACAAGATTTTTTAGGTATCGGATGGAGTTTTCCTCCTGAATTTAAAGCAAGTACCAAAGCTGTAACAATGCTAACGGATGAAAACGACATTAAAAGCAGCTTGGAGATTTTACTTTCGACTAAAATTGGTGAACGTATCATGCATCCCGAATTCGGCTGCAATACAGACGAACTATTGTTTACCTCATTGGATTTAACATTAAAAACCTATGTTTCTGAGCTCATTAAAACAGCCATCCTGTATCACGAACCAAGAATTGATGTAGAAAAAATTGACATTACACAAGGTGACGATTTGAGTGGAGAACTATTAGTACTAATTGATTTTATAGTACGGGCTACCAATTCGAGAATAAATATGGTTTATCCATTTTACAAACAAGAAGGAACCGATTTATAAATTGTTAAAAGATGAGTAATTGTACAACTATATTGAGTGTTTTGACTTCTAATGGCAGCGACCAAAAGCAACGCTATCTCAACGCATTACAACCTGAAAACATTCGCCTTAATGATTTTGAGCTAAGTGACTGGATTTTATTTGCCTATAATTTTTCTGAATATGTAAACTATTTCGAAACTTCTAATTCTGAAAAATCTTCAAGCGATTGGAAGGCATTTTTTGATTTTTTTGAATTAAATGGTAAAAACCCATCCATAGAAAATCAATTGAAACTGGATCGGGTTAAAAAAGAGCTTGTTGATCTAATTGCAGAAAACAAAAAAGAGTATGCTATTACACCGCATTTAACTCTGTTCCTTACTTTTTTAATGTTGTTAGAAAACAGCAAGAAAAGATTCAACGACCTCACAAAACGTCATCTTGATTTTTATTATAATCAGGTCTTAAATATAGACAAGTTACCTCCTACTCCAGATAAAGTATATCTTATTTTTGAATTAGCAAAAAATGCTATTCAGGAAAAAATTGAAGCCAAAACTGGTTTTGACGGTGGTAAAGATACTTCTGGAAAAACCAGAGCCTATTATTCAAACAACGAATTGATAGCCAATAAAACGATCGTTTCTTTATTGAAAAATGTATATAATGACGAAGCTACAAAAAAAATAATCGCCAGTCCAATGGCTAATTCTTATGACGGTTTAGGAAAAGCATTTCCAGATAAAAACAATACGCAATGGTGGCCTTTTGGTTATATCAACGACAAAGGCCTATTGCCTGAATTACCAAATGCAACCCTGGGTTTTGCCGTTGCCTCTCCTATTCTATCTTTGGCGGAAGGAAAACGTAGTGTTCAAATAAGCTTTTCTTTTCAAAATAATATCACTCCTATTACTTCGGTTGCTATAACAGATTGTTTAAGCCTTCAGTTAACCACTGCCAAAAAATGGTTTCAAGCCGCCAAAATTCCAGAATCATTACCGATAAAGTCAGGTGGTCCCTATACAACTTCCGCTAACGGAAAAATTATGAAAATTGCGTTTCTCCTTGATGAAAATGTAGACGCAATCACAGCTTATGATCCCAAAGTATATGGCGAAGAATTTACCACCGATTTACCTGTTGCAAAATTCTATTTGGATACTACAAAAGACAATGCATATGATTTATACAAATCATTAGCTCAAAACATATTAGAAAGTATCACTATAAATATAGATGTTCAAAATGTTCAAAATACAGTTTTGGAGAATGATAATGGCAGTATTAATTCTTCAAAACCATTTTATCCTTTTTCTACCCAGCCCGTAAAAGGTTCTAATTTTTACATCAAATACAGTGAAGCTTTTGCTAAAAACTGGAATAATATCAATGTTGATATCACCTGGAAAAACACTCCAACTAGTTTTGTAGAGCACTATAAAGCTTACAAAAATTCAGCTCTAAATACAATTACTACACAGACTTTTAAGAATAGTGTGTTAAATAGTTCTGATAATAGCACGTTTAAACCTGACGACGCAATCGTAGGATTAAATACTTATTTTGAATATATATTGTCCATTATAACCAATAATATCTGGAAGGATAACAGTCCTGTCAGAACCTTGTTTAATGGCACTCCCGCGTTTAAAACAACCTTTGACATTAGTAATACCGATTATAATACTAAGAAAAATGGTCAGTTAAAATTAACATTGAACAAATCTTTTCTGCATAATTTATATTCCAAAATTTATGTACTTGCGTTTTCTACCAAAGACGAAAATGTAGTAATCCCAAATGAACCTTATACACCGCTGGCTGAAAGTCTCGTCCTTAATTATACCGCTTCTGAAACTACCAAATTCATAGCAACTGGATTGGATACATTAAAAACTATTTATGATAATAACCAGGCCAAATTATTCCACATTCATCCTTTTGGATACACTGAAGAACACAGTTATTTAAAATCGATATTGGACTATGTAGACAATAAAAATTCGTATTTGATTCCTACCTATTGTAAAGGAGGAGAATTATTTATAGGATTAGAAAATGTACTGGAATTGCAACAAATCACATTGCTTTTTCAGGTATCGGAAGGAAGTGAAAATCCTCAAACACCTTCTTTTATCGGAAAACAGAAAATAGAATGGTCGGTTTTGGGCAATAACGAATGGCGCATTCTTAACTATTCGGATATTTTACTGAATGAAACCGACAACTTATTACAATCAGGAATCCTGAAATTCAATTTACCTAAAGAAGCCACTCAAAACAACTCTCGTCTCCCTAAAAAATATATTTGGCTTAAAGCCAAAATGCATAAAAAATACGATGTAGTTTGTAAAATAATCGGGATTCATTCGCAAGCAGTTTTGGCAACTTTTCAAAATAACTCCAATGATTTATCGTATCTAAAAAATGGATTAGAAGCTGGAACCATTTCCAAATTGCTTCAAAGGATGAGCAATGTAAAATCGGTTACGCAGCCTTACAACAGTTTTGATCATAAACCAGAAGAGTCCAACGAAGAGTACTACAGAAGAATTAGTGAACGCCTCAGACATAAAAACAGAGCAATCACAATGTGGGATTACGAACATATCGTGTTGCAGAAGTTTCCGGAATTATACAAAGTTAAATGCCTGAATCATACCTGCAATACATCTTATCAATCACCTGGAAATGTGACTCTGGTTGTAATTCCGGACACGGTAAACAAAAACGTGTTCGACATTTACCAACCACGAGTAAGTACAGCGACGCTTAACAAAGTAAAAAGCCATATTGATCAATTGAATTCGATGCACGTAACCACTTATGTCATTAATCCAAATTATGAAGAAGTTAAAGTTGATTTAAAAGTAAAATTCAAGTTAGGTTATGATGAAAATTTCTACTCGCAAGAACTCAATACAGATATTATCAAGTTTTTATCGCCTTGGGCACTCGATAAGAATATCCCAGTCACATTTGGAGTCACGATTCACTCAAGTTTGCTGATTAATTATATCGAAAAATTGGGCTATGTTGATTTTCTGCAAGATGTAAAACTATTGAAAAATGGAGCCTTATCAGATAAAGTTGTGGTTCCATCCAATCCGAAATCGATTTTAGTTTCGGCAAAAAGCCATTTAATCAGCACCGATATCAAACAATGTACTGTTAAAACCATAGAACCAAAAGAAGAATGTCAACTTTAAATCAACATATCAGCATCCCAAAAAACGTCAGTTCTAATGATGACATGAGTTTTGACTTCCTTCGAAAAAAAGGAATCGAGTACATCGAATCATTAGGAAGCCAGTTTTGGACCGATTATAATACCCATGATCCTGGGATTACGATCATGGAAGTACTTTCTTATGCGATTACCGATTTGGGTATGAGAATCAATTTGCCTATTGAAAATTTATTAAGTAATAAATCCAATCCTATTGATCAACAGTTTTTTACAGCTTCTAAAATATTACCAATGCAAGCTGTAACAGCTCTGGATTACCGAAAAATTTTAATTGATATCGACCCTGGAATCAAAAATTGCTGGCTTCAGCAAACAACCAAAAAATTATATGTCAACTGTAAAGAAGCAAAAATTTCGCTTAACAAAAAAGATTTCATTACAACCTTAGATAGCTTTATCAAAGAATCTGAAATTAAAGGATATTATAACATATTAGTTGATTTTGATGAAATTAATCCAGCTCAGAAAGACCTGCTTAAAACTAAAATAATCAAAAAATTTCACGAGAACAGAAACCTTTGTGAAGATCTTTTGGAAGTGCGGGAAGTAGAAATTCAGCCTATTGCCGTTTGTGCATTAATTGAAATCGAGCCCGAAGCCAACGAAGAATATGTTCATGCATTAATCACTTTGGAACTTGAAAAATACTTATCGCCAACCATTAAATATTATTCGCTAGCCGAAATGTTTGAAAAAGGCTATTCAAGTGATCAGATTTTTGAAGGGCCTTTTTTGGATAAAGGATTTATTGATACTACCGAATTAGAAAATTCTTCGTTGAGAACTGAGGTCCGTCTTTCTGACATTATGCAAATTATCATGAATATAGAAGGCGTAATCGTAATCAAGGACATCTCTTTAAACAATTGTGAAGCCATAGAAACGGAAGGAAGCGTTTGGAACATTTGCATCCAGCCTAACAAAAAACCAATCCTTTGTAATAAAAGTGTACTGAATTTTAGCAAAGGAGTTTTGCCGGTTACAGTTAATAAAGTAAAAGCAAAAAAATATTTAAATGAATTAAAAGAAGACCTTTCTTATTCACAACAAGATGCGGCTAAAAACAGGGAACTAAAAATACCTCAAGGTAAAATTACAGCTTCTGATTTTTATACCAGTATTACAAATAATTTTCCTGAAAATTATGGTATTGGCGAAATTGGCTTATCAGAATCTGCTGGCATTGAACGAAAGGCCAAAGCCAAACAATTAAAAGGATATTTGCTTTTTTTTGATCAAATTTTGGCTAGTTATTTCAAACAATTAAGCAAGATTAAAGAATTGCTTTCCATCAACGATAATTTGTCAAATACCTATTTCACTCAGGCTATTTCGGATATGACAGGTTTTGATGAAATTGTAAATGAGGCATATTTATCTTCCAATGAAGAAAAACTAGACGAATTACTATTTGACAATCTCGACGATGCCGTTAAAAGACAAAACCAAATAAAAGACCATCTTATTGCACGATTTGCAGAACGATTTGCAGAATATGCCTTTTTAATGAAATCATTGTATAGTACCTCTTCTGATGAAATCGTACTACAAAACAAATCCGATTTTTTAATCAATTACGATACCATAAGCAGCAAACGAGGCAGTGGGTTTAATTATTTTAATCAACCTATACCTAATTTGTGGAATACATTTAATGTGACAGGATTGGAAAACCGAATTGCAGGTTTATTAGGAATCAGAGGAGATGAAAATCCGAATACAGGCAAAAGAGGAATCAAAAGGAAAGACATATCCGGTTTGTTTGTTCAACTTTATGATCCCAGTCCAGGCATGCTTCCCAATCATTTTAGATGGAGAATAAGAAATAGTGTCAATAAAATAATACTAACTGCAACCGAAGATTATGACAACCAATCGAATGCGATTAAAGAAATGTACTTTTCAATCCTGAAAATTTACGAAACCAGTAAAAAAGAAATTGAACAGTCGTTTAAAGATCTTTTTAAAAACAGAGATAATGGGATTGCTTTTAAAGATACTGTTATCAACACGTTTGAAGTAATAGAATCGAATACTCATAAATATTCGTTTCACATCATCAACCCCGAACATGTTAATGACCTTAGTAATCCAGACAGAATCATTGCGCGCCAATACAAACTCTATCCAACATTAGAAGAAGTAAAAGCGGCAATGCTGGATTTACTAATTTTCTTTAAAAAAGAATTCAGCGACGAAGGTATTTTTCTGGTAGAGCATATCCTGCTAGTTCCCGACCCAAACAAAGTAATTGATGCAAGTTATTACATGCCGATATGCGTAGACGATTGCTCGGGTGATTGTTGTATCCCCAATCCGTATTCGTTTAAAATTAGTGTGGTTTTACCTGGATATACATATCGTTTTATGGATATTGACTTTAGAAATTTTGCCGAAAACGTAATTCGGCAAGAAATTCCATCTCACATTTTAGGTAAAATCTGCTGGATTGGATATCGAAAAGATCAAATCATCCCAAAAGATAATGACTTGCTCGATTTTGAAAGAGATTTCAAAAAATTTCTGATGGATAAAACGCATAACAAACAAAATGCCTTACCAAAATTCATCGAATCATTGTCCAAATTAAATTCTGTTTATCCTACAGGTACATTGTACAATTGTGTAGATGAAGAAGAAGATATTTCGGGAAAAATAATATTAGGAAAAACAAATTTAGGAACATTATAAAAATACAAGGTCATGGCAACAAAACTTACCACCATTACAGGGAATTATCATAGTTATGTAGAAGATCAAGTGTTAACACACTATCAACTCAATGAAACTATTGATTATTTTGATGACCAAAATCGAATGAACAGAATATTTCTTACCGGTACAGGAATATTTTGTGGTTTTCAGGTTTCAGTCGATTCCGGCTACACTACTGTAACGATAATGCAGGGAAATGGAATTACTACTGACGGGGATTTGATGAAATTAAAAAAAGAAACCAATAAGCCATTGGCAATTGCAATTAAACAAAAACTGTTCACGATTGATTTTCCTAAAATTGATTATAAATCCTACCGATTATTTAATAATGATAAAGCCAATTACCCTCCTTTTAAAGACGCTAGTAATGTGATCTTACCTATGTGGGAATTACTGCCTGAAAAACCAAGCGGAACTCCTTTGGATAGTGGCGAATCACTATTGACTAATTTCGCTAATTTAAAAGATCAGGTTGTTATATTATATCTTGAAAACTATACTAAAGACGCTTCCTTGTGTGATGACGTCGATTGTTCTAACAAAGGGGGTGAAGAAGTTTTTAATATAAGAGTATTGGTAGTTAGCCAAGCAAATGCTAACATTATTATTAGCAAAAACGGCTCTGTAGAAAGGGATCCTATTTACAATAAATACGATGTTTATCAAAAATACAGTTTACTTGACGAATTGGGTGTAAAAAAAGTAATTCCTACATTCAATAGCACTTCAACTACCAATCAAATCAAACAACTTTTTAATACTGTTGTCAACGACACAACATTTCAAACAGATTTAATTGCCAATTTAACTACGCTACTCTCCTCTTTTGGTTATTCTACACAGCTTTTAGATATCATCAACCGCATTAATACATTATTTACAATTGACCCAAACAATGTCCCAACAGATATTCATTATCGATACGATTTATTAAAAGATATCGTGGCGACTTACAAAGAATTGAAAGATCTTTTCATCCAACTTAAATCTGAGTGTAATCCACCAATAAATTCATTTCCAAAACATTTATTATTAGGACTTGTAGAAGATCCCAATCGTTTTAAAAACTACAGACATCAATTTTACAAAGCGTCCGCTTTAGATCAAAATAAAACATTCAGCAATTTTGACTCTTTAGTAAGAAGGCTCAAAAGTATTTTGGATAATTATGAGGTAACTGCCAATACTATTAAAATTACGCCCTCTAAAGCAATGGGAAAATTAGGTGCTAAATCGGTTCCCTATTACTATAATGTCGACGACAATTTATTGCATGCCTGGGATTTTGAAAAAAGTAGTCTTTATATACATCTAACCAATTTTGGCTATCATACCACAAATCTGGTGAACAACGATTACATTAAATCTCCACTCCTTTATTGTACAGATGATTACGATTTTTATCGAATAGAAGGGTATCTAAACGGTAGTGTCGACGATGCAAAAACGTTTTTAAATTCCAAGAGAATAGAATACGGATTGGATTTTGACTTTTATATTCTGGATATTATCGAAAATGCAGCCGATTTAAAAATCTTATTCAACACTAATTATTCCTTCGAGCACAAAGCTGGTGTTAAAAAAGGGGGAACTTTATTGCTGTTAAAGTCAGGAAATACATTCATAACCGATTTTGCCATTGAAGGAAAAATAAAACCAGACAGCGGATTGGGATGTTGTACAATCATGGGCTGCTTATATCCTTGGATTAGTTCATTGCGATATATTAATAATTTATCCAGAAGTACAAGAGGCACCAAAAGTAAGAGAATTGATATGCCAACACATTATAGGCTAAGCATAAAAAAATATTCTATAAATGGCGTTAATTTAATTAATGACAGAGTTCTAGTAAACATTCCATTAGATCAAATTCTTGCCCGTCGTTTACATGTGGTAATGGAAACACTCAATACTCAATTCCCAACTGGTCTTTTATTTGATTTTATTGAAGAAGAAAAAAAACTAAGAATTATGAGACTTGAAAAAGATGTATTTGAATTTGAAGTCCAAGATATTACACTCTCAAGGGATACTCCTACCTATAAATTTACCGAAACTGGAGTAACCAAAAATGACAAAATTTACACTTCAAATAAAATAACTTGCTCTATTATTAATTCCCATAAAGCGGATATATATAGAAAAATTCATTCTTATTACGATCCTATTAACAAAGACGATGATGATTTTGGTCGCTTTAATCAAGATTGGAGTAAATGGGAATATTTAAAACGTAAATTACGATTCCATCCTGTTACAGAAAAATTCCCAAGATTTCCAAAAGTATTTAATGATTTTTATAGAATCCCAGTGTATACTCAATATGAACAAACAATAACAGTAGCTCAAGAACTAATAGAAATTGCTAATCAAATCAATGAAATAGATAATAAACTTACACATATCTATATTGGTGGAGACTGGACAAGCGGAAACTGGGTTAATCCTATAATGCAATCTTATTATTTAGACAATAGTACCAATACAGACGATGCCTTAGTATTATTTATGAATTTAAGAAAAAAGATTCATAATGAAGACAAAGTGAGTAAATACATGATTCATATTGATACTCCAAGAAATATAAAACTTTCGGATTTTCAAGACTTATTTACCAGATATGCTAAAAAAGCAGAATTTTATTTTTACAAACCTGCCAATGGTTACTTTATTTTGATAGGAAGAAATCGTGAAGCGGCACGTGAAGACAAAACAAAAAAAATAATCACACCCGTTACCGAGAAAAATATCAGAAAACCGAATGACCTCAAATAAAAAAGCTTGAGACTAATACCAAGGTACGTCTCAAGCTTTAATGGGGAGATGCAACCGCAGTACGGTAACTCTTTTTTCCCAGTATAACCATTCGGTCTACTACAAATTTAAGAATAAAAATTTTACTACCAAACAAAATGGCTAGAAATTTACATAGTATCCAAAGAGTTCTTTTTGAAATAGATACCCATTCAATGCTGATGGCTAATTCTTTCAAAAATAGCCTTGCTGTGTTCCTACAAGATGAAGTCGTTCCTGTTTTAGAAAAACAATTTGACCTTATTGAGAGTATCGGAAATAAGATAGTTCAAATAGAAAAATTAGAAATTTCTATTCAGTCCAATACCTGGGAAAATGATAGTATCTTTTCTAAAAACGATATAAAAAATCAAATCGAAAAAGAGATTCAAAAAGCTTTAAATGAGTTGCAAAAGACAACTACGAATAAAGAGGAAAAAGAATCAAAAATTGAAACTATATCACCCGAAGATAAAGAGTTGAAAACGCTGCTCTATTTTATAGAAAATGGAAGTATGCCCTGGTGGGTTTCCAAGGAAGATGAAATAGACTTTTTCAAAAAAATTAATTTTGAAAATCTTAAAAACGATGTTTTCAAAATTCAGTTTCGCAATTTAATTCAACAGAAAAAAGTTCAGAAACGAATTATAGATCAATTTGCAAATAAGGAAATTGTACTTTTTACTTCTGTCCTCTTAGATTCAGAAGCACAACAAAAAATGCTGTCTAAAACCCCTTTATTACAATTACTGAACAAAAAATCGTATGAATTTAAATCCCTTTTCTGGCAATTGATTTTTGATGTTTCGAATGAAAAAAAACCGATGGATCTTGTCTTCTTTTATCATCAAAAACGAGCTGAATTCTCATCTGTAAAAATGTCTTTTGAGCTTTTTATCCAAAACCTGAAAGCATTTTTCCCTCTTAATGCAAGTGCTGATGAATTAACGAAAATGAACGACAATTATCTGAATTCAGAAAAAGTAAAATCAGCTGTAAAACCCGAATCTACAATCGAAAATCCTAAAATTGAAGCAGAAAAAATCAATTCGGAATCGTGTTATGTACAAAATGCAGGGTTAATCATTTTGCATCCATTTTTTAAAGAACTACTTAAAAGCTGTGGTTTAATGGGTGATAGCAATACTCTTTTAAACAAAGAACTAGCAGCACATATTTTACATTATGCTGCTACAAAAAGAGAAAATGATTATGAACACACCATGCTTTTTGAGAAGTTTTTATGCGGAATACCATTGCATCAATCCATACAAAGAGAAGTCAAAATTGAGGAACTACACAAACAACAAGTAGAAGAAATGTTAGCTTCTGCCCTGCTCCATTGGTCAGCTTTAAAGAATACTTCAACAGGAGTTTTAAGGAGTGAATTTCTTCAAAGAGAAGGCAAATTGGATTGGAGTGAATCCAATCCAAAACTAACTATCGAAAGAAAAACACAAGATTTATTATTAGAAAAAATTCCGTGGAATATTACCATCGTTAAAATTCCATGGATAGAAAAATTAATCTATACCCAATGGTAAAAATTTATAGTTATGAGAGCATTTGAACAACGAAAAAAAGACAGTCCTGCCAACACTAGTTTTTTTAGCCCTAAGATTCAGAAAAAACTAAAAACTGGTACAGTTGGGGATCACTATGAAGTTGAAGCAGACAAAGTTGCCGATAAAGTGGTGAATAAAGATTTTTCAGGAGGCGGGCTTCTACAGTCGAAAGAAGAAGTGCAACAAAAACCTATTTCGGAAACAATTTCATCTGTACAGCGTAAAGAAATGAAGGAAGAAGAACCTGTTCAAAAAAAAACTGATAAAAAAGAAGAAGAAAAACCCGTTCAGGCGAAGTGTAAAGATTGTGAAAAAGAAGATAAGGTTCAGAAAAAAGAGGAAAAAGAAAAAGAGAAAGAAAAACCTATTCAGAAAAAAGAAAAAAATACCGAAAGTGAAGTTCACGATAAGGATATTGAAGGTAAACTGGATAACTCAAAAGGAGGCGGAACTAGCTTGGACAAAAGAACTAAAGGAGAAATGGAATCTGGCTTTGGTAACGATTTCAGTAATGTAAAAATTCATACAGATAGTAATGCTGTCCAAATGAGTCAGGAATTGGGTGCTCAGGCTTTTACCAGTGGCAATGATGTCTATTTTAATGAAGGTAAATACAATCCCAATTCCAAAGAAGGAAAACACTTACTGGCACATGAATTAACGCATACTGTTCAGCAAACTGGAATGGTACAAAAATCAACACTAGAAAATAATCCGGATGGCATTGATAAAATTGCTGGTCCGGAAACAATAGGTCCTTTAGACAATACGCTGGAGGAACAAAAGGGAGGTGAAAAAAAAGTCTCCTGTGACGAAACAGTTCCTTTCCATGAAGGACCTTTTACGAGTGAAGCAAGCGCTGGTTTTTTCAGTACTCCACAATGTCCCAACGTTACAATCACGATAGATGCTACTGCCCAGATAGTTCAATCTCATAATTGTTCCTCTTTGGAAATTAGTATCGATCATGTTCAAAGAACAAAAAAAACGATACAGATAGATCGCAATGGAAATGGACATTTTATCGGCACATTTACAATGCAGAATCATAAAGATATACATAAATTATTTTTCACTATGCCAGGGGATTGTAAAGGAATGAACGATTCATTCACTGTTAGTGGAACTATTCGACGTCATTCATAAGTTTATTTTTTATTAAATGTCAGTATTCAGTACAAAATCAAAATCCACTTCTTCAAACTCTTCCTCTTTTAATTCGAGAAAGGGCGAGGATTTTTTTGGTATACAGGCAAAACTCAACATTGGTAAATCGAATGATAAATATGAAGTTGAAGCCGATAGAATGGCGGATACTGTCGTTTCTAATAAAAAAAATGTTGCTTCTGATCCTTTCTTTACAGGTTCGCCCACTGTACAGAATAAAATGGCTGTAGAAGGAATCTCTCCAGTTCGTCAGCCAAAATTAAAAGTAGTCCATAACAAACAAACTGCAGCTCCTGAAACTTTTTTCCATGCTTCGCCCGTTATCCAAAACAAACGAACCAATGAGGTTCAGAAAAAGAATAATCTACAAAAAGAGGTTCAAAAAGAAACTTCAGCCAAGAAAGTTATTCCTGTTATTCAATTAAAATTAGAAAAAGACGAAGCTTTACAAAACAAAATTGAATCTCCTAAACCGAAAGAGAAAATAAGTACTTCTAAATCTTTGGTACAACCAAAAAAAGAAGAAGATATTCAGAAAAAAAATGCAGTTGAAAAAGTCGATAGCATTCAAAATAAAACCGATTCTGTCAAAGCCGAAAATCCGAAAACCAAGGACAAAGGCTTTATTCCAAAATCACTGATACAGAAGAAAGAAGAGGAAATTCAAGCCAAAGAAGAAGAGGAAATCCAAGCCAAAGAAGATGAAAAAGAATTGCAAATGAACGCAAGTGCAGATGCAAGTCCATCTGATTCCTCTAATCTTGAAAGTACCTTAAACAGTAGTAAAGGTGGTGGTTCTCCTCTATCGGGAAAAGTAAAAAACGAAATGGAATCTGGTTTTGGAGCCGATTTCGGCAATGTACGTATACACAATAACGCAACTGCTGTTCAAATGAACAAGCAACTGGGAGCGCAAGCTTTTGCAACCGGAAACAATATTTATTTTAACGAAGGGAAATACAATCCAAATTCACAGGATGGCAAGTATTTACTGGCGCATGAATTAACACATACTGTTCAACAAGGAGCAAGTATCCGAAAAAAACCAGAGCAAATAACTCCTGCTCCGGAGATGATTCAGGGTTCGTTCCTCGATTTAGTTCCCAACTGGATAATCGATAAGGCACGGTATATACCCGGTTATACTCTTTTCACAGTTATTATCGCTTACGATCCATTACGAGACACTAAGATAGAACGAACCCCAATTAACCTAATAGAAGGATTAATGGGGCTTATTCCTTTTGGAACAGCAATATTCGACAAACTTCAGGAATACAAAATATTACAACAGGTTTTTGACTGGGTAAATGGAAAATTAAGCGAACTCGGGTTAACAACCAAAAGTATTTTAAATATGGTTGAAGAAATTTGGAAAAAAGTAACCTTTCCTTACTCCGATATCATTGATTTAATAACTAAGGATTTTGAAAAGTTAATTGCTAAAATAAAATCTTTTGTAACTGCAACAGTAGATCAGGTAATCACCTGGGTAAAAGAGGCATTGATTGGTGTAGCCGAACCTCTACTGGCAGAAAATAAGGCTTGGTCATTAATCAAAAAATTAATCAAATACGATCCGTTACGCGATAAGGCAGTTAGTGCGACAACGGTAGAAATTCTTGAGGACTTCCTTATCCTGATAGGGAAAGAAACAGAACTTGAGCAAATGCGTGAAAAAGGCACGCTTAAAAAAACTGCAGATTGGCTCGACACTCAGGTGGGAACTTTCACTTATTTATTAGGCGAACTTCGCAGACTCATAACTGCGGCATGGGATGCTATTAAACCTTCGAATCTGGTAAATATTGCCAGTAATCTTTCGACACTTGCAACTCAGGCAGGAGGATTCCTGAAAAAAGTTTGGGATTTTGCATCAGGTGTGGCACGCAAGGTATTGGAACTTGTTAAGGATTCATTATTAGCATGGCTGTCTTCTCAAGCCGCTACCGTAAGAGGTTACTCATTGATAAAAGTAATCATAGGAAAGGATCCTTTTACCAACCAAAAAGTTGAACGCACAATCCCAAATCTAATCAGAGGTTTTATGAGCCTGATGGAAGGTGGTGAAGAGCAATATACCCAAATGGTTGAAACGGGTGCTATAGCCCGAATTGTAGGTCAGATTGAAGCGGCTGTTGCTTCTTTAAACATGACTCCTGCCGCTATTATTCAGCTTTTTACCGATATCTGGAACTCGTTTACAATTAATGATCTTATACATCCTCTTGATGCTTTCACCCGGATTATTGCAAAATTTGGAGAACCAATCGGACGTCTTATCGTATTTGTTGCAGAAATTATAAGGATTGTCATTGTTGCCATACTCGAAATCATGAATTTCCCATTTGACCTCATTGGAAATATCATAAACAAGGCAATGCAGGCAATTGAAGATATCAAAAAAGATCCTATTGGTTTCCTAAAAAATATACTACGCGCGATTAAACAAGGATTTGTTCAATTCTTTGATAACATTGTAACCCATTTAATCGGTGGTCTTACCGGCTGGCTAATGAGTGAATTGAAGGATGCCAATGTTCCTGTCCTGACCGATTTCTCTTTAAAAGGGGTGATTTCATGGGTGCTTGAAGTACTCGGTATATCGATGGAGAAAATATGGGAGAAACTAGCGGCACATCCCAGAATTGGTCCTGCACGTGTAGCCAAAATCCGTGGAATGATTAATACCCTTGAAGGAATCTGGACATTTATAAAAGACGTTCAGGAACGTGGCATAGCAGCCATTTGGGATAAAATTCAGGAGCAACTCAGCAATTTATGGAATACCGTTCTTGATGCCGTGAAAAACTTTGTCATGGAACGTATTGTTAAAAAAATGACCACCAAACTGTTGAGTATGTTAGACCCAACAGGAATTATGGCTGTTATTAATGGAGCAATAGCTTTATACAGTGCTATCCAAAGTTTTATAAAATACTTGCGTGAAATGCTCGAAATAGTCAATTCGTTTGTAAGTGGTGTAGCAGATATCGCAAAAGGGAATGTGGCCACAGCAGCCAATTATCTTGAACGTACTATGGGTGATGCGATGCCTATTGTGATTGGATTCCTCGCTAATCAAGCCGGACTTTCCGGAATTGGAAAAAGCGTCGGAGAAATGATTATTTCTGTACGCAAAATGGTTGATGAAGCCCTGACATGGTTAGTGAATAAAGCTGTGGATACAGGAATGAATATGCTGGATAAGATGATGGGAAAAAGCGACCCGAAAAAAGCAACTCCATCTGGTCCGGTTGCAGGAGCTTTGGCTGAAATTGATACTGAAACTGAAAAAGATGAAGGAGAAGTTAGCCTTGATGAAGCAAAAGCCATTAAAAACAAAGTCAATACAGATCAGAAATCTGTTATAAATATTTCATCAGTAACTGATGGTGGAGACACTTGGGATTATAATTATGTACAAATGAATAAAAAAAGTACTGCTAAAACTAAATCATCACCTAAACCTCCAGCTGCTGAGCTTCCAAGTTTCCAAAACGGAGTTCTAGGGAGATCCTTTCATGCAAAATATATTACAAACGATCCGAAACAAACTCCAAAAGGAGAAGATGCAAGCGCAAACAATGGTGCCACATTGAAAGGTTGGTCCAATTTACAAAATTTCATTATTTCAGGAGGAAAAACCATTAAGGATAAATTTGGAAAAATGGTAAAAGTTAATGCTTCTGTTAGAGAAATTGGAAACTATGTCAAAATGCATTTATTACATGATGGACTAGGCGGAAAAGCAACTGATTCTAATCTTGTACCTGCAAAATCTTCTGTAAATACAAATTTTTATAATCTAATGGAATCCAAAGCTGTTTCAGATGTTAGGTCAAAAGGAAAAAAAGTATTATGGTATGATGTTAAAGTATCATTTTATCCGAAATTCCTAGAAAAAGGCGTAGAAAACATAGAATATGACGGCTATCCAAAATCTGTTGTAGCCGAATATGGAGATATGGTTTATAATGAAAAAACAAAAAAATGGGGTGAAGGTCCTGCCGATTCAAAAAAATTCAGCAACATTGATATTCAAATTCCAGATTTTGGAAAAGCAGAAGATCGTAAATTCAACCCAAACAAAGAAGGTTGGAATATTCTCATGGCTATGGAAGATTTTGATTTATTCCCAGACTTTCATATTTCACAAACAATGGCAAGATTTATAAATGATGAGAGAAGAAAAGAACTTTTTGGAAACTATGAATCTTTTAAAAAAAGAATGATAGACAGATCTAAAACTGTGGTGACTGCCCCGTTCGATTATGACAAATCAATGCAATTAATAAACAGCCTCCATTCTAAAGGTAGGTTTATAATCCCATAAAAATTATGAAAAATAGTATCGACGAATTATCAGAGCTAATTTACCAAAAGAAAGAAGATATTTTTTTAAGTAAAATTAAAGATATAAAAATAAATATTGACGAATTTAATAGTACGGATATCTCTTTACTACATCTTGCAGCCTTAGTAGAGGATTCAGATATTATTATAAAAAACTTGATTAAACTGGGAAGCAATATTAATATAAAAGATAGTAATGGTAATACTCCTGTTATATATGCTGCAAATTACAATTGCCCAAATAATATAAAAACCTTAATCAAGTATAATGCCGATCTGTCTTTATATAATATTGACTTGAACACTCCCTTACATATAGCTTGCTCTGGAAACAATATTATTATAGCAAAAATATTAATTGAAAACAAGGCAGAAATTAACTCTGATAATGGTAATCTACAAACTCCATTAATCAAGGCTATTGATTCAAATACAAACTTTGACTTAATAGAAATGCTTTTAAATTATGGAGCCGATATAAATTATGGCAATGGTAATGGAACATCTTTAATGTCTGCCATATCGTACGAGAATATTCCTCTTGTAAAATTTCTGATTAGCAAGGGAGCAAAAATAAAAGGGTATAAAAATAAATCTGGAGAAGATACCATAACCTTTGCTAAAAGAGTAGGAAACAATGAAATCATAGATTACTTAATTGAATGCTTAAAAAGATAAACACAAGGATTTTATATTCAATCATCTATAAAACCAATTCATATTTTAGCACAACACATTTTTTCAGGCTCTAAGAAAAACTCTATAACTAATTATTTTATAAACCTTAAATCCCAATAATCATGCAAAAAACATTCTACCAAAAAGAGTTGCTTATTAAAGCGACTCAACAGAGAAAAGGTGCAAATAACAACAAGAAAGACGTTGAGAAAATTCAGTCTTGGCTTAATTTATTTGCTATGCAAAATCCAAACTCAGGAGCCGCAGCGGGTATCGACGGTGATTTTGGTCCTGCGACTGAAAAAGCAGTGTTTAATTTTCAAAAATTCAAAAGCTTACCTCAAACAGGAGTTGTAGATCAAAACGTATTCGATATACTGGTATCTCCGCTCAAGAAAGCTTTTGAAGATCCCGTATCTGGCAGTAGTTTGAGAGAATTAGTTCTAAATACCGCCAAAAACCATCTTAAAAATCATCCATTTGAACTTGTAATCAACAATCAAAGTAATTCCGGACCTTGGGTGCGAAGTTATATGGATGGTAATGAAGGAACTCCTTGGTTTTGGTGTATGGGATTTGTTCAGGCAATTATTGATCAGGCAGCTTCCATTAAGGGAGAAAACTTCAAAACCCTGATGCCATTAACCTATAGCTGTGATACTGTTGGTACAGTTGGTATTCAGAAAAAAATATTGACCCGTTATCAAGTAGCAAAAACTAATCCAGCATTAATAAAACCTGCTGATATATTTCTGATTCAAAAAACACCAAACGATTGGGTTCATACCGGAATTGTAACTGCCGTTCATGACGATGTAATTGAAACTATCGAAGGGAACACCAATGCTGATGGTTCGAGTAACGGGAACTCGGTCATGAACAGAATTAGAAACTATAAGCAATCAAAAATAGATTTTTTCTCAATCGAATCATTAGTCGTATAAAGATGGAAAATGTATTCACATACTTAAAAAATCAATTCATATTTCAGCTTGACACTCTTTTTCAAGTCGAAAATCCAATGGAAAAACCCATTTTGAATCAACTCGATTCGAATGGGTTTATCAACGAATTTATTATCGAAAATAACCTAGCAGAAATCGATATTCTCTTATTGGGATTAGCATTTGTTCCGCATATAAAACCAGATTTTTTAAGTTCAATTATTGCCGAATATTTACCCAATGGCGGTGAGTTACCCGAGTTTGGCGGAATTAAAACGAAGAACCATCGCGGAATCTTACCAACAGGTGAAACGGCTCAGTTTTTAATTGCAGGAAATGATCTTGATGCCCGAATTTCATTCTATAATTACCTCCACAATTTATCCTTTCTTTATCAAAAAAGAATCATTAAAATAGATATGGTTCCCGCTGGTGAACCCAAACTGAGCGGTTTAATTATTTTGGAAGATGAATACATCGAAAAATTCATAACCGGAAAAATCCTAAAACCACAACTCAGCAGTATTTTCCCTGCTCAATTGATCGAAACCCAATTGGAATGGGATGATTTAGTACTCAATCCTACTACTTTCAATCAGATTAATGAAATAGGAACCTGGCTTAAATTCAATGATATTTTACTTCACGAATGGGATATGAAAGCCAAGATAAAACCAGGCTTCAGAGTCATGTTTTATGGTGCGCCCGGAACAGGAAAAACACTTACGGCTTCACTCTTGGGGAAATACACTAAAAGAGACGTATACCGAATTGATCTGTCTATGGTGATTTCGAAATACATTGGCGAAACCGAAAAAAATCTTTCCTCTCTTTTTGACAAAGCGACCGATAAAGACTGGATTCTGTTTTTTGATGAAGCCGATGCCGTTTTCGGAAAAAGAACCAATGTTAGGGATGCACACGATAAATATGCCAATCAGGAAGTTTCGTATTTGCTACAGCGTATCGAAAATCATCCGGGATTGGTTATTCTGGCTTCCAATTTTAAAACGAATATTGATATGGCATTTACTAGAAGGTTCCAATCTATAATTGAGTTTGAGGTTCCCTCCTATGGCGAACGCTTACAGCTCTGGAAGAACAACCTACCCAAAGGAATTAAAATTTCTGAGGATGTAAATCTTAACGAACTTTCGAAAAAATATGACATTACTGGTGCTAATATTGTCAACATCATTCAATACGCCTGCCTGAGAACATTGGAAGACGGAAACGAAAGTATTAACCTCCATCACCTACTCCAGGGAATAAAAAAAGAATATGCGAAAGAAGGAAAAATGATGTAACCTAAGGTTCCTTCTTTTGATTATCATTCAAATGTTGCAATTCTGTTGTATGTTGATGGAGTTTTATTTACAATTATCAGTAAGTAGCTTTATTATTCCATCTTGATTACTATATCCTTGCATATTAAACCATTGTTTAACTCTATCTGTAATACTAGTTTCTGTATAAGGTCTAAGCAATTTAAATTCCTTAGATTTAGGAATAATACCTATCATTATATTTTCGCTAATAGCAAGAGTTTTAACTGCATTCTTTCCTTTAGGAATTTCTGTTATTCCTTTGAGCTTCATATTTAATAAAATTGAGCCTTCTCCTAGATTATTCCCTGGTCCTTTATCTCCAACAATACCATAAACAATAATTTTTGTAACTGGGTTATACGCTACAACTAAGTCTCCCTTTGAAGCTCCATACTTTATTCCATTATTTAATACAATTGAAGGAATTATAAATGGGTCTAATTGGTTTGCAAAAGAACACTCACTTATGTCATTTTTTATACCATTATCTTCTGCTGTCATAGATGCAAAATAGCCTTTAAATTGTTTGTTTTCTTCGAATATACAGGGCTTACCATTTTTATTTACCAATACATTTTGCCATATTATTTCATAACCATCAATTTGCTTTTCAGGAAAACCTGCATCTCGCCATTCCTCAAAAACTTTGTAGGCAAGTTTAGTATATTCTTTCTTTTCTTTATCGGTAATTTTGCTTGGATCAAATTTTACTTTGACTCTATATTTTTTTGGGTATTCACTTAAATCCTTCTTTGGAATACTGATACATCTACTGTCAGATAATCGATAAATTGCGACTGCATTAGTTATAAAGTTTAGGGCCAATGAGTCTGCTCTTAAATCATATGGATGGTACGATAATGGCGTTCCATCTGTGTTAATTGCCATATTCGTTTTGAATACAATGATTTTTGCGTTTTTTGAATTCTCTAATAATTTTATCTTTTTATCCTGAGGCTTAAACACATAAGAATCCGATAATTTAAATTCCTGTCCATACATTAAGCTAAAGCTATTTATAATAAATAGCGTAATAATAAATCGTTTCATATTATAATTTGTTAAGGGTTCTTAAAATAGTCTTAGACCTGTTAATTGATAGTAATACTGAACAACATTTTCAGCTCTAACTTTTGAAGGTAAATGAGTTGAGTCACCTATATTATTATACATCCACATCGTATTTACCCATGCTTGAATAATGGTTATGTTATTTTGAGTTACCCAATATCTAACAGCATACGCATCGGCTTCGTTCTCCATTGTAATATCAAGCCATTGTTGCACATATGGATTTTGGGAGTTCCAAATCTTTTGTATAACATGCCCTAAATTATGATGACCGTATTCATGGGCTTTAAAAAAAAGGGTAGTTAACTCACCTGCTTGCTGACAAATTGTAGGGTTAAAATAAATAACAGGACCATAATTGTCAAAAGAAGCACAAGCAATATCATTCAAAGAATAAGAAGGTATTTCCCTAATAATTTGAGCCTTTATTTGACAAATACAAAAAAATGCCAAAGCAAAAAATAATATGTATTTAAACTTTCTTACCACCCATATGATATTTAATACTTTTGCGTATATCACTTCTAATGCCCTTAGAATATTTGTGAACATGCAACTAAATTTTTTTGTCTAAATAAGAAATAAGCTAAATAAATTTCAACAAAAAACAAAAAGTCATTAATTCACAGTAGATTAAATTTACAAAAATTTTAATATATGGACATCAGTATAAATACGTGTTTTTAAATTGTATCTCAAGGTTCACAAAAATATCTTTTCATTTATGAAATGGAATTCTTTTTTAATTCTAATATCAACTCTTAATTTGCCCTTTTTTATCTATATCTCAATAATATAGTGAAAAAATTAAAGTCAGCTCCTACCCGATTTATTCATTTAACTTTTTTACATGTCAATCTAAACTCGAAAAAAATTAGCTGCTATCCACCGTTTTTTCCAGCTGCTCCACACTTCTTCAAATAGAACACCATTTTCTTTATACTGGGTTTTAAACAATTCTTTTGCTATAGCAATATCTGTTTGTTCTTTCAAAAAACTTAAAAAAACATATTGCTCTTTGTGTAAATCATAAACCGCTAATTTAAATTTGTGTCGCAAAACCACACAATAACTTTCATTTTCAAGAGATAAATCGGGTTGTCCATCATTTTTAAATTCGGAATAATACTTTCTCACAGGAAATTGGAACCTAAATAAGGAAAATATGGGAACCAATTTTAATTTGTCTTCGGGTGTATCAATCGTAGCTAATTGGTAATTCTCTTCGGCTTTAGCTTCAAAAAGAACACCAATAGCATATTCAAATTGAGCCAACTCTATCATGAAATCAATCCAATCTTCTTTAATCTCTTCTTCTGCATCAGGTCTATTATTTTCGAGATAGTCTGAAAAATGAGCTCCTAAAAAAGATAAATTGTAATTATTAGATGGTTTTGAAGCAAGATAATCATCAGCGAAAGCACAAAAAATATCCTCGCCTAAGGCATATTCCAAAGCGCTAAATTGCTGCGACATACAATTTCGCAAACGTGCAATATAACTTCGTTGGTAAATAGCCAAATGTTCTTGTGCGGTAAGTTTTTTAGAATGACAAATCACGTCTTCTATTGAAGAAGCATTTGATACATTCGAGAGCAAATTATCAGGATCTACTCCCGTTTGTTGGTAAGGATCTAGTAGAAGCTGTTGCATCCATTGTTGAAAATCTTTCAATGGTATTTTTACCTTTTTTTCCATCTTTGGCACCTATAAAAATTTGTTCATAGCAAACATATTCAATGGATTCGAAACCTGTTCTTTATCAATAGATTGAACCTCATTTTCAGTTCCTACAAATGTTGCGTCCATATATTGCTTTGATTTAAGTAATTCGGAATGATACACATCAAAGGCTGGGATATTACCATCCCACTCCAATAAAACTGATGCTTCATTTGCTAATTGATAAGCCAACTGAAACAATTTCCATACCTGATTAGTTACTTCTCTATCATGTGTGTCTATAATATAATTTCCACAATTTTGATGACCTGCTAAATGCATTTGCACTACTCTATCATGCGGAATCCCGTTGATATATTCTACAGGATCAAAATCATTATTAAAAGAGGATACATAGACATTGTTTACATCCAGAAGTAATCCGCAACCTGTTTCTTCGGTCATTATCCGTAAAAAGTCCCATTCTTGAAGGGTCGAATTATTGAAGGATGCATACGTACTTGGATTTTCTATAATTAGCGGTCGTTCTAAATAATCCTGCACCTGAATGATTCGATTACAAACGTGTTTTAATGAATCCTCATTTAGCGGAAGCGGAAGTAAATCGTGCGAATTGGTTGTTAAAACTCCTGTCCAGCATAAATGATCACTAATCCAAGCTGGTTGAACCTCGCTTGCCAGTTGCTTTAAACTCTTTAGGTAATCAAAATTTAACGGATCAGTGCTTCCTATAGACAGCGATACCCCATGCATTACCACGGGGTATTGTTCTGCTATTTGATGTAAAATATTTCTTGGTCGTCCATGAGAATCCATAAAATTCTCAGATATTACCTCGAACCAATCTACTGCAGGTTTCTTTTCTAGAATATGCTCAAAATGCTGACTCCTGAGTCCTAAACCCAATCCTAAATTGGGTAATCCTAGTCTAGTGACCATTCTTTTTTGATGAACAATTTGTAATAGTCACAGGTAGTTTTTCTGCACTTTCTTGCTCCATCTTCAAAACTCTTAACTCGGCAGCAACTTTTCTATCTGCTGGATTGTTTATATAGGAACAAGATCTGGAACCACTTTGCCCGCAAGAAGAATAATCTTTACCTGTAGTACCGCGAAGTAGGTTTATAGATTCATCGGTTGGTCCGTATTTTTGTGGAGAATCGCCAAATGACTTATCACTTGATTTTCTTTTTTCTTCGAAGCGTGCTCTTGCCAATTGCCAAACACTAAGTCCCTTATTGGGACCTTGTGCTATAAAACGAGAATTCAAAATAGGCACACCACAACTCCCTTGATAACGACACTCATTTTCTCCGGGATGACAAAGTTCTTCGGTGGTTCCAAAAATCCCGCAACCTCCTTGTCCTTTGCAAGCATTTAAAGTGTGGCAAGGATGACCTACAGCTGTTGAACAATCGCCTTTGCCTGCACAACCATTATTTCCTGAATATCCAGCATTTTTGCATGAATTAAGCCCCATGCACACATGAAGCTCTCTAGTTACTAATTCTGACATATTTTTTATTTTTATTAGTGAGAATGTCTATAAGGTGTATTTGGAACTTTAGGCATATCGGTCACAATACTATAATCCAACCCTACATCTGGTAAAGACGGAAAATAATTTTCGTTTTCGCTGTTTGTTGCCCAACCCCAATTGGTAGGGTCTGCAGTAGCTAATTTATTAACTAGGTTCATAATCTGCTCTTTGGGTCTTAAAAAACTTTTTTCGAACAAAAAAGGCTCAAATGTTAAAGCTCCTTTGTATGCCTGATTTCCTTTGGTATAGGTGTACTGGTTTATCTGATTTCCTACCCCACTCAAAAGCCAGATCATAGATTTATGAATGCCATACATGAACAAATCATATTGGGTACTTTCGTCTTTATGGTAACAGGTTTCAATCATTAAAAGAATATAAGCAAAAACTGCATTCCCTAATTCTGAACAAAGCACTAGTGCTGCATTACTCGAAGCTTTGTAATCTGCTACTGTAGGATTAGCATCAGTATCATATACAAAATAGCTAAAGAAATCATCTAAGCCCCGAATGTTTCGAAACTTTTTTTGATAATGAACACCAAAACTATAGACTTCCAGAAATTTAGCAAAATGAGCAAGTTCTTTTTCATATTCATCATAATCGCCTTTCCAAAATTCTACCTTTCCATCTACAACTTCCATAGGTATTGGCATCTTATTTGCGCCCCATTCTAAAATATGTTGTGGTTTATCTTTACTTCTCCCTTCTCCCTGATCGACAATGCGTTCTAAAGCATCAACTGCCGATGGAGTATCATGTACACCAACTAGTCCCCCACTAGCATCATTATTTGCAAATTGAGGATTGTGTTCTCTGTCATAATGCACCGTATTCATCGAATTTTGAGAATAGTATGGTCTAGGAGGGCTTAAATTATCTGGAGGAAGCAATTGTGGCTTATTTAAGTATGGCCCAGGGAAGTCCTCTTCTAAAAACTTTATAATCATTTTATACAAACCTCCAATCGTGTGATATTTAATTGTATTTTGTAATAGTTTTTCGGCATAAGGATCTTCAAACTTTTCCGGGCTTTCTATTTGTAAAAAAGTAGTCAATTGCTTTAAGGATAATTTCGCAGCATCTATTTGAAATTCTGGAATATGACCATCTAATTGTGTTGGAAACGATAATACTTTTCCAATCCCCATGAGATCCGGTGGGGCTGGACAAACTGCCTGTTTCACATTACACGCAAGTGCTAAATGTAGCATTTCTTCGATAACCACACTCATAATTAAAGCTGCTGATTTATTTGAATAAACCAATACATCTAGTTTCAATTCTTGCGCTAATTCATCAATTTCAGCCTTAGTAAGCTCGCTAAATTGTGAAAGTTGAGTATGAATTTTAGCGTATAATTTGTCTTGATCTTGTGCTCTATTTATCGAATAATAGGTAGATAAATACGTAGGAATAGTAGCAAGTTCTAATGTAATTACTTGTTGCATTACTTCTTCGATATTCTCTTTTGTTACATCATTCGAAAGTGTAAAAAGTTTTTTTGTTTCCATATGGTATTTTTTTTAAATAAACTTATGCTATTGTCTTTTTGATTAATAGGTGAATGAATCAAGTTTTTTAATTCATTTTTATAATTTTCAAACATTTAATAAATAAAAAGAAAGCATGAATTTTACCAAAAGCTTATTTTTCAATTACTAACAGCTATAAAAATTTACATTTAAAAACATTCCAGATTTATTTACTGATTTAAAATTATATATTTTAATGCTTTACCTTTTTTTAAAATTTTGCTGTACAATAATAAAGTTTAATTCTGATAAATAAATAGGTGTTTTTACTTGTTTTTCATTACATATGCAACATAAAGTTCTGTCGCATCTGTTAGATTAAAAAGTATAAATTGGAAATTAAAAAGTCAGACTGTTAACTTACTAAATAACTTAAAAAAAGCTACATATAAATTAACTACCTAAAAATAAGACACATAAACTAATATTAAATTCTAGTTAAGAACAGAAACTTAACTTTAAAGCATAAAATAAAACCGAATAACATATGATTCTATTCTCCAAGAGAGCAGAAATATAGATTTTTTCCTTTTAGGCTAACTAATATTTATGCTTAAATTTATCATCCCACAAGTTTTGGGATTGCACCGATTTATGTCTTGATCCCAGATTTATGGCATGATCCAGATTTATGGCATGATTCGCAAAGACTCTGTTAGCGATAAAATGAATTTTGCTACTCCACAGATTTATGTCTTGATCCGTCTTGATCCTTGATCCTTCTGTTTGCGATAAAAATTAATTATCCG
>NZ_JAOZEW010000034.1 GCF_025847235.1 Flavobacterium shii
TGTTTTTGGTGTAAGTTCCCGAAGCAATGTAAGTTTGTCCGTCTACATCCCAAACAAAGGAATCTCCAAAGCAGATATTCTCTGTTGTTGTTACGGTCGTGGGTTTTGCACCAACAATTAATTCCAATACCTGATCGGCTGTACATCCATTATTGTTTTTGGTGTAAGTTCCCGAAGCAATGTAAGTTTGTCCGTCTACATCCCAAACAAAGGAATCTCCAAAGCAGATATTCTCTGTTGTTGTTACCGCTGTTGGTTTATCATTAATAGTAATAGTTCCGGTTGCTGTATCAGTACCACAATAATTATCGTCTTTTATTAAGTTAATATTGTAATTAAAAATACCTGTTACTGTTGGTGTACCATTAATTGTAATAGTATTATTTGAGAAACTTGATGTAACCCCTGCTGGCAAGTTGATTGATGAATCAATACCAGTAATTCCTAATGTTATATGAGTAATCGATGGTAAAATTTCATTAATACAAACTACTGGTGTAGATGAAGAAGCCCCAACGGTTGCATCTTCTTTAATTTTAAAAATAACAGGAACCCTCACAGTGCATTCTGTTATATCTCCTACATAATACGTAGTGCTACCAGCTGTACTTGTATTTGGCAAATTTGAACCTGGCACCCCTACTGGATTAAATGTAGTTCCCCAACCAATTGGGGCTCCACCAGTCGCCGCAGTATACCATGCATTAATAGGATTTAAAAAAAAGCCTCCACCATCTGGCGGTGTTAATGTCCAGGTGTAATCTAAGGGATCTTGCGATTCATATGCATTAACAAGAGAAACCAGCGTATAAAGAGTCCCTATTTCTAGATGCGCTGTTAAAGTTGGAATTTTAGCACCCATTACTCCATAATCATCATCTCCTGTTATCCATGTTCCATCCTCAGGACAAGTCCCTAAAATGTAATTCCCTTTATATATATATCCCGCCCTATAATCTGTATTTAAACCAGTCATTTTTAAGGTATACGTACCCGTAACATTTACTGAAAAAGTAATTGTACGATAACTTGCCCCTTTAGTATCATAAAATATACATTTAGGAATGTTGTCACTTCTACGACTCGGCATAAATGTTTTAGGATCAGTAAGTGGATACCAAGTGTCATCAAAAGATATTGACGGCCTGTTGTTTGTGGCTATACTTAATGATCCTGTATCACCTTTACATACAGTAACTCCATTTGTAATAACATCTGTTGCCCTTGGTGTAGCAGTCAATTCTAATACTTGATTCGCTGTGCAGCCATCATTTATTTTGGTATAAGTTCCTGAAATAGAATAAGACTGTCCGTTTACAGGCCAAGTATAGATATCTCCAGAACAGATTATTTTACTTTCCAAAACATCAGGAGGTCTATTTACTACAGAGTTATAAGTTATGGCAGAAACATTAGATGTTTTACCATAAGTATCATTAAAAGTATAATTTATTGTTAATGGCCCTTCTACAGAATTATTTAAAGGAGTAAATGTTACTTTCCCTGTAATATAATCGTAAGTAAATGTTCCTTTTCCTGCAACAGTTTTGGATGATTGAATACCCGGTATATCTTGATCTAAGTCTATTGATTCTCTATTTATAGCTGCCATTACATTGACAGTTCCGTCATTATTAGTGTTTATATCTGTAGAAGTTGTAGCTGGTAAGCCAGCACATCCAGAGATAGCATTTGACTTCGCTTTCGGCACAAAAAGTGTAGGCTGATCTACAGAAAGATTTAAATTTCGTATTTCATGGAAATTGTTATCTCCACCAGTTGAGGATGAAATAGCAAATTTTACCATTGGAGGAGCTTCAGTTATGTACTCATAATTGTTTATCAATAAGGATTTAGTATTGCCATGTTCTAAATAAACATCAATAAAAAAACCACCTGCTGCTCTAGGTTTTAGTACAATTTCTATTTTTCTAAAACCAGCTTTAGAATTGTCTGTTGCTGTTCTATCTTTTCCTGGCACGCTAAATAAATATGGCGAAGCTGTGGTTTGTGTACTCGTTAGATAAGGATAGTCAGTAGTTCCTGATCCCTTACCCCGTAATACAATGCTATTAGAGGTAACTTGTGCCGTACCTCCACTTTTTCCTTCACTATTAGCAGCAAAATTACCATATTCATCAATCCCTATGCCTAGATATCCTCCCGAAAAACCGTTTAATCCATTCTGTTGAGCATAACCTAATGAACCCCCATAAGCTCCCGAAGTAACCAAAGGTACTGCTGCATCAAATAATACAAAGCAAATACCATCGGCGCCATTAGATCCGTTTCCTGTATGGCTATAATATTCAAAAGAAATAGTCATTCCGTATGCAGAAGGAAAGGCATACAAATCAGACCATACCATTCCTCGTTGTTGTATTCCGTTATTTGTTAATCTTAAAAAACCATTCCCTTCAGAATCCTGATACCCATTTTTTAATCCGGCACCTCCAGTAAGAAGAGCAGGAGGTGATCCGCCAAATTGTATATTAGGAGCAGTACTATTTGTAAAACTTTCAGAAAAAGGAAATTGAGCCCTGATTTGAAAAGTAACAAAGAATAAAAGAATGAAAGAATAAAGAAAAAGAAATTTCTTATAAGTAAAATTTTGCATAGAAAAGTAATTTAGAAGCAAATGACTCTTACCTTTTCAAAAGCCATACAATTAGATAACAATCCATTTTTACTTAATTTGCATTTTTATAGAGTAAGTAATATTTTTGGATTTTTTTACGCTGCAAAATTCCTCTTTTTAAAGAAAGCTCGTTGATGGTAAAAGACAATAATGTAATAGAATAAGCCAATAATAACAACTGTTGAAAAAGTGTTTTGACTTAAAAATGAACCGTTTACCTATTTAACAAACCTTAGGAATAATCCTTAAAATGCGAACTAAAAAAAATACTATCTTTACACATTAATCTTTTTAAGAACTTAAGTTGCATTAATTGCGACACTACATATAAAATTATGGCATGTACAAGTTGTTCAACTTCTGATGGTGGCGCACCAAAGGGTTGTAAAAATAATGGGACTTGCGGCACCGATAGCTGCAATAAATTAACAGTTTTTGACTGGCTTTCGAATATGAGTTTGCCCAACGGAGAAGCTCCTTTTGATTGTGTTGAAGTACGTTTTAAGAACGGTAGAAAAGAATTTTTTAGAAACTCAGATAAATTAACTTTAAGTATTGGAGACATCGTTGCAACTGTAGCATCTCCCGGACACGATATAGGAATTGTAACCCTTACAGGCGAATTGGTAAAAATTCAAATGAAGAAAAAAGGAGTTAATCCTACTAGTAATGAAGTTCCAAAAATTTACCGCAAAGCCTCTCAAAAAGATATCGACATTTGGTCGGCAGCACGCGAAAAAGAAGAGCCGATGAAAGTTCGTGCGCGCGAATTGGCGATAGCACAAAAACTCGAAATGAAGATTTCTGATATCGAATTTCAAGGAGATGGTTCAAAAGCAACTTTTTATTATACTGCAAATGACAGGGTCGATTTTAGACTTTTAATTAAAGATTTTGCTAAAGAATTCAGTACAAGAGTCGAAATGAAACAAGTTGGTTTCCGCCAGGAAGCTGCACGTTTAGGAGGAATTGGTTCTTGCGGAAGAGAATTGTGTTGTTCAACATGGTTAACCGACTTTAGAAGTGTAAACACCTCTGCGGCACGTTATCAACAACTGTCTTTAAACCCACAAAAACTAGCTGGACAATGCGGAAAACTTAAGTGCTGCTTAAACTACGAGCTTGACACTTATATGGATGCTCTTAAAGATTTCCCGGATTACGACACTAAACTAGTTACCGAAAAAGGCGATGCTATTTGCCAAAAACAAGATATTTTTAAAGGTTTAATGTGGTTTGCTTACACGAATAACTTTGCAAATTGGCATGTTTTAAAAATTGATCAGGTAAAGGAAATCATTGCCGAAAACAAACTCAAAAATAGAGTTTCTTCACTTGAAGATTTCGCAATAGAAATCACTCAAGAACCAGAGAAAGACTTCAATAATGCAATGGGTCAAGAAAGTTTAACTCGTTTTGATCAACCTAAAAGAAAGAAAAAACCAGCTAAAAAACGCAAAACTGTTGGTGAGAATGTTGCTGCAGCAACTACTCCAAACATTCAAACTCCAAAGAATCAGGCTCCAAAAGGCAATAAACCATCTGGAAATAACAATAAGCCCAATAATAACGCTGCAAATGATAAAAAACCTGCAGAACCTAGAAAACCAATAATTATTACAAAAAATGAGAATAAAAAATAGCGGGATTCTACTTTTGGTGGCTATACTTCTTTTTTCATGCGATAAAAAAAGAGTATTTGATGAGTATAAATCGGTAGGATCTGCATGGCACAAGGACAGCATCGTTACCTTCAATTTACCTGAATTAGACTCAACAAAACGATACAATTTATTTGTGAATCTGAGAGATAACAACAACTATCCTTTTAATAATATATTTTTGATTGTTGCTATTGAGACCCAAAGCGGATTTACAAAAGTAGATACTCTTGAATACCAAATGGCAAATCCAGACGGTACTTTAATGGGTAATGGTTTTACAGATATAAAAGAAAGTAAATTATTTTATAAAGAAAATGTAAAATTTAAAGGAAAGTATAAAGTTCATATTAAACAAGCGGTTAGAGAATCAGGAAAAGTTCCTGGTGTACAACAACTTGACGGAATTACAGATGTAGGTTTTAGAATTGAAAAAAAAGATTAGAATAGATTTATATGGCTGCTAAAAAAAACAATCCAACAAAAACTGAGAAAGACATCAATTATTACAAAAAGACCTTTTGGAAAATTTTTGGCTACGGTTTATTAGGTGTTATTACCTTTTTCTTATTTGCTTCATGGGGAATTTTTGGTTCTATGCCTTCATTTGAAGACTTAGAAAATCCAGATTCTAATTTGGCTACCGAAATCATTTCGTCAGATGGAGTGGTAATCGGTAAATACTTCCAAACAAATAGATCTCAATTAAAATATTCCGACCTTCCAAAAAGTTTGGTCGAAGCACTTGTGGCTACTGAGGATGAACGTTTTTACGACCACTCAGGTATTGATGGACGAGGAACATTAAGGGCCGTTGCAAGTTTAGGAACCAGCGGAGGAGCAAGTACGCTTACACAACAATTAGCAAAACAATTATTTCATGGTGAAGGATCTAAGTTTTTACCTTTTAGAATTGTACAAAAAGTAAAAGAATGGATTATCGCTATTCGTCTTGAAAGACAATATACTAAAAATGAAATCATTGCAATGTACTGCAACGTATATGATTTTGGAAATTATTCTGTTGGAGTAAGTTCTGCAGCACAAACCTATTTCTCCAAAGAACCGAAAGATCTAACCATGGATGAATCGGCTATGTTAGTTGGGATGTTCAAAAACTCAGGTTTATACAATCCGGTAAGAAACCCACAAGGAGTTAAAAATCGCCGTAATGTTGTGCTTTCGCAAATGGAAAAAGCGGGCATGATTACTAACGATCAAAAGAACAAACTACAAGCGTTACCTATCTCTTTAAAATTCAAACTAGAAAGCCACCGAGAAGGAACTGCAACCTATTTTAGAGAATATTTGCGTGATTACATGAAAAAATGGGTAGCCGAAAATAAAAAACCAGATGGTTCAGACTACAACATTTACAAAGATGGATTGAAAATATACACAACTATCGATTCCAGAATGCAATCATATGCTGAAGAAGCTGTTTCGGCACACATGAAAAATCTACAAGAAGAATTCTTTCAGCAATCCAAAACAAACAAAAACGCACCGTTTGTTAATATTTCTGAAGCTGAAACACAACGAATTTTAATGCAGGCTATGAAATCTTCAAATCGCTGGGCAGTGATGAAATCTGCTGACAAAAGTGATGACGAAATCATAAAATCATTTAGTGAAAAAGCAAAAATGACTGTCTTTACCTGGAAAGGTGAAAGAGATACTATCATGACTCCAATGGATTCTATCCGTTACTACAAACACTTTTTACAATCTGGTTTAATGGCAATGGAGCCACAAACCGGTAATATAAAAGCTTGGGTTGGAGGAATCAATTACAAATATTTCCAATACGACCACGTTGGACAAGGAGCAAGACAAGTAGGTTCTACATTCAAGCCGTTTGTTTATGCAGCAGCCATTGAACAATTAAACATGTCTCCTTGTGACTCAATTCTTGATGGTCCATTTATGATACACAAAGGACGTCATCACGTTACGGCCGACTGGGAACCAAGAAACTCAGATAACAGATACCGCGGAATGGTAACCTTAAAACAAGGTTTGGCAAACTCTATCAATACTGTTTCGGCAAAATTAATAGACCGCGTTGGTCCGGAAGCAGTAGTTGAGTTAACACATAAATTAGGTGTAAAATCTCAAATTCCGGTACAACCTTCAATTGCATTGGGAGCAGTAGAAATCACTGTTGAAGATATGGTTGCAGCATACAGCACATTTGCAAATCAAGGTGTATATGTAAAACCTCAATTCTTAAACCGAATCGAGAACAAAAGCGGTGAAGTAATTTATGAACCGATCCCAGAATCTCATGATGTATTAAATAAAGATATCGCTTTTGCAGTAATAAAACTTCTTGAAGGTGTTACCGAAAGTGGTTCAGGAGCACGTTTACGCACTCAAGGTGGCGGTAGCGGCGACAAACGCTGGACTGGATATCCATACTTGTTCAAGAATCCAATTGCAGGTAAAACAGGAACGACACAAAATCAATCTGATGGTTGGTTTATGGGTATGGTTCCAAACTTAGTTACTGGTGTTTGGGTAGGTTGTGAAGACCGTTCGGCACGTTTTAAAACTATCACTTACGGTCAGGGAGCAACTGCTGCATTACCAGTTTGGGGTTACTTTATGAAACTTTGTTACGCCGATCCTACTTTACAAGTTTCTAAGTCTGAATTTGAAAGACCTGCAAATCTATCCATAAAAGTAGATTGTTACTCGGCTCCAAAAGTAAAAGACACAACCAATACAGAACAAAATACAGACGAATTCGAACTGTAGTTTAGCTTTAAAATAATATTATATCCTTTTGTTTCTTCTGATTTTTCGGAAGAAATAAAAGGATATTTTTTTAGAACAAATTAATCCAAAAACAGAAACTTGAAGAAAAGATTTACGCAAAGGGTACAAAGTTTTTAAATCCTTTTAATCAGGGTAATCTGTGGCTTAAAAATTAACCGCAAAGTTCACAAAGATAAAAGCACAAAGTTCGCAAAGTTATTTAATAAATTAAGCTTTGCGAACTTTGCGTAAACCTTAGCGTCCTCTGCGGTTAATCACAATCGTTGTTAAATTATATCCGGCAAATTACCTTGTAGATTTATTTTTTACGAAATCGTTATAATTTAATCTAAAATTGGTATTTTTATCAAAAATATACGTCAATACAAGACAAATAATATGATTAGTAAAAAAGTCAACACAGTTCAGGAAGCAATTCAGGGAATCAAAAACGACATGACAATTATGTTTGGCGGATTTGGTTTATGTGGTATTCCGGAAAACACTATTGCCGAATTGGTAAAAACAGAAACCTCAAATCTTACTTGCATCTCTAACAATGCAGGTGTCGATGATTTTGGTTTGGGATTATTATTGCAAAAAAAGCAAATCAAGAAAATGATTTCTTCTTATGTAGGTGAAAATGCCGAATTCGAACGTCAGATGCTTTCAGGAGAATTAGATGTAGAACTTATTCCGCAAGGAACACTAGCCGAACGTTGTCGATCAGCACAAGCCGGAATCCCCGCTTTTTTCACACCCGCAGGTTATGGAACCGAAGTTGCCGAAGGAAAAGAAGTTCGTGAATTCAACGGAAAAATGCATATCATGGAGCACGCTTTCAAAGCTGACTTTGCTATTGTTAAAGCATGGAAAGGTGACGAAGCCGGTAATCTAGTTTTTAAAGGAACGGCCAGAAACTTCAATTCTTGCATGGCAGGCGCTGCAAAAATCACAATTGCCGAAGTAGAAGAACTAGTTCCAGTTGGTACACTTGATCCAAATCAAATTCATATTCCCGGGATAATGGTACAACGTATCTTTCAAGGAGAAAAATTTGAAAAAAGAATTGAGCAACGTACGGTGAGACAGAGAAATTAGATAATGAGAAAATTTGTCAATTAGGTAATTATTCTAACACTATCTAATTATCAAATTTTCTAATTAACACATTAAAAAAGATATGTTAACAAAAGAAGATATTGCAAAACGAATTGCACAGGAGCTTAAAGACCGTTATTTCGTGAATTTAGGCATCGGAATACCAACATTGGTAGCAAACTACATTCCGAAGGGAATCGACGTTGAATTTCAAAGCGAAAACGGCGTTCTAGGAATGGGGCCTTTTCCTTTTAAAGGAGAAGAAGATGCTGATATTATTAATGCAGGAAAACAAACTATTACGACACTTCCTGGTGCTAGTTTTTTTGATTCTGCACTTAGCTTCGGAATGATTCGTAGTCAAAAAGTGGATCTAACCATCCTTGGTGCTATGGAAGTTTCCGAAAACGGTGACATTGCTAACTGGAAGATCCCGGGGAAAATGGTAAAAGGAATGGGGGGAGCGATGGATCTGGTAGCTTCTGCCGAAAATATTATTGTTGCCATGATGCATGTAAACAAAGCAGGCGAATCTAAGATATTAAAAAAATGCACCTTACCCTTAACTGGAGTTGGCTGTGTAAAGAAAGTCGTTACCGAATTAGCCGTTTTAGAAATAACACCAAAAGGTTTTAAACTTTTGGAACGTGCCCCAGGTATTTCCGTAGAACATATTATAGCTTCTACCGAAGCCGATTTAATAATAGAAGGTGATATTCCAGAGATGACTATAGACTAATAATTCATCTTAAAAACATATATAAAAAGGCTAACACGTAAGAAATGTTAGCCTTTTTTATTCATAATTTCTTAACATAAATTACATACATCTTTTAAAAAAAATTCAACAATGGTAGGCACTCACAATTCCAAACAACTACAAATCAACAATATAGCAATAAAAACAGGTTATTTCTGATAAATATTATTTTTTTGTTAATAATTAATGGATTTTTAATAACAAATGTTGTTTTTCATCGATTAATGGTGTTTTAAAACGTTTATTTAACAAAATGTTTATACTTTTATAATTAATTAAGGTATTTACCTACATACTTTAATTGCTATTATGGAATAATTAAATTAACATTAAACCCAAATCGATTATGAAAAGTACTTTACCCAAAATTGTCACAACAACCGCCGTTGTGCTTACATTTTCTTTATCTGCATTTGCGCAAGTAACAGACAAACGCGTAAGTGAGAAAAATTTATCCGAAAACGGACAACCAAGCTTAATTACTTTTAGTGAGAAATCGACCTATAAAGGTTCCGATTCACAAAAAGTCTTCCAAGACCAATTAGGTTTAAAGGAAAATCAGTCTTTTGCAAGAGTCAAAACTGAATCTGACCCACAAGGCTACACGCATGAAAAATTCCAATTATACGAACAAGGTATTAAAGTAGAATTTGCAAACTACTCCTTGCACTCAAAAGATGGAAAATTAGTATCGATGAATGGTGAATATTACAACATCGACAAAGTAAATACAAAACCAAAACTTTCGGCTCAAGACGCTTTTAATAGAGCAATTAGCTACACTGGTGCTAAGAAGTACTTGTGGGAGAGTCCTCAGGACGCCAAAGAGATTGGTTATGAAAAACCAAAAGGCGAACTGGTATTTTTACCAGCAATGGAAGATCAAGGTTTAAACAGAAAAAGCGACAAGGTTCGTTTAGCCTATAAATTTGACATTTACGCAACAAATCCGGTAAGTAGAGGCGATTTATACATAGATGCCGAAAACGGACAGGTATTGTTCTATAATGCAACTATAAAACATCTTGGAGAGTATAGTCATGGTCGCAAATCAAAATTGGCTAGTGCAAATACAACTACTCAAAAGGAAGCTTCAAATTCCAAAATGGCTATTGTTGCAGGAAACGCTGCCACACGTTACAGTGGAACACAAGTAATCCAAACTACTTTAAGTGGATCCAATTATATACTAGCAGATGCAACAAGAGGTTCAGGTGTAAACACATTTAATATGAAAAAAGGAACCAGTTATACAGCTGCAGTAAATTTTACAGATGCTGATAATAACTGGACTGCTGCTGAGTATAACAACGCCAATAAAGACAATGGGGCATTGGATGCTCATTGGGGAGCAGAAATGACATACGATTACTGGTCGGCAGTTCATGGCAGAAATAGTTTTAATAATGCAGGAGCAGTCATAAAAAGTTATGTACATTACAGTAATGCATACGATAATGCCTACTGGGATGGTAGTGTAATGACTTATGGAGACGGAAGCGGAACTTATTTTGACATCTTAACAGCTCTTGACGTTGCTGGACATGAAATAGGTCATGCAGTTTGTACATACACCGCAAATTTGGCTTACCAAAAAGAATCCGGAGCAATGAATGAAGGTTTCTCGGATATCTGGGGCGCTTGTATCGAATACCGTGCTGCACCTACAAAATCAACTTGGTTGGTTGGTGAAGATATCGAAAGAAGAGCAGGACATCTTGCTTTACGTTCTATGAATAACCCAAAATCTGAAGGACAACCAGATACTTATGGAGGAACAAATTGGGTAAACGTAAATTGTACACCAACAAGTAGCAATGATTATTGTGGAGTTCATACAAATTCTGGTGTATTAAATCACTGGTTTTATATTCTGTCTGTAGGTAAGACAGGAACAAACGACATAGGAAGTTCATATAGCGTTACTGGAATCACAATTGATAAAGCAGCAAAAATTGCTTTCCGTTTAGAGAGTGTATATTTAACAGCAAACTCAACTTTTGCCAATGCCAGAACATCTGGAATACAATCGGCAATAGATTTATATGGTGCAGGTTCTCCTGAGGTTATTGCAACAACAAATTCATTTTATGCAGTTGGAGTTGGAGCAGCCTATGTAGCTTCTACTGATACTGTTGCACCAACAGCGCCAACAGCACTAGCTGCATCAGGAACAACAGGTACAACAACAAATTTATCATGGACAGCTTCTACAGATAATGTAGCTGTTACAGGATATGACATTTACGAAGGAACAACTCTTAAAGGTTCATCTGCAACTACAAGCTATACTGTAACAGGATTAACTGCTTTAACAACTTATAATTTTAGCGTAAAAGCCAAAGATGCAGCAGGTAATGTATCAACAGCTAGTAATACTGTAAGTGTAACAACACTTGCAAACACAATAAGTTATTGTACTTCTCAAGGAAATAGCACTGCCGATGAAAAAATTGGAAAGGTAGTTTTTGGAACAATCAGCAATACATCTACAGGAACAGCTGGGTATGAAAACTTCACATCTATCTCTACAAATGCAACTGCAGGAACAGCATATACAATTACAATAACTCCATCATGGACATCAACAGTCTATAGCGAAGGTTATGCTGTTTTCATAGATTACAACCAAGATGGTGATTTTGCAGATGCAGGAGAAACAGTATGGACAAAAGCAACATCTACTACGACTCCAGTAACTGGAACAATAACAATCCCAGCTACGGCAACCCTTGGAACAACAAGAATGAGAGTTTCTATGAAATACAACGGAATCCCTACTTCTTGTGAAGCTTTCTCTTATGGACAAGTAGAGGATTATTCAATAAACATTACTGCTGCTGGACCAATAGTTACTCCAGAAATTGCTGCCGGATTTATAGAAACTACCGAAACATCTAGTTTTGCTCTATATCCAAATCCAGTAGATAATGAATTGAATATCTCATTTGCAAAAAGCAATGGATCGACTTTCAGAATCACAAATAATTTAGGACAACAAGTTGGTTCTGGTCAGTTATCTGGAAACCCAATTGATGTAAGCAACCTAAATACAGGTATTTATATTATCGAATTAAATAGCGATGGAAAAAGAATCGTTAAGAAATTTGCTAAGAAATAAAACCTCTATGTTAGTATAAATGAAAAGCCTCGCAGATTGCGAGGCTTTTTTTATTCTGTTGCAGTTTGAGGATAAAATTCATTAAAAGAAATATCCTTTTTCCAATATACCTTCCCCTTCGGGGTTAACAATCGTTTTTCCCATTTATTGTTTTTCAAATGAAACAAGGTAGAATCCGAATGTTCAACGGTTCCCATTTCTTCATCATCAACACCTTCTTTACCACCGTAAGAAACTCTTTTACTATAAAAAGAAACTGATTCATTTTTAAGATTTATTCCTCCAAATTCTAACCAACTTCCCCAACCACCATCACTCATAGAGTCCCAGTCGTGTACAAGCTGCACCTTATTATTTTTTAGATAAAACAAAAAGTATTGCTGATTATATCCACAAGCTTCATATCCAAAACTAATCTGGATAAAAGGCGACACCGAAGCATTGTCCTCTTTCGATAAACCATATGAAGCTCCCCAAGCCGAACCTTCGGTAAATGGGACAATGGTAACTTTCTCCGAGCCTATTTTTGTTTTGTTAGTAAAAAAATCAAGTTTGTATTGAACAGTTATGAGGCTATCTTTATCTATTTTCTTATCTAAAAAAGAAGCTAAAATATAGTTACTCTCACCAATTTCTCCGTTTCCAGAAATATGAATCGTATCTATTTTTGGGGTAACATTATTAAATGCTGGCTTTGCAGACATTTGCTTTTTATCAGCTTCAGTCCATTTTGGACCTACGGTTGCTGATTCTTTTTTACAACTTATCAAAGCCAACAATAACAAGGTAATACAAACTCTATTCATATTAATCAACTAACTTTTAAGCTAATAGACTCGTGATTAAAAAAAGCAACAATAGTGCAATTGCAATGTATTTTGTGTATTTACTAGATCTCATACTATTCAATTTTTATATAATTATTAATTTAAATGCCGTTTACTAAAAAAACCAACTCGCCACAAATATAGCTGTAATCACACAAATTACATCAACCAAAAGCATAGTTCCTAAAGCGTAACGGGTATTTTTTATGTTTACAGACCCAAAGTAAACTGCAATTACGTAAAAAGTACTTTCGGCACTACATTGAAAAATACTACTCAATCTTCCAGTCATAGAATCTGCTCCAAAAGTATTCATCGAGTCAATTAGGAATCCACGTGAACCTGCAGAACTAAAAGGACGAAGCATTGCAACTGGCAACGCATCGGTAATTTCTTTGCTCACTCCCATATTCGAGAAAATAAAGGCGATCCAATGGCTGATAATTTCAAATAAACCACTGTTTCTAAACAATGAAATAGCCACCAACATCCCTAAAACATAAGGAAAAATTGTAACTCCTGTTTTAACTCCATTATTTGCTCCTACTACAAATGCATCAAAAACGGTAGTATCGGCATCAATAAATTTTTTCTCATGCCTAAGGGAGAAAACCAACGTAAACCCAATGATTGCAAACAATATTAATCCTGAAAGATTTGATGTAAAGAAATTTTTACCAATTAAATCTAAACTATTTACATAGAATAAAAGTCCAACAATGGCAGCAATCATAACCATCAAGCCTACAACCAAAGAAGCACTTTTGAAATTGATTTTTTGTTTGATTCCAACAATTAAAAAAGCAGCAATTGTTCCGATAAAAGAGGTAATAATACAAGGCAACATTACATCGGCTGGGTTTGTAGCACCAGCGGCAGCACGATACCCAATGATAGAAGTTGCAATTAATGTAAGACCCGATGCATGCAAACACATAAACATAATTTGTGCATCACTGGCTTTATCCTTATCAGGGTTTATTTCTTGTAAACTCTCCATGGCTTTAAGACCAAACGGAGTGGCCGCAGAATCTAATCCTAAAAAGTTTGCCGCAAAATTCAAGGTCATATACGAAATCGATGGGTGATTTTTCGGGATACTAGGGAACACTTTTACAAACACTGGACTCAAGCCTTTAGCTAATTTTCCTGAAGCTCCAGAAATGATTAAAAGCTCCATTAATCCGCAGAAAAACGCCAAATAAGCAATAAGTGGAAGAATTAAATCGACCAAAGTACTCTTACAAGTAGGTAATAAACCGTCTGATTTTTGAACTCCGCTAAAAATCTTTACAGTTTTATTTTTATAAACATAGGTCGTGTCAGCATTAGCCTCATCACGATTAATGATAATAGTGTTGTCTGGCGCTTTTTTAATACTATCTCTGATAAAAGCAGGAACTTGCTCAATATACTTTTCAGAGATTAAAACAGGCTCGTCTTTCTTGCCATTCAATACATAATCAATAGTATATGTATTACCAGTAAACAAACTGATTACAATAAAAGCAATTGACGAAATAAATATCGCTAGCCAAAATCTACTTAACACCATAATTATATATTTTTTGTAAATGTAATTATTTAGCAATAAAATGCACAACCATTTTACTGATGAAACTCGAAGTATTTGTTATAGATCGAAAAAATATTATTCAATTTTAACATCTCACCTTCGATAGTATTAAAGCAATGAGCTCTAATTATCGTCATAAATCATACACTCCTGATGAAGTTTTTATATGTTTCGTGAAGCATTGTATCTATAGAAATCATTAAATATTCATCCTAAAACCTTGAAAACACTACGCTTGAATAAAAAGCAATAATGTTGCGTTAATCATTTTGTAATAACGGTATATAAAACCACCGTTACTATTTACTCAATAACAATTTTGGTTTCAAGATAATTTTCAAAAGACTTAATACCATCAAACAAAACTGTCTTTTTAGCATCTTCAGTTTCATGAAAAAATTGTGTTTCTATTTTCGCATGATCTTTTTTGATGGTTCTTTTCCAAGTTCCGATGACTTTACCGTTTTCTAAAATAATCGGTCTAAAAATACCGTTATTGGTAAATGCCTTTGATTGATGTTCTTGCAAAATAGACGCTTCACGCGTTTTATACGAAATTAAAATCTCATCGAACGCGGGAAGAAAATGTACGCTTTCGCGAAAGTTATCCTCAACGGTAAAATTTGTTCCAAACCAATATTTTTGATTGTCAATTTCAACCGAGTTCAATTCTGATTCAATCAAACTAATAACCTGTTTACAAGCTGTAGGCGAAAAACCTGACCACCACGAAAAGTCTAATAAGGTTGCCGGACCATGACTTTCAAAATAACGCTTGGCTAGTTTAGCCAAAGCCTCGTCTTTAGATAATTTCGTTTTTGGCTTTGCAACTCTTTCATCCAGCAAGGCATACGTTATTTGCTTGCCTTTCATTTTTCCATTACAGACTAAACCAACAGATTCTGCGTACATCATGATTGGACCGCTCAAAAAATCATCGCTAGAAACCTTATTGATATTAAGTTCCTGCATAATTTCATCCCGAGTTAGATGATTATTACCAGCTAATATCTTTTCGATAGAGGTATTAATCTGGTCAAGTTTCTTAGTATCATATCCATATTTTTTCACATAAGAAGCTACAATACGTTTAACTTGAGGTCCTGAAACATCTAACATCCAATGAATATCTTCGGCAGCAACAAAATGCCAGGTTGGGCGTAATATATGTGTTCGGATAATTTCTGCAGAATTTATAGCTTCTTCTATTGCTTTTTCGGTAGCATCGCAACGGGAACCAATCGCCCACTTTGCCATTGCATAATCCTGAGCTTGCATCGCACCTAAATGATGTACAACATCTTGCGGAGAACTTGGTGTTTTTTTGTACAGTTTTTGAGAAACTAACCGATGATGTGAAATTTCCTGATGTATCATTCTAAAAAATTAAGTTTAAAGAAATTAATTACGCTTTTGACGATTGTTAGATTTTAATCTAAAAATTAAAACCAAGAGAACAAGTTGCTGAATAATTAAAATATAGTAACCAATTCCAAAATCTTGAAATGTGTTTGCAAACGCCAATGAAATAAGAAAGAGTACAGAAAATAAGTTTAAAACAATAAGAATTACATTCTGCCTAAACATGTACAAAAACACTGATAAAAAACAAACTGACAACTCTAAGGATTGTAAGATTATATCAAGAACATGTAAAAAATCAAATTTGTCAAGATTTAAGTTTTCGATGTAGATTTCAAACAAACTGTTATATATGTAGTCTATTTGACTGACTCCAATTCCACAACCAATAATCATATCTCTTCTAAATGGTAAAAAAAACGAAATAAATCCAATTAAAAAAAGACAGTAAAACAAAATTTTGTTTTTCATAGAATTACCCTAAACATGAATAATTTCATCATCGATCAATAAATCTTCTCGTCGTAAACGCAGGAAAATCTGGGCTACAGCAATCGTATCTTTTTCGCAATAGGTTACGATTCGGTCGATGTCTTTCTCAACATAAAAAACATGTCCTACCTGACTTCCGTCAATATCTCCTTTTGGAGAAGGAACTCCCAAGATTTTAGTCAATAATTTTAGTGAAGTAAAATGCTTATAATCACCAAATTTCCATAGTTCCAACGTATCTAAATGCGGAATTTCCCAAGGTTTTTTCCCAAATAAATTCAACTTGTCTGGAATTGCAATTTGATTGATAATCATTCGTCTGGCAATAAACGGAATATCAAATTCCTTTGCATTATGTCCGCATAAAACGTGGTATGGTTTATTGTAATGATTGTTTAGTAGATTATTGAAGTCTTTCAGGATTTTTACCTCATCTCCAAAAAACGATGTTACTCTAAAATTTCGAACATCGCCTTTGATGGTAAAATACCCAACAGAAATACAAACGATTTTTCCAAACTCTGCCCAAATTCCGGCACGATCATAAAACTCTTCGGCGGTAAAGTCTTCTTTACGCTGGTATTGCGTTTTGTGCTCCCAAAGTTCTTTCATCTCATCATCTAGTTCTCCGAAATCGGCTGTTTCGGCAACGGTTTCTATATCTAGAAAAAGGATGTTGTTTAGGTTTATTTTTTCAATCATTTTTTAGACAACTTAGACTTTTAGACTTACTTAGACTTTTTAGATTATTGGATTGTTTGAATTATTAAATAGATCTTGAATCATCAATTCTTATCGTTATCCTGCAAGGTCTTTTTCCTGACCTTGTAGGTATTATACTTTTAAACACGAATTGCACTAATTCTCGCTAATTCATCACCTGTATAAATGTAGTTAAATTTTGACACTTTCAAAATTAAGGAAATTAATCTTGGGAAAATCAAAACAGGCTTTGTTGTTTTAGAGGATTTTCATGATCTAACAGCCATTTTTTTCGCCATAATCCGCCAGCATATCCTGTTAATGAACCATCGGTTCCTATTACTCGATGGCATGGAACAACTATCCAAAGTGGATTTTTACCATTGGCCGATGCTACGGCACGAATTGCTTTGACATCTCCTAGTTTTTTTGATAGTTCTAAATAACTCATGGTTTTACCAAAAGGAATCTCAAGTAATCCTTTCCAAACTCTTTGCTGAAAATCTGTTCCTTTAGGGTTTAGCTTAAAATCGAAATCGGTTCTTTTGCCTAAAAAGTAATCCTTTAGTTGCGAAACAGCTTCTTGCAACTCTGTTGCAATTATATCCGAAACCGCATTATCACCGGCGTTAGCAACAGTAATCTCTGAGATTCCGTTTTCGTCACCAACAATTTTGGTGATTCCTAAAGGCGAATTAATGTATGCTGTTTCCATGTTATAAAAGTAAAAAAAATAACGGTAAAGATTTGCGATTCTTTTCGAGCTTTCATTGTAACCTTTGCCAATGTTTTGAATTTCTACAAAAGCTTACTTTAGGTGATTAACATCAATCAACTATTGTTTAGCCACTTATAAATACTTCTACACTTCTCTCAGAAGGACAAGCTTGCGGTGAATTTCACGCTATAAACATTGCCAACGGTTTCAACCGTTGGTGCGCAATGCATTATTATAATCGGCATCCCAAGGTTGAAACCGTGGGCAATGTCTAAAATATGATAAAACTTAAGAAATTAGAGTTTTTTTAGCACATGAAATCTGCTTTCTTGCCCCCTTAGTTTTGAACTTTGAAAAGGTCTCCTTTATTGTGGAAATTCTTCGACTCCACTCAGAAGGACAAAATTGCGGTAAATGTCACGCAGATTTTACAATCGGAATCTTTACGCAACCTTTGTCAAAGTTCAAAACTTTGACAAAGATCTCCTTTATTGTGGAGATTCTTCGACTACGCTCAGAAAAACAAAGTTGTGGTTTTAAAAACCTTGCAGGTATAAAAAAACCACTCGTAAATACGAATGGTTTTAGTTTTTTAGCTCCGATAGAAGCGGCATCCTTTATGTTTTTCTTAAAAACATAAGATATAGCGTCCCGAAGTTTCGGGAGCAGGATTAGCTCCTACTTTAAAAAGCTATAAAAATAGGCTTCGAGCGCTTTTAGTTCTTCGTCGGACATGGCTTGTGTTACAGGAAAATTGGTTTTCATGACTTCAAACTGGCTTGGGTCGACTATTGGTTCGCCTTTTCCTTTAAGGAATGTAACGATATCTCCGTTTTTCTCTTTGTAAATTTTGGCAATTTCTTTAATGCTTGGACCAATAACTTTTTGGTCTACCTGATGGCAAGCAAAACAGTTCCCTTGTCCCTCAAAAATTGCTTTTCCTAATTCTTCTGGCGTTTTAGCTGCTGAAGTAGCAGTTTCTTCGCTTGGCATTCCGGAATTATCGATTGTTGTTTTCTCTTCTTTTTTACAAGAAATGAACGCAAGTATTGCAAATGCAAGTATTATTTTTTTCATGCTTTATGTATTTCAATCTTTTACTTATTTAAAATCACTGAAGCCTCTTTAGCAAAATAAGTCGTGATAATACTGGCTCCTGCTCTCTTAATGCAATGTAGTTGCTCTATCATGACTTTGTCGTGATCTAACCATCCTCTTTCGGCTGCGGCCTTTACCATAGCGTATTCTCCCGAAACTTGGTATACTGCAACTGGTACATGAACGGCATCTTTTATCTCGCGAACGATATCTAGATAAGCAATTCCTGGTTTTACCATAACGATATCTGCCCCTTCCTCAACATCTAGTAATGCTTCACGGATTCCTTCGATACGGTTAGCATAATCCATTTGGTATGTTTTTTTGTCCTTTGGAACTTCTTGCATATTTACTGGAGCAGAATCTAATGCATCACGGAATGGCCCGTAGAATGCCGAAGCATACTTAGCACTATAACTCATGATTCCTACATTGTGGTGTCCGCTTTCTTCTAATGCTTTACGGATTGCAAGAACGCGTCCGTCCATCATATCGCTTGGCGCAACAAAATCGGCTCCTGCATCGGCATGGCTTAAACTCATACGAGTTAATGCATCTACCGTTGCATCGTTTATAATTTGTCCGTTTTCTATAATTCCGTCATGTCCGTAAATAGAGAATGGGTCTAGTGCTACATCTGGCATTACAATCATTTCTGGAACTGCATCTTTTATTGCACGAATGGCTTGCTGCATTAATCCATCTTTGTTCCAAGCTTCTACCCCTTTGTTGTCTTTAAGGTTTTCGCTCACTTTTACATAAAGATTAACTGCTTTTATCCCTAATGCCCAAGCTTCTTTTACTTCTTTTATGGTATTGTCTAATGAATGACGGTAGATTCCCGGCATGGACGGAATGGCGACTTTTACATCTTTTCCTTCGGCAATAAACATAGGAAGCATAAAATCATTTGGACTTAGTGTAGTTTCACGAACTAAAGAGCGAATAGATTCATTAGTTCTTAAACGGCGGTTTCTTTGTAGTGGGAACATAAATGTTTTTTATAAATTTTTAAGAAGTATGCTAATGCAAAAAAAGTATTAACATTCGTTTTAAAGTTGAAATTAAAATTGTGTCGCAAAGTTAAAGAAAAATCAACAGAATAAGGCTTTTAGCATCCTTTAGAATGCGTTAATATTATCTAAAATTTAATGCCTTTAAAATATTTTTGATAGCCTTCTTATATCATGGTTATTCAAATATTTAGATTTAAATTTGCTAAATGAAGAAAATTCTCGCTTTATGCTGCTGTTTGCTCTTGACAGGATGTTTTGAGATAACAGAACGAATCAAACACCATGACGATCAAAGTGGCGAATACACACTTATGGTTGATTTTTCGAAATCGTGGTTCAAAACTAAATCGGCTATTTGGCTGGAAGAAGTCGATGGTGTAAAAATCCCAAATGAACAGGAAATCACTAAGAAACTAGCTGATTTTAAAGCGAAAGCTTTAAAAATAGACGGAATTACGAACGTAAGTACTAAAACTGATTTTGAAAATTATATTTTCATTATTAAGCTCGATTATGCGAATTTAAATGCATTGAATGAAGTTGTTAACAGTATAAATAATAAAACTAATCAAATACACTTTAGCAGCAATAATAAGACTTTCGAAAGGATTGCGTCCTACCCTATTCCTGAAAATCTGATAAAAGATCCAAAGAAAAAGCAGGATTTAGAACAAGCTAATATTATATCTATTTACACTTTTGACCGTGATATTGCCGCAACAGATAATCCCAATAGTAAAATCTCAAAAAACAAAAAGACGGTTTTTTTAAAACAAAATATGTATAGTGTACTTAAAAAATCATCTTTAATGAATAATACAATCCAATTAATTCCCTAGTACTATGAAACAGTTTTTTACCTATTTAATTCTTCTAGCAACCTTACTGGCCAATGGTCAAACCAACATAAAGCCATATGATTATATTGTTCAATTCAATGGTGATCAACTATCCAAAAAAGTAAACATTATGGATGTATTGAACCATCCTTTAATCAGGAAATACAAAGAAGATCAGCCAGATTTTAACATCAATCAATATGCAACTCTTTTTAAATTAGACCAAAAAATAAGCGTTCACGGAAATTTCACCGATAGTATCCCCTATTATCAAGTTACAATTCCTGTTAAGAACAGAAATGACATTACTCAATTCATGCAAAAACTGCATGCAAAAAAAGATACAGATTCTCTTCCAACAGCTACAATCGAGAACTTTCCTTTATATTCCCTATTAACTGCCGCAGATAAAAGAAGTTCTATGGCATGGAATGATAACTATCTTGTAATTGTAGGATTTACCAAAAAATACAGTTCTAATTTATATACTCCTCAGGAAGAAATCTCTGTTGGAGAAACACCGGTTGATGTAACTACTCCTTATGGTTCAGAGAAAACCATAGACACCACTACAATTGCTACCGATAATTATTATACTGAATATGAGCATGGACGAACAACTTTTGACAGTTTGCAAACCATACAACGAAATGAGTTTATCAAATCTCTTTTTGAAAAAGGATTCACCGCTCCCTCATCTGAAAAGATAAATACTGCCGCAGATATTTCTTCTTGGATTAATTACAATTCTGCAATGTCTTCTTTTTATGACACTTATAGCAGCCTATCACAATTTACTATTTATAATAAATTCTTACCCACGCAAAAGAACTTAGGGAATTTTATAAAGGGCATCAATCTTGATTTTTATTTTGATAATGGTAATGCTCGCGTTGAAGAAGTTATTGAATATTCTAAACCTATAGCCGATATTATAGGCAAGATAACCAACCGCAAAATCAATAAAAACATTTTTAATTATTTTCCAGATAAGAAACCTTTAGGTTATATGACTTATCATCTTAATACCAAAGAAGCCTTAAAAAATATTCCGTCTTTAACCGCAGAGATTTTAAACAATAGCGCACTCATAAAAGACGACATAACCATCATTACCGATTTAATTTCGACTTTGGTTGATGAAGATGCCACAGCGACTCTTTTTGATGGTGATTTAAGCCTATTCTTAAATAATATTACCAAACGTGAGATAACAACCAAATCATTTGAATATGATGAGAACTACGAGCAAATAGAAGTTGAGAAAAAAGAAAAGAAATCAATTCCGCTTTTTTCAATGGTATTTACCTCAACACATCCAACATTTGGCGACAAGCTTATACAGTTAGGAATTCGTAAAAAGATGTTGGTACAAAAAGGAAACTATTATGAGATCACAGGAACTAAAGGGGAATATGGTGACTTATTTATCATAAAAGATAATGATGTTGTAGTAATAGCAAATAGCCATGATTACTTTAACTCTAACAATGGGTCATTTATTAAAGAAGTAAAAAAGGAATTAAAGCAAAATTACTTTTTAGCAAAACTAAATATTCCTGAAATATCTAATGCTTATAGCCATACTACGGTAACAAAAACTGCTGATATTAAAAAAATCGATCAATTTGCAACACAGTTTAGTGATGTTACACTTCAATCTTCAAAAAAACTGATTGATAATAAATTGACATTCGAATTGAAATTAAATTCATTGAAATCGAATAAAAACATCATTCTGCAAACACTTGATTTTATTGAAGAACTTCGCAAATAATAGAATTTTGATTAAATTATACAAAAAGAGAGACGCACCATGCAAACTCTCTTTTTTTATAATCCTATTTTTTCAATCTTATGTAATAGAAGCTGCATATATCGCTGCAATTGCCTTACTTAGTTTACTATTAAACTCATCATCAGACTGACCTGCCGTAAGTCCCTCAGATAATGCACGTGAAAAACTTGCAATCAATCCGTGGTTTTGTGACAGTTTCTGATTGGCTTCCTCCCTGGAGTATCCGCCGGATAACGCCACAACTCGCACAATATGTGGATCTGACATTAGCTCACTATAAAAGTTATTCACCGTTGGGATCGAGAGTTTTAGCATCACTTTCACATCTTTATCTAGTAAACTAAGTGCTTTTATAATTTCTTCTTTTAGAATATCTTCCGCCTTTTCTTTATCGGCGCTATAAATATCGACCTCTGGCTCAATAATAGGGATAAGTCCTTTTTCTACGATTTGCATACCTACTGCAAATTGCTGCCCAACTACTTCGCGAATTCCTATGACATTTGCTTCTTTAATAACGGAACGCATCTTAGTCCCAAAAACATTTCGCTCTACAGCTCGTGTTAACAATTCATCTAGATTGGAAATAGGCTTCATCAATTGCACTCCATTTACAAAATCTGCAAGTCCTTTATCGACTTTTAAAAAAGGAACTATATTTTTTTTCTCCCATAAATAGTCGGCAGTCCATTGCCCTTCGATCTTGCGATCCATTGTATTTTCAAACAAAATAGCACCCAAAATATACTCACTATCAAACGCAGGACTCTTAATAATACGAGTTCTCATTTCATGTACAATTCTATACATTTCTTCATCATTTGTATAACTACTTTCTGGCACACCATATTGTGTTAATGCCTTTGGCGTACTCCCTCCACTTTGATCTAATGCAGCAATAAATCCTTTTCCAGAATGCATACGGTTTAATTGTGCCATATTCATATGTACATTTCTCTTTTCCATACTATTTTATTTTAGATTGTAAACAGAAGATTTTAGATTAATTTAAATATTACAAGCCTATTATATGATCTGCTTTTTCATAAACCTCTTTTACTTTCTTTGGAGGATTAAATCGATACCCAAGACTAAACTTTATTGTTGATACATTATCGTTTAAGCGGGCTTCGGCTTTATCATTCTGCATAAAACTGATTGTATTTAAACTAGCAAAAGCAAAAAAACGATCTCTATTATATGCTAACTTTAAATTAAAATCTAATTGATATAGGGCAGAAACGTCTCCATCAATATCAATTATTCCAGTTCCAAAAGCAATTCCGGCTCCAATTAAAACACGGTCACTAATCACAAAGTTATAAAAATAAGAGGGTGCTAACGAAAAAACATAAATATCAGCATTAGAAGAATCTGGAGTATTATTTAAATTAAGATTAGTATAATAAAATGAAAAACTTGGGATAAAACTTCCTGAACTCTTCATTTGCCATTCGTTTTGATTGACTAATGTTTTATAAGAGAAATTATCATTGAAAATATACGAAGTGGATCCGCCAATCTTTGTTGTGCGCATTTTTGGTAAAAACACACTTACATCGTCATCGCTTATATAGAACCCCTTCTGATTTATAAAAGTAAAAGACTGCATCCATTTTTTATGGTAAAAATGGGTATTAAGACTAAATAATTGAGAGTCTGAGTTGTCTTTGTTTACGCTAAAAAACTTTGGTGCGAAACCTAAGCTTATGTCTATAAATTGGTAACTCAAGCCTAACCCTAATTGTTCTTTACGATTTGGATTAAGATCTACATATTTCTTTTGTCCATCAGAGTCAAAACCAATCTGAAAACTATTTGAAGTATCTAAATAATAAATACTAGTGGTTATTTTATCATCATAAGATTTAAAATAAGGATTCTGAAGCGAATCCTTTTGAGCAAAACACCCAAAAATGCTTCCCAAAAACACTATATAAATCAATTTTAAATTCATTCCTTATATTTCTCTACAAGTTTGTAGCTAATTTACGAATTTTAAATTTCCTGATAAATATATATTACCCCAATAATACTCGACGAAATCTATAAATATAGTGTCTTGATAGAACCATTAAACCCAATTAACTGGATTTTCTAACGCATTTATTAATTTTTCTTCATCGCTTCCTACTTCGGGATGATGATCATAAACCCATTGTACGTGAGGTGGCAAACTCATTAAGATACTCTCGATTCGGCCATTAGTTTTTAAACCAAATAAAGTCCCTTTATCATGAACTAGGTTAAACTCGACATAACGACCACGACGAATTTCTTGCCATGTTCTTTGTTCCTCTGTATATAACAGAATTTTTCTTCTTTCGACAATTGGAACGTAGGCTTCTAAGAAACTATTCCCTACTTCGGTAACAAAATTGTACCAATCCTGCATGCTCATTTCGTCTGTCGCTTTGCAATAATCAAAGAACAATCCTCCTATTCCGCGGGCTTCATTACGATGTGCATTCCAAAAATAAGTGTCGCATTGTTTTTTATATTTTGGATAAAACTCTGGATTATGTTTATCACAAGCTGTTTTACAAATCTGATGAAAATGCTTAGCATCTTTTTCAAACAAATAATAAGGCGTTAAATCCTGACCTCCGCCAAACCATTGCTGAATTACATTTCCTTCATCATCATACATTTCAAAATAGCGCCAATTGGCATGAACTGTTGGAACCATTGGGCTTCTTGGATGTAAAACCAAGCTTAGTCCACAAGCAAAGAAATCAGCTTCACCTACATTAAACATTTTTTGCATGGCTTCTGGTAATTTCCCATGAACTGCCGATATATTAACGCCGCCTTTTTCAAAAACTGCTCCGTTCTCGATTACACGTGTTCTTCCTCCTCCGCCTTCTGGGCGCTCCCAAATATCTTCACGGAATTTGGCTTGACCATCAACCGCTTCTAATCCTGAAACGATTGTATCCTGAAGGCTTTGTATATATTTATAAAATTGTTCTTTCATTTGAATTGTAATCTAATTTAAGTAAGCCAAAATAAACGACATTTTCTAATATGCCGTCTCCATCTTTAAATTCATCTCGCAGAATTCCTTCTTGTTGAAAGTTGTGTTTTAACGCAATACGCTGACTCGCTAAATTAATTTGTGAAGTACAAATAAAGACCTTGTTCATCGAGAGTTCATTAAAACAAAAATCTAGTGTTTGTGAAACAAGTCCTGAAATTATTCCTTTTCCCTGAAAATCTTCATCGATAAAATAGCCTAATTCACACTTTGAGATACGATTATCAATGCTTTTCACGCATAAATACCCAATTAAATCACCTGTTTCGATATTACGGGCATAAAAGTGATACCCTTCTTTATTCTTTTCTTTATCAGAACTAAAGGCTATAAATTTTTGTGCGCTTTCTAAATCCAAGCAATGAGATAATGTTACCGGAAAGGTTTTCTCGATATGTTTTTTATTCTTATCAATTAATTTATAAAATTCTTCTGGAAGAACATTCTCAATTCTTTCTAATTTCCAATTAATAAGACTCATAAAGTTTGTTTTATTTTCTAGCGGCTGCTATTTTACTAATGATTCCAAATGAAAAAGTCTTACTTTCTTGCTGAACATATTCATAAATAGCAATTGCTTTTCCTGAAAAATTATAATTTTCAACAACAGAAAATTTAACTAGAAAATCTCCAAATTGCTCTAATTGATTCCAGTCTAAATGACATCGAAGCAAGAGTGTGATTAAATCTTTTTCTTCAAGATTTTCCATACTCTCAACACTTAAGCCAAAACTTTTAAGCTCATCATCTATAAGACTGATATCTTCGATATTCCAAAATTTAGGCAAGAATCCAATAGACATTAATACTTTAAGGACATTGTCTATTCGGGTGCTTTCTTCGTCTCGTAATCCTTTGTTTAGCATGTTTTTCTTGTTTCCTACAAAGTTTTAAAAACCTTGTAGGTATTACTTTTAATTAAATTCATCCAAAACTTTCCTCATCATTGACTTCTTTGAAAACAGGTAGAAATCATCTACTCAAAAGTATACATTTCTGTTAAAATATCATTCTTTTGATTATGACGAAAAACGAAATTCTCAATACCTCCAAACAAACTTAAAACTTCTTCTCTTTCTATTTTAGTTTCCAAATTAGAAATAATTGCTTGATATGAAGAAAACCTGTAGTCAACAAAATTTAAATCAAAATGATGTTTAGGATTCAAATTGACATAAACAATCAATTGTTTCAAATAATTCTCATTATCCAACTTTATCCTTTTAAAATGCTTTTCAAAAAGGCTTCCTGTTCTATTTGTTTGCTTATTAAATGCTTTAACATAGGAATTAAAAAAATTAGAAAATGCCTGTGTTACTTGTTTTTCTTCTTCAATAACCTGAATAACTAAATGAAAATGATTATTCATTAAGCAATATGCTAATATCGAAACTTTAGCTGACAAATGATCTGATAACTTCCTTAAAAAGAAGCTTTTGTTCTCATCATTTTTAAAAATAAAAGTACTATTAATCCCTCTATTGTAGATATGATAATAGCAATCTCTTTCCAAAACCTCCAGCTTCATTTTTTATATTATTGGTTTTCAACCTGCAAGGTTTTTAAAACCTTGTAGGTTTGTCCAACATAAGCAGCTAAATCATTTTACACCTACAAGGTTTTAAAAACCTTGCAGGAGAAAAAACTGCGACTGAGTACTATAACCTAAACTCTAGTTCCCGTATTCTTTAACCGCGTCAATAAATGCTTTAGCGTGATCTACAGGAACATTTGGTAAAATTCCGTGACCTAAATTTACAATATATTTGTCTTTTCCGAACTCATCAATCATTTGGTGTACCATTTTTTTAATGGTTGGAATTGGAGAAAATAATCTTGATGGATCAAAATTTCCTTGTAATGTAATGTTTCCTCCAGATAAGTAACGAGCGTTTCTTGCCGAACAAGTCCAGTCAACTCCTAATGCCGAAGCACGACTTTGACCCATTTCGCCTAAAGCAAACCAACATCCTTTTCCGAAAACAATTACCGGAGCATGATCGGCCAAAGCTTCAACAATCTGGTTCATGTATTTCCATGAAAATTCCTGATAATCAACAGGCGAAAGCATTCCACCCCAAGAATCAAAAATCTGAACGGCATCAACTCCCGCTTTTACCTTTTCTTTTAAGTATAATATGGTTGTATCTGTGATTTTTTGTAACAATGTGTGTGCTGCTGCTGGATTTGAAAAACAAAATCCTTTGGCAGTATCAAAACTTTTTGAACCTTTACCTTCTACAGCATAACAAAAAATTGTCCAAGGAGAACCTGCAAAACCAATCAAAGGCACCTCATCATTAAGCATTTCCTTTGTTAGTTTAATCGCGTCCATTACGTAACCAAGGCTTTCCTGAATGTCCGGAATATAAACTCTCTGAACATCTTGCATGGTACGAATAGGATTTGGCAAAAACGGACCAAAATTCTCTTTCATCAATACTTCGATCCCCATTGCTTGAGGAACTACTAAGATATCCGAGAATAAAATAGCTGCATCCGGAGCAATACGGCGAATTGGCTGTACAGTGATTTCTGCAGCTAATTCTGGCGTTTGACAACGAGTGAAAAAATCATATTTATCACGTAAAGCAATAAATTCCGGCAAATATCTTCCTGCCTGACGCATCATCCAAACTGGCGGACGTTGAACAGTTTCTCCTTTAAGTGCTTTTAAAAATAGGTCGTTTTTTAACATTGTTTTTATTTGCTTTGGGCTTTAAGCTTTAGGCTTTAGCCATTTTGTTTGTCTATAATTTTTGCTTCCGGTTTAATACCAAGCGTTTTTTTGTCTTTTTTTTGCTTTTATAGCTTAAAGCTTATTGCTATACTCTGCTATTACATCTTCAAGCACATCTTCAACAGTTGGTTGATCGGCGATAATGATGTTTTTTGTTATTTTTTCTAAAGCTTCTGCGGTGGTTTCTCCAATACAAAAGCATTTTTCATTCTTAATAGTATTCTCTTCCAAATAACTTTCAACACCAGACGGACTAAAAAATAAAATTCCTTCAGCTGTAGTTTTAATTTTCTGAGGTGTTAAGGACGTTTCGTAAACCTGAATTTCATTCAATTTTACACTAGCATCTTTTAAAGCTTTTGGCAATGTTTCTCTTCGAAGATTTCCACTAAAAAATGTATAACTTTCATTGGAATAAATCAAAGTAATTATTTCGGCTAAGTCTGCAGCATAACCAGTATAAGCCACAACATTAAATCCACTTTCTGATAATAGAATTTTTGTTTTTAAACCTACACAAAAAACATTTTTACTTTTTAATTCTTCAGATTTTGGATCAGCTAGAATACTATGAACTGCATTTTGACTCGTAAAAATCAAATTTTCATTGATATCCTGAATCTTAAAAGGTTTATTTTGGGTTTCAATGAAATTTGCTTCGATTACATCAATATTTGCCTTTTGCAATTCTTGTCTCTGAATGTTCGAAAGTACTTTCGTAGATACTATTTGAATTGATTTTGCCATTATTTTTTTAGTGATTCTTTAATAGTTTTCATTAATTCTGCACCACCATTCCCAAGAATTTCCTGTGCCATATTAAAACCTAATTTTTTCCATTCTTCAATTGGAACAATCTTATCGATTTCCATTTTTACTTTTCCATCCAATGAGAATAAAGCACCTTGAAAATGAAGTGTGTCTTCTTCTTCATCATATTGAACCAAAGCACCTATTGGCGCAGTACAACCACCTTCTAATGTTCTTAAAAACTGACGTTCGATATAAGTAACAATTTCTGTTTCAATATCATTAAGTTGGGTTAGAGCATCCAATGCAAAATTGTCGTTTTCCATTGCTACAACAACCATTGCACCTTGAGCCGGTGCCGGAATCATCCAATCCAGATTAATATAGTTTTCTGGTTTTAAATTGATTCTTTCTAGTCCTGCTGCTGCAAAAACGGCTCCGCTCCAATCACTATCATTTAATTTTTGCATACGCGTATTAACGTTTCCACGTAAATCGACTACATTATGATTTGGGTATTTGTTTAACCATTGTGCCTGGCGACGTAAACTTCCGGTTGCAATAATACCAGACCCATTTAAGAAATCTAGATTGCCTTTATGAACCAAAATATCTAATGAATTGGCTCTTTCCAGAACAGCAGCCTGAACAATTCCTTTTGGCAAAGCCGTAGGAACATCTTTCATAGAATGCACTGCAATATCTATTTCGCCATTAATCATGGCAATATCTAGTGTTTTGGTAAAGATTCCTGTGATTCCGAGTTCGTAAAGAGGTTTATCAAGTAATATATCACCTTGCGATTTAACAGCAATAATTTTGGTTTTATATCCTAAATCGTTTAGTTTTTTCTCGACCGTATGCGCTTGCCAAAGAGCCAATTCGCTATCGCGAGTTCCTATTCTTATAATTTTACTCCCCCTAACCCCCGAAGGGGGAAGTGGTGTTGAATCGTTTTTCATTGCGTTCTTTTTATACATTTCCCCCTTTGGGGGCTAGGGGGATAATTTTAAATACTTTTTCAATCCATTCGATGCTTTCATCTACCATAGTATCATCATCTTTTAGGTGATTGGCAAAATGAGTTGTAATCTTTTGAATGATTCTTGCGCTGATAATTTCGGCTTGTTCCTCATTAAAACCAGCTATTTTTTTACTTTGGAAATCCAATTCTGAATTTTTTATCGCATTCAGTTTTTCTTTTAAAGCATTAATAGTTGGCGCAAATTTTCTCCCTTTGGTCCAGGTTACAAATTCTTCCTTAATTTCTTCAATGATACCTTCGGCAGCAGGGATGTGTTTCTTACGATTCTCTAATGTTTCATCTGTAAGTTGAGACAAATAATCCATGTGGATTAATGTAACACCTTCCAATTCTTCTACATTTTCATTAACATTTTTAGGAATCGATAAATCCAGAATCAATAAAGGCTTTTTAAGATTTAGGATTGCTTTATCAACTGTAGGGTTTTGTGCGCCCGTTGCCACAACAACAACATCGGCCTTTTGTAGTTCAAGATGTAGCTCTGAATAATCTTTTACAATCAGGTTTAATTTTCCAGCTAGTTTTTCGGCTTTATCCTTAGTACGGTTTATCAAAGTGATATGCTCGTTTTTAGTATGTTTTACTAAATTCTCACAGGTATTTCTTCCAATTTTTCCTGTACCAAATAACAAAATATTTTTGTTACCGATATCTTCAACGTTTTTTATAATATATTGAACCGAAGCGAAAGATACTGAAGTAGCACCTGAACTTATTTCGGTTTCATTTTTGATTTTTTTACTAGCCTGAATCACTGCATTTACTAATCTTTCGATAAAAGTATTGGCTAAACCAAAGGATTTTGATTGTGTAAAGCTAGTTTTTATTTGAGCAATAATCTCAAAATCACCTAGAATCTGACTGTCTAAACCAGTTCCTACACGGAAAAGATGATTGATTGCTTCTTGATTTTTATATACGAAACCAACTTTTTGAAATTCTTCAATAGAACCATTACTGTTTTCGCAAATTAATTTTATAAGCTGAAAAGGATGTTCGGCAAAACCATATATTTCTGTACGGTTACATGTAGATGTGACAATTAAACTTTCAATTCCTTCATTCTTGGCTTGTTCCAATAGGCGCGTTTTCGCAACTGCGTCTAAACTAAACTTACCTCTAATCGCAGCATCGGCCTTTTTATAGCTCAGTCCAACTGAATAAAAATAGTGATGTTTCGATACGTTATTATTTTCCATAAATACCCTTATCATAAAAGTGCAACAAAATTATCATTATAGTATTTATAAAAGTAACGCTCAAAGTACTTTTTGTGTCGCTGTGTGTTTTTTTAATTCTAATTGGTTGTAATTCTGCAAAAAACGTTATTTTTGCAGCAAAATCAAGTCATTTGAATCGTTTTATTTAGAGCTATTCTAAATAAGATACCGAACTAACTTTCATTTTTAGCAAAAAAAAATATCGCTATGAGTTCTCAAGAAATTATAAAAATTGAAGACGACTTTACGCTTATTCGTTTTCAGAATGACAGCACCGAGGTATTCAATGCCCAGCGAGAAATCGGTAGTGGCCTGATACAGTTTCACTTTGGTATAAAAGGAAAAGCAAAATTCCTATTCAATCAAGGCAATTATGCATTGGAATTGAAAGAGGAAAAATCGCTTCTTTTATACAATCCTCAAAAAGAATTACCTCTTCATTTAGAGCTCGCACCGAATTCTTGGGTTATATCGGTAATCATTTCGATTAAGAAATTTCATGCATTATTCTCAACCGAAGCCGATTACATCACTTTTTTAAGTGCCGATAATAAAGATAAGAAATATTATAACGAAGGAAATATTAGTCCATCGATGGCAATAGTTCTTAGTCAGCTATTTCATTATAACTTACATCCCTCTATAAAAAACCTATATTATAAAGGCAAAGGATATGAGTTATTGAGTTTATACTTTAATAGAACCGAAGACCCAAATGCCGAACAATGTCCGTTTTTAATAGATGAAGACAACGTTTTAAAAATACGAAAGGCCAAAGAAATCATTATCGCTAATATGGCTGAACCACCAGGTTTACAGGAATTGGCAGATGAAATTGGTTTGAATTTGAAGAAACTAAAAATGGGTTTCAAGCAAATTTATGGTGATACTGTTTACGGCTTTCTATTCGACTATAAAATGGATTATGCCCGAAAATTACTCGACAGCGGGTCTTATAACGTAAACGAAGTAGGCTTAAAAATAGGATATAGCACTGGAAGTCATTTTATTGCAGCTTTTAAAAAGAAATTTGCAACAACTCCAAAAAAATATTTGATGTCGATTAATACAAATGTTTAATGATGAAAAGAATCATTTTTCTAATATTAATTGTTTGTTTGAGTTGTAAATCAAAAGAAATCTCATTAATAAATGAATATAAAAATCAGGCATTACATGATATTAAAACAGATAGTGTAAAAATATTTACTTACGGTTTGCTTTTCATTTATCCCGATTCACTTAAAGCAAAAAAACAATTGCTAAAACAAAATAAAATGAATAGTATTTATAAAAAATATGGTTTATTTAAACAGAATCAAGGTTGCGTTATAGGGGACAAGAAAATGAATAAGGCGATTAAAGAGTATCATAAAATAACTGATGTTTACCTCGAAAAGAGAAACAGCAAGGATTGGAAAGAGAAAATGCAAAAAGAATTAGACAGCATAATCAAAAATTCTCTTAATATCAATTTTCTATATCAAAACATAAATAAAAAATAATATTTATCATATTTCTAAAAAGTAACATTACATACTTTTGACAAAAATTTAAACGAACAAATGCTTAAAGCCTAAAGCTTAAAGCCTAAAGCAATAAAATTATAATGAAAGGCGTATTATTAGTAAATCTGGGTTCACCCGAAAGCCCAACCCCAAAAGATGTAAAACCATATTTAGATGAATTTTTAATGGATAAATACGTGATTGACGTTCCGTATTTATTGAGAGCATTATTAGTTCGTGGAATCATCTTAAGAAAAAGGCCAGAAGAATCGGCACATGCTTACGCAAAGATTTGGTGGGATCAAGGTTCCCCTCTAGTAGTCCTCTCTGAAAGAATGCATAAAAAAGTACAACCATTGGTTGATATTCCTGTTTCATTGGCTATGCGTTATGGCAGCATGACAATCGAAAAAGGACTTCAGGAGTTACACGATAAAGGCGTTACCGAAGTATTACTTTTCCCTTTGTATCCGCAATACGCAATGGCGTCGACTTTAACAATTTTGGTTAAAGCCGAAGAAATTCGTAAAAAGAAATTTCCTAACATGAAATTTACCGATGTACCTGCATTTTACAATAAACCAGATTACATTAAAAACTTGGCCGATTCTATAAAAAAACACTTAACAGGTTTTGATTACGACCAACTTGTCTTTTCTTATCACGGAATCCCAGAACGTCATGTTCGTAAAACCGACAAAACTAAGTCGCATAAAAAATTTGTAACCGACGTAATGTGTTGCGAAGTTGGTACTCCCGAGGCTGAATTTTGCTATAGAACTCATTGCTATGAAACAACCCGTTTAATTGTAGAGCAATTAGGAATCCCTAAAGAAAAATATTGTGTTACTTTTCAATCAAGATTGGCAGGAGACAAATGGTTAGAACCTTATACCGATATTGAAATTAACAATATGCCTGCAAAAGGAATTAAGAGAATTGCTGTTGTAACTCCTGCATTTGTTACCGATTGTTTAGAAACACTTGAAGAAATTGCAATGCGTGCCAAAGAAGATTTTCAAGAAAATGGTGGCGAAGATTTCTTAGCAATTCCTTGTTTAAATGATGATGACGAATGGTGTATAACGGTAAGTAACTGGATTAAAGATTGGGCTTCGGTTAAATAAAACAATTAAAATGGACACAACTTGTGTCCAAAACTATTAAATCTAACTAATGGAATATTACAACTACCTGAAATCACTTCATCTCATCTTTGTAATCACTTGGTTTGCCGGACTGTTTTATATCGTTCGATTATTTGTTTATCAAATCGAAGCCAACGATAAACCATCGCCAGAGAAAGAAATTTTGCAAAAGCAATACAAGATAATGACGTATCGATTGTGGTATATTATCACTTGGCCATCAGCTGTTTTGGCAAGTATATTTGCTTTCTGGATGCTATTTTTTACCGATTTAGGAAAATTGTGGTTGCAAATGCCTTGGATGCACGTAAAACTTTGCTTCGTTTTTTTATTATATTTATATCATGGGAAATGCCATCAAATATTCAAGCAATTACAAAATGACGAAGTAAAACATACTAACAATTTCATGCGTTTGTGGAATGAAGGTGCAACAATAATCCTTTTTTCTGTGGTGTTTCTAGTTGTTTTAAAAAATGCAGTCAATTGGATTTATGGTGTAATCGGGATTATATTGTTTTCGGTTTTAATCATGTTGGGTTTTCAATTTTATAAACGTCTTCGTGAGAAAAAATAATTATAAATTGTTAATGCTGAATTATTAATGATAAATTTAAAACCTAGCACTGGTAATTCATAATTAACAACTTACAATTCATAATTTAAAAACATGCTTAACAACTTCAAAATGTCGATGCTTTCGTTGCGCGTAAGGATATTCCTTTCGATGATTGTATTGATTGTTGTTGCTTCTGTTTTATTAGCTTCGATTTCGATTATTCAGTTTAAGAATGAGGCCAAAGAATACCATCAAGAGCGTTTGGAACGCAAAGAAAATGCTGTAAAAGAACATATCAACTATGTTTTATCTACTACAACTTATCCTTTAAAAACAGCCAACTTAGATCTAATTTTTAAAGATAAAATCCATGAATTGGCTCAAATTCATAATATCGAAATCAACATTTACAGCCTTAAAGGAGAGCTCTTAAAATCATCCAAAGAGTCTTTTGCTGTTGATAAAGTTGCTCCACCAATCCCAGAATACATTTTAAAACTAGTTCGTTCATCAATAGAAAAACGCTTTGTAGATATAAAAACTCAAGATGGAGTAAAAAACCGTTCCTCTTATAGTTTAATAAAAGATGAGAAATTCAAACCGCTTGGTATTTTGAATTTGCCATATATTGAAGATGATGGTTATTATGAAAATGAGTTAAATACTTTTTTAATTCGTTTAGGTCAGGTGTATTCCTTTATGCTTATTGTAGCATTTGCTTTGGCTTATTTCTTATCAACGTATATCACCAAATCATTAAAAACCATTTCGGATAAACTGAGTGAAACTAATCTGAATCAAAAGAACGAAATGATTGTTCTTGAAGCCAGCAGCAAGGAGATTAACTTCCTAATCAAGTCTTACAACGGAATGGTGGAAAAACTCGAGAAAAGTGCCATAAAACTGGCTCAAAGCGAACGTGAGGAAGCTTGGCGCGAAATGGCAAAGCAAGTTGCACACGAAATTAAAAATCCGCTTACGCCAATGCGTTTGACGGTACAGAGTTTCCAAAGAAAATTTGACCCGGCAGCACCAGATGTTAAACAAAAACTGAATGATTACTCCGAAACGTTAATTCAGCAAATAGATACTATGAGTGCAGTAGCTTCAGCCTTTTCTAATTTTGCTTCGATGCCTGCCCAACAAAATGAAACACTTAATGTGGTTGAAGTAGTCGAACTTTCGCTGGATATCTTTAATGAGGAGTATCTAGTTTTTCAAAGTGAAGAGGAAGAGATTATTTCAAAAATGGATCGAACGCAACTAATCCGAATTATTACCAATTTGGTTAAAAATGCTACACAAGCGATTCCTGAACACCAACATCACAAATCGATTCTGGTTACTGTAAAAAGACAAGGCGACAATGTAGAGATAACAGTAAAAGACAATGGAATAGGAATACAAAAGCAGGATATCGAAAGGGTTTTCGAACCAAAATTCACTACTAAAAATAGCGGAATGGGTCTTGGACTTGGAATTATAAAAAACATCATCGAAAATTATAAAGGAACAATTACCTTTGAAACAGAATACGGAAAAGGAACCACATTTACGGTTACATTACCAATTACAAACTCATAAAAAACAGTATCATGAACTACGAAAATATATTAATCTCGATCGAAGAGAAAATTGCAACTATTACAATTAATCGTCCTACGAAGCTTAATGCTTTGAACAAAACAACGATTAATGATTTGCAAAAAGCTTTTAAATTATTGGCCAAAAACAATGACGTTCGTGTGATTGTTTTAACTGGAAGCGGTGAAAAAGCATTTGTAGCTGGAGCTGATATTTCGGAATTTGCAAATTATTCCATCGAAGAAGGAACAGCATTGGCTGCAGAGGGTCAAGAGAAATTATTTGATTTTATCGAAAATTTAAAGAAACCGGTTATTGCTGCCGTTAATGGTTTTGCTCTTGGTGGTGGATTAGAATTGGCGATGGCTTGTCATTTCCGAATTGCATCTGATAATGCAAAAATGGGATTACCAGAAGTTTCTCTAGGGCTTATTCCTGGATACGGTGGAACACAACGTTTACCTCAACTTGTAGGTAAAGGTCGTGCAATGGAAATGATTATGACAGCAGGAATGATTAATGCAGAAGAAGCGAAACAATATGGATTGGTAAATCATGTAGTTCCTCAAAATGAGCTTATTGCTTATTGCAACACTATTGCAGAGAAGATAATCAAAAATGCTCCATACGCCATTTCTAAAGCGATTAAAGCTATAAACACCAATTATAAAGATGGTAAAAATGGTTTTGAAACTGAGATAAAATCTTTTGGAAAATGCTTCGGAACTAAAGATTTCATCGAAGGAACCACAGCATTCTTAGAAAAAAGAAAAGCTGTATTTACAGGAAAATAGTTTTCTATTTAACCGCAAAGAGTGCAAAGTTTTACGCAAAGTTCACAAAGCTTTCTTTAAATTTTCCTAGCGCT
>NZ_JAOZEW010000035.1 GCF_025847235.1 Flavobacterium shii
TACTTCACACTGGCTTGGGAAACGCTACGAAAAGCAATCTTTTAGATAATCTTTTTACTAGCATCTTGCATAGGATATATATTAAGGTCTACAAGTAATAATTTTTTATTAATCTTTATACTTGTTATTTTACTGAAATTATTAAACCTGATGCCTTAAAATAAGTAATTGAGATATTTGATTAGGTGTAGTCATCGTCTAATAAAATCTTATTTCATATATAAGCATAAAAAAACCTGCTCGATTGAACAGGTTTATGATTTTATATAAAAGAATTATTTTCTTTTGATAACTCTTTCTACAGCTTCAACAATTGCTTGGTTGTTTAGCTTGTATTTTTCCATTAATTGTTCTGGTGTGCCAGATTCTCCAAAACTATCATTAACTGCTACAAACTCTTGTGGAGCTGGATTGTTTAATGCTAATACTCTGGAAATACTTTCTCCAAGACCTCCAAGGATATTGTGCTCTTCGGCAGTAACAACACATTTTGTTTTTGCTAAAGATTTCAATATCGCTTCTTCGTCAAGTGGCTTGATAGTATGGATATTGATTACTTCGGCAGAGATTCCTTTTGCTTCTAATGCTTCTGCAGCAATAAGTGCTTCCCAAACTAAATGTCCTGTAGCTACAATAGTTACATCTGTACCTTCGTTTAGTAAAATTGCTTTTCCGATTACGAAAGGCTCGTCTGCTGGCGTAAAGTTAGGTACAACTGGACGTCCGAAACGTAAATAAGCTGGTCCGTGGTGGTCTGCTAATGCAAGTGTTGCAGCTTTGGTTTGATTGTAATCGCAAGTGTTGATTACTGTCATTCCTGGTAACATTTTCATTAAACCAATATCTTCTAATATTTGGTGTGTTGCTCCATCTTCTCCAAGTGTTAATCCTGCGTGAGAGGCGCAAATTTTTACGTTTTTATCTGAGTAAGCCACAGATTGACGGATTTGATCGTAAACTCTTCCTGTAGAAAAGTTAGCGAAAGTTCCTGTAAAAGGAATTTTACCTCCAATTGTTAAACCTGCTGCAATTCCGATCATGTTTGCTTCAGCAATTCCTATTTGGAAAAAACGCTCTGGGTGATTTTTTTTGAAATCATCAAATTTTAATGATCCAATTAAATCAGCGCATAATGCAACAACATTTTCGTTTTTCTGACCTAATTCAGTCATTCCCGCTCCGAAACCTGAACGAGTATCTTTACTTCCTGTATTTGTATATTTTTTCATTTTTTTGTTGCTATAAGTAGTATACTTTGTAGATAATAGGCATAAAGCTTATTATGAAAAGTATAATGCTTTTTTAATAATCTGCTAAAGTTGAAATGTTTTGAGCTAATGCATTAGCTAATTGGTCGTTGTTTGGTGCTTTACCATGCCAAGCATGTGTATGCATCATAAAATCTACGCCGTTACCCATTTCTGTATGTAGTAAAACGCAAACTGGTTTTCCTTTTCCAGTTCTTGATTTAGCATCGGCCATACCGGCTAATATAGCATTGATATTGTTTCCTTCTTTGATATCTATAACATCCCAATCAAAAGCTTCAAATTTAGCACGAATGCTTCCCATTGCTAAAACTTCGTCAGTAGTTCCGTCAATTTGTTTTCCGTTAAGGTCGATAGTTGAGATTAGGTTGTCTACTTTTTTAGCAGAAGCATACATGATTGCTTCCCAGTTTTGTCCTTCTTGTAATTCTCCATCACCATGTAATGTGTATACAATATGATTGTCTTTGTTTAGTTTTTTAGCTTGTGCAGCTCCAATTCCTACAGATAATCCTTGTCCTAATGAACCTGAAGCAATACGAACTCCTGGCAATCCTTCGTGAGTTGTAGGGTGTCCTTGTAAACGAGAGTTAAGCAATCTAAAAGTTGCTAATTCTGAAACTGGAAAATAACCGCTTCTTGCTAGTACGCTATAAAATACTGGAGAAATATGACCATTTGAAAGGAAGAAAAGGTCTTCTCCGATTCCGTCCATATCAAAACCTTCTTTGCGGTCCATAATGTTTTGGTATAAAGACACCAAAAATTCAGTACAACCTAGAGAACCACCTGGGTGGCCTGAGTTGACAGCATGTACCATTCGAAGAATATCTCTTCTTACTTGGATAGTTAAATCGCTTAATTGTTGTGTGTTAGGCTTCATTTTATGTGTAAAAGTTAAACTGTTGCAAAAGTAATTTTTATTTTGCCGTAAGACAAATGATTTTAAAGGAAATATGTGATTTAAGTTTCTGAGTTTTTTGAAATAGTAAAGCGTAGATTAACAAAGACTCAGAGGCTTAAAGATATGCTAGTTTGATATTCTAAATCGGTATATTATCTGATATTCTGAATTTCTCTCCATGTGATTAATTGTATGTTGTTTTCTTTTAGTTTTTGTTTGCATTCATTACTTGTAAAATAATCAAAGTCTATTTGTCTCCACTCTGAACCAAAATTAGGATGATTCTTTGTGATGCCTTGCATTTCGTTATCATTGAATGCGGGATGAAGTAAGAAAACGTTAAAACCTGGTTTTATACTATCTAAAGCTTTCTCATAAGATTTTTTAAGTTCACCTTTTTCGAAGTCTGAAAAATCACCAATATGGAGATTGTCGGCTAGAAGAGTGTTTTTGTAGTTGTATTGTTCGCTTGATAAACTTATCGATTCTACAAACTGTTTGTTGATAAAAACGGGTAGGTTATATTCTTTTCCTAGTCTTTTATATATTTCTAAAAACTCTGGAGATACACCAACACTGCACATGTGGGAATCGAGATGGGTTGGTTTTAACCCAAAATGTAATCCTTTTTCGATTTGGGCACGTAGTTCTTTCTCTACCTGAGCTGCATTTGCATGGTTTATGAATTCGGTTCTATTTTTATGAAAATACCCATTTTTGTCTACTAATGATGGAACTTCGGTAATTGGTGATACAGATCCAAATTTGTAATTCTCCCACTCGCAGGTAAGGGTTAAGTGGATTCCGTTGTCAAATTGCGGATTATCTATTGCAAAGCTTGCCATTTCATAAAACCATGGACATGGTACCATAATGCTGTAAGAATTAATCATTCCGGTTTGTAGTGCTTGAATTGTAGCTCTGTTTTCTGAATGGGATAATCCTGCATCATCGGCATGAATAATTAATAGTTTAGTGTCTTCTGGGTGCCCTAGTTTCTGGGATAGATTCATTCGGTTCGATTTATATTCAATAATTTATATTCAAATTTAGAGGTTTTTTTTGCATAAGGGATAGTAGCGACATCCTTTTGTGTAATGAAATGGAGCAAAAGATATAGCGGATAGCTCGACCCGAAGGGATATGCCCAAATTAATTCATAAAACATCTTTAATTTTTTGGTTTATCTAATTATCTAATTTTCAAATTAGACTATCTTTGCCGACTGAAAAACGTGTATATGAAGTTTGATTTATTACAAAAAGATCCGCAATCTAAAGCTAGAGCGGGAAGTATTACTACTGATCATGGAGTTATTGAAACTCCTATTTTTATGCCTGTTGGTACTGTAGCATCGGTTAAAGGTGTTCATCAAAGGGAATTAAAAAACGATATAAATCCGGATATTATTCTTGGAAATACATACCATTTGTATTTACGTCCGCAAACAGAAATTCTTGAAAAAGCTGGTGGTTTGCATAAGTTTATGAATTGGGACAGAAATATATTGACAGATTCTGGAGGATACCAAGTGTATTCTTTGTCTGCCAACAGAAAAATTAAAGAGGAAGGTGTAAAGTTTAAGTCTCATATTGATGGTTCTTATCATTTCTTTACTCCTGAGAATGTAATGGAGATTCAGCGTACTATTGGAGCTGATATTATTATGGCTTTTGATGAATGTACACCATATCCTTGTGATTATCGTTATGCGCAACGTTCTATGCACATGACGCACCGTTGGTTGGATCGTTGTATTAATCATTTGGATAAAGTACCTTTTAAATACGGGTATGAACAAACATTTTTTCCAATAGTCCAAGGAAGTACTTATAAAGACTTACGTCGCCAGTCGGCAGAGTATATTGCTAATGCTGGGCAACAAGGAAATGCTATCGGGGGATTATCGGTTGGGGAACCAGCTGAGGAAATGTATGCTATGACCGAAGTGGTTTGTGAGATTTTGCCAGAAGATAAACCTCGTTATTTGATGGGAGTTGGTACGCCAATTAATATTTTAGAGAATATTGCTTTGGGGATTGATATGTTCGATTGTGTAATGCCAACGCGTAACGCTAGAAATGGAATGTTATTTACTGCAAATGGTTCTATTAATATTAAGAATAAAAAATGGGAAGCTGATTTTTCTCCAATCGATGAAATGGGAATCACATTTGTAGATACGGAATATACTAAGGCTTATTTACGTCACTTGTTTGCAGCTAACGAATATTTAGGAAAACAAATTGCTACTATTCATAATCTTGGTTTTTATATGTGGTTGGTTCGTGAGGCTAGAAAACATATCTTAGCCGGAGATTTTAGGCCATGGAAAGAAATGATGGTTAAGAATATGAGTCAGAGATTGTAAATATGTTTAATTGTAAGTTGTTTTTATTTGATAAGCAACTTACAATTAATCGATTTGACAAATAAACGAATAAACGCTGTATGTTAACAATAATAGACAAATACATCTTAAAAAGATATTTAGCCACTTTTACAGTGATGTTGTTGCTATTTATTCCAATTGGGATTGTAATTGATGTATCGGAGAAAATTAATAAGATGTTAGAGAACAAGATTCCGTTTTGGGATATTGTTGTTTACTACTATAATTTTACCGTTTATTTTGCAAATTCACTTTTTCCAATATTTTTGTTTCTATCGGTGATTTGGTTTACATCTAAATTAGCAAATAATACAGAGGTTATTGCTATTTTGAGTTCTGGAATATCGTTTACCCGTTTTTTGAGGCCGTACATTATAGGTGCATCAATTGTTTCGGTTTTTGTTTTGTTAATGGGATTTTTTATAGTTCCAGCGGCTAGTGAAGGCTTTAATAATTTTAGATATACTTATCTTAAAGGAGGAGGGAAAGAAGCTATGCATGGTAATAATACGAATGTGTACAGAGAAATAAATGATGACGAATTTATTTATGTAAATAGCTTTAACGATGTTTCTAAAACGGCTTTTAATTTTACATTAGAGAAGTTTAAAAAAGATAAGTTAGTCTACAAAATTACTGCAAATCGCATTCAATGGAATCCGAAAGATAGTACTTATACGATGTATGATTATACTAAAAGAACTTTGGGAGAATTGGATGATAAAATTGAAAAGGCTCCAGAGAAAAAAGCAGTATTTAAATTTGATTTAGAAGATTTAACTCCTGTTGTTTATATTGCTGAAACATTGAGTATTGGTAAGTTGTACGATTTTATTGAAAAAGAAAAAAGTCGTGGTTCTGGAGATATCAATGTATATCTTGTTGTTTTATATAAAAAGATCAGTGTTCCTGTTTCTGCATTTATACTAACAATTATTGCTGTTGCCGTTTCCTCGATGAAAAGACGTGGTGGGATGGGAACTAATCTTGCAATAGGAATTGCTCTTGCTTTTGCTTTTGTATTCTTTGATAAAATATTCGGAACATTAGCCGAAAAATCGACTTTCTCACCTTTATTAGCTGTATGGTTCCCGAATATTGCTTTCGGAATTCTAGCAGTATACTTATTACGTAATGCAAAACGATAAATTAAAGAGTTATATAAGTCTTCATTTAATAGTTTTTATTTGGGGGTTTACTGCCATTTTGGGCGCATTAATTACTATAAATGCCGAAGCTCTAGTTTGGTATCGAATGCTTTTGGCTGGAGTTTTTCTGGCTTCGTTTATTATTTATAAAAAAGAATCATTTCGGGTTCCTGTAAAGGCTTTTTTTAAATTAATTTTTGTTGGATTACTAATTGCCTTGCATTGGATATTTTTTTTTAGGGCAATACATGTTTCTAATGTTTCGATAACACTTTCTATATTTTCATTGGGAGCTTTTTTTGCTTCTTTATTGGAACCTATTTTTTTTGGAAGAAAAGTGTTATGGTATGAAGTTTTTTTCGGACTTATTATCATTGCAGGTTTGGCTCTAATAATGCAGGTTGAAATTAAGTATTTAAATGGAATGTATTATGCTTTGGCTTCTATTATTCTAGGGGTTTTGTTTACTTTAATGAATGGTAAATTAATAGCAGATCACGAACCATCGGTTATTACTTTTTATGAGTTTGGAGCCGGGGTACTTTTTATTACTATTTACTTTTTATTTCAAGGTAAATTTACTGCCGACTTTTTTACTTTATCTCTAAATGATTGGTTATTACTGTTGCTTTTGGCTTCGGTATGTACAGCTTATGCATTTACGGCTTCGGTAAAAGTTATGAGAAAACTTACTCCTTATACTGTAATGCTTACTACTAATCTTGAACCTGTTTACGGGATTATTTTGGCTTATTTTATATTGGGTGGTAAAGAAAAAATGAGTCCCGAGTTTTATATTGGAGCAGTTATAATTGTAATTACAGTTATATTAAATGGTGTTTTTAAACACTATAAAAAAGATGACAAAGTATAATTTTTTAACTATTTCTATCTTTATTTTTTTATACTTTAATACTAAATAAACACGCCAAACAATATAATATTTTTATATTTGCGGTTCGATTTAAAAACAAAAATTCAAAAAATCCTATGGAATATTTAGATTTTGAACTTCCTATCAAAGAATTAGAAGAGCAGTTAGAAAAGTGTGTTATCATTGGAAAAGAATCAGATGTTGATGTAACGCCAACGTGCAAACAAATTAATAAGAAATTAGAAGAAACTAAAAGGAGTATATATAAAAATTTAACCGCTTGGCAACGTGTACAATTGTCAAGACATCCAAACAGACCTTATACATTAGACTATATTAAGGCAATGTGCGGAGATACTTTCTTGGAACTTCATGGAGACAGAGGTTTTAAAGATGACAAAGCAATGGTCGGTGGTTTAGGAAAAATAGATGGACAATCATATATGATCGTTGGTCAACAAAAAGGATACAATACTAAAACACGTCAATACCGAAATTTTGGCATGGCTAATCCTGAAGGATATCGTAAAGCATTGCGATTAATGAAAATGGCTGAGAAGTTTGGTATTCCAGTTTTAACTTTGGTAGATACTCCAGGAGCATATCCAGGACTTGAAGCAGAAGAAAGAGGACAAGGAGAAGCTATTGCTAGAAATATTTTTGAAATGGTTCGTTTGAAGGTGCCAATCATTACAATTATTGTAGGTGAAGGTGCTTCGGGAGGAGCTTTAGGAATTGGAGTAGGAGACAAGGTATATATGCTTGAGAATACTTGGTATTCGGTAATTTCTCCAGAATCATGTTCCTCTATTTTATGGAAAAGTTGGGAATATAAGGAGAAAGCTGCTGAAGCTTTGAAATTGACTTCTTCCGATATGAAAAGACAAAAATTAGTTGATGATGTTATACCAGAACCATTAGGTGGAGCTCATTATGACAGAGAGACTACTTTTGCAACAGTAATACAATATATCACTAAAGGATATAATGAATTGAAAGACTTATCAACAGCCGATTTAATTGCCCAAAGAATGGACAAATACAGTAAAATGGGCGAATATAAAGAATAAATTCTTACAAATTTATGAAAAATCCGAAGCCTTATTGTTTCGGATTTTTTTTTGGTTTTAAACAATATACACTAACTTATAAACAATTATTAGTAACAACTAGATAGCTATTCCTTTCTAAATTTTGTTACATTCGCTATATGGAAAACTTCAAAAATTTAAACCCAATTAAGGTCGATAAAACCGCAATTATTCATTTAGAAAAAGGGAAACTTCCCCCGCAGGTACTAGAGTTAGAAGAGGCTGTACTTGGTGCGATGATGATTGATAAAAAAGGTGTAGATGATGTGATTGATATTTTGCAGCCTGATGCTTTTTATAAGGATGGACATAAATATATTTTTGAGGCAATTGTTCAGCTTTTTACCGAAACACAACCAATCGATTTATTGACTGTTTCGGCGCAATTAAAAAAGAATGCAAAATTAGATTTAGCCGGAGGGGATTTTTATTTAATTCAGCTTACGCAAAAAGTAGCTTCTTCTGCGCATATCGAATTTCACTCGCGTATTATACTTCAAAAATTTATTCAACGTAGTTTAATTCGAATTTCTTCGGAAATTATAGAAGCCTCTTATGATGAAACAACAGATGTATTTGATTTACTTGATCAAGCCGAATCAAAATTATATGAAGTAACACAAGGAAATGTTAAGCGTAGTTCCGAAACTGCGCAAAGTTTAGTACTTCAAGCTAAAAAGCGTATTGAAGAAATCGCTAAACAAGAAGGATTGAGTGGTGTTGAAACCGGTTTTACTAATTTAGATAAACTGACTTCTGGATGGCAACCGAGTGATTTGATTATTATTGCAGCTAGACCTGCGATGGGAAAAACCGCGTTTGTACTTTCAATGGCTAGAAATATTGCTATTGATTTTGGACATGCAGTTGCATTGTTTTCTTTGGAGATGGCCTCAGTTCAGTTGATTACGAGGTTAATTTCATCAGAAACAGGATTATCGTCAGAGAAATTACGTACTGGTAAATTAGAACCTCATGAATGGGAGATGTTGAGTACTAAAGTGAAAAACTTAGAAAAAGCTCCTTTGTATATTGATGATACACCATCACTTTCTATTTTTGATTTAAGAGCAAAATGTCGTCGTTTGGTTTCACAGCACGGTATTAAAATTATCATTGTTGATTATTTGCAATTGATGACAGCTGGAGGAAATAATAAAGGAGGAGGAAATCGTGAGCAGGAAATCTCTACAATTTCCCGAAACTTAAAGGCATTGGCAAAAGAGCTAAACGTTCCGGTAATTGCACTGTCGCAGTTATCGCGTGCCGTTGAAACGCGTGGATCAAGTAAGCGTCCGTTGCTATCGGATCTTCGTGAATCTGGAGCAATTGAGCAGGATGCTGATATTGTTTCGTTTTTATACCGACCAGAATATTACAAAATTGAAGAATGGGATGATGATGAAGCTTCGCCAACCACTGGTCAGGCTGAAATAATGATAGCCAAGCACCGTAATGGTGGTATCGAAAACGTTCGTTTGAAATTTATAGGACACCTTGGGAAATTTGATAACCTTGATGATTTTTCGGGTAGTTATGACGATTTGCCATCTAAAATGAATCATGAGGATAATCCGTTTATTACTAAAAATCTACCTTCTGCTAATGAAGCTTTTGGTAGTAATTTTAATGATGATGACGATGACAGTGACGTACCATTTTAATATGTATTAAAATTATAGAAATAAAAAAGAGGAAATTGTTTGACAATTTCCTCTTTTTTATTTTTGAATGATCAATTAAAACCTGGATTTTTTACTAAATAAAAATTAAAGGTTGAAAATAATAAATTGGATTCTTCATAATTAACTGGACAATATTCTGGTTTGAAGTCAGGGTTGTATTGCCATTGATCACTATGAACACTGCATCCATTTCTAGTTAAATAGAGATTCCCTTCGTATGGCTTGTATCCATCGACTTTAATTTCAATTAATAGTTTTTCGGATATTTTTTCGGAATTTGAAAACCCTGAATAAATGGAATAAGAACCATTTAAAGCATTAATCGAGTGTTTCTTTGAGAAAAATCTATTTCTTTTTGTTTTTATATGCATATCTGTATTTATAGGCAGATGTGTTATCGAATCTAATATTGTACCTTTTATTATAATTTTTTTGCTAGTACCAAGCATTGGGGTTAAATCTAGATTATTAATGTTATCTGGCTTAGGAGTTGATAATAAAGCTTCAGTTGATAAAAATAATAAGGCTGAAGTTAATAGGCTTGTTTTTTTTACAAATAATCTTCTTTTCATAATTTTTTAATATTTGTGGTTCAGTAATACAGTAAGAATTCAATCATAAATTAATCAAGTAATAAAATTGGGGACGTTTTAAACGTCCCCAGATTTTAATTATTTTTTCAGAATTAATTTATGCGTAGTTATTTTACTGCCTTTCATTTCACAAATAAAATAAATGCCATCAGCTAGATTCTCAATATTAATTGAGTTATTAATATCTGCTGAAACTTTAACTGTTTTAACAGTTTGCCCAGATTGATTTACAATATTTAAATCACCGTCATGATCAGATTTTATGTTTACAATACCTTTACTAGGATTTGGATACACCATAAATTTAGATTTTTCCTCAAAACTAGGGGTTGCTAATGTGCTAACAACAATACATGGTGTAGAAACAGTACATCCATTTAACGTTATAGCAACTCCATAAGATCCATTTGCTAATGGAGTAAATGATTGACCTACTTCTCCAACAATCGGTGTATTTGGACATTGAAACCATTGGTAGGTTGCACCTGATTGTCCAGAGGTTAAAATATTATTGGCTAATGTAATAGCTAGGGTATATGCAACAGGTTGGGTAATAGTGAAGTTTTGAGTGGTAGTACATGTATTAGCATCAGTTACCGTTACAGTATATGCTCCGGCAGTAAGGCCAGATGCAGTTGCACCTGTTCCTCCAGATGGAGACCATGAGTATGTGTATACTCCAGCTCCACCATTAGCAGTTACTGTAGCCGATCCGTCAGAACCTCCATTACAGTTCACATTAGTTTGTGTACCTGATGTTGTAATTGCTGTAGGCTCAGTAATAGTGAAGTTTTGAGTTGTAGTACATGTATTAGCATCAGTTACCGTTACAGTATATGCCCCGGCAGTAAGACCAGTTGCAGTTGCAGCCGTTCCACCAGAAGGCGACCAAGAATAAGTATATGCACCAGTTCCACCAGATGCAGTAACAGTTGCCGAAGCGTTAGCTCCACCATTACAGCTTGCATTGGTTTGAATACCTGATGTTGTAATTGCTGAAGGTTCAGTAATAGTAAAGTTTTGAGAGGTAGTACATGTATTAGTATCAGTTACTGTCACAGTATATGCTCCGGCAGTTAGACCAGTTGCAGTTGCAGCTGTTCCACCAGAAGGAGACCAAGAATAAGTATATGAACCAGTTCCTCCTGATACAGATACAGTTGCAGAAGCGTTAGCCCCACCATTACAGCTTACATTAGTTTGTGTACCTGATGTTGCAATTACATTAGGCTCAGTAATAGTGAAGTTTTGAGTTGTAGTACATGTATTAGCATCAGTTACAGTTACAGTATATGCTCCTGCCGTAAGACCAGTTGCAGTTGCTGCCGTTCCGCCCGAAGGAGACCAAGAATAAGTATATGAACCAGTTCCGCCAGATGCCGTAACAGTTGCAGAAGCATCAGCTCCACCATTACAGCTTACATTAATCTGATTTGCTGATGTTGTAATTGAAGAAGGCTCAGTAATAGTGAAGTTTTGAGCCGTAGAACATGAATTTGCATCAGTTACCGTCACAGTATATGTTCCAGCAGTTAGACCAGTTGCAGTTGCAGCCGTTCCACCAGAAGGAGACCAAGAATAAGTATATGCACCAGTTCCTCCAGATGCAGATACGGTTGCAGAAGCGTTAGCCCCTCCATTACAGCTTACATTAGTTTGTGTACCTGATGTTGCAATAGCACTAGGTTGTGAAATAATATAAAGTTGTGGTCTGGTACATCCATTAGCATCAGTTACAGTTACAGTATATATTCCTGGAGTAAGACCAGATGCAGTTGCAGCAGTACCACCAGAAGGAGACCAAGAATAAGTATATGCACCTGTTCCTCCAATTGCACTTGCAGTTGCCGATCCGTTAGACCCACCATTACAGCTTACATTAACCTGTGAAGGTGTAATTATAATAGTGCCAGGTTGTGAAATAGTGTAGGATTGTTGTTTAGTACAATTATTAGCATCCGTTACCGTCACAGTATATGCTCCAGCAGTAAGACCAGATGCAGTTGCAGCGGTTCCACCAGAAGGAGACCAAGAATAAGTATATGAACCAGCTCCCCCAGTTACAGTCACAGTTGCAGACGCATTAGACCCACCATTACAGCTTACATTAGTCTGTGAAGGTATAATTGCAATAGGACTAGGTTGTGAAATAGTGTAGGATTGTTGTTTAGTACAATTATTAGCATCCGTTACCGTCACAGTATATGCCCCAGCAGTAAGACCAGATGCAGTTGCTGCGGTTCCACCAGAAGGAGACCAAGAATAAGTATATGAACCAGCTCCCCCAGTTACAGTTGCAGTTGCTGATGCATTAGACCCACCATTACAGCTTACATTAGTCTGTGAAGGTGTAATTGCAATAGGACTAGGTTGTGAAATAGTATAGGATTGTTGTTTAGTACAACTATTAGCATCAGTCACAGTCACAGTATATGCTCCGGCAGTAAGACCAGATGCCGTTGCAGCAGTTCCGCCCGAAGGAGACCAAGAATAAGTATATGAACCAGCTCCCCCAGTTACAGTTGCAGTTGCCGATGCGTTAGAACCACCATTGCAACTTACATTAACTTGAGTAGGAGTAATTGCAATTGCACTTGGCTGTGTAATAGTAACGGATTTGGTAATAAATGTTTCACTATCAGTAATAGTGCAAGTATATGCTCCAGCAGTAAGACCAGATGCAGTTGCAGCAGTTCCGCCCGAAGGAGACCAAGAATAAGTATACGAACCAGCTCCTCCAGTTGTTGTTACACTTGCAACACCATTTGATCCGGCATTACAGCTTACATTATTTTGGCTTGTAGTTGCCGTTAGCGCGGCATTAGTTGTAAAGGTTAAATCGGCTCCATAACTTGTAGTCACAGAATTAATAGCGTATGCTCTAAAATGGACTGTTGATCCAGGAGGTAGTGAACTTATAGAAGCTGAAAAACTACCAGTTCCTGTCCCATTACTAACTTTAGTATTTGCTGTAGTTGGATTTGCTGTAGTCGCCCAAACGATTCCTCTCTCGGTTACTGTAGAGCCACCATCAGATGTGACATTTCCACCAAGTGTAGCTTTTGTAGCTCCTACATTTGTAGCAGCAGTAGTAGTCACAGTTGGAGGAGCACCTACCGACCAGGTAAATGCATCCAGAGCAGCGTATTCAAAACTACCAGTAGTGCTTATAACTATTTGATCAATAGGGATGTTTGAGTTATTAGCACCTCCGAAAATGGTCATGTTTATGAAAGTAAAACCATTATTAATAGCGAGACTCGTAGTATTGAATCCAGGAGTCGATGTTGCTGTAAATTGAGTAACACCGCCCAATTTACCAACTATTGTCAAAGTACCTAATACATTAAGATTTAAACCAACAGCACTTGATAAGTATAAATACATGCTGTTTAATCTAAATGGTACAGCACCAGCTGTTGAAATTGTAAATTGTATAGGGCTACCCGCAAAAGCAGAGACACTATTGTCTATATACTGGTTATCTGGTGTAGAACCATTCCACCCAGTGCCTGGGTATGAAGAAATTTTGAAGATTCCTTGTAGTTGAGATGTGATATTGAAAACTTGTGAGTTGCTGGTGAATGATGTGGATCCCACAGTTTGACTTTCAAAAGTCTCAGTTGTTTGTGCCCATGTGAACTGCGATAGTATCAAGGTAAAAAGGGCAATTAAGTATTTTTTTTTCATAATACAATTTTTTAAAAGTGAAATAATATTTTGGATTTATGGAATTAATTTAAAATGCTTTCTATTTCTTTGTGTAATGTTTACTAATTTGTAATTATGTATAAAGAAGAATTAAAAAAAATCACTCAGCAGATTATAGACTCAGAAAAAATCACTGACGAAATATTTTCGGTACAATTACTTTCTGAATTTTTTGATAAAAACAATCAAAAGGTGGAGACGCTAGACAAAGCCAATGAATCCATTGTTATAGGAGGTATTGCTTTGTCATCCTTTGATGCTGCTATATGCGTAAATGATTCTTTGCGTACTTCTCGTTTTATAAAATCAGTTTTTAAGGCTATCAATGTTCTTAAAAGCCGTTTTTTAAACCAAAAAATTAATATTTTGTATGCCGGATGCGGACCTCATGCTACTTTACTTCTGCCATTATTAACGTTATTTAAAGAAAATGACTTAGATATTATTTTGCTCGATATTAATAGTTCATCTATTGAGTCAGTTCAAAATTGGATTTCAATTATCAATTTGGAGAACTTCAGTGTACAAGCTATTCAGGCAGATGCTGTAAAATATGTAAAACCTGATTCATGGGATATGCATTTGCTTATTTCAGAAACTATGTTTGAAGCCCTACTTAGAGAGCCTCAGGTTGCTATAACTAAAAACTTAGCTCCACAGTTGGTTTCGTCTGGAATATTAATTCCTGAAGAAATTAATATTGATTTTGGCTATACTATTTTTTCTAAAGAACCATATCTAAAGAGTACTTCAAAATTGACTATTGAAAATTTTAATTATTCTCGTTATCCCCAGTTTTTAAATGGAGGGAGATTATTCACAATAAATAAAGAACTTAGTTTTATCTCTGATGTAAATTTTGATCATACAATTGAAAGCGATTTCTATGAAATTCCAAAGGATTTTGATTTGTTTCCTGATGTTGCTATTTTTACTACAATTAAAATCTTTGATAATTTCACTTTAAATGTTGGAGAGTCTTATATAACAAATCCATTTTGTATAGCATCATTGTTTAATATTGAGATGCCTGGTAACATTAAATTAGCATACAGTTTTCAAAAAAATCCAGAATGGTCATATAAATTAAAAGGTAAAGAAAACTAGACTTTACCTTTTAATGATATGATGATTAGTTTCTTGAAGGGAAAAGACCTTGTAGGCATATAATATAATTTATAGCCAATACAGGCTGTATATTATTTACAGGTATTCCGCCTCCAGTAGAACTTAATACTACAGAAGTAGCATTTAATTTTGTGTCTGGAGTTACTGAGTTATATGTCATTGTAGGAGCAAAACCTCTTCCTGATGGGGTACCAGAAGCAGCTAAGCTAGAACCATCCACAGGAATCTCTAGTGAGCCATTTGATTTACTTACACTCATTGTCCCAGTGTGACTATGTGGGGGTAAATTAGTAATTAATAAGGTGTTTTTTTCGGTTCCTACTGGTTGACCTAAAGGATAAGTGCTAAGTCCTGGCCCTGGTCCTGATGCATTTGTAGCTCCTAGAGGTACTCTTGATCTAAGATCTGGCAATCCAAATGTGTTTTGTCCGTTTCCTCCATAAGTAGTCCCTATAATAGCAAATAATGCTTGATTTTGAGCTATTGATAAAAGGGAACCATCACAAAATGCCCAGCCTGCAGGAGCAAAGTTCCCTGCGAATATCTTAACTATTCCGATGTATTCGTCCATAATTATTGAAAATTTAAGTTAAATGTTAATTAATGTTTTAAACTTTATAAAATTAAATCATAATAAAATCATGGATACACGTATTTATACCTGTTTTTAAATTCTACTTAATGAAATGTTAATAGTCTTTAAGTATGATGGAGATTGTGTAGGTTTTTTGATCTTTAAATAGATTAACCTTAGTTTATTTAAAGGTTTAATCTTGTTAAATAAATAATTTGATAAAAGCATTGATCTATTTGCTTTTTAAGTGTTCTACAGAATTTATTTTTTTGTCAAAGGATAAAAATCAATAGTTGGTATAACTATTAATAAAAGCCGAATTATCTAAAAACCTAAAAATTATGAGTGAAGAAAAATTTCCAGGCAAAATCAAAATTCAATTACAAACAGCACAGGAATGGGAAAAAAAGTATAGAGATTCTAAACCAGCAGAGGGTAAAGAAAAAGTTAATGCTTATCTTATCCCTAAAGAAACTTTAGAATTAGTGCTTGCAGAAAATATTGATGCTGTGCGTGCCTATATTGGAATTAATGATTTGGGAGAACAAATATTAATGTTTGTAGGAACAGTACTAAATGAAAAAACTGGAATTTACGAAGATGTCTTTGCCAAAGGGGATATTGGATATGATAATTCGATTCAGGAAATTGTTTATGACGGGTGAAGACCATGCCCTCCTTTTGGAGACCCGGGTAGTCCTATGGGATAAGCTATGATTGATGTCTTAATATATTTGGGCTATTTTATCTTATTGATAAACCTAATTCTATATATGTTTAGCTTTTTCTGTAAAGGAAAAGCTAATGTTTTTTTAGTGAGTTACTTAATCTTTATATCTATAATGCAATTTATTCTGGAGATGTTTTATTACCTTCATATGAATAATCTGTTTACGATTAATATTTTTTTTATTGGACAAATGGTTTTATTAGGATTGTTTTATAAATCGATTCTAAAATCAAAAGGAAAAAAAATATTTATAAAATGGTGTTTGGGGCTTGCTTTAATGGTTTTTGGGATTCAGTATTTTATTGATCCAGATTAGTTTTTCAAGTTTAATTTATTTGAAATTACTCTCACTTCTCTATTGATTGTAGTTTTTGGGTTGCTACATTTATATAGTATGCTTGCAAAAAATAAAGAACATTATTATTTTACAATTGGGGTTATTTTTTATCTGTTAGCAAGTACCGTTTTATTTTTGGTAGGAAATCTTACTGTAGATTTAAGTTCAGATCTAAAGTATTTAACATGGACATTAAATGTATTCTTAATTCTAATTTATTACTTATTTATTTTATACGAGTGGAGAATAAGTTTTTTGTTTAATAAAACTACTAAAAAATAAAATGAGAGTATGCTTACGATAAAGAAATTGTTGCAATAATTTTGTATACATCATGTTTTTATGGTAGTTGCAGCTTTTTTAATTGGCTTCTTTTATTTTTCTAGAAAAATTTTTTTAAGAGAAAAATTAGAAAAAAAAGATTTGAAAATTAACTATCAAAAAGAGCAGATACAAGCAGTAATTATTACTCAAGAAGAAGAACGTAAGCGTATAGCACAAGACTTGTATGATGACATTGGCTCTAAGCTCAATATTGTTTCATTAATAGCTATTTATTAAAAAACTCCAAATTTATTAAAAGCAGATATTAATGAAATCACTACCAATATTATAAATTTAACTAGTAAAGCACTGGATAATTCCAGAAAAATAGTGCATGGATTATTTCCACCGGTTTTAGAAAAATTAGGGCTATATGCAGGGATAGAGGAGTTATGTTTAGAATTTGAAAGTAGCCGAACTGTTGAGGTTAATTACCAAAATAATATTCAATTTGATGAAAAGGATAATGATAAACATCTACATGTTTTTTAGAATTTTACAAGAATTGATGAATAATTCATTGAGGCATGGAAAGGCAACGCAAATTTCGATTGACTTTGACGAACAGAATGGCGTTAAAATAGGGACATATTTGGATAATGGAATTGGATTTGACAGTGAAAATGTAGAAAATTTAAAAGGACTAGGAATGAAAAATATTGAAAGTAGAATTTCTTTTTTGGATGGTACTTTGGAGATTAATTCGGCTATAAATAAAGGTATTTTGGTCGTTTTTACTTTTTAAGATAAAAAAGTGATTGTTTAAAATTACTTTTTTTGTATTTTCGTAGGTTAATTAGCTTATAACATGTTTTTTGGATGTTAATTTATCTAAAAATGATATGCTTTAAATATTAATTTTCTTAAAAAATAAAATGGATACTCCTGTAAAAATAGTTTTAGCTGATGATGAAATTTTATTTCGTAAAGGGATTATCTTTCTATTAGAAAGAGAGCCAAACCTGGAAGTCATCTTAGAAGTTTCAGATGGTGTTGAACTTATTTCTTTTTTAGAAAAGTCACAAGACCAACCGGACATTATTATTATAGATTTAAAGATGCCAGTCTTAAATGGAGTAGAAGCTACCAAAATTATTCATAAAAAATTTCCTGAGGTTAAAATAATTGCTTTGACCAGTTATGATACAAAATCATTTGTTATAAATATGATACAGGTTGGAGCAGCTTCTTATTTAAGAAAAAATACAACTCCAAAAGACCTAATCTACACAATTAATGAAGTTGCGACAAAAGGCTTTTGTTATAGCGATTATGTACTTAAAATTATCCAGGGAACAGTTTCTAATAAAAACAACAAATGTAATTTAGATGCTGGCTTTCTTTCAACACGAGAAATAGAAGTATTGAGGTTAATATGCTTGCAAAAAAGCACAGCCGAAATTGCAGAAGAACTTTTTATAAGCCCCAGAACCGTCGAAGGCCACCGTAATAATTTATTGCTAAAGACAGAATCTAGAAATACAGCCGGATTAGTTGTTTATGCGATTCAAAATGAAATTGCAGTACTTTCAAATTAAATTTTAATGACTTTCGCTTGTTAAAAATTGAATAGACAATATATAATATAAAATAATAGTCATCACTAATAAACCTATTCCTATCTTTCGAAGAAAGTTTGATGTTTTCGAGGGGATGTTTGTTTCATTGAATTTCACTGCTTGGTTTTTCATAATTAGTGGTTTGTTATTATAGATTGACAAATTTAATCAGAGTTATACTCCTGTTTATAGGTATTTTTACGTGTTTTTTTACTTATAGAAAATAATTAATTATAACTTGCTAATAGTATTAACTTTGCTGAGGTACATATTACTTGAAACTAGTATTTTTGCTAAAAGTTATCCATATTAAACACCTTATACATATTTGATTAAAAATGAATTTTAAATTGAAATACTATATAGTATACATATTCTTCTTGTTATTATCTTTTAATGCAAAAGGTTCATTCATTTTGCTTCCTATGGATGAGACAACACAGCAAAATCATCTAAAAGCTTACGGGATAACATATTGGTGTTTAAGTAAGAATTATAAAGCCAGTTGGTTACTTAATTATCGTGGTGGATCTTTTTTATTGCCAGATGCCGATGAAATTCGAAAAGAATGTAAAATTCGCGGCGTTAGTTTCGAAGTTTTATCAGATAGTGAAGAGAATTCTATTTTGGACGAGATTTCAAGTCCATCCCAAAATATGGAAACTGTAATTCTTGAAAAGGCTCCTAAAATTGCTGTTTATACACCCAAAGGAAAACAGCCTTGGGATGATGCAGTTACTTTAGTTTTAACGTATGCCGAAATACCATTTACTCCAATTTATGATGAAGAAGTATTAAATGATCAATTATTGTTATACGATTGGTTGCATTTGCATCATGAAGATTTCACAGGACAATATGGTAAATTTTATGCAGCTTATAAAAATACACCTTGGTATATTGAACAAAAGAAAAATGCAGAGATCCTAGCAACTAAATTAGGTTATGATAAAGTCTCTAAAGAAAAAGGAGCAGTTGCCAAAAAAATTAGAGATTTTGTAATTGGCGGTGGATTTATGTTTGCGATGTGCTCAGCAACAGATAGTTTTGATATTGCTTTAGCAGCAGATGGAGTAGATATTTGTGAAGCAATGTTTGATGGAGATGCAAGTGACCCAAATTATCAATCGAAGCTAAATTATGCTAATTCATTCGCATTTAAAGATTTTACTTTAGAGAGGAAACCCGAAATTTATGAGTTCTCAGATATTGATATGACTACAAAAAGGCGAATTCCTATGGAAAAGGATTACTTTACTTTGATGGAGTTCTCAGCAAAATGGGACCCAATACCAAGTATGTTATGCCAAAATCATACACAACTAGTGAAAGGTTTTATGGGACAAACGACAGCCTTTGATCCATTATTTGTGAAATCGAGTGCTTTAGTTATGGGCACTTGTGAGCTTAATGGTGAAGTACGTTATATTCATGGCGAAAAAGGAAAGGGAATGTTTACCTTTTTTGGAGGACATGATCCCGAAGATTTTCAGCATAAAGTTGGTGATCCTCCTACCGTTTTGGATTTACATCCCAATTCACCGGGTTATCGCTTAATTCTTAACAACGTTTTATTTCCAGCAGCCAAAAAGAAAAAACTTAAAACATAATTAATTTATTGAAAATTCCATCCATATCGGAATATGATCGGATACCTTTCTAGCTTCTTTCAAAGAATTGAACTCTTTATAAAAATGAAGTATTCCTTTGTTTTTTATTTTAATTTTTGAACTTGGATAAAACATATTATCAAATTCAGATGCCAGACATTGTTCATTGATGCATTTTTGTTTCAATGAAGTTTTTTGATTTTCCAGAATTGATTGATATCCCATTTTTTTCAACGGATTGAAAACAGTATGGGATTGTGGACAATTAAAGTCACCTACAAAAATCAAGTTTAGATTAGGGTATTGTTGAGGTAAAAACTTAAAATATTTAATTTCTGTTTCAGGTTGTTTCTTTTTTGTTATCGCATGAAAGCTTACTATTGTAAAATTTTTATCACCAATTCCAAAAGTTGCATAATATGGTTCACGTTCTATCTGTTGTTCATATTGCTTTTCGAGCCAAGGTTTTTCTTTCAGTTTTACTTTATTGGTTTTCCAAATGAAAGCATAACGTTCCTTTTTGTGGGCACTACTGCTTGTTGGCTTGCTAATAGAATAATCCCATTTAGTACCCTTCCGGTTGAGTTCATCTACTAATCGAGCCACAGCTTGAGAACCTCCATAACCAGCAACAACTTCTTGAATTGCAATGATATCGTGATTCTTGATTGTATTGGCAATAAAACTAATTTCTTGGTCAGATTTTGATTTACCAAAGTTTTGGATGTTCCAGGAAATAATTTTGGTTTGAGAGAATAGGAATGTAGAGAATAGAACAAATAGGACAGTAAATGGGATTTTCATTCGTAAGGATTAATTTTCAAATATAGAGATTATCCTAGAGTTATCTAGTCTTCCCAACCACAAAGTATTAGGTCATATCCCTGTGCTTCACATTTTATAACCCAATAGGTACTATTGAGTGGATAAAAAATAATGTTTTTAATTTAGAAACTATAGATTTTTATTTTATTCTAATTTATTTGAAAAGGGAAAATTGATTTTAAAATACATTAATATTCTTGTGATGTGTGTTTATACTTAAAATCAACGCCTCTATTTTTTTAATATAAAATCCTTAATTATTTTTTCCATGTTCGAGGGGAGATCAGCAGTTTTAATTTCAAAATGTTTTATTTTCATTTCTGTAAACCATTTACTCCAATATGCTTTGATTACTTTCTCTTCATAAGGATTGTTTTTAATCGGATTTATTCCTAAGACTAAAACTTCGAGATTGGATAGATCATCACCAGCTTTTATAAAACCGAATTTTTGATCTTGGAGTTTATTTTGCCAGTCTTTAGTGTTTAGATTATTTTTACGTATGAATTCAGGAGTGATATATGTAGTTAAGTTTCCTTCTTTTATTGTTGTTCCATCATAAAACATATAACCGTCAGTTAATAATATAAGTATATTTCTATATCCATTTTCAATGCATTGATCTTTAACTTTGTTGTCAAAAAAACTCCATATATCTGAGCCTATATAATTGTTGTCTTTTATTGCGGACTCATATATTTTTAATGTTTGAGTAGCATAATTTAGACTTATTGAGTTTAGAAAATCTTTTGACGCATTATTTTTATCAATAGTTATTCTTAAGTTTTTAGAAATGGAATTAATTTCAGCATTTAAAGGCTCAGGGTTAAAAAATAATTGCATTTTGTCATCAATCTGTCTTATTTTTTTTGATTTCAAATGTTTAGTAAAAGCTTCCGAAATTGATTTTATATATCCCAAATCTCTTTGATAATATTCCATAGTTGGATTTGGATTTTTTTTAAGACTAATTCTGTCCGATAAATCAAGTAGGATGCTAATATTATAATTTTCTGCCACAGGATTTTTAGTTGAAACCTCTTTTTCTTCCTTCTCAGAATCTCGTTTACATGAAAGAAATAAAACTAATAATAAAGGGATTACAATAATCGAAGATATTTTTTTCATGATGTTATTAGTTTTTAGAATATACCAAATGTTGAAAATCAGGATCAGTTAAGTTCAGTTTACTTAGATATTCCACTGAATAAAGTTCGCAGCTTTCCAATAACTCTGTTTTTTCTTTATGAGGTAAAGCGATTTCTGTATTAATGGCTTGAAACCATCCCTCTTTATATTGATGATGATAGTGCAGATATTCTTTTACAGGAAAAACAAAGCCATCTATTTTTGACTGAAGTTCGGATATTTTTCCAGTAATAGTAACTATCTGCTGTTTGAAATCATTGACTTTGTTAATGTAGTCTACTTTTAATTTTTCTAAATCAATAAGTTTTTCTTTTTTGCCTCTTATAAAAGCTCTTATTTTATCGATGTTTTCGAATTCTTTCATTACAAAATCAAAAACTAGCCCCCAAATAATATAAACTACAAACCCTGCAAATATGATCATCCAAAATTCAGCTTCACCCAATGCAATGTTTAAATTATAAGGTGAAGAGTCTGTCGTTTTATTAAACTCATATATTTTTTTCTCGATTTGGTAAGCCAATAAGGCATCAAACAAAAAGGTAGTAATAAATAAGGCAATCATTCTGAAAATGTTTTTTATGCCTTTTCCCTTTTGAACCATATGAATTACATAACCTAAACCCATAAAAACAAATGGAATTGTAATAACTAAAACGCCTTCTAACCAACTCGCTTTAAAAGAGTTTGTCAATGCATTTGCATCAAAAATTGCAGCTGTTAAGCTATCATTTGTAAATTCTTTAAAAAAAGCGGAATAAGATGCGGATATGTAGAATACTAATACATAAAGTGTTATGGGTAAAAGTAAAAATAAACCAATATAAAATTGAGCTTTTAATCCCTTGCCATCTTCAATCCCATATTTATCGGGATTGCGTTTTACTTCGATTATTTCGTTCTTTATAAGATCAATGTTATCATTAATATCCTGTTCTTTTTTCTCGTAAATACCTATCGCCGTTTCACATTTTTTGAGTTCGGTCCTGTTCTTTTCCTGCTCTTCTTTATATGGTTGTTTTAATCGATCTTGTTCAAGTTTTTGTTTTCTACATTGATCTTCAAAACTCATATATAAATTCTGAAGACATGCTTGTAAAACAATAGGCTTTCCAGTTGCTTTAATTGATGCAGCGAAGCCACTCTGATAATATGTTATTCTTATTTGTTCTCTGTCATTTTCATTTTCCTCATGTGTATCTACAGGAATATCTTCTGTTTTTTTTAAACTAAATAATTGTGCAAGTGGTTTCATAATTTAGGAATTTAATTGACTAATAATTTCTTCTTTTGGAATGTTTTTTTGTACACATTCGATGAGATAGTTTGAGAGTTCATTAATGTTTTCATCCAAAAAATTAAATTTCCTACAATATTTTTTAAGCATATTTAATTCATCATCTGTAATTTTTCCATCAGCCCAAATGATTCGTGTAAAATCATATAAATATTCTATTCGCGTACTGACTTCTTGAGGAGCAATCAACTCAAGATTAATCGGATTTAGGAAAATCTTATCAAGTTCCTCTTTAGGGATCCCTCTTTCATCAGCTAAATGATATAACATTTGAAGTTCTAATACATCAAATTGATCATCTGATAATGCCATTTGATATAATCTTAGGAAATGACTTTTTAATTCTAGTGTTATCATTGTTTAAATGTTTTTTTTAGGTAAATTTTCGCGAGCAATTCCATCACCATCAGCATCTAAATTTTTATAACATTTTTTGTTACTATTATATGTAGATTGAGCTTGTGCTTGTGTTGAAAAATCACCACAAGTTTTGGTTGGGCAATCTGTAGCATTTTTATTGTCTGGTTTGTCAGATGTTTCAGAGCAAGAAACAGCAAATCCCAATAGAGTCACTGCTAGTAATAGTACTGAGCATCCATTATTTTTATTTGAAAAAGATTTAGATCTTGTATTTGCGAAATGTCCCTGAACATATGTTCCGTTTTTTTTATAATATCCTTTTCTATATCCCATGATTATTGATGTTTTATGATGTAAATTAAAGCTGTTGCTGCTGCTCCTGTAAAAGCAAAGAATAAAACGTAGCCACTATTTTTTGCTTTACTAAAATTATTTTGATAGTTAATTCCTGATATTCCAGTTCTAATTGATAGTCTTTTTGGACTGATAGTTCCTTTGCTGGTTCTTAAACTTGGATAAATTCCGGATTTACTTAGATTTAATCCAAGTCCTCCCGCGAGTTTAATTCTTTTTTGAAATCGAAATCCCATGATAGATTAGCTTGAGTGGCAATCGTTGCAACAAGTTTTACATCCATCCGACTTAGAATAAATTTTCTTTGCTTCAGTAACTGCAAATTTGCAGTTTGAAAACTCTCCTAAATATTTTTTACTTATAATGTTTTTAAAATATAAACAGTCTTCTGTATGAATTTCATGATCCCCATTTGGTTGTGCGGTGTTATTTACATAGTATTTTTTCATAATTTTTGGTTTTAATTGTCTGTCTTGTGATTTCTATATAAATGTTTAGTAGTCGTTTCCTTTGTCCCCATTGAGGCTGTAAATGAAACAACTTTGTATTCCATTATTTTCTTTTTTTGTAATGATTGTTAGTACTCGAGTTTTTATATTTTCCTCCTTTGTGAGAACTTCCTTTTCCATTTTTGTAATGGCCACTTTGTGCATCAATGTTATTACTTAGAATAAAAAAGAAAAGAGTAAATAAAATGGTTAGTTTTTTCATGTTTTTTGTTTTAAATTATTTATATGTCAAACTTAAGCCCATTGTAAAACAGTTTATTACGGTTTTCCGCATTCAGTAAAATAATAAATAAAAAAAATAAAGAGATCAGTTTTTATAGAAGTAGAGCTATAATAAGAAGAGGATTAGAAAAAGCATTTTAAATAGATTTATATTTTTTTGTATCTATTTATAATTGCAAGTATGAGTAGTACGATTAGAAAAATTAAGATAGCTGGAATGCAAAGGAATCTCCAATCCAGCTCAATATATCCTGATATAGCGCCTAAAATTACTATACCAAAAAACAATAAGAAACAAAGGTGAATTGTTTTAAATATAATTTTGTTTTTGGGAGAGATACTTCTTGTCAGGCACTTTTTTGACAGAAGTATAAAATAATTGTTCTTCATAAAATAAGTTTTGGAATGCCAAACTTATAAATATGCAATAGCGTATCCTTACGGAAATCCGTAAAGTGAGTAGATGAGAAAAAATAAATTTTTATATTAAGCCTAAATCCTTTGCAATTGCCACAAGATGCGTTGGATTATTGGCTTTAAAGTAGACTTTAAGTTTGTTAATGCGTTTTTCGATAGTACTTTTACTATTAGGAGTAATGCCAACTTCTTTAAATTTAGCTTCCATATTATCCTGAGAGACACCTATTGAGAGATATTTTATAAGTTGAATATCATAATTATCTATTTCATTAGTCGTTTTATCCTGAAGAATGTAGTTTAATTCTTGAGGAAGATATTTTTTATCAGAATTAAAAGCATTCAGAATTGCTTTTTTTAATTCCGGGATACTATTACGTCCTTTCATGACAAAGCCATTTACATCATATTTATCAAATAGAGACTTTATGCGGTAGGCTTTATCTTCAATAGAAAATGCGATTATCTTAATTTCAGGAAATAATAGCTTTACAGCTGCAATAAGTTCTTCACCCGAATTTAGATTAGTTTCTCTATGATCAGGTTTAAAAGATAAATCTGTTATTAATAACTGATAAGGTAGATTATCAAGGAGCCCTTTTTTTATTTTAAGCAAAGCATCATCACAATATTTGGCATATTCTATTTCGGGAACATTTAGTTCTTCAAGAACTTGAACAACAGCAATATCATTAAAATCTATATCTTCGGCTATTAAAACTTTTGTAAACATATGCGTATATTATTTTGGAAATGAAATTTTTGCTTTTAGCCCTTTGTTAGGCTCAGATTCAAAAGTAAGAGTTCCTTTTATGCTTTGGATACGGTTTTCCGCATTTTTAAGACCATTTCTTAAATTTATTTTTTCACTAAAACCAATACCATTATCAGAATAACTTATTTTTATTTGTTTATCATTTTCTTCAAAACCAATAATAACAAATGTACATTGGCTATGTTTTTTCATATTGACAAGTAATTCTTGTAAGACTCTGTAAATTGCAATTTTCTTTTCAGCTTCAATTTTCGACCAATTAATATCGTTATTGTCTTTAATAATTACGTTTATCTCATTACTATTATAGCTAGATAACATTTCCTTTAATTCACTTTCAAAATTTTCTCCTGTATCTATAGTACTGTTTTGTCTGGAGATATTGCGAGTTCCAGAATAAATAGTGTCCAAATTTGAAAGAAGAATTTCTTTGTTTTCAGGGGATGATAAGTCTTTTGTTTCTGCTAAAACTATTGTGTGGTATACATCATTGGCAAGTTCATCATGTAATTTTTTCGAAAGCCGTGTTTCAGATTCGTAGATTGCAGCCGTTTTTTCTCGTCTTCCTTTTGTTGTTAAGTAGTAATAAAGGAATAAAAGAAAACCTAATATTAGCCCAATTACAATGACTAAGATAAGACTTCGGTTTTTTTCCCGTTCCAATTGTAAATCATTTTCAGCTTTTTGAGCTTTGAGTTTCAGGTTTTCTTCCCGGTCCTTTTTAGAATCGTATTTTATCTTTGCAAATTGATTCTTTGCCTTTTGTCTTGTTTTTGTGATGCTGTCATTTATTTTTAAGAAGAGAACGGTTTTGTCCTTTAATTCATTCCCATTTGAATTTTTAATTAATAATTTTAATGATATCAGGCGATCATCTACATTATTTACTTCGGTAGCTTTTTGGTATGCCAAGTTTGCATATCGATTGGCAAGAGTATTATTATAATTAGTGTAGTATTCTGAAAGGTGATTATAACTTGTTGTCATCCCAAAATAATTTTTTTCTTTTTCTCTTATTTTTAGAGAATAATCTAAATATTTTACAGCTTGCGGATTTTTCAACTTGTAATAGCAATAACCTAAGTTATCATTAATTCGGGCATTGTTTTCTGGATTTGTTTTAACTTCTTTTTTTTGAATTAATAGTAGAAGAATTTTAAGAGCTTCTTTGAAGTTGTGCTTATCCATGTAAATCACTGCAATATTGTTTTTAAGGATTACTTTTTGTAATTCATCATTTGTTTGTTTATATGCTAGATTGTAATAATATATGGCATTGTCGTAATCTGTAAGGTTTTGATAATTGATTGCCAATATATTATAAATAGCACATTTGTAGTAGGATTTGGTAGAATTATTGAAGAATGAAATGGCTTCGGTTGCATTAGTTTCACTACCAGTATAATCACTTTGGATTTGCTGAGTAGATGCCATTTTTAATAAAGAATAAATTATTTTTTCATTCTCATTCGTATTACATATTAACTTGGATTTATTATAATAATAAAAAGCACTATCATATACATGGTCATTGAAATGTTTATCCGCAATATCTAATAGAGCATTGTAATTTCTATCGTTAGATTCGTTTACTTGTACAATTATTTTTTGTTTTTTACAAGAGATTGATACTATTATTAGTATAAAAATAAAAATCGGGAAATGGACCTTTAAAAGTTTCATTTCCCGAAAATACTGAAAATTAATTAAATAATTCCCCACTTATTTAAAACTTTGATTATGGCTTTGGAGGGGGAATTGGAGTTTGTCCGTTTTGTCCATCACCTGGAGTGCTTGCAGAAACATTTAATTTATTACTATTCTGAGTAGGATCATCATCGTTACTACATGAGACAAAAGTTAAGCCTATTAAAGCTAAACATACAATTGATAATTTTTTTTTCATTTTCGATGGTTTAGGTTAAAGGCTAAATATATGAAATTAATTTAATAAAATTATTTTGGTCTTGGTACAGGGATTTGCCCTGTTTGATCACCTCCAGAATCACCTGGGTATTCTGCAGATACTTTCATTTTTTCTTTTGTTTTTATTGTATCATCATCATTAGTACAAGATACAAATGCCATACAGACTACTATAAAATACGATATTGCTATAATTTTTTTCATTTTTTTGGAATTTAGAAATTAGACATAATTCATCCTGTCCGATTTTTGAAATCGAAATTTTGAACTGATTTTTCAAACCGCTTCTGGCGGAATGTTCTTTGTTTTTTGAGGGAAGTAAAGCGTGTAGAAACAGTATGATTTTTATTTATACTTCCTGGATAAACTCGGTCTTACGGTTTTACGCACTTTTTTAAAGAACTAGTTTTGTACATTTGTTTTAACCTGCAGATTAAACCGCTAACTAATTCTAAGGCAAAGAAATGGCAGTCTTGGCGGAGTATTGAGATGAAATTCCAGTAATGCTGATAATTCTGTTTATTGCTGCAAAATGTTTAACAATTCCGATAAATGCTTATGAGTAAAATTACTTTTGAAGAATATAAAAAAGCTATAAAGACAAAATACCAAACTTTTAAATTGGAAGAACCTACAGGCATTTTGTTGAATCTTTCACCTGCACAATTGCGAAATTTATGTTTAATTACTTTTGATAAATCATTATCAGTAAATGATGAAAATACATTTAGAGTATTTCTAAACACGAAAGAAGGAGAGGATTTAAGGAGAGCAATTGAGAGATTTGAAATTGCAAAATTTCGACCTATTATTTCTTTCTTAACAGGAGAGAAAGAATCAGATAATAGTGCAAGAATTGAATTAGCAGCAATTTTGGTAGATTTTGAGAAGAGACCATATAATAGGTTTTTAAGAGAAGAATTGGTTACAAATACTCCAAAATCTGGTTTGAGTGAAATTTTGGCTCCTATTAAAAAAGAGATTGAATCATCATTTATAGATAAAGATGTACAAATTAGATCTTTTGTTGGAGGGACAAACAAGTCAATTTCAATAAAAAACACCATTAAGAAACCTTACTTAATCTTATTGACATGCATTTTTATATTAAGTGGATCATTTGCAATTTGGAGTTTTAATGAAGAAGAAAATTGTATGGTTTGGAATAAGGATCATTATGAAGAAGTACCTTGTGAAAATGTATCTAATACAATGACATTATTCAGTCCTGTAATTATGAAGAAAGACGAAGGGTTAATCTCTAATTTTAAAAAAATTAAGGCTTGCGATACAACTAGTTTTTTTAAAATGGGAAAACCATGTATTTGGTACGGAAAGTCTTTTGATGGAAGTTATGATTGTTTTTCGGCTCCAGGCTTACATCCTGAAACAGGGAAAACGTTAAAACCAATTACACAATATATTATAGATAAGCACATTTTAAAAAATAAAGAGTAGTTCGTATGAATTTGATTTTATAGGAATATCAGTTTAGTAAAAAACCAATCGTAAGATTGGTTTTTTATATAAGTAATTTATGTTTTAGAGTGAAAGAGGTTAAATTACAGATTTGTTGTTATGTATTTGTAAAACAGGTATTTATACGTTGTTTGTGTTTGTTTTATTATTGTTACTTTATTCTTGTTTTTAGATATAATAAATAGATTTAGAAAGACTATTGTGTAATTACTGTATAGTTTGTTACTGGTGTTGGTTAATCAATTAAGTTTTGACTTTTAGACACTCATTTATAAGGATGAAAAATTGAGTTATTGGGAGGTTGAGTTAAAAGGATACCACGATATAATGACTAGATATGTACCCTAGGCCCTTAAGAAATTTCATTATCACAAATCGATGAGAGTGTGTTTATGATAGCACATACATAATTGCATTTTTATTTAATAATTTAAAACGATATTCAATGGACTTAAAAAAAAAGCTAGAACAAATTGGTCAACAGCCAGACATGATTCTTATCATTACAGATGAGCAAAGAGCAACACAACATTTTCCGCCAGGTTGGGAAGAAAAAAATCTTCCGACGCTCACATTTCTTAAAGAAAACGGATTTAGTTTCGATAGAGCATTTTGCAATACCTGTATGTGCTCGCCAAGTCGAGCTACACTATTTACAGGAATGTATCCTGCCAAGCATGGAGTTAGCCAGACATTAACAGAAGGCGGGCTTTTATCACCACAAGAACCAACACTAGATAACACCTTGCCAAACATTATGAATGTACTTTGGGCAGATGGATATGATGTTCAGTACAGAGGGAAATGGCATATGAGTAAAGGAGTTGCGCCCAATGGTACAAAGACCAATTACGATGATTTAACACCAGCCGATATTTCATTATTTGGTGCAATGGGTTGGGTTGCACCAGATGCGGGGGAAGATGTTAACCCACTTAATTTTGGAGGAGGTTATGCAAATCATGATGCAAGATACACCACAGAGGCAATACAATATCTGAAGGAAGTAAAAGTAAGAAGAGCTGAAGGAGATTATAAGCCGTATTGTCTAATTCTTTCACTTGTTAATCCACATGATGTTCTTGCTTATCCTAAAACAGCTGGTACTTCAGGCTATCACACAGATACTTGGTCTGGTAGAGAAATTGGACTTCCTGTTACAGTAAATGAAAATTTACTTGAAAACAAAAAGCCAATGGCTCAAGAGCAAATTCTAATTAATATGGCTCTAAGCTTAGGTACTATAGCTACTCCAGAGGAAAAACTGAATTATATTAATTTTTATGGTTATTTATTAAGTCATGTTGACAAAGAAATAGGCTATCTAATCAAAGAATTATATAAAGAAGATGAGAATGGAAAAAAATTGGCAGATTCTGCAATTGTTACCTTAACATCAGATCATGGCGAGATGGGTTTAGCTCATGGAGGATTGCGTCAGAAAACCTTCGTGGCCTACGAAGAGGCATTAAGAGTACCACTTGTAATCTCTAATCCTATTTTATTTAAAGATCAAGAAATAAAAAAATCTATGGCATTGGCAACTTTAGCCGATATTATGCCAACATTCATAGAAATTGCCAATGTATCAAATCCGCCTACAGGACTTGCAGGAACAAGTTTACTACCCATTATAGAACATGGAACGCCAGTTCAGGAAAGCATTTTGTTTACTTATGATGATATAAAAGCAGGGTCAAATAGTAATTGGACAATTGTAAAAGCAGCTAATCGTATTCGTTGTATAAGAACAGAAAAATGGAAATTCGATTATTACTTTGATGCCTCAAGTGCATACTTCAAACAATACGAACTATACGATTTAGTAAATGATCCGTTAGAAATTATCAATCTTGCATATGATCCAGGTTATAGTGAAATAAGAATGGAATTAGAAGAACAACTACATCAGCTCGAGGTAGACAAACTTTGGGTAAATGCCCCCACAGACGTATTCAATACAGTAAAATTCAACTAAAGATAATTAACGACATAGTAATGTAAAAGGGAAACTAATTAATAATATAAAAACACACATTATGTCGGAAAATTTAAAGCAAGTAGAAAATGCAGTTAGTTATATGGATTTTAATAATCCAAACGGACAAACAACTATACAAGGAATAAGAGGAGTTTCTGGATCTGAAAATGTTTATATAACAGCAAGTTTGTTAGGGCAAAATAATATTGTTCAGGGGCTGATTTATGAAGGCAAGCTATTAGGTAATGGTAATGAAGGGAAATGGAATATTATAAATTTTCCAAGTACCACATCAGAGATAGTTACCAATACCTCTTGTTATGGACCAAATAACGGGACTAATGGGAACATACAAATTGTAGGATCTTATAAGATATCAACATCTAGCGGAGGATTCCCAAGCGGAAATCTTGGATTTTATTATGAAGGACCACTTGACGGTTCAGGAACATGGACACCAGTAACCCCAAATGGAGGAAATACAAATAATGTATTCGTTCATAGCGTTATGGGAGGAATTGCAGTTGGTAATTATGATGTAGAAAACGATAAAAATGGATATGCATTTCTATATGATATAGCTACAAAAGAATATACAGGATTTAAATTGCCAGATTCATTAACTAATACATTATATGGTATTTGGCATAACGGAGGTAATAGCTATACGTTAACAGGAGGATATACCAGCCCTAAATTCGGTAAACTGAGCCAGGCATTCCTAGTGGATTATGATTCTAAAACAAAACAAATTAGTAATCTAAAATCATTTAGTTATAAAAACGAAGCTGTTCTATCGATAATTACACATTTTGAAGGCATTACAACTTCTTCGGATAAAGGCTATAATTTGGCAGCCGATTGGATAACAATAAATGGAGAGGATAGTGGAGCATCATTTGTTTCCGTAAATCGAAATACCGATGGCACGTTTGGAGAAGCTAATTGGGTAGATATTGAATTTCCAAATTCAAGTATTACAAGTGCTAATACAGTATACCAAAATAATATCTTAGGTATTTATGCAGTAAAGAATGATTCAGGTACAACAACAATTTCTTCATTCACAGCCAAAGTCGATAAAGATAAGTAGATACTAAGACTAAAGATATTTTTAAGTATGGTATTAAAAACAAAAAGCCCAATCGCAAGATTGGGCTTTTATATAAGTAAGTAATATAAATTGAGTTTATAAAACGTTTATTTTACTTTGTTAAGTATTGCTTTGAAAGCTTCTGGGTGATTCATTGCTAAATCTGCAAGAACTTTACGGTTCAATTCGATTCCGTTAGCTTTAACTTTCCCCATGAATTGAGAATAAGACATTCCTTCCAATCTAGCTCCAGCGTTGATACGTTGAATCCATAATGCACGGAAATTTCTTTTATTCACTTTTCTGTCACGGTAAGCGTAGCACATTGCTTTCTCTACCGCATTTTTAGCAACTGTCCAAACGTTTTTACGTCTACCAAAGAAACCTTTGGCTTGCTTCATTATCTTTTTTCTTCTTGCTCTTTTAGCAACTGAATTTACTGATCTTGGCATAATTTTTATGTGTTTTTGTAGATGGCGTCCCGAATTTAATCAAGGGAACTTATTGGCCATACTCCAAGGTTATTTTTAAATGTTTTAACCTAAAGAATTATTAGATAATTCTTAATTGTTGTTTGATGCTTTTCATATCTGTTTTGTGAACTAGCGCTGAATGTGTCAAAGCTAATTTACGTTTTTTAGATTTTTTAGTCAAGATGTGACTTTTAAAAGCATGCTTTCTTTTAATCTTTCCAGAACCAGTAACTTTAAAACGTTTCTTGGCGCTAGATTTTGTTTTCATTTTAGGCATTTTTCCTAGTGTTTTAATTTATTCTTACTTACTTATTTTTTTTGTCTAAAGTTTAAATGTCTAAAGTTTAAAAGTCAACTTGTTAACTTTTGACTTTAGGACTTTCGGCTTTAAGACTTATTTCTTCTTCTTTGGAGCAATGAACATAATCATTCTCTTTCCTTCCAGAACTGGCATAGCTTCTACTTTACCGTGTTCTTCTAAATCTGTTGCTAAGCGTAATAATAAAATTTGTCCTTGATCTTTATAGATAATAGAACGTCCTTTAAAGAAAACGAAAGCTTTTAGTTTAGCACCCTCTTTCAGGAATTTCTCAGCATTCTTCCTCTTAAATTCATAATCATGCTCATCTGTCTGAGGACCAAAACGAATTTCTTTAACTACAACTTGCGTTGATTTAGCTTTTAAAACCTTATCACGTTTCTTTTGTTCGTAAACAAATTTCTTGTAATCCATGATTTTACAAACCGGTGGCTCAGCGTTTGGCGATATCTCAACTAGATCCAATTCAAATTGATCAGCTAAACGTAAAGCTTCTGCAAGCTTAAATACACCCGGTTCGATGTTTTCGCCTACTAGTCTTACTTCTTGTACACCACGAATAAGATTATTTATTCTGTGTGCATCTTTTTTTTCTACGCGAGGTTGGTAACCTCTGTTGCTTCTTATTGCTATGACTTTATAATTTAAGTTAAACTGTAAATACTTTTAATGTCTTTTTTATTTCTTCGTCTACAATTGCGACAAATTCATCAATTGTAACTGTAATATTTCCTTTACCTTCTTGACCGTGACGACGAATAGAAATTGTTCCGTTTTTCTCCTCTTCCTCACCTACGATTAGCATAAACGGTAGTTTTTGCATTTCAGCATCTCTAATTTTCTTACCTATTGTTTCACTTCTGTTGTCAATTAGGGCGCGAATTTCGTGATTTTCTAGCAAATCTAAAACTTTTTTAGCATATATTTCATATTTCTCGCTCAAAGACAAGATTATAGCCTGTTCAGGCATTAGCCAAAGTGGGAAATTTCCTGCTGTGTGTTCTAGCAAAATTGCAATAAAACGTTCCATAGAACCAAAAGGTGCTCTGTGAATCATTACAGGTCTATGTAATTCATTGTCAGCTCCTTTGTAAGTTAATTCAAAACGCTCAGGTAAGTTGTAGTCAACCTGGATAGTTCCTAGTTGCCATTGTCTTCCTAAAGCATCCTTAACCATAAAATCTAGCTTAGGGCCGTAAAAAGCAGCTTCACCATACTCAACAACAGTGTTTAAGCCTTTGTCGGCAGCAGCATTGATAATTGCATTCTCAGCTTTTTCCCAGTTTTCATCACTACCAATATATTTATCTCTATTTTCTTTATCACGTAAAGAAATCTGAGCCGTAAAGTTTTCAAAACCTAAAGAACCAAATACGTAAAGAACCAAGTCAATTACCTTCTTAAACTCTTCATCCAACTGTTCAGGAGTACAAAAAATATGCGCATCATCCTGAGTAAACCCGCGCACGCGAGTTAAACCATGTAATTCACCACTTTGTTCATATCTGTATACAGTACCAAATTCAGCATAACGCTTCGGTAAATCTTTATACGACCAAGGTCTTACGTTATAAATCTCACAGTGGTGAGGACAGTTCATAGGTTTCAATAAAAACTCTTCCCCTTCAGCAGGAGTATGAATAGGTTGGAAACTATCAGCACCATATTTTGCATAGTGACCAGAAGTAACATATAGTTCTTTTTGTCCAATATGTGGAGTGACCACTTGCTCGTAACCAGCTTTTTTCTGTGCTTTTTTCAAGAATTGCTCAAGTCTATCGCGTAAAGCAGCGCCTTTAGGTAGCCATAATGGTAAGCCGGCACCAACTTTTTGAGAAAAAGCAAATAATTCAAGTTCTTTACCTAATTTACGGTGATCACGACGTTTCGCCTCTTCAAGAAGTTCCAGGTATTCAGTTAAATCCTTTTGTTTAGGAAAAGAAGTTCCGTAAACACGAGTTAATTGTTTGTTTTTCTCATCACCTCTCCAATAAGCACCAGCAACACTCATGACTTTCATAGCCTTGATGATTCCAGTATTCGGAATATGACCACCACGGCATAAGTCAGTAAAAGTAGCATGATCACAAAATGTGATTGTTCCGTCTTCAAGATTAGAGATTAATTCAGTTTTGTATACGTTATCCTTGTATAATTCCAAAGCTTCAGCTTTGCTTACAGGGCGCATTTTAAATTCATGTTTGCCTCTTGAAATTTCAAGAACACGATCTTCAATCTTTTTAAAGTCAGCGTCAGTTATCTTTTGGTCACCAAAATCAACATCATAATAAAAACCATTAGAGATAGCAGGTCCTAGAGTTAATTTAATTCCAGGAAAAAGCTCCTCAAGAGCTTGAGCCATTACGTGCGAAGTCGAGTGCCAAAAAGCTTTTTTACCTTCAGCATCATTCCATGTATATAAAATAAGACTACCATCCGTCGTCAGTGGAGTTTCGGTTTCAATAGTTGTACCATTAAAAGAAGCCGAAATAACGTTTCGAGCAAATCCTTCACTAATGCTTTTCGCAACCTCCATAGGAGTTACGCCAGCAGCAAACTCTCTAATTGACCCATCGGGCAAAGTAATCTTAATCATTGTTTATAATTTTATGAATGCAAATATAGTGGATTACAAAAATACATACAATATATATGTATAAGTTTATACTATATATAGGAGTAGATTTTTATAAGGAGCTTAATCCTGCTATACGCTCCAATCTTTTATGCCGAACCACGGCATAAAAGGATTTCTGCTTCTATCAGGGCTAGGAGAGTAAGTTTGGGTAATAAGAGGTGCTTTATAGTATAAGAAGTGTCTGGTATTTTGTGCTGACTATAATAATAGGTAAGTATAATGGTTTGGTTGCAATATTAAGGTAGGAATGTCTTGAATTTCTCTTTAGGATGGATGCAAAGAAGGCTTTTGTATCGATGAGTTATTAAAAAAGAGGGTGTTTTGGTGAATATCTTGTAATAATGATGTGTTTAGAGTTGGCTTTTTTATTGAAAACGCAAAACAGTTAAGAAAATTCTTAAAAATAGAGACTTTTGTTAAAATGTAAAC
>NZ_JAOZEW010000036.1 GCF_025847235.1 Flavobacterium shii
CCCAAATTATGTACTTTTCTGCTTTATTTAGATTGTGGGTGCGAAGTCAGGAGACATTCGCCAGCACTCTCTATAAATTTATCTTTCGCAAGAACTCTCCACAGAGTAGCTGTGTAATTTTAAATACAATTTCAAGTATAGGGATAATATAATCAATAGTATAAAAGAACATTGAGATGGGTTTTAATAACTGTTTTTATAGTGGCATTTTTTTATTTTTAGATCTAAAATAAAAAAAAGAAAAGTATAGAAATAAATAAGTCATAAAAGTGATTTTAATCGGAATCTCTTTTATTTTTGCCAAATGTTAGAAATTCTTTACCAAGACGAATATATTATAGCAATTAATAAACCAAGTGGATTGTTGGTTCACAAATCATTTTATGCGCGTGATGCAAAAGTTTATGCTATTCAAGAATTGAGAAATCAAATAGGAGGGCGACACGTTTATCCTATTCATCGGTTAGACCGCAAAACATCTGGTGTCTTGTTATTTGCATTGGATAAAGAGGTTTTAAAAATTATGAATGAACGTTTTGCTACACGCGAAGTCCAAAAAAAATATTTAGCTATTTTACGTGGTTGGTCACCCGAAGAACTAACTATTGACTATGATTTAATCAATGATGATGACATTAAACAAAATGCAATAACATACTTTCATCGTTTGCAAAATGCCGAAGTTGAGTTAGAATTTAACAATAAACCAACGTCACGATATTGTTTGGTAGAAGCGATTCCTGAAACTGGACGTATGCATCAATTACGAAAACATTTCAAACATATTTTTCATCCCATTTTAGGAAGCCGACCACATGGTTGTAACAAACAAAATAAATTATGGTTGGAGAATTATGACTTGAAAGGAATGATGCTTCATGCACATCAGTTAATTTTTAATCATCCAATAAAAAATGAACAACTAATCTTGAATGCAAAGATTAATGAAGAGTTTAGCAGAGTAGGTAACATTCTTAATCTAGATTTGAGTAAATACAAATAGAATAATAATTTGTAAATTATTGCTGTATTTTGAAATTTAAGATGCACATGCTAAAACACTACAATAATCCTTAAAAAAATGGTTAGCTATTTCAATGCCTCCCACTACTAAGACGAAAGCTCCACAGAAATCTGGAGTTTTTTTGTTTATATTTACTCGCATCAAATATATTTAAGAAATCAAATTATCAAATCTAAATTTTAAAAATGAAAAAAAAACTAATAACTATTTTATTTGTATTTACTGTTATAAATATGTTTGGGCAAATTTCAACCATGTCAAAACCTGATAAAACGAATTATTCTAATAATAAATTACCTCTTAATGAAGCTGTAACTAATAAGGTTATAAATCCGCTTCAAAAAGTTCCATTAGATAAAGAATCAATCCTAATTTATGATTATGACGGCTCTATTTTTTCATTTGATTTAGATTCCGAAGAAATTAATTGGACTGCAAAAGCTACAGATTCTAATACCGAAATGTGCGCAAATAAAGTAACGATACATGATGGAGTAGTATACATTCCATTCATAAACGGTGAAATTTTGGCAGTAGATAATCAAAGCGGTGATGTTTTTTGGAAATCAAGACTAGGTAACATTACAGATCAAATTATCTTAAAAGATCAAACTCCAATTATAAATAATGGAAAACTGTATATAACTGCTCAAAATCAAGATCAAAGCAGTAGTATATATGCCCTTAATATAAAAGATGGCAGTTTATTATGGAACTACAAGTTAGACTCCCCAAATAACGACATTCCAGTACTCTTTTTTGACAATAAAATTTTTACCCAAAGCGCGTCGAATGTCTATAGCTTTGAAGCAAATACAGGAAAAGTTCTTAACCAAAAAAGCTTTGAGGAAGCTATGAACGGAAAACCTGTAACAGATGGAGAAAACGTATTTATAGCAAATGAAAAAGATGTACTTTTTGCTTTAAGCCCTAATAAACTGGATATTTTATGGCAATTTAAATTAGATGAAAATCAATATAATATCAAGGAACGTATATTTTGTAAAAACAAAAAAATATATTTTGCAGCACAAGGTTCCAAAGTTTCTTCTGTATATTCTGTAGATTCAAAAACAGGAACTCAGATATGGAAAACTGATTTTAAAGAAGACAATATCGAATACATTACTGAGCAAAATAATAATCTTTGGGGATATACACGTAAAGGAAGACTTTTTAAACTAAACTTGACAAGTGGGGCAATAGTATTCGAAATAAAACTAACAACTTTACCTGTTTCAAATATTGAATTTCCTGATGATGATAACTTATTTTATTATTATTGTGATGCTGGTTTAATTCAATACAGTTTAAAAGAAAAAGAAGAAAACGTATATTATATGCGAACCTCTCTTAAAGATGATATCTATAGTGCATATTTAAAGTTAATTCGTTAAAAATAAAATAACTAAATATTGAGAGACTTTTTAAAACATAAAAAAAACACTGTATTCTCTAGGATTTGACTTAGTCTTTGTATAAAAAAAAATACTCCTTTTGGAGTATTTTTTTTGCCTCACATTTAGCTTAATTTTACTTGTATTAAAGTATTATTTTAATACATAAACCTAAGGTGAAACGATAGGTTAGTCATAATCTCTGCTAAGTTCAACGTATGAAAATGTACATTATCGTGAAAGATAATATTCCAGATAAATTGGTTCCAGTAATAACAGCGCACGCATCATTGTCTTGTTACAAAAAATTTCAAGAAAATGATAATATGATAAAATGGATAAATGGAATATTTAAAAAAGTAGTTTGCTTAGCGAATGAAATTGAATTTGATAAACTAAAAGAGGAAATTGATTTTGTTGTATTGACAGAATCGTCACTAGAGAACAAAGAAGTTTGTTTGGCATTTTGTCCAAGAGAGGAATATTCAAAAAAATTTAAGTTTTTAAAAATGTGGACACCCCAAAATATATAAAATGGAAAATCAGGTTTATAATTGGTTTATTAAGAGTGGAAATATTCAGATTCAAAAAGAGGGAGATTGTATTTCTCTACAGCTCGACTACGAAAAAGAAGTGTATTGCTTACTAACACATTCTGATGCTTATGAAATTATTGACCTGTTAACTAATATTTCAAAAAAAATCTGGGAAAACCCTAACTATCAAAGACAACCATATACCAATCGGCTTTTCAAACACAGAGGAAACGAATATTATTGGGAAATTGAAAGTTCACAAATTATAATAAAATATAATGAAACGGATGATGCAATTGAAATTAAATATAAAGGAAATAACAGAATGAATTTGGAACTAAACTATGTTATTGAGATAATACAAATTATGGAACAATTAAGTAAATAGAAAAATATAACGCAGAAGAAAATTTTTGAAATAACTAAAATTTGAAATCATGAAAAAACTAATTACAATTTATCTATTAATGATAGTGATGTTTACTACGTATGGACAAACAAAACAACCCATCAAGAAAACTACAGCCACTAAAACCGCATCAACTAAATTTGGCGCTTTGGCTATAGATAGGAGCAATGGACTTTATTATGGATGGTCACATGATTATTCGACATTATCCGAGGCTGAACAAAAAGCGGTTGAAGAATGTAAAAAAAAAGGAGGTAATTGCACGGTCGTTCTATCTTATTCTGGGACAGGTTGTGCGGCGTATAGAACTATTAACGGTAAAGTAGGAACTGCATTCGGATGGGGATTAGCGAAAACAAAGGAGCAAGCTGATGCCATTGCTAATAAAGAGTGCCTTAAAAGAAGCGCAGGAATAATCCCGGAAAATTTCGTTTGGAGTTGCAATTCAGCAAATACCGGGGTATTAAAAGAAATTTATAATGCTTCTGATGAAATATTCAATACAGTAAAAATAAGCAATCAAGAGTGGGCTACCGAAAACTTAGCTGTTGTTAAATTTAAAAACGGAGACCCAATAACAGAAGCTAAAACTAGTGATGAATGGCAAAAACTATGTAAGGATAAAACACCAGCTTTTACTAATCTTTGCGATCTCCCAAATCAACAAAACTGCGGTATAATCTATAACGTTCATGCAATCAAGGATGCAAGGGGGGTAAATCCGGATGGTTGGCACATTCCTACGGAAAGTGATTGGAAAACACTAGTCAATAATTTAGGAGGAGTTAAAAAGGCTGGAGCTCAATTAGCAACAAAGGACTGGTCGTATACAAAAGGTAATAATTCTAGCGGATTCAATGGGCGACCTTGTGACGGTACCACGGGAGGCGTTCGAGGAAAGAAACTAGAACCAACTTATGAGTATGGAATAATGGGAACTTGGTGGTCAAGTACACGAGAAAGATCAAGCAGTGATCCAGACAGTCATTATATGTTTTGGATTCGTTCATATGACTCCTATATTACTGGGGATTTTGGAAATTCCAACTGGGCTTATGGAAACTATATTAGATTAGTTAAAAATTAAAAACTAGGTTATAATAGACCATCTGTAAAAAGCTATATCAGTGATTTGTACGGAACAAAATGATCACAGCTTTAAATAGAAATCTAAAAGGTAGTGTATGGCTACCTTTTAGATTTCTAAGTTTCAATCGAAAAATTCTCAACAAATTTAGCTCTTAATTTAGTTGAAGAATATTGATACGTCACTGTTTTATAATATCTATATAAGTGATCATAAATTATTAATTCATACATTCTTTGTTTTGATGTATACTGCCTGTTCATTATCATGTGTATGTGACTCATTTGGAATTTGTAAATTTTCTTTAATCCTTAAAACAGCTTCATTTGTTTGGTTTTGTTTCTCTTCTATTAACATATTTATTTCAGAATAATCATCATTGGCTGCGCCAGATAAGAATTGATGTATTTGATGAGACAATTCCCGATATTGTTTGTCCATTTCTTTTTTAAGAATCTTATCCACGCCGAATTCATTTTTAAAGGACAATTGTAAATCATTCATTAAATTTAATTTATCCATGTTTGTTAACGAAAATGAATCCAGAAAACTATTAATTGTACAAAAACTAAACAGCAGCTGCATATCTATATTTGCAAAAGAGTGCTTTATAGTTAAGTATTGTAAGATCATCTCACTGTCTTGCCAAAAAATAAATTCAGAATCAATCATTGTATTCCGTCCGTACCTTTCTATTTCTCTTTTATAGGTATCTGTTTGTACTTTCCAAACAATATCTTGCTCCAGCAATTGATTTAAAACAGGATAAAGTAATCCTATTGTTTCAGATAATTTATTCGGTGAATTGATGTGAAAACGAATTCTCAAGTGCTCATCGGGATCTTTATATCGTATGAAAAACCATTTACCGATTAGATTTTTCTCTTTTAATAAAGAAATAATCGGATATAATTTTTCAACCAAAACAGTATCTGCAGTTTTGACTCCCGTATATATCTTATAATACAACCATTCACTTCCTAAACAAAAATCTCTTTTCATTTTTATGTTTGTTCTTGTTCTTTAACTGCAAAGGGCGCAAAAGATTTTCGCAAAGTTCGCAAAGCTTTATGTTCTTAGCGTTTCTTCTTGGTGTACTTTGCGGTTAAAAAAATATTTGAAAATAATAGGGAAAAATTTGTCTTATCCGTGTTTTCGCCATAGCGAATCCATTTTATCTGCGTTCTCCACATCCTTTTTTTCTGACACTATTTGTTCTTTATAAAATGACAGTATAAATTGATTGGAAAAATCTTCACTATTTGCATCTTTAACAATAGAATTATTAGAAAATAAAAATTCTTCCAGGATAATTTTACTATAATTTTGAACCGATTTTAAAAATAGCTGAATACAAATTTCTTTTTCTAAATCAAGCAAAAGCGTATTATCCGAATTAACCCAATTTACAAGTTTAGGTATATTTCGCTGATTTTTCCAGATAGTAAAAGTTTCAAGTAATTTGCTACTATCTATTTTTAAAAATTGATCAATTTCATTTTTATATACTGTCCATTTTGCCTTCGAAAGAATAACATCTTTATACAGCACTCTCGGGAAAAAATTATAATGTAAATCCAATACACCCCAATTAAAACTATAAATTGGTTTTAAATTTTGAGATTGTAAATCACATAAAAAATGATAAATAGGTAATGAATTATTAGAATAATCATGAGCATTAGACAAACAAGGAATCACTTCTTTATTATATTTTTTAGATCGCAAAATAATTTTATTCCCTTTTATAGCAATCATCAAATCATTTAAATCGATTACTTGACTTTCTGACACACCAGGAATAGAAAGATATGCGATTTCGTACTCCCTTAAAATTGGTCTGCGTAATATATTTCCCGTTCTTGATTCTGGAATATGAACGACTTCTGCAAGAATTTTATCCGAATAATAGTCGCTTTCTCTTTCAATAATTTCTTTTGTCAAATTATGAATACTTCTATTTCCATTACAAAAACGCCCCAACAATTTTGCAGCACTAACATTCCCCGAAGACGCAATACTAATCTCTTCATTTTTTAGAACTTCGATCATCACCGAAAATGTGGCTGGAGCATTATTCCAATTAGACTCAAAATCAGGGAAATCTTTTTCAAAAAGTGAAATACTTTTCTCTTTCTTCAAAATACACTCTTGCATTTTTTTCTCTAATATATAATCAAAATCACTCCAAGATTCATTTTTTTTCTTAGCTATTGTCTTTTCAAAAGAAAATCGCTCCAATATTTCATGAACATCATTCATTTCCGAATTTTGAAGATAACCTATACCTGTTTCTGTATCTAAAACTGTGGTTAAAGGCATTTCTCTTGATTCATATCTTTGAATAAATGCTTTTACAAAATTGGACTGATTTACAGATTCTTTTTTGCCTTGAATTCCATTTAAGAAACGCACAGCTTGCATTACCTTTTTAGGAATTTGTCTACTTAATCCATTTACATAAGTAGCCGTATTTAAATCGGTTTGAAAAAGATATTTTTCATCATAATGCAAATTCATTTTTTGGATTACTATTTTAATTTCAGCATAGATTACTTCTGGAGGAACCAGATTTACATCTAGTTTTAAAAGCTTTTTTTTGATGTCTTGTAGTTGTTTACAATCATCCTGCAACTCAGGAATTTTATTAAAAATAGTAGACACTCTCTTCCATTCCTCTTTACCAGTTATAGTTCCGTCAATTTCACTTACAAGAAACTGAAAATTGATCAACTCATAAATAAAACCCAATGCATCTTCTTTTTCGGATGGATTATCAATAAGAAACAAAGTCATTTCATCAACAGTCATTCCGGATTTTGCATGTAGCAATACTGTTTCCAGAAGTGATGATTTTCTTAATGCAGAAATACTATGCTCTCTTTTTGTCTTTACATATTTGTACTCTACATATCTATAAAAATCACCAAGCGCATAAATTGAAGTATTAGGATAGTATTTAAGATGATTTACAACCTCTTTTCGTCTCCCAATTTCCTGCAACATTTCTAGCCAAAACTGCATATCAAATTGCGTGTAACGAATAAAACTAGCTGGAGATTTAAGTATAATATTGGTTTCCGAATCTATTTTTCCTGTAGTACAACCTGCAAAGAGACCAAAAGGGGTACAACGGGCAGACATTCTCGCAAGGTACTTTAGCAAGGTAATCTCTAAACCAATCTCTTTTTTATTTGACAGATTAGAAGAATTTTTTTTCCATTTATCCAAAGCCAATACCAGTTCTGGAGATGCTATACGAATCGCTTCTTTTACCAAAGGATTTTCTAATACTTGCAATAAAGTTTCCTGAGAATAATTATCTATTAGATTTAAATAAAATGAGACTGGAAATAAAGGTGTTCGCAAAACATATTGTGAGAAACACTTAATTTTATAAGTGCTCATTATCGTTTCTTTTTACTCACTTTTTCCGTAAGCTGCATTGCATTATATACATTCAAAACTTTACCTGATTTTGACAATTCCGAAAACGGAACTTTTTTATCTTTTGTCCCTGGAACGATAACTTCTAGATCATAAGCAGTTCCCGAATCCATAATTATTTGTTTAACTTCCTGAACTGTAAGATTAGGATAATATGACCAAATAAGCGCAGCAGTTCCCGAAACCATTGGCGCAGCTAGCGAAGTACCTGAATCAGATTTATAACTATTGGCTGCTCCAGCAGAATATATTTCATCTCCCGGAGCAAATAAATCAACATTTTGTTTCCCATAATTAGAAAAATCAGACACGAAAGTACTATCTAGTTTATGTGAAATAGAACCAACATTAATAAAATTAGAGCATACCTCTTTGAAATTCTCAAAATCATTATCGTTTGGATAAGATGGGTTTTTATCTATATCAAAACCATCATTACCTGAGATATGAACCAACAACACGTTGCGCTCTTCGGCATATTTCATGGCCTCAAATACCCATTCTTTATGTAAAGAGAACTCTTTCCAAAAAGACATATTAATTATTTTCGCACCATTATCCACTGCATAACGTATTGCCATAGCAATATCCTTATCATGTTCATCTCCAGATGGAGAAATATTTAAAGGCATGATTTTTACATCTTGTATAATGCCTTTTATCCCTATATTATTTTCTCTATTGGCTCCAATAATTCCAGCCATTTTAGTAGAATGATCTTGAAAAGACCTATGTCCTGCTTTATTGTTACTTACATTATTATTACCATAGCCTTTTTCAAGAATATTAGGATTGTCTCCAATAAGAAAACGTTCATTATACTCCATATTCAAACTTTTATTTATAACAGAATCTAACTGAGTTTGCTTATCTTGTATGTCTTCTAAAGTCTTTTGATTAACCTCAAGACTAACTATCCTATAGCCGATTAAGGCTCCTAGATCCTTATCATTATCATCGCGTCTTTGTTTGTATCTTTTATCATTTATTTTATACTTTTTATACATACTGTCCAATTGTTTATAGGTATAATCTTCTTTAGGGAAAAAGTATTTTAACATATCTTTTACAAGAGGATAGATAGCAAGATTATGATTCAAGGATTTAAACCAATTTTTATAGTATATGTTGTTTTCTCCTAATTTTTTTAAAGCTCTTTGATATTCTTTATACTTGTACAGGTCTTGAGCATCTATTTGAGATTCCGTTTTTTCCTTAAATAATGATCCCCATTCTCTTACTATACGCACATATTCAAAGTTACTCCAAACGACATAACCATCATTTCTTGTTCCTATAAAGCTCCAGCCATTTATATCATCGATATAACCATTATTATCATCATCGATTCCATTATTAGGAATCTCTTTTTCGTTTATCCAGAATTGTCCTTGCAAGTCTTCATGTTTCAAGTCAATTTGAGTATCAATTACAGCAACAATAATACTTTTAGTTTTAGGTTTCTTCTTATTCAAAGCATACCATTTATCCAATGAAATTCCAGGTATACCATCTAATAAATAATCTTTCTGATACCAAGTTTGTAATTCTAATGTGGTAAGTTCATTTTTTACTGCAACGTTTTTGTTGGGATTACTTGGTTCCTTAATAGATTTACAGCCTATAAAAAAAAACATAAACAGAATAATTATATAAATTTGTTTCATTATTTTTTCTTTTTACTCACTTTCTCAGCAAGCTGCATTGCATTATATACATTTAAAACCTTCCCTGATTTTGACAATTCAGAAAACGGAACTTTTTTATCTTTTGTCCCTGGAACGATAACTTCGAGATCATAAGCTGTTCCCGAATCCATAATTATTTGTTTAACCTGTGCAACTGTAAGCTTAGGGTAATATTGCCAGATTAATGCTGCTGTACCACATACCATTGGAACAGCCATTGAAGTTCCTGAATCTGATTTATAACTATTCTCTGAAGCTGTAGAATATATTTCATCTCCCGGAGCAAATAAATCAACATTTTGCTTCCCATAATTAGAAAAATCAGACACAAAAGTACTGTTCAATTTATGGGTAACAGATCCTACAGTGATAAAATTAGAGCAAAATTCTTTTCCATCATCTACATTAATATCATTTGGATAATATATACTTTTATCAATATCAATTGCATCATTTCCTGCACTATGGACTAATAGTACATTATGTTCTTCAGCATATTTAAACGCCTCTATAATCCATTCTTTATGCAATGAAAATTCCTTACCAAAAGACATATTGATAACTTTTGCACCATTATCAACAGCATAACGTATTGCCATTGTAATATCCTTATCATGTTCATCTCCCGATGGAGAAATATTTAAAGGCATAATTTTCACGTCTTGTATAATTCCTTTTATCCCTATATTATTTTCTCTATTGGCTCCAATAACTCCAGCCATTTTAGTACAATGATCCTGAATAGGTCTATGTCCCGATTTATTATTACTTACATTATTATTACCATAGCCTTTTTCAAGAATATTAGGATTGTCACCAATAAGAAGGCGTTCATTATACTCTACATTCAAATTTTTATTTATAACAGAATCTAGCTGAGTTTGCATATTTTGAATATCTTCCAGGGTTTTTTGATTCATCTCTAGGCAAGACTTCATACAATCAATTAACGCTCCTAAGTCTCTATCATTATCGTCACGTCTTTCCTTAAACTTTTTATCATTTATCTTATATTTTTTATACATGCTATCCAACTGTTTGACAGTATAATTTTCTTTAGGGAAAAAATATTTTAAGGTATCTTTTCCTATTGGATAAAGCAAGCATTTGTAATTCAAAGACTTAAACCATCTTTTATAATACGGATCTTTTTCTTCCAGCTTTTTTAGAGCTCTTTGGTATTCTTTATACTTGTACAGGTCTTGAGTATCAATTTGGGATTCTGTTTTATTCTTGAATAATGCCCCCCACTCCTCTACAATGCGCACATATTCATATCTATTCCATACGACATAACCGCCACTTTTAGTTCCTGTAAAACTCCAACCATTAACATCATCAATATAACCATTGTTGTCATCATCGATCCCATTATCTGGAATTTCTTTTTCGTTTATCCAGAATTGTCCTTGCAAGTCTTCATGCTTCAAATCGATCTGAGTATCGATTACAGCAACAATAACACTCTTACTTTTAGGTTTCTTTTTATTCAAAGCATACCATTTATCCAATGAAATTCCAGGTATACCATCTAATACATAATCTTTTTGATGCCACGTTTGTAATTCTAATGGTGTAAGTTCTTTTTTTACTGCAACATTTTTGTTGGGATTACTTGGTTCCTTAATAGATTTACAGCCTATAAAAAAAAACATAAACAGAATAATTATATAAATTTGTTTCATTATTTTTTCTTTTTACTCACTTTCTCAGCAAGCTGCATTGCATTATATAGATTTAAAACCTTACCGGATTTTGACAATTCAGAAAACGGAACTTTTTTATCTTTTGTCCCTGGAACGATAACTTCGAGATCATAAGCAGTTCCCGAATCCATAATTATTTGTTTAACTTCCTGAACTGTAAGATTAGGATAATATGACCAAATAAGCGCAGCTGTTCCCGAAACCATTGGCGCAGCTAGAGAAGTACCTGAATCAGATTTATAAGCACTTCCAATAATTGTAGTATAAATTTGTTCTCCAGGAGCAAATAAATCTACATTTTGTTTTCCATAATTTGAAAAACTAGAAACAAATGTGCCATCCAACCTAACTGAATTTGAACCAACATTAATAAAATTATTGCAAATTTCGGCAGTCCCATCAAAATTGTTATCACTAGGATAGTATGGATTCTCATCAACATTAAAACCTTCATTTCCTGAACCATGTACTAATAAAACATCTTGGTTCTCTGCATATTTGAAAGCATCTGAAACCCATTGTTGATGTACCGAAAATTCTTTTCCAAATGACATATTAATCACTTTAGCACCATTATCAACAGCATAATATATTGCCATCGCAATATCTTTATCATTTTCATCTCCAGAGTAAGAAATATTAAGAGGCATAATTTTTATATTATTGGAAAAGCCTTTTACTCCAATATTATTACTCCTATTTGCTCCAATAATACCAGCAACTTTAGTACAATGCCCTTGAATATTTTTAATTCCTTTTTTAGAAATACTAACATTACTACTGCCATACCCTTTTTCTAAAATATTAGGGTTATCTCCTATTATGGCTCTATCGTTAAAATTTTTGTTTAGATTTCTATTTACAATAGAATCTAATTCTGCCTGATTTTTTTTTATAACCTCTAAAGTTTTTTCATCATTTCTGATATTAATCATCATGTAATAAATTAATGCTGCTAAGTCTTTATCATTACTCTCTCGCATTTGTCTATAAGTTTTATCATTTATTTTATACTTTTTATACATACTGTCTAATTGCGGGTAGGTATAATCTTCTTTAGGAAAGAAATGCTTTAAAGTATCTTTTATGATAGGGTAAACCAAAATACTGTGATTTAAAGAACTTAGCCACCTTCCATATGAGATATTCTCTTTCTCATAAACTTTAATAGCTCTTTGATATTCTTTATAATTTGATAATTCTTGAAATGAAATTTGATCTTCATTTTTTCCATAAAACTTAGAATCTAGTTCCCTTATCAACCTTACGTATTCAGAATTGCCCCATACAGCATGACTTCCACTTTTAGCCCCTATAAAGCTCCAGCCATTTACATCATCTATATAGCCATTATGATCATCATCAATTCCATTATTTGGAATTTCTTTATCATTTTTCCAAATTTGTCCTTGCAAATCTTCATGGTTTATATCAATTTGAGTATCTAATACTGCAATAATTACATTTCTTTTATATTTTTTCTTATTTTGACCATACCATTTATCCAATGAAATTCCAGGTATTTCATCTAATAAGTAATCTTTTTGATACCAGGTTTGTAATTCTAATGGTGTAAGTTCATTTTTTAACACCGAGTTTACAGAAGTATTGTTTGATTCTATTACTGATTTACAACCAATTAAAAATAAAACAAGGAAAACAACCCCATAAAATTGTTTCATCATAAATAATATTAATTTAAAAATTTTAACCATTAAATCTATTGGATGAGCCTCCTTTATTAGCATTAGTATTGATTGGGGCATCAAAAACATTAGCATCTTTAATTACACGCAAGTTTTTCAATTTTACTACTTCAAATTTATTTAAATCAAATTTATTGCTTACTTTTTTCCGTTTTCATCTTTATAAAGTTTATTTATTAATATACTTACAAATATAGGTAGCCTACTTAGACTAGTATCAAACAAAATCATCATGTTTATCGAAATTCAGGAATTTCGAGTTGCTCTATAACAGTAAAATCTTATCAGTAAATGCTTTAAAACTATTAAACGACATCCAGTTTTTTAATAAAATAAGTTGGCTTTATCCTTGTTTTTTTGTAAAAAGCAGTAGAAAATGATTCTGCATTGTTAAAACCAAATTCCAAAGCGAGTGCTTGAATGGTATATTTTCTGAGTTTATTATTTTCTTTTAATTTTATAATAGCATGTTCAATTCTTAAATCATTTATATATTGTACAAATGTTTTCCCCTTATGCACATTTACTATTCTGGATACATACTTGCTATTCGTCTCAAATGTGGTTGATAACATTTGTACGGTAATATTAGATTCCAAGTATCCATTTTCCTTTTCAAAACGGTTGAGCTTTGCCAAAATTAACTTTATCAATTCTTCTCCAATACCAATATCTTCAATTTTTGTTATATTGGTCTTAATTCTTTTTACTTCACTATTTACATCTTGATTTTCAATGAGTTCGTCGGATTTATTAATTATTTTTTCAAATCGAGAACGATATTTTTTTTTAAGTTGATATTGATATAATGCAAGTGCTGTTGCCAAAATGGTGATTATAAATAAGATTGCTAATCCCCAATATGTTTTTATTTTATCATTATTAAGAGATTCTATTAGACTTTCTCTTTCTATAATTAAATTTGGAGTATCATATTCTTTTTGAAGTTTTTTAGTTAATTCTTTATAATTGGTTTGCAAAATACTATCAATAAACATATATTTTGTTATGTACTTTAACTGATTCTCTTTGTCGCCATTCTTTTTAAAATAAGAAATTAAATATGGGTAGCCACTTACAAATTCAGGAGTAATCCTTTTATTAACATTATATAGCGAATCTACTTTAATAAAATTTCGTACTGCTTTGTCTTTTTGATTTAAACCGTCATAAACCTTTCCTAAATAAAAATAGGAAGCCAAAATATTTCCATTGTTTTTATAAAAAATCATTTTCGGTAATGCTTTTTTTATGCTGTCCAAAGCCGTCTTATAGCTCTTTTTAAGTACTAAATTAGCACCTTCATTTAATGTAAAAAGAGCATTAATTTCATAATCTTTAGTGAAATTTGATTCCCAATACCCTAGTTTATTATAATAAGTTGCTGAATCTGTTTGATTCAAAGCTTTATAAGCATCTGCTAGTGCAAAAATTACTTGCTGATAGGAATAAGAATATTCTGGTGTTCTAATTTTTTTATTTTTATAATAGTTAAAACATTGTTTATACAAATAAAGAGCCTCATTAACCTCCCCTAATTCTTCCGATCTCAAAGTGGCTATAGAAAATTTCGTATCATAATATAAATCCAGATTGTTATTTTTAGCAATATTTTCAGCAATTAAAAAGTTATTAATTGCTTCCTTATATTTAAATTGCCTTTTATAAACATATCCTTTCCCAGAATAAGCGTATGCGGGATATTTAGTATCATTTAAATCTTTTGTATAAACAATAGCACTATCTAGGTAACGTAAAGCCTTGTCATTTTCGGATACTAAAACCAAAGAAAGCAAAAAACATCCTCTGGCCTTTTCAATAGGCATATTCTCTTCTTTAGCTTTAACTAAATAAGCATTTGCATATTCTAATTGTTTTTTAGGAGTTCTCTCGTTATCCCAAAAAGACTTCTTTAACTCATCATACGTAAGTTTGGCTAAATCCTTCTTTGGAGTTTGTCCTAACATCGTAATCGGCAATAAAAACAATAAAAAAAATTGGAGCCCAATAAAGTTCTTCATTATATTTAGTTTTCTTACAAAAATAAGATAAACTTGTACAATTATACCAACAAATATGCTGTTTAATGTGTTTTGTCTAATGTTTTGACAAATAGCTATTTATGTTGTTTTTCGATAAGGAATTCCTGAAAACAATATCGGGATTCGGGAATCTCGATAACGACCATTTGCTTTCAATAGCATGTTTGATATAGTTTTGGCAAAAGAAAATGAGGTTGTTTTTTAGTAAGACGTTACTTTTAAATAAGCTTGTTTTTAAGATTATAATTTGGCCAATTTATCAGGGATTATTTTAATTGTTTTAAAACCCTTAAAAAATAGAACAATGGGATTCTACATACGTCCTAATACGTAAGAATGTAAAATTGTGAAGAAATTTCTCGAGAAACCATTTGTAACAAAAAAATGTTTAATTTTAAAACTAACAAATTATGAATTTAGAAAATTTAAATTTAGTAGAGCTTAATGCTCAAGAAGTACAAGAAGTTGATGGTGGATTCTTTGGTCCATGGTGGGTTGGCGCTGGAAGAATTAACATTATGGGAATGTATGATTTCGGCGGTTCAGGAATATCTGCATAATACTAACTAAGTTAATAGCTACAAATTTATTTTACTAAACTTGTAGCTATTTTATATATCTATAATTATGAGCTTATACTTAATATTATTGTTTTCATTATTTGATGTTTTTGTTTTAATATTTTTGGCAAAAAAATACAAAAAAAAGATATGGGATTTTTCTGGTATTTTAAAAGCTTGGAAAAAAGAGTTTGGAGAATAGATGTATTTAATTGTTCCGTTTTCAAAAGAAGTGGTATTAAAATTATTGAAGACGAAAAAAATCTATTCATAAAATATGCATTTGCGGATTCGATATATACATAAAAATAAAAAATAACCTATAAATTTATATCAATGAAAATTAAACAAACAAATCCAAATTATTATGCCAAAGTAGTAATTTCAGCTATTATCCTTTGGGCTTTCTTATATTTTGTTGCCTTTATAATAGGAAAATCTTACTATAATTTTGGACATTAATAACTCTTAAAACTACTAACTAATTATGAGAAAATTTACAAATAGATTGGCTCTTTATGCCAAAGAAAAAACCAATAATTTCATAGTATGGGTTTTATGGATATCGGTTATTTTAACTTTTATTGGTTTTCAATTGGGGAGATTTGCGTATCAAGCAAATTAATTTATAGAATCCACTAAAACACTACAACAAATAAGGTATGCCGTTATTGTTATGGCATCTTTCTATTATTTAGGATATGCTATCGGTCTTTTTTTAGAAAAATAGATAAATAATAACATTCCTTCTATTATATTCTCTTTCTTTTATTAGAAGGACAGGAAATCTATTATCCTGTTTTTACCTTTCTATTATACCAACAAACCTTCAAAATTATCATAATGAACTTTAGTTCAGATCCAATAAATACACTCGAAAATCTTATAGCAAAAAACAAAACAAAAAGCTTCTCCATTTATTTGGTACTTGTTTTGGCGATTGTAGTTTTCTTGGCATTATTACCAATAATTAAAGTAGATATTAGTAGCCAGAGTCGTGGGATTATTCGTAGTACGACCGATAATGTACCTGTTTCAACAATTGTAAGTGGTCGTGTTACGTGGTTGTCTCTTAAAAATAATGGCATTGTACAAAAAGGGGATACACTTATAAAAATCTCCAAACAAAATCTTGAAAGCGATAAAAACACACAGGACACTTTATCTGGTTCAGTTTCGGCATTACTTAAAGACGTTACTTATTTGTTACAAAATAAAACTTCGCATTTGTCTACATCGACAGCAAGGGAAGATTTATTTAAATTTCAAGCACGCAAAAATGAATTGCAAAGCAAAGTCGCTCAATCACAGATTAATTTCAATCGAAATAAAAGCCTATATGATAAAGATATTATTGCAAAAGCCGAATTTGAAAAGTATGAATACGAATTACGCTTTGCCAACCAAGCAATAAAAAGCTATATAAGTCAACAAAAAGCAACATGGGAAAACCAAAAAAGAGATTTAGAGGAACGATTAAAAACCTTAGATGGAACGGTGGCTAAAATAAATGTAGAATCAGCTAATTATGTTGTCTTAGCTCCAATTTCGGGCACGATTGAAAGTTTTTCGGGTATTCAGATAGGCTCTTACATAAATGCTTCACAATCCATCGCATCAATTTCGGCCGCAGATCATCTTATTGTAGAAAGTAATGTTTCACCAAATGATATAGGGCTTGTAAAAATGAACCAAAAAGTAAAATTTCAATTGGATGCTTTTAATTACAATCAATGGGGTTTATTGGAAGGAAAAGTAATCGATATTGATAGAAATATTACTATGCAAGGGGAACAAGCCTTTTTTAAAGTACGTAGTGCATTAGATTCGACAACTATGCAATTACAATCCGGCTATAGAACAAATGTTTCGAAAGGAATGACATTAACAACAAGATATATTATTACACGACGAAGTCTGTTTGATTTATTATTTGACAAAATAGATGATTGGTTAAACCCTAAAACAAGTATAAATTAATATGTCATCAATAAAAATAAAACAACATGATATCAAAGATTGTGGTGCTGCTTGTCTGGCTTCTATTGGAAACCATTACAAAGTTAATTTACCTATAGCAAGAATTCGCCAATATGCAAATACCGATAAGCGAGGTACTAATGTATTGGGTATTATTGAAGCTGCCGAAAAAATGGGATTCACCGCCAAAGGAGTAAAAGGAGGTATCGATTCTTTAGATAAAATTCCGCTTCCAGCTATTGCTCATATAATTACAAAAGAACAATTACATCATTATGTGGTAATTTATAAAGTAGAATCCTCTTCTAAGCCCTCCAAAGAAGGAGGAACCATATCGGTTATGGATCCTGGTTTTGGCAAAATGGAAAGCTATACTTTCGCGGATTTTCAAAAAATCTGGTCAAGTGTATTGGTTCTTTTTGCTCCTAATGATGATTTTAAAACATATAATGAAAAAACGTCTCCTATAAAACGGTTTTGGCATTTAATACAGCCTCATAAAGTCATTTTGATTCAGGCTTTGGTTGGTGCGATATTGTTTACAGTTTTAGGATTGGCAATGTCTATTTATATCCAAAAAATAACCGATTACGTATTGGTTGATGGAAATAGAAATTTACTTAATCTATTAAGTATTTCTATGATTGTAATCATTTTACTTCAGGCTTATATTGGTTCCAAGAAGAGCATATTTGTAATGAAAACAGGGCAATTAATTGATGCCAAATTAATTCTTGGATATTATAAACATTTGCTTCATTTGCCACAACGCTTTTTTGACACTATGCAAATTGGAGAAATCACTTCCCGAATAAATGATGCTGTAAAAATACGTTCGTTTATAAATGAGGTTGCAATAGAAATGATTGTAAATGTTTTTATCGTAATCTTTTCATTTGCCTTAATGTTTACTTATTATTGGAAATTAGCTTTGGTAATTTTGCTTGTCATTCCTTTTTATGCTGTAATCTATTTTGTTTTGAATAAATTCAATAAAAAAGTAGAACGGAATATCATGGAAAATGCCGCCGAACTGCAAACGCAATTAGTTGAAAGTATTACACATGTTAGAACCGTAAAAGAATTTGGAATCGAAGAATTTTCAAACCTAAAAACCGAAAACAAGTTTGTGAAATTATTATTTACAACTTATAAATCAGGTTTAAATGGGATTTTTACAACGACTTCTACTCAATTTTTAGCTTCGGGATTCACTGTTGTTTTAATGTGGATAGGTTCTGGATATGTAATCGACAGAGCAATTACTCCAGGAGAATTATTTTCCTTTTATGCATTAATCGGTTATTTCACTTCTCCAGTTGCCTCCTTGATTGGAATGAACAAAACAGCACAAAATGCATTAATTGCTGCCGACAGACTTTTTGAAATAATGGATCTGGAACGTGAAGAAACAGAAAACAAAATTGAGCTACAAAAGGAAAACGTAGGGAATATAAAATTCGAAAATGTTTCTTTTCGTTATGGATCACGAGTCGAAGTTTTTAAAAATTTTAATGCCACATTCAAAAAAAATGAAACAACTGCAATTGTTGGTGAAAGCGGAAGTGGTAAAACTACATTAATCTCATTACTGCAAAACTTATATCCAATAAAAGAAGGGAAAATTTACATTGGAGAATATGATACGCAATTTATCCACTACGAAAGTCTAAGAAAATTTGTTGGCGTGATTCCACAACAACTCAATTTGTTTTCGGGTAATATTATCGAAAATATTGCTTTGGGTGATTCTTTTCCTAATATTCAGCGTATTTTAGATTTATCGAAACAACTTGGAATAACAGAATTTGTAGAGAAATTGCCAAATGGTTTTGAGACACAAATTGGAGAAAATGGTACTATGCTTTCTGGCGGGCAAAAACAACGAATTGCAATAGCAAGGGCGCTATATAAGAATCCTGAAATTTTATTAATGGATGAAGCAACATCCTCATTAGATACTAACTCCGAAAGGATAGTAAAAGATGTTATTGATAATTTTAAATCACAGGGCAAAACCGTAATTGTTATTGCGCACCGATTAAGTACAATTGCAAATGCAAATACTATTTTGGTAATGAAAAATGGTGCTATTATCGAATCTGGAAATCATACAAGTCTATTAGAGCAAAAAGGGGAGTATTATGATTTATGGAACAAGCAGGGATTATTATAATGTTTTAAATACCTGCAATAAATGATTTGGTTGGAGAAAAAAACTATAGAGATTTATTTTATTAAAAATATCAACTGATTAAGTTTGTTTTATAAGTAAATTCGTAATTTACCTTAATATTTTAAACAAAACACCTAAAATTAAAAATTTAAAATTGGCTTTTATAATGGTTTTGGTAAGTTGTAGCTCACATAAAAAAAGTAGTACTGAAATGGAAATTGTTAAAAATGAATTAGAAAAAATTCGAATAATCGACCAGTACTGCGCTACCAATGGAAGACCACCGGATAAATTTAAAGACTATCCAATTGAAAAATGGAATAATTTTAAAGATAGTGTTTATCAAAAAAATCAACAAAAAATAGAAGCATATTTAGATAAATATGGCTATTTAGGATTTAATGAAATTGGAGAACATAGTTCGAATATTCTACGGTTGGTTGCACAACACTCTGATAAGAATATTAATTTTCAAAAAAGAATTTTAACCGAATTAAAAGTTCAGGTTGATAAAAAAAATGCAAAAGCCAGTAATTATGCCTATCTATATGATAGAGTAAAAATCAATAGTAATCAAATGCAATATTATGCTACTCAGGTAGAGTACAATAAACTTGGTCAAGCTATTCCAAAAAAATTAGAGGATAGTATTAATATAGATGCCCGCAGAATAGAATATTCATTAATGCCGTTGAAAAAATATCTGAATTTGTTAACAAAGAATCATTTTGAAATGAACAAAGATTATTTTTTAAAGCGAGGTATTACCGAACCAAAATTGTACAAATAAAAAAAACAAACTCATAAAAGTTGAAAAAAAGTCAAGCCAAATTAAATTTTATAAAATTTCATTTCTCCATAGCCTGTTTTTTATTACTGGTTGGATGTAAAACAATGAATCGAGAATGTGACAAAAGATTTTAAATTAATAGAAAGATTATTATATCAATTTAGAGATATGTTTAAAACATAAAATTCCATTGTAGTAATAAAGTTGGCATTATGACATACAATACCTTATACTATTTTTTTGGATTTACCAAGGAACAGCTACTTCTCTGTTTATTAAAATTTAGTTTAAAAATCAAAGAAATTTGCACAGCTTTTCCAAGAGTTCTTTGAAAGCAAGGACTGCTATTACTGATTTTTTTGCTGAATTATCTCCAATTGTAATTCTTTTTCAATGCTTTAGAAATAGAAAATAGGATATCATTAATTTAGAAACACTACCTTAACAATTAAATAATTATATTTTCTTAGTAACGGAGTTTATATTAGTAAATGTTTTTATAAATTTGCTATCTTTTACTTAGTAGTATCTGCTTCGTCGTATTTTAGATTTGGTTACCAACCACTTTTTCATTTAGTCATTTACACATTAACAACCATGAAGTCCTTTTGCTTTATAATTAATATAAAAGACAATAAATTACTCTAGAGAAGTCTACTTCCACAATCTTAAATGAAACTATTTTTACAACACAAACTTCTGATTTTTATACTAATAAAATAAAAACTGCCTTACAGTCTTTCTTCAAAAATAATTACATTATAACTACAATTAAATCCAATGCTTAAAAAAAACAAATCCCAAATTCTAATTTTTATTCTTTTAAATTTATTTTTTTCCATTAATTCATTTTCTCAAAAAAATTTCTATGCTGGAATTGAAATCGGGCGTAGAACAATAAAAGTCACAGTTCTAGACGTAAACAACATCAAGAAAGCAGATTATAAGATTGCCTATTACGCGAATGAAGAAGGTTTTAGTTTTGCCAAAAACATTACTTCTTATGGTGAACTTACACAAGAGGACATTACCAAAACTGGTATTATAGTTTTTGATCAATTGAAGAAAATAAGAACGGAATTTAAAATTCCCGAAGAAAATATCTTTATAGTAGCTTCTTCTGTTTTTGCAACTGCTCGTAACATTGATGTTTTAAAAAATAAAATCAACTCTGTAACCAACAAAAATCTCGATATTATAAATGTTGAAGATGAAGCTAAAATGTTAGTTAAAGGATCTATACCGCCTGTTGATTATTCTAATGCTCTATTGCTTGATATTGGAGCTGCAAGTACTAAAGGTGGATACATTGATGAACTTGATGATAACAGATTAGAGTTTATACCTTTGGAGCTTAATTTCGGAACAATGACACTTACTGATGCAGTAAAAAAAACTGTTTCAAATCAAAACCAAGCTAGCGATATGTCTGTATATCAAGAAAAATCTTTTGATTATAATCCAGTTTTACGTAAGAAGATAAAAGAAATGCTTGATAGAAATCCTCTTTCATTAAAAAAAGAAAAAATCTATTTATCTGGCGGTGCTGTCTGGGCGTTTGCAACTCTATATTATAATGAAAATACTAAGGACCATTTTGTTCCTTTAAGTATGGAAGACATTCTTAATTACGATGCAATCCTAAAGAATAATTTCGGAAAGTTTAATAGCCTTTCGAAAAATAATAAAGAGGCAGCTAGAGTTTTGAAAATATATGACCAGCAATACCTTATTTCGGCAAATAACATACTAGTTACTTACTTGGAAAGTATTCCAAATTTAGAGAAGAAGAAAGTATACTTTGTAAAGGAAGGACCAATATCATGGCTTGTCTCATACATTGCGGATCGTTCTAAAAAAGTAAATACTAATTTTTAAGAATTCCTCCCGTTAGGGTTACTAAAAAAAGCTTCAGAGAAATCTGAAGCTTTTTTTATGCAATAGAAAATCAGCGTATCAGGATTCTAAAAAGCAGCAATAATTTTTATTTTTTATATTTATAAATTCGATAACCTTCTTTTTGTTCAAATCCATTTACATCGTAACCTAATGCTATTATTTCATTTAAAATAATCGCCATATTCATTCCAATTGGGTCATTTAATTCATCAGAAATTAAAAGGGTTTCTTCGTTACTTTTAAAGTTTGATCGAATATAGGTTTTGGCACTTTCAATTGTTGTAATAGGCTTAATAGTTTCGTGGTTTATCATTTGCTCAGACTTTTTGGAATTACAAGATAAAATTGTTAATACTAAGAGGAGTAATGCTTTTTTTTTCATTTTAAGTTTTATTTAAGTCTCTCAAGAATTAAGGATGAAAAGTTTTTGACTCCTGCTTTCATACACTCTTCATCAACTCTAAAATTTGGAGCATGATTCATTGCAATAATTCCTTTTTCAATATTGGAACCTCCGAGAAAAAAGTAAGTGCCAGGAATTTTTTGTTGAAAATAAGTAAAATCATCATTAAAAAAAGGGAATTGTCCATAATCAGTACTTACGCAGTTTTTTCCATAAATAGTGTTAAGCGTTTTTACAGCCGTATCCGTTAATTTTTTGTTATTCATAACAGTTGGATTTTCTTGAGTAAATGAAACGGAAAGCAGTAGCTCTTTATAATCACTAGCTTCTATTACTTGTTTGATTTTAGGAATAATAGTTACTAGATTAGAGGAATTAGTTTCATACAAATAAGCTTCCAGGAAGAGTTCATTATTTTTGGAATAGATTTTAAAATTCTCGTCCATTATTAAGTAATTTTTATAAGCCGTATTGGGGTTTGCAAGTCCAATTTTCGGATCACTCATATTTTGTATTTCCCAGGGTTTACTGCCTGTTTCGGCGCGGGATAAAAGACTGTAGATTTTTTTTGTTAGTTCTTTTGCCTGCTCTTTGGTCAATTCATCTTTAAGTTTAATTTGTATTCTTCTTTGATAGGCAAACATCTCATTAGGCTTAACCAATATTTGCCCTGCTGGTAATGCAGTTACATGTAATGCATAAATTTCGTCAGGATTTATTTTGGAAAGTAATCCATTGTTAATCATGTTTTTTGCCCCAACAAATGTTTCTTCTTCAGGTTGAAAAATAAAATATACCGTTCCATGTAAAGAATTTTTATTTTTTGCGAGAACTTCAGCTATTCCGAGTGCAATCGTCATGTGTACATCATGACCACAACCATGCTGAGCGCCTTTTATCTTAGATTTAAAATCAACGTTATCAGGTAAGTCATTTGGAAGCGCATCCATTTCGGCACGCCAAGCTATTTTCTTTCCATTTTTTCCTCCCTTTAAAATTCCTATAATTCCATAACCATAAATATTTGTTTCAACTTCAAGACCTAAATCAAGTAAGTATTGCTTTAACTTCTTCTGCGTATGTATTTCATTACCTGCCAATTCTGGATTTTCATGAAAGTCTCTCCTTATATCAACTAGCTTGTTAAAAATGTTGTCGGTTTCGAGTTTTATGGATTCATGAGTTGATGCTTCCTTTGTCTTTTGTTGGCAAATTGCTTTTTGCTGGCAAACAACAAGGAATAACAAGGATAATAGAAATCGTATTTTCATGTTTAGAATTTTACCAAATATACCTAAAACTCAATCAATGATTTTAAATTTTTAAACCCAAAATTGAAATTTTATTGCATAAATATTTCTGTTTTCTATTAATTAGAAGCTATTCGCAAAGTAATATTGTATTAATTTACAAATAGCTAAATAAGAAGTTACAAGAAGTGCTATCATTATTCTATTTTTAGATTATTATTATTATTATTATCTGCATTATGATGCTAACAACTTGATGCCTGTTAAATCTGCTTTTCCATTTTTCAGGAATTCGTAGGTCATACGATCTGTTTCACAGTCAATAAAACGAACCTTTTTCAGGTTGTTGTTTTTAAAGAAAGTATTCCTAAGCGTTGAATTTTGGAACGTGACCCTGTTAAAGGAACAGTTCTCAAAATAACAATTTTCAAATGTGCCATCGAATACTATATCGTCAATCTGCATCTCAATAAAAGAAGTACGATTCCACACTGCATTTTCAATTGTGTTTTTTAAGAAAGTTCCTGATTTAAACTCCACTCCGGTAAAATTGGCTTCGGAGAAATCACAACCTTTGATGTAGCTTTTTAAGAATTCGGTTTCTTTCAATAAGCAATTCTTAAATATACTGTTGGCTAAGCCAGAACTCAGAATGTGACTATTACTTATGTCAGAATTAGAAAAATCACAACTATCAGCGTAATTGCTTTTTACAAGATTAACCCCTGTAAGATTGGTACCTGAGAAATCACAATTTTCGATATAACTTTTTGAAAATTCGGCTTCTTTTAGAGAACTGTTTTTAAATATATTGTTAACTAAGTTAGAACCCTGAATTTGGCTGTTAGAAATGTCAGAATTTGAGAAGTCACAGCTATCAATATTATTACCTTTTAAAAGAAGTTCCGATAGATCTGATCCAATAAATAAGCATTTTTGCATGTTTGAAGAACTAAATTTGTCATGCAGATTTTTCAACCCCGAAAAATCCGCGTCCACCCAGTTCCCGCGTGACATATCCCAATTAATTTCTTTCTTTTGCTTTTCAGATGGTAATTCTTCAGATTCTTTAATCAAAGATTCAACTGGTGTGATTATAGTCTCCCCAGAATGAAAACTCTCTGAGAAATAGTTAAGATCAACAACAAGGATTTCTGCAAGACGGTTTAAAGTAATAATATCCGGCATTGACTCTCCTCGTTCCCATTTCCCAACAGCCTGAGAACTGATGAATAGGCGTTGCCCTAACTGAGCTTGAGAAATATTGATTCTCTTACGCGCTTCGGCAATTTTATTGCCAATCAATTTAGTATTTAACATAGCTATCATTTTTTATTATTTTTTCGACATTACAAAGGTATCTGAATACGTTTTCAGAGCGTAAAAAAAATAAAAACTTATAGTTGTATTTGAGCTACTTATAGTTGTTATTCGGCAACTAGAAGTGGTATGCATGATATTTATTCTTTCTACAAAGCAAATACAGTGATTTTAACTTATTTGTATAAAACATTCTATTAAAATTAAACCCGTGATAAATGAAAAGTTAACAATTAGGACTTATTTTTTTCAGAAGAAGTGATTTGATTTAGATTTATTTTCTCCACAAAAAAACTAAATCGCCATATTAATATAAATTATGTTGGAGACAAATTTTATTAAAGAAAGAGCTTTTATATCATTATGACAAAAAAGACCTAATAAATAATACCCTATTCTAGTCGTTTTATGGCTTATTGTGTCTTAATCTTTGATGGTCGATTTTATATTTTTACTAAACTATCGATAGTAGTTGTTAAAATAAAAATAGAATAGATCATTTCACATTATATAATTAACCAATAAAAACTACAATATGAGTTTTCTAGCCAAATTAGAATTAAATAACTTGATTTTTAATGTTTTAGAATTTGAAATAATTTTCACCCAAAACGTCGACAATAACGGAAAGCCTGCAAATAAAAGCAAAGGCGGACAAATTAAGTTAATTGTAGAAACTACTCAAACTGATTTATTTTCGGATTGGATGGTTTCCCAAACAAACGTAAAGAATGGCAAAATCGTTTTTTATCGTAGAGACGCTATGAGCACGATGAAAGATGTAACTTTTAAAAAGGGCTATTGTATTTTTCTTCGTGAACACTTTAGGAATGAAGGTGTTACTCCCATGATTACAGAAATACTGATTACATCCAATGAAGTAAAATTAGGTAATACTCTATTTGAAAATAATTGGAAAAATTCTTAAAGAATAAGGTAATTTAAATACAAATAACATGGCACTACAAACAATAACTACAATTAAGATTGGAGAAACGATAATTAAAAATTTTAGTGATTTAAAGATTATTCAGGAAATTCATAACCATCATACATTTTCACTTAAAGTTAGACAAGATGTGCTGGTTGAAGAATTTAAGAGTGTAATGCCAGTTTCTAAAAAACTAATAAGCGAGGAAATAAGCATAGAAATAAAAGCGATTCCAGATCTTAGTGATCTTATGATCATTACAAATCCACAAGACTATATCATGCAATTTTATGGGATAGTTACTAAAGTCAAAATGCAAAAATCTACTGTGAACGATGTTGAAGAAATGATATTGATTAAAGGCTATAGTAGTTCTATTATAATGGATAGTGGTGCTGAATCGGACTCATTTAAAAAAATGACTCTTGCAGATATCGTAAACAAAGTAAAATCTGATTATGAAATCGATATGGAAGTATTTCCTTATTATAAAGATAATCTTCCCTATACGGTTCAATATAATGAAAGTGATTTTAATTTTCTTAACCGTTTGGCAATGCGCTATGGACAATGGTTTTATTATAACGGACGCATAATGGTTTTTGGTAGTCCAGGAGGATCAGGAGGAACACCTAAACTTGCCTATGGTATCAATATGAAAGATTTTAGATATGATATAAAATTAACTCCTACCTTATTTAAAACTATTGAAAATGATAACAGAAAAGGAGAACACTTTATAGACAAAACGGCAAACTACGGAAAAGAAGCCGATGGATTCCATTTGGATTTTATAGACAAGTCTAATCAGGTTTTTAATAAAGAAACTGTAATACAACTGAATCAAAATGGTGTAGGGGGAAATGGACGCAGTGCTTCTGAAGAATATACCAAGAACAAAATGCGATCTGCTGTTAGTGGGATGATGCAAATAAAGGCTTCTTGTGAAGTGCCGGGTATTACTTTAGGGAATAATGTAATGATAAGTGGCGTTGATCCACAATTGGAAAGCAGTTACCGAGTAACAAAAATTATCCATATGTGTGATGATGGCGGTGAGTATGAAAATCATTTTACTGCTGTAAACTATAATGGCGCAGTATTTTCACCAAGAACCAATCCCGATTTAATACCGCGTTGCGAGAGCCAATCGGCTATAGTAATGGCCAATAATGACCCCGATGGACTAAGTGGTGTAACTGTACAAATGCCGTGGCAAGAAGGTAAGGGCCAAACAACACCATTTATACCAATGATACAGCCTCATGGAGGTAGCGGTAAAGGTTCACACTGGATTCCCGAAGTAGGGGAGAAAGTTTTTGTAGATTTTCAGGCTGGAAATGCTGAGATGCCAATAGTAGTAGGAACAATTTCCAACAAGAACGAAAAAAGTAATTATGCAACACCCAATAACGATATAAAAGGCAGCAGAACCCGAAGCGGTATCGAAAATATAAGTAATGATGCCGAAGGAAGCTGGAAACAAAGTACACCCGATGGAAACTCCTTATTAATGGACGGAAAAGGGGACGCTATTCTTAATGCTGTTGTTGATGCAACTATTAATGTAGGAGCCAAAAAAGATGCACCACCTCAAGCAATGCTTAAAATGGATAATGATGGTATAATTGTTCTTGATGGTAAAACAAGTATTACCCTAAAAGTTGGTGAGAGTAGTATTTTTATTACAAAAGAAAAGATTACTCTTTCAAGCACTATTATTGAAGTAAAAGGCTCAGGAACGGCAAAAGCTGTCTTTAATGGAACAACCGTTATAACAGGTTCTGAGATAGATATGAATTAAACAATAAACCGAAGAAATACAATGATACTTGAAACATACAAAGTAATAGCCGAGGAAAAGTTAGTAGAGCTGGCAGCAAAATTTAATATAACACCCGAGGAAATTAAACGATTAAACCCCAATACTCGTTTCTTTAAAGCCTTTTTTGGCCCTGAATATGTTGCTGCACTACAAGACATACAAGTTCCTGTTAGAGAAATAGTAATTAAAGAGCTAAAAAAAGAAGAAAGAGAAGAAGTTGACACGGAATTTATAAAGAGTCTAAGATTCGATCAGGAAGCAAGATATAGATGTGAGCAAACTGTGATTACAAAAATAAATGGCATTCTTAATAACCATGCAGATACCAAAAGAGAATTTATTGTAAAAAAGCAAAACACAGAAAAAGGGTTATTTGTAAGCGTAAAAATGGTTGATAATATAATCGAGGCCTATCAAAAACCGCTGGAAGAAGCTATTAAACTGGTGTGTGAAATTGATAAAGTAAAATGTGATGTTATCGTTTCTGTAAATAAACATACAGGGAAAATAGAGCAAGTATTAAACCATAAGCAAATTGTTGAAAAATGGATCGATCTTAAAGAAGATTTAAGAGAGCGATATGCTTTTTTAAGAGTAGAGGAATCAAAACATAAGTTTGACGAGTTTATTCTATTATCTGAAAATCAATTGCGTAAAGAAAGTAATTTGATTAATGATTTGAGTTCAAAACTTTTTTTTGATGTCTTTTTTGATCGATATTTAGTAACCAAAGATATTCTAAAACCATATATCCGAAAATACTATTCTCAATTATTTGATGGATATGAAACTTCTTTAGAATTTCGACAAGATATCCTTTCAGAATCTCCTACTACAGTAGAACTTAGGAAAATAAGCGAAATGGATAGGTCAAAATTAGATAATGACTTTTTGCAAAGAAAATATAATGAAAAATTTAAACCTATGATAAAATATCAATTTTCGAAGTTTAATTTTAGTGTTAGAGAAAGAGTTACCATAAATACAGCGGATAACTGGATAGAGCAATCGGAAATTACAATAATCGAAGAAGTAAAAAACAATATTCAAGTCTTGATTACATATAAACTAACAAAAATAGAATAATTATGGCAAATTCTTATATACCCGAAGGGACAAGTGTAATATGTACCCTCATGCAAAAAGGCCCTAACATGATAGGCATTAGCGATAGAACCTCCTATGTTATTCATACCAATAAGAAAGCGCCTTTACTTAATATGAATGATAAAAAAATAAGCGATAGTTTTAATTGTAAAAATACTTCAAAATTTTGGGGAGGACTGCAAGCCTTATGCGTAGGCATTGCAATTGGGGCACTTGTTGTAGGAGCACTTGCTGCAACAGTACTTACCGGTGGAGCAGCAGCAGTGCTTTTTGTGGCAGTAGCTGCAACATTGGGAGTAAGTATAGGAGCTGGACTTACAGGTCTTTATAAACTAGCGCATGATTGTGATGCAACCAAAGACTCACAATGGACTCTAGAACATCCTACAGTAAGAATAGAAGGAGCCAGAGCCTTGCTTAATCAATCTACACTTAATTGTCTTAAAGGAGGAAAAATAAGCATTATTATAGATCCTGCCCTAGCTATAATAGCAGCCGAACAAATTATTAATAATAATAAAAATGAAGTTAATGCACATATGGCATCGCAGCTTGTAATGGGAATTATTACAGGAGCTACAGCTGCCACGCCTGCTTCGCTCGTAATCGCCTCCCCTCTGGCTATTTACTTTTATTCTAGCGGGCAGATGGACGAGGAAGAGAGAAGGGCAAAAAATCAAGAAAATGATAGTTTAGGAAAACAAGCGGCAGATGCAACTGTAGTTCAAGGACAAGTCTCTGGAGCAGGTACAGTGGGAGGTTTTATTGATGGCGTTGACCAAGTTACCAAAATAAATCAAGCACTTAATAAAGAAATGATGGAATATGGCTCCGAAGCTGCTGCTCGAGAAGCGGCAGGAGACTTGGCAGGAGCCGCCAATGCAAGTTTGGCAAAAGATATTGCCTCCCGTTCTTACCAAACACCCTGGAAAGGAATGCTCAAAGGTTTTGGAATAGGTATTGCTGCAGGAGTAGTGAATTTTGGACTTGACCAATGGTCTAACAACTACGAAGATAAAATGCATAAATCATCCGATAAAATTAGTACGGATGTTGATGAATTTGATAATTTAAATACTATAGGAATAAATGCTCAAGCAATATGAAAAATTTAGGAATACCCTACGCCATAGGCTATATATTAGCAGGAATTATAGGACTACCATTACTATTGTACGCTGTCAATTTACTTTTTTTCCAAACTAACGATGGAGAAAAATATATGCAACAATATATCCAAAATTCAGAAGAAATAAAGCTATTTATGCCTGAATTGAAACCAAGAGATCCTAGTAGTTTAGTAATAGAACCCTACGGTTGGGAACAACATACAATTTTTTTATCAAGAAAAGGGGGGAAAATAAACATAGATTTTATTACTTTTTTCTCTGAAGAATATAAAAAATATTTTTCTATACGATTGGCTCAAGAAGTCTTTTTTGGTTATTTCCGTATGAAATTATTCAATAGGCCTATAATTATAACTGTAAACAAAGACGATATGGCAAACCCTTTGTACGGTACAAAAGAAAATCCTATCCCCGTATTTAAAGTTGTGGGAGATGGCAAACCTATTACAATTAATACATCTGATAAAAACGGAAACATTATTTATCTTAATTATGATGTAACTCAACAAATGTATGAGGATAATGTATTTTATCATCTTACCTATATTATGCCTAAAGAAGAGTTTGTAGCACGATTTGAGAAGTAATAGATAATCAGGAATAAATGCTCAAGCAATATGAAAAATTTAGGAGTTCCTTATGCAATTGGATATATTATAGCAGGAATTATAATATTGCCTTTATTGATTTTTGCAGTTGACAAAATACTTTTTAAAGGAAATAATGCTGAAAAGTATATTTATCAATATTTAGATAATTCTGAAGAATTGAAAATAAAAATTGATTTAGATGCAAAAACAAATTACACTATTGAAGATTTAAAATCAACCGCTGAAGGTAAAGATTTCACATTTGGACATGAAATATACACCGCATTTTTATCAAGAAAAGGAGGTAAAATCTATATAGATAAAATAGGTTTTTATTCAGAAGAATATCGAAAATTTTTCACTATTAGATTAACAAATATGGGAGATAATTATTATCTCCGCAACGTAATAAAAAATAAAAATGTTATAATAACTGTAAACAAGGATGACATGTCAAATCCTTTATATGGTACGAAACAGAATCCTATCCCGATTTTTAAAGTTGTGGGTGATGGAAAACCTATTACTATTAATAGCACAGATAAAAACGGATTAACTACTTA
>NZ_JAOZEW010000037.1 GCF_025847235.1 Flavobacterium shii
GCTATATCTTTTTATTTTTAAAGAAAAATAAAAAGGATACCACTCCTATCCCAATGTCATTAAGTTAAGAAAAAAAACTTTAATACTGCGCTGAATAAATCTCTCGTAAAGTCGCCAAGCCGCCAAGTTTACACCCAAAATATTTGCGACTTTAAGAGAAAATAATTAATCATGATTGGATAAAAAAGCTTAACTTAATGGCATTGACTCCTATCCCTAACGCGGAGAGAAGGTTCAGAGGTACAAAGGTTTTTAGCTTAGGAATCTCTCTACACTTAGGCGCACTGCGGTGAGCTGCTACGATTCCTTGATTGCGGAGAAACAAAAATTTTTTTATTCCCAAGTCACGCTGAGCATCCCGAAACTTCAGCACAAGCGCAGTATAGAACTTCGACTCCACCTGACGATATTAGAGGTTATTTTTGCGTAAGCACAACCTCAGAACCTTTGCCGCTCTCAGCCTTTCTTCCTTTACACCTCACAACCTTTACTCCTAAAAACCTCTAAACCTCTGAACCTCAAAAATAATTTGGAAATTAAAAATTAAACTCTACATTTGTAGAGCAAGACATCTTCTTGTAGAGCAAATCAAAATTTATGAGTAGATATATACTATTATTAATTTACATAACACTGCTTTCGGGATGCAAGAGCAAACCAATTAATAAAAAGATTGATAAAAGAAAGAAGGCCTCTGGATTGAGACTTATACACAAGATAGTGTTACATACAAATCATTCGAATACTATTCCAGAGATGAGCCCACGAAGAAATGGAAATCATACGTAAACAATAAAATTTACAAAACCGAGAAATATAAAGACAACAGCTGCAAAGTCAGGTATTATTATCCAAGTGGAAAATTAGAATCAAAAGGAAAAACAAAACTAGAAAAAAACCAGCAACAGATGCATTGGTTTTATTACGACAACTGGAAATATTACGACACGAAAGGCAAACTAATCGAAGTGAAAAAATACGATAATGGAGAATTAACAACTACTACTAAAACCAAATAACCAAAATTTCTATTTTAAAATTATGAAAAAAATAAATGCCATTTTTTTATTCCTGTTAGGTATTAATTCTTTACAAGCCCAAACATATAAAGACAACGTTCAAAAAGCCGATTCTTGCTACAACAGAAAAGATTTTAAAACATCGGTCGAATATTATGAGAAAGCTTTTAAACTAGAACATACAAATCCATCTCAATTATACAATGGTGCTTGCTCTGCGGCATTATCAAACAACACAAAAAAAGCATTCGATTGGTTAAATTTAGCTATAGATAATGGCTATAAAAACCTTAATCATCTAGAAAAAGATAGCGATTTAGCAACGTTACATCCCGAAAAAGAGTGGCAAAAAACAATAATCAAACTTCAAAAAAAACTTGACATCATTGAAACAAATTATGACAAACCATTACAAAAAGAATTGATCGCCATTTATGAAGATGATCAAAACATAAGAAAAGAATTCATGACAATCTATAGAAGACCAAATTACGATAAGAAAAAAATAGATAGCATTGGTAAAATCATAAATTACAAAGACAGCTTGAACCTAATTAAAATATCCGAGATACTTGACAAAAAAGGATGGATCGGTGAAAACGTAATAGGCAGTCAGGCAAACCAAACTTTATTTCTGGTAATACAGCATTCAGACTTAAAAACGCAACAAAAATATTTACCCATGATGAGAGACGCTGTCAAAAAGGGAAATGCAAAAGCAAGTTCATTAGCATTACTAGAAGACCGTATAGCTTTAAGAGAAGGCCGAAAACAAATTTACGGAAGCCAACTTGCCAAAAACCCAGCAACAAACAAGCAGTACATTTCGCCCCTAGAAGACCCCGATAATGTAGACAAAAGACGCGCAGAAGTTGGTTTAGGAACCATAGCCGAATATGCTCAAAAATGGGGAATTGTTTGGGATGTAGAAGCCTATAAAAAAGAATTACCCGAATTAGAAAAATTGGAAAAGAAATAACTCATGATGCAACTTACCAACTCCGAAGAACAATTAATGCAACACCTTTGGCAACTCAAAAAGGCGTTCATGAAGGATTTGCTCGAAGCGTATCCCGAACCAAAACCCGCAACAACAACCGTTGCAACCTTATTAAAAAGAATGATAGATAAAAAATTTGTTGCCTACAACGAATTTGGGAACTCAAGAGAATATTATCCATTGGTTAAGAAAACCGATTATTTCTCTAAACACGTAAACGGATTGATTAGTAATTTCTTTAACAATTCGGCGTCGCAATTTGCTTCTTTCTTTACCACCGAAACCAATTTATCAACTTCGGAACTGGAAGAACTCAAAAAAATCATTGATACAGAAATTCAAAAAAAGAAAAAATGATAGCCTATATCCTAAAATCGTCAGTACTTCTTATAATCCTATTTGCAATATATAAGCTTTGGTTAGAAAATGAAAAAATGCATGGTTTTAACCGAATCTATTTACTAGGCAGTTTAGTTTTTGGTTTAACCATACCATTGCAACTCTTTTCGTTTGATACAAAAATATCAAAAGCAATAAATTCATTTCAATTACCCGAAATGGTAATTAATAATAGCGCACAAAACCTAAATCCAATAACCAATAACCAGACAATCATTTATAGTTTATTGGCTTTATATATAATTATTGCGTTATTACTAACCGTCCGCTTTGTATTGAATTTGTATTCCTTTCATAAAAAGACAAAATACAATAAATCACAAATCATCAATAACCAAAAAGTGATTTTGATGCCAGAAATCATATTGCCACATTCATTTTTAAACACCATCTTTTTAAATGAAGATGATGTAAAAAACAATCTAATCGACTCACAACTTATTGCGCACGAAACAGCACATATAAGGCAAAAACATACATTAGACATCATTTTTATCGAAGCAATACAAATTCTCTTTTGGTTTAATCCAATCTTTATACTTTACAAAAGAGCTATCAAGTTAAACCATGAATTCTTAGCCGATGAAGCGGTAATAAATCAATCAGAATCCGTTTCTCATTATCAAAATTTACTATTAAAAATGGCTTCAAACCAAAGCCAAATTGCGCTTGCAAGTTCTATTAATTTTCAAATAACCAAAAAACGTTTACTTATGATGACAAAAAAAGAATCCCGATTAAGAGCAATACTAAAAACTACGACAGTAGGTTTTGTATTTGCTATGTTATTTTTTGCTTTTAACACGACAACAATTGCACAAGGAAGCAATCGAAAAGCAATAAACGAACCACCTACATTACGCGCCGATTCTACCGAAAACATTCAGCAACCAGAATTTCCAGGCGGAATGACTGAATTTTACAAATTCATTGGTAAAAACTTCAAAATGTCCGATGAAGCATCAAAAAACAAAATCTCCGGAAAAGCCTATTTGGAGTTTTACGTTGAAAAAGATGGTTCTCTATCCGACTATAAAATAGTCAAAGATTTAGGATACGGAATAGGCAATGAAATTATCCGTGTTTTAAAATTATCTCCAAAATGGAAACCAGGCACATTAAACAATGAACCAGTGCGAGTTATATACAAATTACCGATGACAATTCAAGCGGAAAAATAGGTTACAATTTATAAAATAAAAAAATCCGCTTCTAGGGAAAGAAGCGGATTAAATAAAAAAACTAAAAAAAATTCTAAAAAAAAATTTAAAAACTACTGATTGAGAAGTTTGTCTGGATTATATCCAAAATAGGGCATTATTTGTTCATGAAACACAACACCATATTCTTCCAACTCCTTTAAAATAGGCAAATACACTTCTTTATTGGTCGGTAGCTGAACTCCTGGAGTAGTAATTTTACCATTTAATATTAATAAAGTAGCTATTGCAACAGGTAATCCTACTGTTTTTGCCATAGCTGTATACGTTTGATCATCTCCAATGCAAACCATCTTGGAGTCAATTTGTGTTTTCTTACCATTTAATTCATATCCAAATTTATGATACATCACTATCATGTCTTTATCATGAGCCTGAAGAGTCCAACTATCCGAAAGTATTTTTTCTAATATTTGTGCAGGGGTCGCATCCTTTAAACCAATAATTTTCTTAGGATTAAATAAATCCAATTCTACCAGTTTATCCCACATAATATCATCCTGATCTATTTTAAGAATCAAACGCATTTTTATTTCTACAGAATCTGTTGGGTGATAAGGCAAAAAAGAATTCACAAAATGACGGTAACTCATATTTTCAGAGTTTTCCATAATATAACTGTCATCGGTCATTCCTAGCTGTACAAACATATTCCATGCTTTCGAGAATCCAACTCTCCTTATCGTTCCGCGATATAAAGTAAGAATATCTTCAAGACCATAAATAGATCTGTATTTTAAAGAATCACGATTAGAATATGCTTCAAATTTCCCATAACCTTCTACTTCAAGAAATTCGGTTCTACGAAATAAATTACAATACGGTATATATTTATAAGTTCCCTCTTGTATAAATTTAGCTGCTCCGCCTTGTCCTGCCAAAACTACATTTCGTGGAGCCCAGGTAAATTTATAATTCCATAAATTATTATCTGATTCGGGAGCTACAAGTCCGCCACAAAAAGATTCAAACAATAACATCTTACCTCCTTTTTCCCTTATTTCATCAATAACTTTCATGGCACTCATATGATCAATACCAGGGTCAAGCCCAATTTCATTCATAAAAATCAAATTGTTGGCTTTGGCTTCTTTGTCCAAATCCTGCATCGCATCACTTATATAGGATGCAGTTACAAGATGTTTATGATAAACCAAGCAATCTTTGGCAACTTCTATATGTAAATGAGCTGGTAACATCGATATCACAATATTTGCTTTTTGTATAGCAAGCTTTCGTTGCTCCTTATCAAATATATCCAATGCAATAGGAGTAGCATTAGGATGACCATTCGTTTTCTTCTCTGCGAGGGCCAAAGATAAATCACCTATAATAAGGTGCAAATTTTCCTTTTCGGATTTATCCAACAAATAACGAATTAATGACGATGCAGACCTACCTGCTCCAATGACCAAAACTATTCTCATAATTTTACATATATAACACAAACATACAATATTGTTATATTCATAACAATTAAAATATGTTAAAATATTGAACAATAAATTATTTAAAACCAAAAATAAGTAGAATTTATCTAATTAAAATAACTTAAAATATTTCAAAAAGTTGTCTTAAAAAATTTTCCGTAATGAAAGGAATAACCTTATTTTTGTAGTAACTAAATATATTTTTCTGATGGATAAAAAAATAATTACAACAGGTGCATTTTTAGGAATGCTAGCTATCATTTTGGGAGCTTTTGGAGCTCATGCTCTAAAAAAAGTTTTATCTATAGAAGAATTAGTGACCTTTGAAACTGGTGTACGCTACCAAATGTATCATGCCTTATTTTTATTATTTGTAGCCACACGAAAAGAACTTTCTCAAAAAACGCTAAAAGTCATATATAATCTGGTAGTTGCGGGAGTTATATTCTTCTCGGGTTCTATTTACTTACTTGCAACGAATAACCTTACAACATTCGACTTTAAAATTATAGGATTCGTAACACCAATAGGCGGACTCCTATTAATTCTCGCTTGGCTTGTACTATTTGTTAAAATTATTAAACAAAAGTCATAAAATTCGTTATATAAAATTTTATCTGAAATATAATATCTAATTTTACAGTCTATAAAATAAAACACAACAACTTCTAAATTTATGGACAATCAAACGTTATCTACGCAATCGATTTCGCTAAATGAGTTAGGGATTAAAAATGCAACAATACATTATCAGTTATCAGCTGACGAATTACACAACATTACGATACAATCAGGTCAAGGTGTAGAGGACTCAACAGGTGCATTAGCAATTAATACTGGTACATTTACAGGACGTTCGCCTCAGGATCGTTTTATTGTAAAAGATAGTATTACTGAAGACCAAGTTTGGTGGGGAAAAGTAAACATTCCTTTTGAACCAGCTGCCTTCGAAAAATTATACAACAAGGTAACTCAATATTTATCTAACAAAGAAGTATTTGTTAGAGATTCTTACGTTTGTTCAGACCCGAATTACAGATTAAATGTACGTGTTGTTACTGAAACAGCATGGTCTAACTTGTTTTGCTACAATATGTTTTTGAGACCAGAAGCAAGTGAATTAGCAAACTTTACTCCAGAATGGACAGTAATCTGCGCTCCAAGCTTCATGGCAGATCCTGCTGTAGACGGAACAAGACAAAGTAATTTTGCAATTTTGGACTTTACAAAAAAAATTGCTCTTATTGGCGGAACAGGATATACAGGAGAGATGAAAAAAGGAATTTTTTCGGCTTTAAACTTCATCTTGCCAGTATTTAAAAACACTTTACCAATGCACTGTAGTGCAAATGTTGGTAAAGAAGGAGATACAGCTATTTTCTTTGGTTTATCAGGAACAGGAAAAACAACTTTATCTGCAGATCCAGATCGAAAATTAATTGGTGATGATGAACACGGTTGGACAAACGAAAACACCGTTTTTAATTTTGAAGGTGGTTGTTACGCCAAAGTAATCAACCTTACTGAAGAAAACGAACCAGACATTTTTAGAGCAATTAAAAAGGGTGCTTTATTAGAGAACGTTGTTTTTAAACCAGGTACAAACGAGGTAGATTATGATGATATCTCAATTACACCAAATACTAGAGTTAGTTACCCTATTACCCATATTGATAATATTCAACCAGGCTCTATAGGTAAAAACCCTAAAAACATCTTCTTCTTAACAGCCGATTCTTTTGGTATTTTGCCTCCAATCTCGAGACTTACACCAGGACAAGCTGCTTACCACTTTATTTCTGGTTATACTGCTAAAGTTGCTGGAACTGAAGCTGGTGTAGACGAACCTCAACCTAATTTCTCAGCTTGTTTTGGAGCGCCATTTATGCCGTTGCACCCAACTCGTTATGCAGAAATGTTGAGCAAAAAAATGAAAGATGCCGATGTAAAAGTTTGGCTTATTAATACAGGATGGACTGGTGGAGCATACGGAACAGGAACTCGTATGAAACTAAAATATACTCGTGCTATGATTACTGCCGCTTTAAACGGAGAATTAGACGACGTAGCATACGAAAACCACGTAGTTTTTGGAATTGCAAAACCACAAAGTTGTCCTAATGTACCTAGCGAAATATTAAATCCTAGAAATACATGGGCAGATCCAGCATTATACGATGTAAAAGCAAAAGAATTAGCAGAGAAATTCAAAGCTAATTTCGCAAAATTTGAAGAGTTTGCCAATGCCGAAATCATGGCAGGTGCACCATTAGCATAATAATAAAGGTCATTACTAATTCAAATTAAAAAGAGCTGTTCAATTGAACAGCTCTTTTTGTATTTACACTCAGTTTTTAGTCGCAGTTTAATTACTGTATTTAAACAGGAATTTAAAACTTATAACAGGCAACTGAATACTGCAACTGAATACTAAAAACTGACACTGAATACTTATTTCTTCACTTGCGCATCAATACGTTTCTGTACAGAATCCCAACTATAATAATGAAACGTCATTCCGTTACTCATTGCCACAAAAAGACCGTTTTTATAAGCTCCTCCTAAATTCACATTCGTTACATCAGCACCATCACACTCAATTGTCGAAGTAGGAATTTCGGCAAGTAAAGGGTATTTATTCGGATCACCATTAGCACCTTCTCTAGGATAAACCATAAACGTATTTGCTTGTTGGTTAGAAACTAAAATATATCCTGTTGTTGCTGTTTTCTTGTAAATAGCAATCCCTTCATTATCTGCTTTAAAATCACCTTTCCCGAAAACAGCTAACTCTACATCTTTTTGTTTGCTCTCTGGGTCTGCGACATATTTTCTGATACCAAATTGTTCATCGCAGTAATACACCATTCCTAATTCATTATCTACAGCAATAGCTTCAATCTCTTTTTTTCCGCTATACGCTCCAAACTTACGAACTACTTTTCCGCCAACAAATCCGTTACCAATATCCGATAACTGATATTGCCACAAATAACTACCTGAAGTCCCCGATTTTCTACCTACAATAGCAAATATAGCATGATCACTTGGTCGAGTGTACAAAGCAACTCCCATAGGATCACGTAACGACTCTCCATCAAAAACAGAAATTCCGCCATTATCTATAGGTTTTAAATCTGGCAAACTAAAAACTCTGATTTTATTTGTTTCTCTTTCGGTAGTAACCGCAACATCTATTTTCTTCCCGTTAACGATTAAACCATAAGCAATATCTACATTATTAGGTCTTTTTAATGTTTCTGATTTGGTTATTATTTTACCATTCAAATCAAAAGCATACAATGCGCCATCGGTATCTTTATCTGTACCCACAATTATACTTTTAGAGGGATCTGTAGGATGTATCCAAATAGAGGGATCATCGGTATCATGCGGAAGTGGTTCTGTAACTGCTGTTGGTTTAATAGCATCTTTACGAACTGGTGCTAACTTACTATCACAAGAAATTAAAAAAGCACTAACAAGGAGTAATATAAATTTATTTTTCATGTTGTTTTTTTATAAAAAATTGACAGGAATACTACATCCTGCCAATTCTAAGTAATTCATTTAATTATTAAAAATCAAATTTCAATCCCAAATTATAACGCGCTTGGTAATATTCTACTTGCTTAGTATGCGACTTAACACCTTGATAATAACGTAACGGCTGATTCGTTAAATTATTAGCTTCTGCAAAAACACGGATCTTAGGTGTAATCTTAAATGCGGCATTAGCATCTACAAAAAGTTGTTTATCATAATAACTATCATTGTACTCATTTGAACCTAATTCATCTAAATAATCTGAAGTGAAATTAGTCGAAACTCTTGCCGAAAAACGTTTGTTTTCCCATGACAATGAACCATTAAACATATGTGGAGAAGTTCCCGGAAGACTTATATTACGTCTTTCATTTCCTTCTGCATCAGCAATACCTTTGGCTGTAGATTTTGTGTAGGTATAGTTTAAATAAATTCCGAATCCTTTTAAGAAAGGACTTGTAAAAAAATCTAACTGACGCTGAAACGCAACTTCAAATCCAAACACATCTACATTGTCACCATTTCTTTGCTGTATAAGAGTCCAATTATCTCCCGCAGGAATTGGATTTTGTTGGTTAGGAAAATCAGCAGCAAACTTTGCACTTGTGTACTGATTATCACTATAGGTATAAATAAAGTCATTCAGGTTTTTATAGAAAACACCTCCCGAAATTAAACCAACCGATTTAAAATAATTCTCGGCCATGAAATCATAGTTATAAGAATATGTAGCTTTAAGATCTGGATTACCAGCCAAAATTTGAGAATCGGCAGCTATATTATTTATATAAGGCGCCAAAGCATAATAATTAGGTCTTGCCAAAGCTGTCGTAACTGCAGCTCTTAATACTAAATCTTTGGTCGCATTAAACTTAAACGAAATTCCAGGCATTACGTTTGTATAGGAATTAGTTGTATTTATCGTCCCTTCTAACTCTTCTTCATCCAGAACACGATTACCCGTATAATCTATATGTGTGTTCTCTACACGGAAACCTAAAATCATAGATAATTTATCATTAAAATCCTGATCCCATCTTACATAAGCTGCATAAATATTTTCTTTGGCTCTGTAATTTACAGTCAAGAACTCCGCTGGATTTAATTCCTTATTAAACAAAGCAGGATTATTTAGATCTAAACCTCCTAAATAGCTATTAGAAACAAACGTTCCCGGTACGTATTTACTTCCTGGATTAAAACTGTTTCCGTCATAATAACTTATTTGAACATCCGCCAAAGTTCCCATTCCGCTGATTGGCTGGTAAGAATAGAAAATATTATCTCTCGATTTATCTTTCATTCTTAATCTAAGCCCTGTTCTTAACCTTCCTTTTTCTGAAGGAATGATTGTAAAAGGAAACCTAATATTTACTTTAGCCCCAAATTCACTTTCCTTAGTTTCATTGGTATTTTCGGTAGTCGACTCAAATTTAAATTTATCCAAAGCTTCGCCAGTTGTTGTAACCAAAGGAAATTCTGAATCCGATAAGTCTTGTACAGTTTTCAGCCCTTTCTGACGGTATTCTATATAACGCTCTTCAGGACGATATTCTCTTGCTGTCGAATAATTTGTAGACCAATTAAGATCTAAACTAGAGTTTATTAAATGCTCTCCACGCAACGAATAATTTTGCACACGCTGATCTTCGAGTCTTCTGTTTTTATCGCGATTATTATCTACTCCACCTTTTGTTTGGCGTTTTACTCTCCCTGTAAAACCAGTAATTTGTTCTCCATTATAAATAGGTTTCATATCGTCATAAGTCGTTCTATAACGATTCTCTCTATCATCTCTCCAATTATAAATACCGTTAGCAAAAATGGTGTTATTTTCATCAAATTTATAATCTAAAGCTATGGCTGCACTTCTGCGAATACGTTGCACATCATATTTTCTAATTTCAGATTTACTCAAAAAATCATTCCCAAATTTATCCTTAATCCAAACAGCTTCAACATTATCCGAACCATAATCTACATTATTATAAGAGCCACTTACAACTGCTCCAAGTTTATCATCAAAGTAGCGATTTCCGTAAACTAATCCTGCTGTATAAATAGGTTTATCGCGTATAGGAGCATAACCTCCCGCTATAGTTGCAGAGATTCTTTCGCCATTAGGCGTTGCTCTTGTAATCAAGTTTACAGAACCCCCGATAGCATCGGCATCCATATCTGGCGTAAGGGTTTTATTTACCTCGATTGTCGTAATCATATCCGATGGGATAAGATCCATTTGTACATTCCTGTTATCACCTTCGGCAGATGGAATACGATCACCGTTTAAAGTCACAGAGTTTAATGAAGGAGCTAAACCTCTAATAATGATATTTCTTGCTTCACCCTGATCATTCTGCATTGTAATTCCAGGCACACGTTTTAAAGCATCACCAACATTGGCATCTGGAAAACGCCCCATTTGGTCAGCCGAAATAACATTACCTATATTCTTATTCGTTTTTTGTTGGTTTAAAGCCTTTGCCTGTCCTTTCAGGATATCACCTACAATAACTTCGTTCAGTTCTGTCCCCGAAGATTTAAGAGTAAAATCTATCACGACATTTTTACCATCGGTAACAACTACACCTTGAATATTCTCTGTATATCCCATGTATTTTACGCTTACCTGATAAGACCCAGACATTACATTAAGCAATTCATATCTTCCGTTATAATCAGAAATAGTATATTTATTCTGACCTACAATTTCAATCATCGCTCCTGGCAAAGGCAGCTTATCATCTGCATCCAATACTTTTCCAGAAACAATCCCTTTTTGAGCATAACCGACTAAAGTCATTAAAAAGAGGACTAATACTAAACATTTTTTTTTCATCTTGGTTTTGGTTATTTTCTATGATGCGAAACTAGTTGCTACATATTAACTATACCTCCTGAAAAATTTAACATATCATTATGCTTCTGCTTTTTAAGCTCACTTTTTTTACTTTAAGATAACATAACCCCCCAAAATATTGATTGGAGTTAACATTACTATCGGTTAAAATGCAACCAAAACCACATTTTAAAAACTAAAAATAGCACCATAACCAAAAACAAATCAACTATTTACCTCAACTTTAATTTTTTGGCGTTAAATTTGCCCTATCAATCAATCAATCAAAAAAATCAATCATGTTGAAACAATTTTTTATCCTTTGCTCAGGAGCAGATAAAAATCTCCTCGAGGACTGTTCAGAAAGTGAACAAACCAAATATGTAGGTATTGGAGCTACCGTTTTCTTTACCGCAGTAATGGCATTTATTGCAAGTGCATATGCCCTATTTACCGTTTTCGACTCTGTATATCCTGCTATGGCTTTTGGATTTGTATGGAGTTTACTTATTTTTAATCTTGACCGCTTTATTGTATCTACAATAAAAAAAAGAGACCGTGTTTGGGATGAATTCCTGCAAGCTACACCTCGAATAATTCTGGCGGTTATTATTGCAATCGTAATCTCGAAACCATTAGAAATTAAAATTTTCGAAAAGGAAATCAATACCGTTTTATTAAAAGAGAAAAATGCAATGGCTCTTGCCAATAAAAAAGAAGTTGGTAATTATTATAAATCCGATTTAGACAAGAACAAAGCCGAAATCGATGGATTAAAAGCTGACATTCTTAAAAAAGAAAAAGAGGTAAATGCATTATACTCGACTTATATTACTGAAGCCGAAGGAACAGCAGGCTCAAAACGATTAGGAAAAGGTCCTGTTTATAAAGAGAAACGCGACAAACACGATGCTGCTCTAAAAGAATTTGCTACGCTAAAAACTGAAAATGAGGCAAAAATAGCCGAAAAGGAAAAAGCGGCAAAAACACTTCAGGCCGATGTAGATAAAAAGGTAACCGAGACACAACCTATCATTGATGGTTTTGATGGTTTAATGGCGCGAATAAATGCATTAAACAAACTACCTTGGATTCCTTCTTTCTTTATTATACTTTTGTTCCTAGCAATAGAAACATCTCCGATTATTGCCAAGTTATTAGCACCAAAAGGAGAATACGATTTTAAGCAGGAAGAGCTTGAAACGGCATTAAAAGCTACTCTCGATCAAAATAAATACCAACGTGGTTTATTGGTAAAAACCAGCGCTGCAATGCACGACAAAGTTTATGAGGATATAGCCCAAGACAAACAGTTATACGACTTACAGCGAAAGAAAGCTACCGAGCTCTTGGAACTGCAAGCGCATAGTTTTGTAGAAAAGCAGAAAGCGACTTTATAAGAGTTTAACCGCAAAGGTCGCAAGGCTTTAAACCGCAAGGTTCGCAAAGTTCTATAAAAAAACCAACATTCTAAATGTTGGTTTTTTTTATGCTTTTTCTTTGCGATTCTTTGCGTAAATCTTTGCGACCTTTGCGGTTAAATACTACATATAACTCAAAATCTCTTTTTTGAATGCATCGTACTCTCCTTGTATAATCAATCCGTTATCTAATAACTTCTTGTAATTTTGTAATTTTTCAAAAAGCTCATCTTGAGACATATCACTCAATCTTCTTTCGCCTGTTGCAAATGAGGTTTCATGAATTGGTTCGTTATAAATTGGCGCTGCTGGTATAATTTCGGCATAGTTCGTTACTTCTTCCGTTTCGATTTCTTCTACTTCCTCTTCTTCTATAGTCTCAACTACTTCAGGTTCTGCAATCTCAGCAACTGGAGCAGCAGCAGCTACAACTGGATTTTTAAGGATATCCAATTGTTCTTTTGCGTAAGTAAAAATCTTTCTTGCCTGAATTTTAGGAATATAATCTATAGAAAATTGAATATCTGTTTTGGTAGAAAAAGAAAACTCAGAACCAAGGATATTTTCTTTTACAAATGTACCTACGATTTCATCCCAGGTATAATCTGTAAAATCCATCGAAAGACCTAAATTTTTAGGTTTGCATACAATAATTCGTTTGTTTGTTACTACAATACTATCAGGAAAAACAGTAATTGCTGGCTTTTTTTGAACTGCAATATATCCAATCTCCTCTCCTCTCATCAATAAATCATTGAGTTTTGAAGTAATTTTTTCAATTGCTTTTGGATCTTGTTCTTCGTTCAAAAACTTTTTAAATTGTTCTTTCATGTTTTATAAGTTGCTAAGTTACAAAGTAACTGAGTTGCTATTTTTTTGTCTTACGCTGCAAATGTAATGCCTAATTTTCTAATTCAGTAATTTCATTCTGAATTTTCTTTGTCAAACTTTTGAAAACCAAATCATACGAATGGTCTATCAGTTCTTTTATAAAAGCCGTAGGCAAATCTCCATTCATCGTAATCGTATTCCAATGAACTTTACTCATATGAAAACCCGGTTTTATATCATCATATTCGGCACGTAATTCCTGAGCACGGTCCGGATCACATTTTAAATTTACCGAAGGAGTACTTTTTTCCCATTGGGTCAAAGATGACAATGCAAACATTTTTCCGCCAACTTTAAACACCAATGTTTCTTCATCAAAAGGAAAATGCTCGGTGGCTCCTTTTTTAGAAAGACAATATTCATAATACGTTTCTAAATTCATATCATTTCTTATTTACCAATTTCACCTAAATGCGTATACTTAAAACCAGTTTCATACTTTAATCCATAACCAAATATCCGATCCATCGATGCATGAGAAAACAAGATAACACCAACAAATTGTACTGTTTCTAACTTTAAATAATAGCCTAAAATATAAACTAAAACTGCAATTCCTCTATGATGAAATACATTATATAAAAAAGCACCAACTTTAGCATTGATTACATAACCAAGCATGGAGAAATCGGGTACTAAAATCCATACCAGAAACCACCACCACTGATAATCTAATTGGCTAAACAAATATATGCCGAGAACAAATAAACCCAACTCTTCTAGTTTTATTACTGTTTTCATACTATTACTTTTTCCATCATTTTCTCTGGACTTTTTAATGCTGTAAAACCAAACTTGCTATATAAAAAATGAGCATCTGTTGTCGCTAACCTCCATATTTTAACCTCTTTTAATGCTGGTTCGTTTATCATTCTATCTATCAAAACAGACGAATACCCTTTACCTCGATGTTCTTCGGTAATAAAAACATCCATTACATAAGCAAAAACCACATAATCGGTAATAACACGGGCAAAGCCTATTTGTTTGTCCTCTAGAAAAATCCCAAAACAAAACGAATTATCAATCGTAGTCTGAACTTCTTCCATGGTTCGACCCGCAGCCCAATAAATATCTTTTAAGAAATGCTGGACAAACGGAACGTCGAGTTTGGTTTTATCTGTGCTAACTGTAATCATATTTTATATAAAATTGGCTTGCTCGGACTTGCATCATTTTCAAACGAAGCAATTTGCAAATTCAGTATATACTTTCCGTCTTTTATTTGATCGTCTACATAAATCATTTCAGTAATTGTAGCATTTAATCTTGCATCAGCATTAAGATTATTTACATCTTTTACATTCCAGAAAGCTTTATGTGCCAAAAGTTTACCTTCATCATGCTCTTTATCTACACTCGGCAAATCAATTAGTAAATGTTGTATTCCGCTTTCGCGAATGAAAATCGCTGCGTCTTCCGACAAATAAGGCGGATTCGTATTCGAATATTTTGCAGCTTTTTTGGACTTTAAATTGGGTTTCGTTCTTATAACAATTGCTTCGGGAATTGTCCCATTGAGCGAAGTCAAAATATGTTCTTTAGTAATTACCAAATCTTCTCCTTGAGCTTCTGGTTCAACCGAAATTAATTCGGCCAAAAAGAAAAACGTTTTTAAGGATTGGTTAATACTATAAAATTCTCGTGTAATATGTCCCAGACATTCAGTATGCGTACCATGCCCATGTGGATTAAAGAAAATATTATTAAAGTTTGTAGATGATTTCCCTTCCGAAACCTTTCCTATCCAATCACCAAAAACCACTGGTTCGATTACTGGTTTTTCGATATACCAAGCAATCGGGTTTTCGTCTGTATTTGTAAGCGGAATCGAAATATCTATGGGTTTTGATAAGTCGATTTCGAATTCATTATTAATTTTTGCTTTCATATTCTTAAGCATGTTTTTTTTAACCGCAAGGTTGAACTTATCCAAATTTAAAATAATGCTTCGGGATTTGCAATATTTGTTGGATTACTATTGATATAATTAATTACATTCTCAAAAGCTTTCTCAAAATAGAGTTCGTAACTATTTTTCTCGACATAACCTATGTGAGGCGTGCAAACAACATTTGGCATATTAAGCAATTCAAAATCTACATCATAAATAGGTTCTTCTTCATAAACATCTATTCCTGCAAATCCTGGTTTTCCATTTTTAAGTGATTTTAATAAAGCTCCTTTTTCTATTAATTCGGCTCTTGCAGTATTAATTAAAGCTGCATTTGGTTTCATTAAACCTAAATCGGCTTCTTTTACAATCCCGAAAGTACTTTCATTAAGTCTAAGATGTAATGTGATAATATCACTTTGGGAGAAAAATTGCTCTTTAGAATCTGCTTTCTGAAATCCATCAGTAACAGCTTGGTTTCTTGAATTTTCACTTCCCCAAACCAAAACCTTTGCTCCAAATACATTTGCATATTTAGCTATTTGTTGCCCTATTTTTCCATAACCCCAAATACCTATTGTTTTACCTCGAATAGTAGAACCTATATTCGTTTGCCATTTCCCTTCTTTCATTCCCTGAATAGCTTGAGGAATCTGGCGAACAGTATTCATGATTAATGCCCAGGCAAGTTCAGAAGGAGCTACAGGCGAACCGATTCCTTCGGCAACGACAACTTTATATTTTGTACACGCAGCAATATCAAGGTGATTAGATTTTTTTCCTGTCTGGCTTATAAGTTTTAGCTTAGGTAATCTCGAAAGCAAGTCGGCTGAAATTTCTGTTCTTTCCCTAATTAAAACAATAATTTCGGAGTCTTTTAATAACTCGGCTAACTTTGAATTGTCTTTTTCTGTATGATCCAGAATAGTAACATCCAATCCTTTCAGCATTTTGAAAGATTCTAGTTTTGCAACCGCATTTTGATAATCATCTAATATGGTAATTTTCATAATACTTTCGTTTTTAACCGCAAGGTCCGCAAAGGTTTTAATTTGTGTTAATTCGAGTAATTCGTGGCTAAAAAAATTAACCGCAAAGGCCGCAAAGTTTTACGCAAAGGTCGCAAAGAAAATGAGCTTAGCAAACCTTACAATTAATTCTTAATTCCGTTAAACAATATTAATTACAAATTATTTACAACTCTTCGAATTCCGTTTTTTATTAAAACAACATTAAAGTTGATTAGTAAACCTAATTTACAATTTGTTAATTTTAAATAAGTCAATAGCTGCGCAAAATGAATATCATTTAAGGCATCTACCGATTTTATTTCCAAAATTAATTTATTTTCTACTATAATATCCAGACGATAGCCAATATCCAACTTCACTTCCTCATAAATTAAAGGTAATGCTTTTTGTTTTTCAACTACTAAACCTGTTTTTTTCAATTCATAAAACAAACATTCTTCATAAGCACTTTCTAAAAGTCCAGAGCCCAATGATTGATGTACTTTTAATGCGCAATCGAATACAATTTTAGACAATTCATTCTCATTCATAAGTTTTTATTTAACCGAAAAGAGCTTAATCCCGAAGCGTCAGGATACTCAATTTTCTTAATATTAGATAAAGTAAATCTAACATTTAAACAGTCAAAAATAAAACTATTCTTACATTAAGATAAATTAACACTATTGACAAAAACTTTGCGCCCTTTGCGTAAATCTTTGCGAACCTTGCGGTTAAATCTCTTAATCTGAATTTAAATAAAATAAATCTGATGCGATCCCATCAGTCAGAAATTTTCCTTTTGCTGTTGGTCTTAAAATATTATTCTCAATATAAACCAATTCATCACTTAGAAACTTTTCTGCTTGTTTTTTTAGATAAACTAGATAATCGGTTCCAAATTCATTTTCAATTCTATCTAGTGAAACGCCCCATATCGTTCGTAATCCTGTCATAATATATTCATTATAACGGTCGGATACCGAGAGAACTTCTATTTCATTTGGCAATTGATTATCCTGAATTGATTTGAGATAAAGTGAATTATTCGAGATATTCCAACTTCTGGAAACACCATCATAGCTATGTGCCGAAGGTCCAACTCCGATATATTTTTTACCCAGCCAATATGCCGAATTGTTTTTAGAAAAGTAATTCTCTTTTCCGAAATTTGATAATTCATAATGAATAAAACCGTTTGCTTCAAGGGTTTCTACCAAAATCATAAAATGAGCCGAAGCCACTTCGTCATTTGGTTTAGCAACTTTTCCTGTTTGTATTAGTTTACTCAAAGCTGTTTTGGGTTCTACCGTCAATGCATAACTCGAAATATGTGGGATTCCGAAACTCAATGCAGTTTCGATATTATGTTTCCATTTTTCGTTGCTCATTCCGGGAACACCATATATCAAATCCAAAGAAATATTATCGAAATATTTTGTTGCTTCTTCTAGGCATTTTTTGGCTTCCACCGAATTATGTGCGCGATTCATCATCTTTAAATCATCTTCAAAAAAAGACTGAATCCCAATACTCAAACGGTTTATCGGACTTTTTGATAACTCAAAAATTCGTTCTGCAGATAAATCATCTGGATTAGCTTCGAGTGTAATTTCAGGATTTTCTACAACATTATAATTCTTGTAAACTTCAGAAATTAAAAAGTTTATTTCGTCATTTGTTAATACCGAAGGAGTTCCGCCACCAAAGTAAATAGTTTCAATTTGATTTTCATTTCGAGCTGAATCGGGAAATTCAAGCTCGTTTTTCCGCATAGCAATTTCTTTGGCAATAGCCAAAACCATATCTTCTTTCTTCTTCATTGAAGTCGAAAAATGAAAGTCACAATAATTACAAGCCTGCTTGCAAAAAGGAATATGAATGTAGATACCGGACATAAATTTAGTAATCAGTGGTCAGTTTTTTAGTATTCAGTTTTGAGAAAGTGGTCAGTTTAAAAAAAAGTCAATAATTAGTAATCAGTGATCAGTTTTTTTAGTATTCAGATTTTAAAAAGTGGTCAGTTTTGAAAATAACAGTCAATAATCCGTTTCTTTTGTGTTTACTGAACACTTATTACCTGAGCACTCTTAATTTATTCTTTTTTCACTCCAAATTTCTCTGGATTTAATATCATAAAATTAATTAGTTTGCCAATCTCAATACTCTGCGAAATAAGTTCTTGATAGAAATCTTCCGTTATATATTTACAAGCCAAAGCAAATTCTAACCAAACTTGTGTCTCGGAATTTTCTCCATCAGAATCAGTCAATTTACTATAAAAATGCTTAGGGTAAACTCGTTTTCTGTAAGCTTCTGCAATCGTAGCAGGAACACTTCTAGAAGAACGTCTGATTTGGTCTGTCAATGAATACGTTTCTTCTTTTGGAAACGACTTTGTTATTTCAAAAATTTTCATTGCTAATGAAAATGATTTCTTATAGGCTAATAAATCCTGAAATCTCATATTTCTTTTTTACTGAATACTAAAAACTAATAACTGAACACTACTTCTTAACTCGTTCCTCATTTTGTTTTACAAATGCATCCCAACCTGTATAACTCTTAGTTCCGATTACTTTTCCTGAGTTGAAAAAGTGACAAACGGCAGCTGCCAAACCATCGGTACTATCTAAGTTTTTAGGTAATTCTTTTAATCCTAAAAGCTGTTGAAGCATTTTGGCAACTTGCTCTTTACTAGCATTACCGTTTCCGGTAATTGCCATTTTTATTTTTTTAGGTTCATATTCTGTTATCGGAATATCTCTCGAAAGTCCTGCTGCCATTGCAACTCCTTGTGCTCTCCCTAACTTAAGCATCGATTGAACGTTTTTACCAAAGAAAGGTGCTTCAATTGCAATTTCATCTGGATTATGTGTTTCTATTAATTCGATGGTACGTTCAAAAATGATTTTTAGTTTCTGATAATGATTGTCATATTTGGACAATTGCAGCTCATTAAGTTGCAAAAATTCCATTTTTTTATTGACGATTTTTATCAATCCAAAACCCATAATCGTTGTTCCTGGGTCGATTCCTAATATGATGCGTTCTTTTGTCATTATTTATTTTGGTTACACAAAGTTTCGCTAAGTAAACACAGAGATTCACTAAGTTTGTTTTTTATATCTCTGTGTTACTTTGAGATTACTTTGTGAATCTTTGTGAAATAGCTTTTTCACAATAGTTTCCTTTACTTTGCAGCATGATTTCAATTCCTCACAAAGCTAAACAATTCCTTGTTCTTGTAGTCAAACTTTTGATTGTAGGTGGCGCATTTTACTTTATTTATAATCAACTTGCCCAAAATGACAAACTCGACTGGCAAAAGTTCATTGTCTTGTTCAAAAAGAACCAATCGGTTTCGGGGATTGCATTCATTTTATTATTTAGTGTTTTAAATCGCTATTTCGAAATCTTAAAATGGCAAAATCTAGCTCAAGTTATTCATAAAATATCAGTGTCAGAAGCTACAAAACAAGTTCTTGGCGCGCTAACAGCTGGACTTTTTACACCAAACGGCATTGGGGAATATGCTGGAAAAGCATTATTTTTTGATAAAAAAGACACTAAAAAAGTGGTTTTCTTAAACCTGATTTGTAACGGAATACAAATGGTTCTAACGGTTGTATTTGGAATTTTTGGTTTGATGTATTTTAACTCTAAATACAATGTAATTACACCAACAACTGTTGCATTGCTTTTCGGACTTCTTGTGGTTTTATTTCTTGTGGTTTTTGTATTAAAGAAAATCACTATCAAAGGATATTCTATCGAGAAACTAATCCATAAAATTAATGAAATTCCAAAATCAATTCATCAAAAAAACATCCTTTTAGGAATTTGTCGTTACCTTGTTTTTTCGCACCAATATTATTTTCTGTTTCTCGCTTTCGATGTTGACTTGCCTTACATTACACTAATAGCAACAATCTCTTCTGTTTATTTCTTAGCTTCGTCTTTACCTACTTTTCAGTTTCTGGATTTTGCTGTAAAAGGGAGTGTTGCCGTTTATTTCTTCGGAATACTTGGTGTAAACGAATGGATTGTAATTTTCATATCTACGTTAATGTGGTTTTTAAATGTAGTTTTGCCAGTTATCATTGGAAGTTATTATGTACTGAATTTTAAAAATCCCCCTAGCCCCCAAAGGGGGAATAAATAAAAGTGAATAATTTAATTCGAAAGTATGATTACAATTATTTTAAGTGTGATTTTAATTATTTACCTATTCGTAATAGCTTGGCTTAGTTATGGTTTTAGTAAAATTAAAAAATATCAATCTACCGGAATACCTCCTAAAACCCGTTTTACGATTGTAGTTCCTTATAGAAACGAAATAGAAAATTTACCGATACTTTTAAACAGTATCTCGAAATTAAATTACCCAATCGAACTGTTTGAAGTGATTTTGGTTGATGATGATTCTGAAGAAGCATTCTGTATTCTATCTCAAAAATTCAGCATTCAAATAATTGAGAATATTCGCGTTTCTAATTCTCCTAAAAAAGATGCGATTACTACCGCTATGCAACATGCATCGACAGAATGGATTATTACAACCGATGCTGATTGTATTGTTCCTAAAAACTGGTTACAAACTCTAGATAATTACATTCAGCTTCATGATGTTTCTATGATTGCTGGTGCAGTTACGTATGAATGTAATAAATCCTTTTTGCATCATTTTCAGCAATTGGATTTAACAAGTTTACAAGGTGCAACAATTGGGAGTTTTGGCTTGAATAAAGGTTTTATGTGCAATGGTGCTAATTTTGCCTACACCAAATCATTATTCGAAAAACTGAATGGTTTTGATGGCAATAACAAAATTGCCAGTGGCGATGATGTTTTTTTATTACAAAAGGCAATCGCAGCTTTTCCTGTACAGGTACATTATTTAAAAGCTGAAGAAAATATTATACTTACAAAACCAACTCCCGATTGGGAAAGCTTGTTTTATCAACGGGTTCGTTGGGCGGCCAAAACGGGTTCGTACCAAAGTGCGTTTGGAAAATTATTGGGCATTATTGTTTTCCTTGCCAATTTAAGTGTGGTTATAACTTGGGTTTTATTTTTAGCACTGCAAATAAACTACCTTAATCTATTAGGTATATTGATTTTCAAGTTTATTCTAGACTCGATATTACTTTACCAAACGAATTATTTTTTGACCAAAAAACAAATGCGCTTCTTTATTCTCTCTAACTTATGGTATCCATTTTTTAGCACTAGTGTTGCTTTATATAGTTTACTAGGAAGTTATGAATGGAAAGGAAGACAGTTCTCTAAGTAATATTCTAATGAAAATGATGGCTCTAGCCCTGATGGAAGCGGCATCCTTTTTATGGCTTTTTTTGCCATAAAAAGATATAGCGGACAGCAGGAATAGCTTCTAAAAAACTAATACCTTTTATTGAATTACTTCTGGGGACTCCTCCTTCGTCGGAATAACAATATCAGGAGAAAATGATTAAATTAAATAACAAGTTTGTATACCCTTCGACTCACTTACGAGTCATATTTTACTCTACCTTAAGAATTACCGGCAATATAAACTGGGTTTTTACAGGGATTCCGCGTTTGATGGCTGGATTAACTTTAGGGAAATCGACTAAACGGGCACGAAGAATACTATCGATTTTTATGGTATCGTAAGCCACGGAATCTTTTGGGAACTGTGGTTCGAATTTCATTGTGGCATTTGGAAAAATTGTCACTTTTACCTCGATCGTATCTAGTTCAGGATAAAGAATTGCAAGCGTATCGCTGCTTAGTTTTTGTTGGATAAGTTGTATCATTACCTCGAAGAAACATTGTTGACGCTGCTTTTTATTCTCTATTTTATCACATTCTACCACCGATGGAAACTCATCGACTTCTTTCCAGTTAATCGATTTTAACTCTTTTTGCAATAATTCTTTTTCAGAAGGAACCTGCTTCTCAAAATATTGACAAGAGTTAAATAAAAGGATTACTAATAAAAGGGAAAACTGCTTCAAGTGTTTGATTTTGAATTGAACTATTAATTTATAAAAATACAATTATTTTTTTTGAGAAGCTTTGTATAATAAATAATCTTCATAGCTTTCTGATAGCCACTCTTCTTTGTTTTTTGCTGCAATCTCCTTTTGAGCAGGATATAAACTAGCCAATCGGTCAGAGAAAGTAGCAATTTGAACTGTATAATTATAAAACTGTGTTTTAGTCAAAACTACATCTGGATTGCTTTTAATTTTAAAAAAATCAAAGAAAAGTACATCAAAATCTTTCATTGAAAAATTTAATACTTTTTTCTTATTACTTTTATAAATGCTATCCTGAAGTAATCTATCGTCTATTGAAAGTTTTTTAGTTTGCGCATAAGTACTTGTACTGATTGAAAAAATCAAGGTACAAAACAATACAAATTGCAAAAATCTAAGCATGGACGAATCTAACTAAAGGTTTGTAGGCACAAAATTACAAAAAAATTATATGGATTCACTATTATTATTACTTGGCTTTATATGCATGATTGTTGGTGTTTTAGGTAGTTTTTTACCCGTTTTACCCGGAATAAGCCTTAGCTGGCTTGGCTTATTATTGCTTTATATGACAAAAGTTGTCCCTATAAATTATTGGATTTTAGGAATTACTCTGGCTGTTACAATCATCATTTCTGTTTTAAACTATATCATTCCCGCCAAAGGAACTAAGAAATTTGGCGGAAGCACTTATGGAGTTTGGGGGACTAATATTGGCTTGGTCGTAGGTATTTTTGCTCCAATTCCGTTTGGGTTTATTATTGGTCCTTTTGCAGGCGCGTTTATTGGCGAATTAATCTATGATTACAAAGACCATAATCGCGCTTTAAAAGCCGCAACAGGTTCGTTTATTGGTTTTCTGGCATCGAGTTTTATAAACTTTATGCTTTGCATTATATTCTTCGGGCTTTTCCTTACGATTGTATGGCAAAATCGAGCTGGATTATTCTGAATTTAAAAGCTATTCCAAACTCGATTTTTAAACACATCAAACGTTTGTTTTAAATGCTGATTAATTCCCAAAAGAACTACAACAACCAATAATCCGTAACCAACAGCGGTAAAAATCTCCATATTTGATAACAGTATAGATTGCTTGGTTACGGATCCTAAAATTTGTTTCATCGCCAGAAGATTGGCTTCGTCTGGATTAAATCCTTTACCTACGAAACTTTGTGCTGTTTGTGCAATTCGGCTTTGTGTTTCAGGATTTTCGGGTGCAATAAACTGAGTTAGTTTTGTAAAGTGTGATTTCTGGAAAAACTTCTCGGCATTTTGCATAATACAAAACCCAATTGTACTTCCCCAAAAACGACCTGAAACTCCGATTGCTCCAGAATATGGTGCCATACTTGTTGGAACCGACGACATTGTAAACAAAACCAGCGGCACAAATAAGACCCCTACTGCAACTCCCTGCAAAATATAAGGTATTGCCATTGCCGATAATGAAATATCTGGCACAAAAAGAAACGTAAACCACAGGTGGAATATGGCAAGAATAAAAAATCCTAGCATAAAGATATATCTCGATGCTACTGTTTTTGCTAGAAATACCGCGGCAAGAACCATCCCGATTACATTACCGATTACGTTAAGAAACTGAATATGCGCCACGCGCGATGGCTCCCAGTTCCAGACACTAAACATGGTACTATGGCAAATATTAAGTGTTGCTCTACCGATATAAAAAAGAAAAAACAACAAGAATCCTATTCTAAGATTGGCATATCTAAAAACATTCAGATCAAAACAAGGTCGTTTTACATGTAATTGCCTGAAGATAAATAAGCCCGTCGAGATTAAAGATGCTATCAATGCAAATCGGATTTCGAAGGATTCAAACCAATATTTTTTCTCGGCATACACAAAGAAATATGCTCCGCATAATATCGCTATTAGCAATAAAACAAAGCTTGTCCAGTCTATTTGATACAAAGGGATTTTTCGGTGAAGACGACTATCATTAAACGTTATCATTATTAATAAAACGCAAATAATCTGGAATAATGCCGAACCATACGCCATGTATTTCCAATCGTAGTTCTCTAAAAGCCAAACGGCAATATTCATTATAAAAGGCGATGATAACAACAGTGCTCCATAATTAAAGGTGAATCCAATTATAATTGCATTTTTAGACTTAAATCTGGTTATTAATAACTGTCTTAACGGAACACCTGGTAATGCCATTAGGAAACCTTCGGCCATTCTGATCATGATAAACAACGAAAAGTTCTTTACATAAGCCGATAACATTATAGTAATTGCGATTAAACAGAATACTGCTATCAGGTATTTTCTGGTGGGGAAAAATTTAGAAAATCGGCTTTCTATTAATATCGTAGCAAGCAATGTTCCGTATGTAACGCACATCGAGAATTGCAAATCCTCTGGCTCTATATCTAGAAAACTTGCTGCATAAGTAACATTTGAAGAGTAAACTCCCAACAAAATCATGGAATGCAACATGCAAAAAAACAAGATTACAATGATTGCCCAATTAGGAACCCATGATTTAAAAACGCTTGTATTGTCTAACATTATGTTATTTGTGTTCGGCTACAACAGTTATATTCATTCCGGCACGAAGAAAATCAGCTTGTTCGCTTGTGTCTTTTAATTTTATTCTCACTGGGATTCTTTGTTCTATCTTGATAAAGTTTCCTGTGGCATTATCTGGCGGCAATAATGAAAATCGCGCACCACTGGCTGGAGATAACGAAGCAACTATTCCTATAAATTCTTTATCATTAAGTGCATCTGCATGTATTTCGACTTCCTGTCCAATGGTTAAAAACTGAACCTGAGTTTCTTTAAAGTTTGCCGTAATCCATTTTTCTTTACTTACCATCGACAATAAAGTTTGTCCTTCTTTTATCATTTGTCCTGGCTGAATTGTTTTCTTGGCAACCCATCCGTCATAAGGTGCAGTAATTACCGTGTACGAAAGAAACAAAGCAGCATTATCTGCCAATGCTTGTTTGGACTGAATTACTGTTTGCGCTGTCGGAACATTTGCCGCAGCTTGCGATGTATTTAAAGTCGAAGAATCGATTCGGTTACTCATTTCCTGATAATGTGCCTGAGCCGATTCGTAATCTGCTTTTACTTTTTCTAATTGTTGTTCGGTAGCAGCTTCTTCTTTTACCAGAGCTTTGTAACGCTGGTACTCTAATTGTGTTTTCCAAAGATTGGTTTTGGCTGCTGCCAATTGCGACTTGCCAATTGTGGTTGCGCTTGCGGTTGTTGCCACATTTTTCTCGACAACAACGCTATTTCTTTTAGCACTTTCTACATCTGCCAACGCCACATCTAATCTTGATTTATACTCGCGATTATCTATAACTAATAAAGTATCTCCTTTATGTACAAACTGATTTTCTTCATAACGAACTTCCTGAACGTAACCTGTAATCCTAGACATAATAGGCGTAACATATTGCTCAACCTGAGCATCATTGGTTTCTTCGTGATTTTTATTAAAAACATAAAACCAAATTCCCAAAACGATTCCGCTTAAAACAAGCAAACACGCAATAACAGTTATCAATGTATGAAACGACTTATTAGCTCTTGTTTCATTTTTAATCTTTACCATAAAATTTTATTCTCTTTTTAAAATTCAATTATTTAATAATCCTGCAGTATGAAGCAATTCATAATGTTTCATCTCGGCATCAATTCTCGTTGCGATTTTATTATATTTTGCTTGTAGCAACGCATTATCAGCATCGACCATTTCGGTTATCAGAACCAATTGATTCAGGTATTTTAACTTAACAATGCGATAATTCTCAGTTGCTAATTTTAATGCTTTATCGACAACTTTAATCTTCTCGGTGATTTCTTCATATTGAGTATGATTTCTAAATAATTCATCCTGAACTTTATTCTTTACAATTTCCGATTGAGTCTTCTGTAATTCTATCCTTGAATTTGCGATATGTACTTTGGTTTTGTTTTTATACAATCCCGACAAACTAAATGTTGCTTCGATACCTACTTGTCCTAAACTATACAAATAAGGATTTGGCGGAAAGAACATATAATTGGGATATTTTAAATTATAATCTCCAAAGAAATTTATGGTTGGATAATAATTTCCTTTTGCCAATTTCAATTCTGTCTTCTTGATTTCGATTTCCTGATTTGCAATTCGCATTTCTTCGTTTTGAAGCGTATTATTTAAATAGAAATTATAATTATCCATCTTGACATCTTCATTAAAACTCGCCGTTGTATCAATCGCTATTTCTTGCTCTTCGGGTAACTGTAGAATTGTTTTTAATTCATGAAGTGCTATTTTGATGTTTTTAGAATTCGTCAAAGCATTTAACTCACGATCAGAAAGTTGAAGCTCTGCTCTTAAAACCTCATTTTTGGTAATTGTTCCGTGAGTTTTTAACGATTGAACTTCTTTAAGTCGGCTTTGCTCTTCTTTGATATTTTCATCAATGATTTTTTGAAGTTCCATCATTTTCTGAATTTCCAAATAAGTAGCAATTACTTCTAACTGAATATCATTTTCTGCTTTTTCGCTTTTTACCTGAGCAATTTCACTCTCTTGGTTGGCAATTGCGATAGCATTGTTTATTTTATTTCCTGCATATAGTGGCACTTTTATAGCCGTTCCTATATTATACATTTCAGGAATAGTATGTGTTACGGCTTTATCTTTTAGAAATCCGCCTTTAAACTCCGTTAAGTTTGTAACACGAGAATACCCTCCATTAAAATCTATTTCGGGCAAACGGAGTTCTTTGGTTTCTTTGATATTTTCTTTAGAAATATCGACCTCGATGCGAGATTTAAGAATGTTTTTGTTGTTTTCTTTTGCAATTTTTATCGCTTCTTGCAATGAAATCGGATTTATTTGCTGAGCTTGTAGTGTAGTTACCCCAAGTAAAGTCAGGATAAAAGCTATTTTTTTTGGACGATAACGTAGTATCGAAAACCATTTTTTAAGGAACATGAAAGTAGTGTGATTTATTCACTGCAAAGTTCTTTCATTTTATATTTGCCTGATAATTCTAAAAAGTCAATAACATATTCATTTCGGACAAATTTTAACAATTGAGTTTCTCATGCAGATTTCGCAAAAAAAGCGACTAATAGTCTCTAATACTTTGTACTCTTTGCGTTAATCTTTGCTTACTTTGCGGTTAATTTTCTTGCCACAGATTTAAAAGATGAAATGATTTCAAAAGAAACTAACCACAAACTGCACGAATTGCCTTTTACAACTTACCTCTTTTCAGAATGTTTTCTCCGTTAAGATAATCAGAGGGTCGTTGCCCTAAAATCTTAAAAAACGTATTACTAAATGTTGGCACACTTGTATACCCGACCTCTTGCGCTACTTCTTTTACAGATAATTTTCGATCAAGCAGCAATTCAATTGCTTTTAACACCCTTCTGATTGTATAATATTGAATAAAAGACATTCCTAAATCCTTCTGAAACAAACGATACAAGGATTTCTCGCTATACCCAAATTGATGCGCAACTTCTCCAAACAGAATCGTTTCTCCTAAATTATTCTCGACATAACGCAAGATTTTACTCAAGCGAGCATCTTTTGGCAAAGGCAATTCTAGAGGTAAATTGGTTAAACAAATTTGAGGTAATATTGCTTTGATAGCTTTAGCAATCACAAAATTCGGACTTCCTTTTTTAAGATCACCATTCCATCGATTCGTAAAAAGCATCATTTGAAGCAGTAAATTATTAACTGGATAAATACCTTCCTTTTGATAAAAAACATCTTCATCTTTCTCTACAGGAAAGTATAGATTTCTCATCATCACGTTTTCAGACTTTGGATGAATGCTGTGTTCAATTCCACTTGGAATCCATATAAAATGTCTTGCTGGTAAAAAATACGTTTTGGTTTCAGTTGTTACAAATACAACGTCGCCTTCGGTATAAAGAAATTGTGCTTTATTATGTTTATGCGTCGGAACATATAATTCTCCCATCAAATCATGATAACAATAAATACTTTTTTTATCAGTATCTACTGTTTTAATATAGTATTTATGTTCTTTATGAATTGAATGTTCCATTGTAGTACGTGTATATCGACAGACTTTTTGCGATATATAAATATAAGGAAGATAATTAAGCGGAGTGGAATTACTATAAAATAAAAAAAGCCTTTCCGTTAAGAAAGGCTTCTTCCAATATTGCGGTCTGGACGGGACTCGAACCCGCGACCCCATGCGTGACAGGCATGTATTCTAACCAACTGAACTACCAAACCAACTCGCTTTATTGTGGGGCAAAAGTACAACAGAAGTTGTGATTCTACAAGCTTTTTCGTGTTTTTTAAACAAAAAAAATCGTTATTTTTTTAATGCATTGATTTCTATTAAAATAGAAAAACAAAAAAAAGCTACAACCCCAAACAATTCAAACTAGAATGAGTAATACAAGAACAGTTAAACTTTTTTATACCTATAATTAGAATAAACTTATAGAATCAAAAAGGAATTTCTTCTTATTCAGACTACCTAAGCTTTTG
>NZ_JAOZEW010000038.1 GCF_025847235.1 Flavobacterium shii
ACTGTAGCTGTACCGATTCCAGTTGCACCAGTTGTTGTATGCGTGATATTCGCTAATGTAGTATTGATACACAATGTTGGTGTTGCAGATGCTGCGCTCACTGTATTATTTGGATTTACCGTAATTGTTCCACTTATTGTAACTGCTGCACAAGGTTCTGTATGACCTACTGTTGTTATTATGTAGGTACCACTTGCTGCTGGAGTTCCTGAAATAGTGACAGTTTTTGCTGTTAAATCTACGGTAGATGTCAATCCAGCTGGTAAATTTGATACTGTAGCACTTATAGCACTTCCCCCAAGTGTATAAATTGTAGTAGGGATTGCTGTTCCTGTACACACTGTTGGACTTTGCGTTCCGCTACTATAAATAATCGTAGAAATTGTATTCACAATAGCTGCTACAGCAATTCTTGATGCTGTACGACATCCTTCAGCTGTAGTTGCTTCTACATAATAAGTCGTAGTTGTTGATAGGCTTGGTGTAGTAAAACTCGCTCCCGTAGCCAAAGCTAAACCACCCGTTGAAGCTGCATACCAATTGATAGTTGCTCCTACTGATGCTGTTGCTTCCAATATTAATGTTCCTGTACCACATCTTGACTTTTCTGTTGTAGAATTGATTGTTGGTGTAGTATTTACAGTTGCAATAACTGCAGTTCTACTAAGTGAAGTACATCCGTTGTCGGTTGCATCAACATAATAAGTCGTAGTTGTTGATAGGCTTGGCGTAGTAAAACTCACTCCTGTTCCCAATGAACTTCCTCCTGTTGCTACAGCATACCAATTAATTGTTCCTGCTGATGCTGTGGCTTCCAATGTCACCGTTCCGGTATCGCAACGTGCTGCTGATACTGTTGTGGTGATTGTTGGTTTTGCATTGATAACAAAATTAGTGGCTGTTCTACAAGTTGAAGCACCAGAACAGGCCGCATAATAAGTTTTAGTCTCTGCTGTATTCGTATTTGTCAAACCTGATCCTGCAACACCAACCGGATTAAAAGAAGAGCCTGTATATATTGACTTTGTCGCCGTAGAACTAGTGTACCATTGTATTTCGTTCACAGTACCACCCGAACTTGAACATGTAGAAGTAGCTGTTAACACTCCAGTCTCACCTTGACAAATAGAAACTCCCGTAGTTCTTGGAGCTCCTACAACTGCATTAATAGCTATACTAGCAGTAGCAGGTGAAATACATCCCTCTGCACTCGTTGTAGTCACTTCATAATTATTTGATACCAACCCCGAGAAAATCCCTGTTGTATTATTTATTGCTGCTGTTATGGGATTTGTTCCTCTTAACGTATAACTTATACCTTCATCATTAGCAGGTGTGTTTACTTTTATAGTCCCCGTTGGAATTGTACAACTGGGTTGCGTTACCGTAGTTGTAGGAACTGCTGGCAAAGCCAAAATTTTTATATCATCTAAAATCGAATTAGCACCATTAAAATTAGTCCCTGGTACATTTGATTGATTAGCTCCTTCATATTTATTATTTGCAGTACCATAAGCATTAGTAAATGCAGTTATTTTTCTAACAGGATTTAGAGTTGTACGTGTAGGATCAAGATATAAGGCTTGCGCACTTGAACTATGTGTTCCAGCACTAATCGTAGCTGTTATTTTCCCTACTAAGGTTATTGTAACTACTCCATTTTGAGCAATATTAAACCCTCCAAATAAAGGATTATTAATTGTAGCTGTATTAGTTAAAGGTCCTAAAGGCCCTGAAGCTTCAGTTGTATATATTGCTGTAGCAGAATCGAACCCGATACCCGCTGGAAAAAGAAAGTCTAAAACAACCCCGGCAGCATTTCCGCTTCCTGTATTTTTTATTTCAATCTCATAAGAAACCTTTTCACCAATTGAATTACAAGCTGATGCTGTAGGCAAAGATCTAACTTTAGTCTCAAGAGAAGGAAAACAATTTGAATTAACTTGTAAATTTGGTGGTATATCTGCACTGGTAAAAGTTGATGCATAACCATTCGTACCATCTATTGCTCCGTGATTAATTCCCTTTCCAGCATTTGATTTACCAGCCATACCTCTCGTTACATCAGTATTAATAGTCACAGTACCTGAAAGGTTATGACAAATAATTCCTCCTCCTCCTCCTCCTCCGGGTCCATGTTCATTTGCATTATCATTTTCCGTATTTCCTCCATCCCCACCTTTTGCCTCGATTGTAATCGTTGCTGTGCTATTATTAGAAATACTCAACAATACAGTACCTCCAGCTCCTCCACCTCCAGCTCCATCTGGTGAACCTGAATAAGTACCTGGTGCACCTTTTCCTCCATTAGCATAAATATAACCGGTTCCCTGAACAGTACCGGCATTAATAAGAATTATTGCACCACCTACACCACCTTTTACGCCTGTTGAAGCATTATTGGCATCACCGGCACCACCGCCTCCACCCATAACAAGTCTTGGAAAAGGAGTAGTTGTAATATAAGATAGAAAACCAGGCCTTCCCCCTCCTGTTAAAGGAAGAACATCTCCTTTACCACCTTGCCAACCAGCACCACCTAAACCACCGTAACCGCCGTTACCGCCTCCGCCTCCGCCACAATTGTGGTCGTTACCACCACCACCAGCATTAGCTGGAGCACCTCTTCCCGCAGACCCAGAAGGCATTCCTTCTACTATATTATCAACCTGATTATAACCATCCCACATATATCTAGGTGTCCCCGCCATTCCTTCTCCTTTACCCGAAATCTTATTATTAGTAGATAAACCAACATAAGTTTTAGAATCATTAAGGTTTGAATCTGCTTTAGGGCTATACCCACCTCTAAAACCTCTTGCATTTCCGTTAATTGTAAAACCGGCAAAATTGAATGTGCCAGAAACATTAAAAGCTATAACTCCACCTGCAATACCATTAAAGGGAGGTGTTGTTATGTTAGAAGTTAAAGTTAAATTAGAATATTGAGGTACCCTAACAATTTGAAATGTTCTCTTGCCTCTTGTTGTTGTTGCATCAGCATTATAAAAACTGTTACGAACACCACCATTGGTACCGGTACCTTTAAACGTTAAATTCCCTCCGGTTAATGGCACATTATTGGTCGCAATAACATATTCGAAAATACCGGTATTTCCAATACTTGTAAATCCAGTGCCCCCTAAACCATCGGGGCCACTAGTCGTAGTTCCAGAACCATAATTAGCATTATTATTGTAATCTATTGTCGCATCCTGCATTTGAATAATCAAAATCAAATCCCCAGCAGAAATTTGAATTGCTCCAAAATTGTTATTATAAGCATCCGTTGGTGGTACTTTTGCCAAAAATATTGATTGAGTTCCTGCATTCAACGTAATATTCCCTTCAATAGGAAAATAAGTATTTATTGAGCTTGATACAGTAGCAGGACCATCAACTCCAGGAGTTCCACAAACTTGTGAAAACAATGTAGTTGAAAGTAAAAAAAATACAATAAAAGAAGTTAGCTTAAAAAAATTAAGCTTCTTAAGAGTAAAATTTCGCATAGACAGTTTTATTATGGATAATACTATTGAGGTTCGAAAACCTACTAAAGGATTTCGAAAAGATTGAATAAAATAAGAGAGATTGTTGAGTTAAAGATCTTGAGAAAAGATCTTCTGAAATTTTATAAAAATAAAATACAATAAGCGTCATAAATAAATAGGTTCGACTCAAATTCGTCTTTAAGTTTATATAATTAGGTAGTTGGCGGAGCGAAAGTATATAAACAGTAAAATAATCACTAGATAAGTCGTCAAACTACTTATTAAAACGTTGAAGTACTCTTTTTTTAGAATAAAAGTGATTTTTATAGTTAAAAAAAATAACTATTTAGTAATAAAAAGTTATTATTACAACAATAAGAGACATTTTAAAAGGGGCAAACACTTCTTTAATAAGCTAAAATAGAAACACTTAAACTCATTTAACAACAACAAAAAAGAGGTACAATATAAATTGCACCTCTTTTTTGTGGAGAAAAATTGTCTAAATTTAATCTTCTATTTACCTTTAATAAATCACTTCTTAATCGCTGGATGCAACTAGAATAATTCAGAATTAAATAGTTAATTCTGACAAAATATGTGAGTTTACTCAGATTCTTTCAAAAAATTTATATTTCGTTTAAGTCCATCAAATTTGGTTCTTTTTAATGGAGAGTTTTTAAAAACAACACGAAAAGTTTCTTCGGTTATTTCTAACCAATCTTTTTTAGACATTGCCAAAACATCTGGATTTGGATTAAATAATGGTTCTGAATGTGCCTTGGAAAATCGATTCCATGGACAAACATCCTGGCATGTATCGCAGCCAAATGCCCAATCACTAAATTTTCCTTTCATCTCTTGTGGAATATTTTCTTTGAGTTCGATTGTAAAATAAGAAATACATTTACTACCATCCACTACATAAGGAGCAACAATAGCTTGGGTAGGGCAAGCATCAATACATGCAGTACATGAACCACAATGATCTGTTGTCGCATAATCGTATTCTAAATCGAGATCAATGATAAGCTCGGCTATAAAATAAAAAGAACCAACTTTTTGAGTAATTAAATTACTGTTCTTACCCCTCCAACCCAAACCACTTTTGGCAGCCCAAGCTTTATCTAATACAGGTGCAGAATCAACAAATACTCTTCCTGTTACATCTCCAATTTCTTCCTGGATACAGAAAAATAATTCTTTTAGTTTTTCTTTTATTACAAAATGGTAGTCTTGTCCATAGGCATATTTAGATATCTTAAAGCTATCATCAATTTGCGTTTCCGAAGGATAATAATTCAGTAAAAGTGAAACTACGCTTTTGGCGTCATCAACTAATAAGGTCGGGTTTAATCGCTTGTCAAAATGATTTTCCATATAGGCCATCTGACCATTATGATTTTTATTTAACCAGTTTTCCAATCTTGGGGCTTCTTCTTCCAGAAACCCTGCTTTGGATATACCGCAAGACAAGAACCCAAGTCTTTTGGCTTCTGATTTAATAAATTGCGAATATGTAGATTTTGAATTTATCAACGTAAATTTAATATGAAACGGGTTTAGCCCTGATGGGAGCGGCATCCTTTTTTTGGCTTTTTAGCCCAAAAAAGATATAGCGGACAGCAGGAAATAGCTTCAAAAAAAATTAAAATAATCCGCCTTGAATATTGGTATTAATTCTTCCTAAATGTTTATATGCCTTATCGGTAACTTCACGACCTCGTGGTGTTCTCATAATAAAACCTTCCTGAATTAAAAAAGGCTCATATACCTCTTCGATAGTTTCACTACTTTCGGACACAGCAGTTGCAAGGGTAGACAATCCAACAGGTCCTCCTTTGAACTTACTGATTATAGTAAGTAAAATTTTGTTGTCCATCTCATCTAAACCGTGCGCATCAACATTTAATGCTTTCAAAGCATATTGGGCTATAGCCAAATCAATTGTTCCGTTCCCTTTAATCTGCGCAAAATCACGGACACGTCTCAATAATGCATTTGCAATACGAGGTGTTCCTCGGCTTCGACCTGCAATTTCAATTGCAGCATCCAATGAAATTGGCATTTTTAATATTGAAGCACTACGCTCAACTATTGAAGTTAGTAATTCGGTTGTGTAATATTGTAAACGCGAGGAAATACCGAAACGGGCTCGCATTGGAGCTGTTAATAAACCTGAACGTGTTGTAGCACCAATTAATGTAAACGGATTTAGATTAATCTGGACTGTTCTTGCATTTGGTCCAGATTCTATCATGATATCAATCTTAAAATCCTCCATTGCAGAATACAAGTACTCTTCGACAATTGGACTCAAACGATGAATCTCATCTATAAATAAAACATCTCTTTCTTCAAGATTAGTAAGTAATCCTGCCAAGTCACCCGGCTTATCTAAAACCGGTCCTGATGTTATTTTAATTCCTACTTCTAATTCATTGGCTAATATATTTGCCAATGTTGTTTTACCTAGTCCCGGGGGTCCGTGAAAAAGGGTATGATCTAATGCTTCATTACGTTGATTCGCAGCCGCAACAAAGACTTTCAGGTTTTCTAAAACCTGATCTTGTCCAGCGAAATCATCAAAAGAAAGTGGTCTTAATTTTTTCTCAAGATCAAATTCTTCTGGGTTATAGTTGTTCGTTGTTGGATCTAAATTTTCATTCATCAAACAAAGATAGAGAAAGAAAAAGGAAGACAAAAAAAAACCTCTACTTAGAGTAGAGGTTTTAAATATTTTTAGTGGTGAAGAACTTCTTCTCCCTCTTTCATTGGTACGTTTTGAGGAACAAAATCTACATCATAGTTTGGATTACTATAATCGTATGGCCAACGGTAAACGTGAGGAATTTCTCCTGGCCAGTTACCGTGAATGTGTTCAACTGGTGTAGTCCACTCTAAAGTAGTAGATTTCCATGGGTTTTGTACTGCTTTCTTACCGTAGAAAATACTACTAAAGAAATTGTATAAGAACACTAATTGGAAAGCTCCTCCAACTAAAGCAAACGTTGTTATTAAAACATTTACATTTTGTAAATCATCAAATAACGGGAAGTTAGTATTTGTATAATAACGTCTTGGTAAACCTGCTAATCCGATAAAGTGCATTGGGAAGAAAACTCCGTAAGCACAAACTGCAGTTACCCAAAAGTGAATATAACCTAAATTTTTATTCAACATTCTTCCGTACATTTTAGGGAACCAGTGGTAAATACCAGCAAACATTCCGTAAAGTGCAGAGATACCCATTACTAAGTGAAAGTGAGCAATTACAAAATAAGTATCGTGAACGTTAATATCTAAAGTACTATCTCCTAAAATGATTCCTGTTAAACCTCCAGTGATGAAAGTAGAAACCATTCCGATAGAGAATAACATTGCAGGGTTAAATTGCAAGTTACCTTTCCATAAAGTTGTAATCCAGTTAAATGCTTTTACAGCAGAAGGAATTGCAATCAATAATGTTGTAAAAGTAAACACAGAACCTAAGAATGGATTCATTCCTGAGATAAACATGTGGTGACCCCAAACGATTGTAGAAAGGAAAGCAATTGCTAAAACTGACATAATCATCGCTCTGTATCCAAAAATAGGTTTACGAGAATTCGTAGCCATAATTTCTGAAACAAGTCCCATTGCTGGTAAAATTACAATATATACCTCCGGGTGTCCTAAGAACCAGAATAAGTGTTCGAATAAAACTGGTGAACCACCTTGGTAATGCAAAACTTCTCCAGCGATATAAATATCAGATAAGAAGAAAGAAGTACCAAAACTTCTGTCAAAAATCAATAATAATGCAGCTGATAATAATACAGGGAATGAAATAACTCCAATTACAGCAGTAACGAAGAATGTCCATATCGTTAAAGGTAATCTTGTCATAGACATACCTTTTGTTCTTAAATTAATAACAGTAACGATATAATTTAAAGATCCCATTAATGAAGATGCAATAAAGATCGCCATAGAAACCAACCATAAAGTCATACCAGTTCCTGATCCAGGAATTGCTTGTGGTAAAGCACTTAATGGAGGATAAATCGTCCATCCAGCCGAAGCAGGTCCAGCTTCAACAAATAAAGAGCTTAACATTACAACAGCAGATAAGAAGAATAACCAATAAGAAATCATATTCATGAATCCAGAGGCCATATCTCGAGCTCCAATTTGAAGTGGAATTAACAAGTTACTAAAAGTACCACTTAAACCGGCTGTTAATACAAAGAATACCATTATAGTACCATGAATAGTAACTAATGCTAGATAAACATCATTAGCCATAACTCCATTTGGTGCAAATTTATCTCCTAATAAAATATTGAAAATTTTAAAAGACTCTTCCGGCCATGCTAATTGCATTCTAAAAAGCAAGGACATTGCAATACCAATTACCCCCATAATAATACCTGTTAAAAGGTATTGTTTGGCAATCATTTTGTGATCAATACTAAAGATATATTTAGTAATGAATGTCTCTTTATGGTGGTGTTCGTGTTCGTGATCTTGTCCGTGATCGTGACCTTCTGCTGACATATATGTATACTTTAAATTTCTTAAATAATATTATTTCATAGCTACTTTAGGAGCTTCTACCTTAGCAGTAGTATCTACTTTGGTAGTATCTGTGCTTCCTGCAGCTCCTTCAACTGGTGCTGGAGCTACTGCTGCTTTAATATCCTGAGCTAATGTTTTTTTATCGCTTAACCATTTTTTATACTCTTCTGGAGTATCAACAACAATTTTCATTTGCATATTGTAGTGAGATGCACCACAAATTTTATTACAAAGCAATAAATAATCGAATGTGTAAGGATCAAGAGCCGTTTCTCCTTTTGCAACTAATTCAACACTTTTCTTAGAACGAATTGAATTGATATGAGCTACTTTTTCTACCATATATGGTAAATCTCTATATTCTGCAGTAGTATAAATTGGCGTAAAAGCAAATTCAGTAACCATACCTGGAACGCAGTTCATTTGCGCTCTAAAGTGAGGCATATAAGCTGAGTGCAAAACATCTTGAGAACGCATCTTGAAATGTACTTTTTTACCTTTTGGGATATGTAACTCCGAAACCACAATATCATCTTGTGAATATGGATCAGACATATCTACTCCTAAAGTGTTTATACCTTCAATTAATCTTACGTTAGCTTTTCCTAAAACATTATCAGGTCCAGCATATCTAGCTGTCCATTTAAATTGTTGAGCATACAATTCGATAACTATAGTATCTTCATCTTTATCAACAAACATAATATTGTTCCAAGCGTATAATCCGTAAAGAATTAAACCTGCTAATACAACAGCTGGAATTACACTCCAAAGTGCTTCTAACTTATTATTATCTGCAAAGTACAATGCTTTTTTATCTTTATCTCCTTTATATTTAAAAGAAAACCAGTATAATAAACCTTGAGTAATCGCTTGAACTACAAAAATCAACACCCAAGTAATATTCATTAAGCTATCTACCAAACCACCATGCTCTGAAGCCGGAGTGTGCAACGCTAAAGGTCCCCATTTTATCAATCCATATATCGTAAAGATATAGATGAATGCTAAAAATCCGAACATTAAATATCCTTGAACATTATTATCATTATCAGATGCAACCTGAGAATCGTCCGAATTTGCCCCAACCTGAGTAAGATCAAATATCTTGGTCAATTGCCATAATGCTACAGCTAATAAAACTAAAACTATAATTACCAACAAACTTGTCATCTGTTTATTTCTTTAAATATTAATAATGAAAATGTTTACTTTCTTCTATAAATGGATTTCTTTTTGGTAACAAAGGAGCTTTAGTCAATGCAGTGAAAACTACATAAATAAATAATCCTAAGAAGAAAAGTAAAGATGCAATTTCTGGCACACCTATAAACCATTTATCTCCTACTGTTCCTGGCATAATCATATTAAAGAAATCAATATAATGTCCTAATAAAATTACAACTCCAGCCATTACAATTACCCATGAAATTCTTTTGAAATCAGTACCGATTAAAATCAATAATGGAAAAACAAAGTTCATAACAACAGCTCCAAAGAAAGGAAGGTTATAAAGTTGAATTCTAGTAACAAAGTAAGTTACTTCTTCAGGGATATTAGCATACCATATCAACATGAATTGTGAGAACCATAAGTAAGTCCAGAAAATACTGATACCAAACATAAATTTAGCAACATCATGAATATGACTTGTATTTACATGCTCTAAATAACCTTTAGATTTAAGATATACTGCTACTAATGCTATTGTAGTGATTCCACTTACAAAGAAACTAGCAAAAACATACCATCCAAATAATGTACTGAACCAGTGTGGATCAATAGACATAATCCAGTCCCAAGACATAATAGACTCAGAAACAATAAAGAATACTAAGAATCCCGCAGATAATTTAAAGTTCTTTTTGTAGAACAAATCATCATTAGCTTCGTCTTGTGCAAGACAATTTTTTCTAGAATAATAACGGTATAAGTTCCATCCTATTAAAAATATAGCAGCTCTAACGATCCAGAAAGGAAAATTCAAATAACCAGATTTATTAGCAATAATTGCATCATAATTATGACTATTAGGATCTGTTACCCCTTCACCTAACCATACAAACATATGATTAAAGTGTAATCCACAAAGTATTAATAAAATAAAGAATATTACAGAACCAACAGGCAAATAAGCCGTTATACCCTGCATAACTCTAAATAATACTGGAGACCAACCTGCTTGTGCAACTTGTTGAATAGCGTAAAATGCAAGAACTCCCATAGAAAGTAGCAAAAAGAAAATACAAGCAACATATAATGCCGACCATGGTTTGTTTTGCAATTGGTGCAAAACATGATTTAAATGCTCAGTGTGCTCATCTGCAGCACCAACTTGAGCATGTTCTTTTTTCCCTTCAGCATGAGCTTCATGAGCTGGCTCAGCAGCTTCATGAGTCGCCTCTCCATGACCTCCATGAGACTCAGCAGCTAATATCTTTTCAACTTCTTGAATATCTTTAGGTGCATTTAAAAAACCATACCCAATACCTAAAAGACCTAAAGCCATTAAGATGATAGAAAAAGTTTTTAATTTACTTGAAAATGTATACATATCTAATACGATCAGTTTGTTCAACAATTATTATAATTGGCTTTTTAGTTTTAGAACATAGTCAGCAACTAACCAACGTTCATGAGTACTTAATTGATTTGCATGAGAACCCATTGCATTTAATCCATAAGTCTCAACGTGAAAAACACTTCCTTCAGTGATTTCTCTATCTTTATAGCTAGGAACTCCAAGGAATTTTTCTCTTTCTACCAATTTACCTTTTCCATTTCCAGTTGCACCATGACAACTTATACAATAGATATCAAAAAGTTCTTTTCCTTTTCCTGAGTTTCTATCTAAAGAATCCAAAGGTGATTTTAAATTAGCTTTCGCTAATTCGTAACCAGCAGTAGTATTCTCGTATTCATAAGGTTCAAAACCTCTATTAATAGTTCCTTTTGCAGGAAGTTGCGCTTCCTCTCCTCCTTTAAAAATCTTTGCCTCAGAGTATGGTTCATACGCTAGAGACTCATACATATTAGGGAAGTACTGATAGTTTGGTGCCGAATTATTGTGGCAAGATGAAACTAAAATAGTTATACCAACTAAAAGTGTTATTTTATATATACTTTTCATAGCTACAATTAATTCTTTTCTATTACTTTAACTTCTACAGCTCCTGTGTTTTGGAAGAAAGAAACTAATTCTTCTTCATTGTTGTCAACAGCAACTTCCATTAAGAAATGGTCATCAGTTGTTCTTACATCAGGGTTTTCTGCTTGTTTGAATGGCCATAATTTACTTCTCATATAAAAAGTAATTACCATTAAGTGAGCTGCGAAAAACACAGTCATCTCGAACATAATTGGCACGAATGCAGGCATGTTTTGAATGAAACTGAAACTTGGTTTTCCACCAATATCTTGAGGCCAGTCATGAATCATAATATAACTCATCATCGTAGTCGCTACAGAGATACCAACACATCCATATAAGAAAGAACATATTGCTAATCTTGTTGGCGCTAAGCCCATTGCTTTATCCAATCCGTGTACCGGGAATGGAGTAAATACCTCTTCAATATGATGATGTGCAGCTCTAGTTTTCTTTACAGCATCCATCAAAATATCATCGTCATTATAAATGGCGTATATTACTTTATTACTCATGATGTGAATCTTTATTTGCTCTTTCTCTTATGTAATTATCTCCTGTTCCTTTCAAAATCGTTTTCACCTCTGCCTGAGCAATAACTGGGAATGTTCTAGAGTAAAGTAAAAACAATACAAAGAAGAAACCAATTGTTCCGATGAAAATTCCAATATCAACAAATGTTGGTGAAAACATTGTCCAAGAAGATGGAAGGTAATCTCTATGTAAAGAAGTAACAATAATTACGAATCTTTCAAACCACATTCCAATGTTTACAACAATTGAAATTATAAATGAGAACATGATACTCGTTCTTAATTTTTTAAACCACATGAATTGTGGAGAGAAAACGTTACAAGTCATCATTGACCAATATGCCCACCAGTAAGGTCCAGTAGCTCTGTTTAAGAATGCATATTGCTCGTATTCTACTCCTGAATACCAAGCTACGAATAACTCAGTAATATAAGCAACACCCACAATAGAACCCGTAATCATAATTACGATATTCATTAATTCAATATGTTGAACTGTAATGTAAGCTTCAAGGTTAGAAACTTTTCTCATGATAATCAACAATGTGTTTACCATTGCAAATCCTGAGAAAACTGCTCCTGCAACGAAGTAAGGAGGGAAAATTGTAGTATGCCATCCTGGAATTACAGATGTAGCAAAGTCCATAGATACAATAGTATGCACAGAAAGTACAAGTGGTGTAGCTAAACCTGCAAGAACCAAAGATACTTCTTCAAAACGTTGCCAGTCTTTTGCTCTACCGCTCCATCCAAAACTCAAGATAGAATATACTCTTTTATTAAAAGGAGTAATTGCTCTATCACGTAGCATCGCAAAATCAGGCAATAAACCAGTCCACCAGAAAACTAATGATACTGAAAGATACGTAGAGATTGCAAAAACGTCCCAAAGTAATGGAGAGTTAAAGTTTACCCATAATGAACCAAATTGATTTGGAATAGGCAATACCCAGTATGCTAACCATGGACGTCCCATGTGAATAATTGGAAATAAACCTGCTTGAATAACAGAGAAAATTGTCATTGCTTCGGCAGAACGGTTAATCGCCATTCTCCAACGTTGACGGAAAAGTAATAATACTGCTGAAATCAAAGTTCCGGCGTGACCAATACCTACCCACCAAACAAAGTTTGTGATATCCCAAGCCCAACCAACTGTTTTATTTAATCCCCATGTTCCGATACCTGTAGATACGGTGTAAATTATACAGCCTAATCCCCAAAGGAAAGCTGTTAATGCGATTGTAAATACAATCCACCAATGTTTATTTGCTTTACCTTCAACAGGTGCAGCTACATCTACAGTTACATCGTGATAAGATTTATCACCTATAACTAAAGGTTTTCTAATGGGTGCTTCGTAGTGAGACGACATAATCCTTTATATTGTTTCTTAATTAATAATTTTTTGTACTAAGTATTTCTAACTTTAACGTGATAAATCACATTAGGTTTTGTTCCAACATGCTCTAATAAATGATACATTCTATCATCAGCAGCTAATTTAGCAACTTTACTTTCAGCATCATTAACATCTCCAAATATCATTGCTCCAGAAGAACAAGCATTCGAACAAGCTGTCTGGAATTCTCCATCAGCAACTGGACGCCCTTCATTTTTCGCTTTCAATTTAGTCGCTTGTGTCATTTGAATACACATAGAACATTTTTCCATAACTCCACGAGAACGAACGTTTACGTCTGGGTTTAATACCATACGACCTAAATCATCATTCATGTGATAATCGAATTCACTATTTTTGTTATACAAGAACCAGTTAAAACGACGTACTTTATACGGACAGTTGTTAGCACAGTAACGAGTACCAACACATCTGTTGTATGCCATATGGTTTTGACCTTCACGACCATGTGAAGTTGCTGCTACTGGACAAACAGTTTCACAAGGTGCATGGTTACAATGCTGACACATTACTGGTTGGAAAGAAACCTGTGGATTATCTCCAGCTTTTTCCATTTCGTTAAATGTAGACAATGAACTTGACAATCCTGCAATATTTTCTTTTCTTTCGTTATCTCCTGCAAAAGTACTTTCAGAAGAATAATATCTATCGATACGCAACCAGTGCATATCACGACTTCTTCTTACTTCGGCTTTACCTACAACTGGTACATTATTTTCAGCATGACAAGCAATTACGCAAGCCCCACATCCTGTACAAGCATTCAAATCAATTGAAAGATTAAAATGATGTCCTGTAGAACGATCAAATGAATCCCATAAATCGACAGTTATAGCCGCTACTTCGTTGTGATCTAAAGATACCATTGGTTGTTCGTTCCAAAATTTAGCATCTTTAGTATTGAATATTTCAAGAGAGGTTTCTTTTATGATATCTCCTCTTCCCATTAAAGTTTTCTGACCTTGCACACAAGCAAATTCATGTTCTCCTTTAGCTTTTTCAAGCTTAACAGATTGAATATCATTAAAACCTTTATATAAAGAGTAAGCATTTAAACCTACAATCATTTCTTCTTTTAGAGCAGCCTTACGTCCGTAACCTAAAGCCAAACCAATAGTACCTACTGCTTGCCCAGGTTGAACAATTACAGGTACGTTTTCAAGTTTGATTCCATCAGCAGTTGTAATAGTAGCATAACTTCCGTTTAAACCACCGTTAGCAACGATCTCATTAGACATTTGTAATTTCTTCGCGTCAGCGTTAGAAACAGTTACATAATTATCCCAAGAAACTCTTGTGATTGGATCTGGAAACTCTTGCAACCAAGGATTGTTTGCTTGTTGTCCATCACCCATTCCTGTTTTAGTATACAATACTAATTCGAAATCACTTAATGCTTTTGATTGCGATACTGCATTTGCAGCAGCACTGTAATCAACAGAACCTGCAGAAAGTGCCGTAGCGCTTCCAACAAAAATACCATCATGCAAAACTTTATTCCAAGAAGAACCTGCAATTATTCCAGAAGCATTGGCTTTGATATAATCATAGAAAGTTCCAGAAATACCTGTTACAGATAATAAAACATCTTGAAATTGTTTTGTATCAAATATTGGACGAATAGTCGGTTGAGTAAGACCATAAGTTCCTTTTGTTATAGATACATCGTTCCAAGCCTCTAAGTAATGAGGAACTGGAGCAGCAATTGTAGAAAGTAAAGCAGTCTCATCTTCTTTTAAAGAGAAATCAACTGAAGTTTTTACTTTTTTCAATCCAGAAACGAAAGATTCGCTTTCTGCCAATGTATAAACTGGATTAACACCACTCATAAGTAACGTATGAACACTACCAGCATTCATATCTTTAATTAATTGAGCAACTTTAGCGTCAGATCCTTTTCTTATTTGTCTTGTTTCAGAAGTAGTAAAAGCCTCACTAGCCAACACCTGGTTGATAGCCAAAACTAATAACTGAGCATTTTTATCTTGAATTCCAGATACCAATACCCCTTTTGAACCAGCAGCTTTTAATTGTTGAGCCGCTTTAGTAACTTCAGCTTTAAACTGTGCGTCTAAATTAACAGCCACAGAAGAACCGGTTACGATATTATATATAAGTACTAATGCTTGTTTTTGATTCGCAGTTGACATAGGTAAACGCTTATCAGCAGCAGCACCAGACAAAGTCATATTTGCTTCTAACTGGAAGTGACGGGACATTTTTCCGCTTTTAGGAATACGTCCTTGAGCATAACCTGAGTCATACCCCCCACCTTGCCAATCTCCTAAGAAGTCAGCACCTACCGAAACGATAAGTGAAGCTTTTGAAAAATCGTAGTTAACCAAAGCTCTTTCACCGTAAACCGTTTCAAACGCATCCAAAGCAGAAGAAGATGACACTGCATCATAAACTACATGTTTTGCATTAGGGTTTTTAGCTATGAACTCAGCAATTAATTTTTCTGTAGATGGACTTGCCAAAGTATTTGTTAACAATACAACTTGACCACCTTTAGCATTTGCTTCAGCAATGCTAGATTTTATTTTCAAATCAACAGCAGACCAGCTTGAATTTTTTCCTTCCAACTTAGGTTCTTTCAAACGCATACTATCATATAATGACAATATAGACGCATGAATTCTAGCATTGGCTGAAAATTTCGCTCCTGAAATTGTGTTATTGTCAATTTTAATAGGACGCCCTTCACGAGTTTTTACTAAAAGGTTAGCAAAATCGAAACCATCAAAAACAGTCGTTGCATAATAATCTGCTACTCCTGGTATGATTTGTTCTGGTTGCAGTACATAAGGTATCGATTTGTGAACAGGGCCTTCGCAAGCTGCAAGTGTAACTGCCGCAGTACTAAACCCAACGTACTTTAAAAAGTCACGACGCGATGTTGAAGAAGATGCTAATGCATCACCGTTTCCTAAAAATTCTTCAGTAGGAATCTCTTCAACAAATTCGTTATTTCTAAGCGCCTCAACAATAGAACTATTTTTGTCTAGTTCTTCAACACTTTTCCAGTATTTTTTGTTTGATGACATTGTATATAAATATTAAAATCTTAATAATTTGATTAATAGTGGCATTTACCGCATTCTAAACCTCCCATTTGCGCTGCAGTCAATTTCTCTACACCGTATTTTTTAGAAAGTTCTTCATGTATTTTAGTATAATACTCATTTCCTTCCATTTTAACATCAGTTTTTCTATGGCAATCAATACACCATCCCATTGTTAATTTAGAATACTGTTTCATGATTTCAAATTCTTGCACAGGACCGTGACAAGTTTGACATTCAATACCAGCAACAGAAACGTGTTGTGAGTGATTAAAATACACAAAATCAGGTAAGTTATGAATACGAACCCATTTTACTGGTTGCGTTTTCCCTGTATATGTTTGTGTTGTTTTATCCCAACCAACAGCTGTATATAATTTTTGGATTTGCTCATCATAGAAAGCTTTGCTGTACTCTGGAGTAGCAGTAGATTCTGCAACTTCTGAAATATTCTTATGACAGTTCATACAAACATTCAAAGAAGGAATACCAGCAGTTTTACTCACACGAGATGCAGAGTGACAATACTTACAATTAATCTCATTATCACCAGCGTGAATTTTATGAGAATAGTGAATTGGCTGAATTGGCTCATAATTCTGATCTACACCTACTTGCATCAAGAAACCGTATACAAAATAACCACTTGCCAACAATAAAAATATTGAAGTCACTAAAACCAAGAATTGGTTTCTTGCAAATGCTTTCCATATAGGAAGTCTAGCTTCTTTTGGTGCAACCTCGATTCCGTTTGCTTTCGCAACCTTTCTCAAGACACTGTTTACCAAATAAAGCATCACAACTAACATTGCCATCACAAGAGCAAGAGCTCCCAAAATAACATTATTAGAGATAGCCCCACTTTCGCCACCTGATCCAGGAACAGCAGTAGTAGCTGTTGTTGGAGTTTTAGGCTCTGCTTTAGGTTCAGAAGTATAAGCAATAATATTGTCTATATCTCCTGTTGATAATTGAGGAAACGAAGTCATCACTGACTTGTTGTGCTCTTCAAAAAGCTTCACAGCTACAGGGTCACCTGACTTAATCATGTCAGAACTGTTGTGAACCCATTTGTAAATCCATGCCATTTCGTGCTTAGCCGACACTCCTCTTAAAGCAGGACCTGTCGATTTTGCATCTAGTTTATGACATGCAGCACAATTTGCATTAAAAAGTTCTTTACCCTTTACCGGATCACCTCCCTGAGTAGCTGCCGGAGCAGTAGCTTCAGGCGCTGCTGGAGCAGCAGCATCTTGTGCAAATGAAGTTAGCGAGAAAATTAACGTTAGCCCTAAGCTTAAAAATAATTTCCTTGAGATCGAATTATGGTTACCCACCTTTTCCATATTGTATAATGATTATCTACTAAAATTTGGCACGACTTTTTCTGTATATAAATTCCGAAAAAACGAACACCTTCTTTTAAAACTTGCACAAAAATACAATTTAAGAACTATTCTCAAAACCTTAAAATAGTCTTAAATACCAATTTATATCAATTCTAAATAATTTTTCTAATATCCATTTATTTATTAAATACTATTTTTGCATAAAAACCATCACATTATGAGAATTTTAACCCCTAGAGAAAAAACACTTTATACTTTTTTGCTAGTACTTTTGGCATATAACATTAACGCACAAGATCAAAACATTACCCTTAATCAGGACCCTAAATTCGAGCAATTATTGAACGACAAGCGCAAAATTAACGCGTCAATTAGCGTTAACGAAAGCTATAAAATTCAAATTTTCAGCGGCAAGAGCGAGGAAGCAAAAAAAACATTGAGTGACTTTAAACAAGAGTTTAAAAACATTGACGCAACTATAATTTTCAATACTCCGAACTATAAAGTTATGGTTGGGAATTTTAAAAGCAGAATAGAAGCTGAACGAAACCTAGCTGAGATCAAAAAAAGATACAAAAATGTCTTTTTAATCAAGCCAAGCAAATAAAAACCATTAATTAAAACATACATTTTAGCAAAAAACATCCGAATTGGGTGTTTTTTTTGCTCGTAAAACACCGTTAAAAAAGCATTATTTTCAGCACTATATTCATGTAATTAAAACCGAAAAACATTAAATAATTCGAAATTTTCAGGCATAAAACTGCAAATATACATCCACAACAGAAATCCAAGCGTAAATCAAACCATGTCAAAACCTAATTAATTCGTTTTTCTTCGACATACGCACGACTTATTTGAGGCATTTCTTCTTTGACCGAAGCCAAATCTTTTTTAAAAACTAAATTTTCATAAAGTATTCTCACAGTCTCTTCTCCCATTCTCTACCCATCACAACATCGTTATTCTAATGTGCATGATACTTAATTCGACTTTCACCGAAGGCATATCCGCGTCTAATAATCTGTTCTTTTTTCGGAAAAAAGTTCACTTAAAACGAGCATCCATATCCATCCAACTGCCGAATACCCCGAAGGAAATGAACCGACCTTACGAAGTACTTCTTCTTGATTAGGAGCACAAATCTTTACATCATTAACAACAAATGGTCACTCTTGATTGTAATTGTTTTTTGGCAGCATAGGTCAACAAACCAGCATCTGTAATAACTCTACACATAAGGGTATAAAGTTTAGGTATATTATCTTCATTAATTTCAATACCTAAAATCGATTCAAAAGATTTTACTGCAGCCGGAAAAGTAAGATCCGCATCTTTAACAGCTTGTAAAAAAGATCATTATTCTTGGACTCAACAACCTTTTTAGCTCATTCCAAATCCAATATGTAGGCTGCAGAACCAAATTCAGGTGGCGGCGATATCAACATTAAACTATTTGGCAATTCCTCTTCAGACAAATAACCAAGTAACAAACCAGGCATTATTTCACTTAACTGCTCAACCTTGGTAAATTTCCAAGTAGTCTTATTTGACTTAAGAGCTTTATCTATCAGCACCCTAATAAGATGAAATATCTTTAACCTCACACCTGTTTCTTAACTAGAAGCCCTTAAAATTACCCTTTTTGACAAATCATCCAACAAAAGCCTTTTATAATTTCATACTCAGCCATCTCTCTTTTTCATACAAAGTATTTACTTACAAAAACAACTAATTTCTTACCTACTTGCTTCAATAATCAACTATCAGCATTCTAAAAAAAACTTAATATCTCTCTTAACAAAAAAAACCTAGCACCATAACTAATATTTCTAATTAAAATAGTCATATAAATGAATGTATTTTCCTTTATTACCGCACAGGCAAATTACATCATTCTGTTTCATATTCTAAATTGCAACCTAACGGTTCTTGATATTCACGTTTTATATGAATAAACTATTGAATTTTGTATTAACATTCACAATGTTGTCTTTTGTTAAAAAAATAAATTAGGCAGACAACTAAAAAAGGAGATTATGAAACTAAAAGTTAATTCTACAAACGTATTGTTTTTTGGAATGTTATTGCTCCCAATTCTGGCATACAACCAAGAAGTAGCCAGTTTGCCAAATGATTCTTTCAACAACTCACCTTATGGGTTTAATGCAAAGAATCTAACAACAGAAAGCTCTGTTAATGACTTCGATTCGTTTAAAAAAGAAAAACCAACACCACCTTGGTTTGTAAAACGCTTCAGGATTACAGCTGGAATATTTTTCCCCATAAACAATACTAAAGTTGAAGTAGGCAACGAAAGTAATACTTTTGGCACAACAATAGATTTTGAAGATGATTTAGGCTTTCGCAAATCAACAACTACTTTTTTAGCAGATTTACAATGGCGAATCTCACGCAGATCAAGATTAGACCTAAATTATTTCAACCTAAATCGTAGCTCTTTCCATACATTACAAAAGGACATCGAATTTAAGGATCATACTTATACTATCAATTCTGATGTTGATGCTTTTTTCAACACAAACATCTACCTCATTTCATATGGCTACGCTTTCCTAACGAACCCAAAATATGAACTAGGCTTAATGATTGGAGTACATGTCTTAAAAAGCGATGTAGGAATTAATTTTGAAGGAAATACAGCCAGCATTAGTTACAATGATAGCTTCGGTTTCACAGCTCCTCTACCCGATATCGGAATATGGGGCGGTTATGCTTTCACAGACAGACTTGCCATTAATGGTAATATTAGCTATTTATCAGTAAAAATAGATAACATAGACGGAAAAATAATTAGCTACAACGCCTCCCTCATGTATGAAATAATAAAAAGCCTAGATCTCTCATTAGGCTACACTGGATTAAATTTCACAATAGATGCTCAAAAAAATAATGCTCAAGGATATTTAAAATGGGGATATAATGGTCCATCCCTATCAGTGTCATATTCATTCGGAAAAAAGAAATTCTAATCTCAAAATCTAAATTATTAATACTACCGATATATTCTCTTTTAGAATATTCAGAAAGTTTAAAACAAAAAAATCCCGACAAGTCGGGATTTTTATTTGAAAATATAAAATTCTATTTCAATTTCTTTTTGATTGCTACTTCATGGTAAGCTTCGATTACATCACGTTCTTCGATATCATTAAAGTTTTTAATTTGAATACCACAATCGTATCCTTTAGCAACTTCTTTAACATCGTCTTTGAAACGTTTTAATGCTAATAACTCTCCAGTAAACACTACAACACCTTCTCTAATAATTCTAATCTTAGAATTTCTTGCAATTTTACCATCCATTACCATACATCCTGCAATAGATCCAACTTTAGAAATTTTGAATATCTCTCTAATTTCGGCAGTACCAAGAATTTCTTCTTTCATTTCAGGAGCTAACATTCCTTCCATTGCATCTTTTAAGTCGTCGATAGCAGCGTAAATAATAGAATAATAACGGATATCGATTTCTTCTTTATCTGCCAACTGTCTTGCATTACCTGCTGGACGAACATTAAATCCGATAATAATCGCATCTGATGCAGAAGCCAACATAACGTCAGTTTCAGTAATTGCCCCTACACCTTTGTGTATAATATTAATTTGAATTTCTTCAGTAGAAAGTTTAGAGAACGAATCAGATAATGCTTCAACAGAACCATCCACGTCACCTTTAAGGATCACATTCAATTCTTTAAACTGACCAAGAGCAATACGACGTCCGATTTCGTCAAGCGTGATATGTCTTTGTGTACGTACAGATTGTTCACGCATTAATTGAGAACGTTTTGAAGCAATTTGTTTCGCTTCTTTTTCATCTTCAAATACATTAAACTTATCCCCTGCAGTTGCTGCACCATCCAAACCTAAAACTGATACTGGAGTTGACGGACCTGCTTCTAGAACCGTATGCCCTCTTTCATCATGCATGGCTTTAATTTTACCATGATGTTTTCCAGCCAACATATAATCTCCAATCTTAAGCGTTCCATGTTGTACTAAGATAGTCGAAACATATCCTTTTCCTTTATCTAAGAAAGCCTCAACAACAGTTCCCTGTGCTGCTTTATTTGGGTTTGATTTTAAATCTAAAATCTCTGCCTCTAATAATACTTTTTCTAATAATTCTTTAACACCTAATCCTGTTTTTGCAGAAATATCATGTGATTGGATTTTTCCTCCCCAATCTTCTACAAGTAAATTCATACTTGCTAATCTTTCTTTTATTTTCTCTGGATTGGCATTTGGTTTATCAACCTTATTGATAGCAAAGATAATTGGAACTCCAGCTGCTTGCGCATGGCTAATTGCCTCTTTTGTTTGTGGCATGATGTCATCATCAGCCGCAATTACAATAATAGCAATATCCGTAACTTGAGCTCCACGTGCACGCATCGCGGTAAACGCTTCGTGACCAGGTGTATCTAAAAATGCAATTTTTTGACCATTATCTAATGTTACTCCATATGCTCCGATGTGCTGTGTAATACCTCCAGACTCACCAGCGATAACATTTTCTTTACGGATATAATCCAGTAAAGATGTTTTACCGTGATCGACGTGACCCATTACAGTAACAATTGGCGCTCTAACAACTAGATCTTCTTCTTTATCTGCAACTACCTCAATAGCTTCTTCAATATCTACGGTAATAAATTCAACCTCATAACCAAACTCATCAGCAACGATAGTCAAAGTTTCTGCATCAAGACGCTGGTTCATGGTAACCATGATTCCAAGTGACATACATGTACCAATAACTTTAGTAATTGGCACATCCATCATGATAGCAATTTCACCTACAGTAACAAACTCAGTAACCTTAATAGTTTTACTTCCTTCATCTAAAGCTCTTTGCTCATCATCAGATTTCTGACGGTGCGTATCTCTTTTATCTCTACGGTATTTAGCAGCTTTTGATTTTCCACCTTTACCTTGTAGTTTTTCAAGAGTTTCTCTAATTTGGTTTTTTACTTCCTCTTCAGTAGGCTCAACTTTTGCTACAATTGCAGGACGGTTTCCTTTTACAAAACCTGGTCTTGCACTTCTGTTAGCATTAAATCCGCCTCCTGCTCCTCCTGTATTTGGAGTAATTTTATTAGGATTAGGTGTTCCTGGAGGCGTTGCCGGTCTAGGCGCACCTGGTTTAGGAGCAATTCTTTTACGCTTATTTTTGTTAGCGTTATTTGCAGCTGCTCCTGGAGCTCCTGGCTTATTAGGAGTTATCTTTGGATCTTCTTTTTTCTTCTTAGGCTTATTAAATTGAGATAAATCAATTGTCTGACCTGTAAGAGTAGTTCCAGATAATTTTTGATATTGTGTTGTTATCGATTCTTCAACTGGAGGTGTAACTACAGCAGCAGATTCTGTTTTTACAACAGCTTCTTTTTCTGGAGCAGCAACCGCTACTGGTTTCACTTCTTTTTTCTCGATAACAGGTTTTACTTCTTTTTTCTCAGTAACAGCAACTGGAGGTTGTTGCACAACAGGCTGAACTACCTCTTTTTGAACAGGTTTTTCTTGTTTTACAACTTCCTTAGGTGTTTCAACTTTTACAGGCTCTGCTACTGGAGGAGTGTTTGGAATAATTGCAGGTTTTTTCGGATTTAGATCAATTTTACCAACTTGAACAGGAGCAGTTACAACAGCTCTCGCTTTTATAACTTCTTGTTGTTTTTGGCGCTCTTCGTCTTGTTTGCGTTTGTCTTCAATTTCTTTCTCGCGTTCTACACGCAATGCTTCTTTCTCTTTTCTTTTCTCCTCACCAACTTCTTTAGAAGCCTCTTTATTTCCCTTATCGCCCGCAAATTGGCTTTGTAGGATATTAAATTCCTTATCAGAAATTTTTGCGTTTGGATTTGCATCAATAGCAATTCCCTTATCTTTCAGATAATCCACAGCTCTTTCTAATGAAATATTTAATTCCCTTAAAACCTTGTTTATTCTTATTACTCTCTCTTCAGACATAAAACCTTTTTATTATTACCTATTCGTTGTGTTGTGAGAAAGATAGACTAACTATCAAACTCTTCTTTTAGTATTCGCATTACATCTAGAATTGTTTCCTCTTCCAGATCTGTTCTTCTTACTAAATCTTCTACTTCTTGTTTTAAGATACTTTTTGCAGTATCCAATCCTATTTTAGCAAACTCTTCGATAACCCAATCTTCGATCTCATCCGAGAACTCTGTTAATTCTACGTCATCGTCTTCACCGCTTGCTACATCTCCTTCTCTAATAACATCAAGCTCATAACCTGTTAATTGGCCTGCTAATTTAATGTTATGACCACCTCTACCGATAGCTTTAGAAACTTCTTCTAATTTCAAGAAAACTTCGGCTCTTTTTGTTTCTTCATTAATTTTAATAGAAGATACTTTTGCAGGACTTAAAGCCCTTGTAATATATAATTGAATGTTACTAGTATAATTAATAACATCTATATTTTCATTTCCTAATTCACGAACAATTCCGTGAATACGTGATCCTTTCATACCTACACAAGCTCCAACAGGATCAATTCTATCATCATAAGAATCTACCGCTACTTTTGCTTTTTCACCCGGAATTCTAACTACATTTTTAACTGTAATCAAACCATCGAATACTTCAGGAATTTCTTGTTCAAACAATTTCTCTAAAAACTTTTCAGAAGTTCTAGACATAATAATTTGAGGTTTATTTCCTTTTAATTCAACGCTCTCAATAATTCCACGAACATTATCTCCTTTACGGAAAAAGTCAGATGGAATTTGTTTTTCTTTTGGTAAAACAATTTCATTTCCTTCATCATCCACCAAAATTACAACTCTTGGACGAACATGGTGCACTTCGGCAGTATAAATATCTCCGATAATATCTTTAAATTGCTTATAAAGATTTGTATTATCGTGTTCATGTATTTTAGAAATCAAGTTTTGACGTAAAGCTAAAATAGCTCTTCTACCTAAATCAATTAATTTTACTTCTTCAGAAACTTCTTCACCAATTTCAAAATCCGCTTCAATTCTTCTTGCTTCTGTCAAAGTAATCTCCTCATTTTCAAAATCCAGATCTTCGTCAGCAACGATTACTCTTCTTCTCCAAATTTCCATATCTCCTTTATCAGGATTTATGATAATATCGAAGTTATCATCTGAACCGTATTTTTTCTTCAATGCATTTCTAAATACATCTTCTAAAATTGCCATAAGCGTTACACGATCAATAAGTTTATCATCTTTAAACTCTGAGAATGAATCGATTAATGCTAAATTTTCCATGCGAATTCTTTAATTAAAATGTTACTGTAACAATTGCCTCTTTAATTTCTGTATAAGGTATTTGTTGCTCTTTTTGAACTGTTTCTTTTCCTTTTCCTAATTTTTTAGGTTCCCTTGCTTCCCAAGACAAAATTATGAAATCTTCATTAGCATCAACTAATTCAGCCTCAATTTTTTCTCCATTAGTATTAACAATCAATGTTCTACCAATGTTTTTTTTGTATTGTCTAACCATTTTTAGTGGTGATCCAACTCCTACCGAAGCTACCTCCAAAGAGAAATCTTGTTCTTCTCTATCTAAATTATTTTCGATAGCACGACTAATATCAATACAGTCTTGCAAAAGCACTCCACTATCACCATCCAAAGATACAATTATCTTGAAAGCGTCGGTAATGGTCAAGTCTATTAAAAAAATTGATGGCTTTTCTAAGAGACCTTCGGCTATTAATGCGTTTACTTTTTCTTTAAATGTCATATTTTTATAAAAAGAGGGGACACTAGTCCCCTCATTATTTAGATTTTAATAAATAACGGTGCAAATATAGTGTTTTTTTATAAATCAAAATAAATTGATTGCTCTAAAAATATTTCTTATCTTTATAGAAGCATTAAAATTAACAATTTTTCATATAATCTAACAACTTAAAGTTATGAAACGCATTTTAGTTCCAACCGACTTTTCCGAACATGCCGAAGATGCTTTAAAAGTAGCTGCACAAATCGCAAAAAAAAATAATTCTGAGATAATCGTACTCCATACTCTTGAATTACCAACCCAAATGAACGATGCAATAACTGGCGGAATAAGCATCCCTGAGACGATGTTATTTATGAAAAAAGCCAATGAAATGCTTTCTAAAATCACCGAGAGACCCTACCTAGATGGACTTACAATAACCGAGATGGTAAAACTAGACAGACCTGCCGAAGGAATTGCAAAAGTAAGCAATGAACATGAAATAGACTTAATAGTTATGGGTTCACATGGATCTTCAGGATTTGAAGAATTACTCATAGGTTCCAACACAGAAAAAGTAGTTCGCCACTCTGAAATTCCAGTTTTAGTCATTAAAAAATACACGAACAACTTCAAAACAACAAATTTTGTTTTTGCTTCAGATTTTTCTAAAGAAACCGAAAAACCATTCAAAAAACTGATTGAATTCACCAAATTTTTCGATTCTAAACTACACTTGGTCATGATTTGCACTCCAAACAGCTTCAAACCAACCCATGTTGCTCAGCAAATAATGAATGATTTCATAACTCCATTTAATCTCAAAAATTACTCAACACACATTTACAATGACACCAATATAGAAAAAGGGATTATTAACTTTGCCAATAGTGTCGATGCCGACTTAATCGGCATGTGCACACATGGAAGAACTGGATTCGCACACTTTTTTAACGGAAGCATTAGCGAAGATTTAGTAAACCACGCAGTACGACCTGTTATAACCTTTAAAATCTAATACAAAACACACATTTTTTCCTCAAAAAGCTTCTCAACCGAGAAGCTTTTTTTTATTAACACAATCAACAACAGGTCAATATATCACACACAAATCAATTAATTCATGCGTAATTATGAGCTTTTCAACAAAGTAAAACTGAGCTTTCCAACAAAGTCGACAGCTACATTAACCACGAACTTTGTAAAACAAAATAAATCATAAATATAAAAAACATGAAAACAATAGACAAAGCTTACATCAACGGAGAGTTTGTAACACCAAAAGGAACCGAATATTTCGATCTTATTAGCCCGACAACAAACGAAAAACTAGGACAAGTACTTTTAGGAAACATAGAAGATACTCAAAATGCAATTGCCGCAGCAAAAGAAGCATTCAAAACTTTTTCCAAAACAAGCATAGCCGAAAGAATTAAATACCTACAAAACATACAAACCTCAATAGAAAAAAGAAAAGAAGCCTTTATTAACGTAATGATTGAAGAATATGGCGGAACATTCCAATTCTCATCAATTAGCTATGAATACATGCTAAAAGGTCTCGAGTCTACAATTAACCTATTAAGTACTTATAAATTCAACAAAACAATGGGGAAGTCTGAAGTTCAAATGACACCAATTGGCGTAGTAGGAATTATAATCCCTTGGAACTCAAGCAATAGTTTTATATGCAGCAAATTAGCTACAGCAATAGCCGCGGGATGCACAACCGTTATCAAACCAAGCGAAATGAGCGCTCAACAAACAGAACTTATTACTGAATGTCTTCATGAAGCAGGATTACCCAAAGGAGTTTTTAATATAGTAAATGGTTTAGGAGAAATAGTTGGCGCAGAAATTAGCCGTAATCCGGATATTGCAAAAATCTCATTCACAGGCTCCACTAATGTTGGCAAAATCATAGCCAAAGAAGCAATCAATACTATGAAACGTATTACTCTGGAACTTGGCGGAAAATCACCAAATATCATCCTAGATGACGCCGATTTTTCAAAAGCAATCCCAATGGCAATAATAGCCGCTTACATGAATAGCGGACAAGCCTGTATTGCCGCAACAAGATTATTGATACCCGAAAACAGATTAGAAGAAGTAAAAACTCTTGTAAAAGAAACAATCTCGAACACCATTGTAGGAGACCCAAAAAACGAAACTACAAACATAGGACCAATGGTAAGCAAAAAACAATACGAACGCGTACAGAACTACATCCAGATTGGCATTAACGAAGGCGCAGAGATACTTACTGGCGGATTAGGAAAACCTCAGGGATTAGAAAAAGGGAATTTTGTAAAACCTACAGTATTTACAAACGTAAACAACCAAATGAGAATTACCAGAGAAGAAATTTTCGGCCCCGTTTTATCAATCCTAACATACAAAACAGAAGAGGAAGCCATTGAAATCGCCAACGACACAACTTATGGATTGCAAGCCTATGTAAGTTCTTCAAACGAAAAAAGAGCTCATACTATAGCCTCACAAATTAATGCTGGACGCGTACTAATAAACGGTCTCGGACATGATCCAATGGCGCCTTTTGGAGGATTTAAACAATCTGGAATCGGCAGAGAATTTGGAATACTAGGACTAGAAGCTTATCTAGAACCAAAAGCATTGATTAAATAACAACCACATCCCGATAGAGAAAGTCCTACTTGCAGAACTTTCTCTATCTTTTTAGTAACTTTACTTTATGACAACCGTAAACACAAAACCCAAAATATTATACTCTTGCTATTTTACACGTAGCCGCGAAGGCGAGCATTTTATACCAGAGCACGTATTTAGCTATCAAATTTCAGGCGAGATGATCGCTTCTGATAGCAAAAACACCTACCACCTAAAAGAAGGCGATTACCGCTTTAGCAAAAGAAATCATTTGGCAAAATTTATAAAAATACCTCCCGAAGGCGGAGAGTTTAAAGCCATATCATTATTCCTAGATCAAAACATATTAAAAGAAATAAGCAAAGAGTACAATTTTAAAATTGAGAAAAAAACTCAAGAGGAAGCAATGATTTCACTATCTCCAAATCCGCTATATGAATCTTTCATGAAATCCCTAATTTCTTACCTGGAAGTAGAACAAAATGATAACGAAGTTCTGTTTACTTTAAAAATATAAAGAAGCCGTTCATCTTTTGCTCAAAATAAATCCCGAACTTAAAGACATTCTA
>NZ_JAOZEW010000039.1 GCF_025847235.1 Flavobacterium shii
TTTCCATCGGGGCTATGCCAAATTATTTCATAAGTACTACTACACATATTTCCAAACTAGGAATGCGTACCTTTGCATGGAAATTAAGAAAATGAAAACTACAAACAACTCCGAGAAAACAAGTCTGCATCCTAGAAACCCGCATCGTTTGCGTTATGATTTCGAACAACTAATCGCAGATTGTTCCGAATTAAAAAAACACGTTATTATAAACGAGCATGGTATCGAAACGATTGATTTTAGTAATCCCGAAGCTGTGAAGTCACTTAATAAAGCGTTATTAATTCATTATTACGACATCCAAAATTGGGACATCCCCAAAGATTATCTTTGCCCTCCAATTCCCGGAAGAGCTGATTACATTCATTACATAGCCGATTTATTAGCTACAACAAATAATGGAGTTATTCCGCAAGGCGAGGCAATTTTAGGTTTAGACATAGGCGTTGGTGCTAATTGTATTTATCCTATATTAGGAAATGCAGCCTATGGATGGAGCTTTGTGGGAACCGATATTGATGAAAAAGCAATCGAAAATTGCAGCAAAATAATCGAAGCCAATCCTGAGCTAATAGATTTTATCAGTTTACAACAACAAACAGAATCTCGCTTTATATTCAAAAATATAATTACGCCCGAAGATAAATTTACATTCACGATTTGCAATCCACCTTTTCATTCTTCATCAGAAGAAGCTAATAAAAGTGCCGTTCGAAAAGTAACAAATCTAAATCCAAAAGCAAATAGAAAAGCAGCACCAGTTTTAAACTTCGGAGGTCATAATGCCGAACTATGGTGCGATGGTGGAGAGATTGGATTTATAACACAAATGATTTACGAAAGTGCCAAATACCCAATGCAATGTTTATGGTTTACAACACTAGTATCTAAAAGAGAAAACTTGTCTAGTATCTATAAAACAATAAATAAAGTAAATGCTTCAATCGTAAAAACAATCGATATGGCACAAGGTCAGAAAACAAGTCGTATTGTAGCATGGTCTTTCCTTACCGAAGCACAACAAAGTAAATGGAGTTTTAAAAGTGAAAATTAAATATAACTGATTATTATATTTTCTCATAACATTGTAATCATGAAAGATATAACTAAAAAGTTAACACTATAATCATTTGCTTTTTAATACTTTTAAATTTAATTGAAGGTAACTTTGCGGTTAAAAATTACACCACGAATTATTCTAATTTCTCTAATTTAAAAAACTTATATCTGTTTAATCTGCGTGCAAATAACCGCAATCTTGTCACCCTGACGTAGGAAAGGGCTCATCAAGTAGCTCGACAAAGATTATGGAGTTTCTCCCAATTCTTCGACTCGGGGTCAGGGTGACAAGATTGGAGAGAATCTTTACTCATTATTTGAGGTTCATTTTGAATAAGTTTCTAGGATTTAAACGCAAATTTGTCTTTCTGACGTAGGAAAGAATCTCCGCGAGTAACTCGACAATTAGGGATACGTTGATGTTAGTCTCTTGTGGAGACCCTTCGTCCCTCAGGGTGACAAGATTGGAGAAATCTTTCGCTCACTCTTTGCTGTTAATTCCTTTGCCACAAATTAAAATGATTAATTAAATTTCATCCCAAAGCTTCGGAATTGCTAACTTAAACATTCATAAAGTAACGCAGATAAAAAATCCGTTTTTATCAGTGTTTTCGCTTTAGCGAATCTGTCTCATCCGCGTTTCTTTCGCAAAGAGTCAGATAGAAATAAAAACCTTTGTGCCTTTGTTACTCAGAACCTTTTTTAGTCACAAATTTCAATTTAAGATTTTACTTTGTAACTTTACAATCCCAACAATTCTAAATTAAATAAATGAATTTTCAAGTAACCTCAGATTACAGTCCAAAAGGAGATCAACCGCAAGCAATTGAAAAATTGACTCAAGGAATAATTGATGGTGAAAAATACCAGACCCTCCTTGGAGTAACTGGTTCAGGAAAGACATTTACAGTTGCCAACGTTATTCAGGAAGTACAAAGACCAACTTTAGTTTTGGCACACAATAAAACATTGGCAGCACAATTATATTCAGAATTCAAGCAATTTTTCCCCAACAACGCCGTAGAATATTTCGTTTCCTATTACGATTACTATCAGCCAGAAGCTTTCATGCCTGTAACTGGAGTATTCATCGAGAAAGATTTATCTATTAACGAAGAGTTGGAAAAAATGCGTTTAAGCACAACATCTTCCCTACTCTCAGGACGACGTGATATATTAGTCGTAGCTTCCGTTTCTTGTTTATACGGTATCGGAAATCCTGTAGAATTCCAGAAAAATGTTATTGCAATAGAAAAAGATCAGGTTATTTCGAGAACCAAATTATTACATAGTCTGGTACAAAGTTTATATTCCAGAACCGAAGCCGATTTTAATCCTGGAAGTTTTAGAATAAAAGGAGATACTGTTGAGGTATATCCTAGTTATGCAGATGATGGATATCGAATTCATTTTTTTGGAGATGAAATTGAGGAGATAGAATCCTTTGATATAAAAACTTCTCAGGTTATTGAGAAATTCAACAAACTTACTATTTACCCTGCCAATATGTTTGTGACATCCCCAGACGTTCTGCAAGGAGCAATTTGGCAAATACAACAAGATCTGGTTAAACAAGTCGATTATTTTAAAGAAATAGGAAAACATCTTGAAGCCAAACGATTGGAAGAACGTACCAATTTTGATTTAGAAATGATTCGTGAGTTGGGTTATTGTTCAGGTATCGAAAACTATTCCCGTTATCTGGACGGAAGAGAAGCAGGAACAAGACCGTTCTGTTTACTTGATTATTTCCCCGATGACTATTTAATGGTTGTCGATGAAAGTCACGTAACATTATCTCAGGTTCATGCTATGTATGGAGGTGACAGAAGTCGTAAAGAAAACCTTGTAGAATATGGTTTCCGATTACCTGCTGCAATGGACAACCGTCCATTAAAATTTGAAGAATTTGAAGCCATGCAAAATCAGGTAATTTATGTTTCGGCAACTCCGGCTGATTATGAATTACAAAAAACAGATGGTGTAGTTGTAGAACAAGTAATCCGACCAACAGGATTATTAGATCCAATTATCGAAATACGCCCTAGTTTAAATCAAATTGATGATTTAATCGAAGAAATCCAAATTCGTTGCGAGTTAGATGAACGTGTATTAGTTACCACTTTAACCAAAAGAATGGCCGAAGAATTAGCCAAATACCTGACCAAAGTAAATATTCGTTGTCGTTATATTCACTCAGATGTAGATACTCTGGAACGTATCGAAATCATGCAAGATTTACGAAAAGGACTTTTTGATGTTTTAATTGGAGTAAACTTACTTCGTGAAGGTTTGGATTTACCCGAAGTTTCATTGGTAGCAATTCTTGATGCCGATAAGGAAGGATTTTTGCGTAGCCACAGATCATTAACTCAAACTATTGGTCGTGCAGCAAGAAACCTTAACGGAAAAGCAATTATGTATGCTGATAAGATTACAGCAAGTATGCAAAAAACTATCGATGAAACCAATTATCGTCGTACAAAACAAATTAATTTCAACCTCGAAAACAACCAAGTGCCAAAAGCATTAAACAAAAAAATTGATAGTGCTTTTACCAAAAACCCATTGGTAGAATATGAATTAGGTCATACATTGAGTGCTGCAGCCGAGCCAGACACAGCATACTTATCCAAAGCAGAATTGGAAAAAATGATTCGAGAAAAACGCAAATCGATGGAAAAAGCAGCAAAAGATTTAGACTTTCTTCAGGCGGCAAAATTACGCGATGATATTAAAAAACTCCAAGAACAATTGTCTTAATTGTGCTGTTCCTGAAAAATTTTCAATAATACTGCAGGGTCAATTATTGCATTTGGTGCATTCTTCATTAAATTAAGAATACGCTTCGTCGCTACAGGATTTAATCCCATATCAATCGCGATTTGCTGTATTGCTTTGGCTTCTTTACTATGCAATATCCCGTCACAGTACATGATTAAAGCCAATCTGTAAAATTGCTGAATACGCTGAAACTCCGATTTTATAACCAATGGAGGAACTTCCTGATGGAACAAATCCTTAAAAGTAACTTCATCGATATTTAATTCACGAGCAACCAGCCACAAAAAATCATATTCCCTCTTATGTAATTCTCCATCTACAGTCGAGAAAGATATTAACTCTAAAAGTAAACTTATTTTTTCGGCATCGGTATTCATCAAATTCATATTTTTAGCTAAAATATTGTTTTTAAATTTAAAATACAAAAACATCAGAAATGCAATTAATTATCAGAGCATACGATCTTAAATTAAAACATACATTTAGGATTTCAAGAAAAACAATTGATTTTCAACCGACCGTAATCGTTGAATTAAAAAAAGATGGATTCTCGGGTTTTGGTGAGGCAACATCAAATCCATATTATAATATTTCTATTCCGATACTGGAAAATGATATCGAAAAGATTCGTCCAATAATTGAAGCTATCGAGAATGAAACTCCCGAAGAATTTTGGGCAAAAATAACCCCATTATTACACCAAAATAAATTTGCCTTATGCGCCTTAGACAATGCCTATAATGATTGGTATGCCCGAAAAAAAAGTGTAAAACTATACCAACTATGGAATTATTCTATCAAAAATAATCCAATGACCAATTATACCATCGGAATTGATTCTATCGAAAAAATGGTTTTAAAAATGGAAGAATTACCGTGGCCGATTTATAAAATAAAACTAGGAACTCCCGAAGATATTGCCATTGTAACCGAATTAAGGAAACATAGCAATGCTATTTTTAGGATCGATGCCAATTGTGGATGGAATGTCGATGAAACTATTAAAAATGCCTTTGAGTTAAAAAAACTAGGAGTCGAATTCCTGGAACAACCACTTAAAGCAGATGATTGGAAAGGACATCAAGAAGTTTTTAAACATTCGGTTTTGCCAATTGTAGCCGATGAAAGCTGTATTATAGAAAGTGATATTGCCAAATGCCATAATCATTTTCACGGCGTAAATATAAAACTGATGAAATGTGGTGGTATCACACCTGGACGACGAATGCTTCATGAGGCAAAACAATTGGGATTAAAAACAATGGTAGGCTGTATGACCGAATCTACAGTAGGAATTTCGACAATTGCGCATTTATTACCTGAACTCGATTATGTCGATATGGACGGTGCCTTATTATTAGAAAAAGACATTGCAAGTGGAGTTATAATACAAAATGGAGAAATAAAATATGCCGAAGGTAATGGAACAGGTGTTATCTTATATTAATCTCAATTTCAATATAAGTAAAGTGACTATTCAATTACTTTTAAAACGTACCTTTGTAAAAAATTAAACGATGACAAATAACGATATCCTAAAAAAACTACGCGTAGCCTTAATGCTTCGTGACGACCAAATAGTTGAAATATTAGAATTGGTAGATTTTAGAATTTCAAAATCAGAGTTGGGTGCTTTTTTTAGAGCCGAAGATCATGAGAACTATATGGAATGTGGCGATCAGGTATTGCGTAACTTCTTAAACGGATTAGTAATTCATTTAAGAGGAACAAAAGAAAATCCTAAAAACCCTAATGACGTTTTAGCGAAACACAAAGCAGAAATCCCTGCTAAAGATAGCACTAAAGAAAGACCCGAGTTTAAAGCAAAGCCAAAAGATGAAGAAAGATCTAGAGGAGATCAAAAACCATCTAAATCTGGAACTGCTGCTAAAAAACCTTTCAAAAAAAATAACAGTAAGTCAAATCCAAAAACGCAAGTAGTTGAAAAAGTAAAATTCAATTTTGGTAAAAACAAAAAATCCTAAGCTCACACTTAGGATTTTTTTTTGCCAATTATGTTAAAGTAAACCATTTTTATGTTTTCAATCTCAATTCTGAATTCTTTTTGAATTTGAATCAGTATTTTTGTCTAAAATTAGATATCAAAACATGAAAAAACTTATTTTATTTTTAGCATTCGTATTCATTACCCAAATAAATGCACAAGACCGTCCAAAACTAGTAGTTGGTATTGTTGTGGACCAAATGAAAATGGAATATCTGTATCGGTTTTCAGATGACTTTTCACCAAATGGTTTCAAAAGGCTTATGGACAATGGATACACGTTTCAAAACATGCATTACAACTACATGCCAACTTACACTGCACCTGGTCATGCCTCTATTTATACTGGTACAACTCCTGCAACACACGGTATTGTAGGTAACGAATGGTTTAGCCGAAAATTAGGAAAACAAATGTATTGTACTGATGATGCCGGAGTGGCAACAGTAGGTGACGGTACAAAGGAAGAAGGCGCAATGTCTCCAAAAAACTTATTAAGTACTACAATTACAGATGAATTAAGAATGTCTACCAATTTTCAAGGAAAAGTAATTGGTGTGAGTCTTAAAGATCGTGGAGCAATTTTACCAGCTGGACACTTTGCCAATTGGGCTTTTTGGTATAGCAAAACGGGATCATTTATTTCAAGTACTTTTTACGGAGATAAATTACCTGATTGGGTAACAGAATTTAATAGCGAGAAACGTTATTTACCATACATAAACAAAGGTTGGGACCTTTACAAACCTCTTGCTGTTTATACTAGTAAAAGCTTACCGGATAACAATCCATACGAAGGAAAATTATACAATAGTACTGCACCAGTTTTTCCATACAACTTAAAAGATATGTATGATAAAAATGATGCAGGAGTTATTCGTTCTACTCCATTCGGAAATGACTTATTAGCCGAATTTGCTAAGAAAGCAATCGAAAAAGAAGAATTAGGAAAAGATAATATTACTGATTTCCTAACTGTTAGTTTTTCATCCACAGATTACGTTGGACATTTATTAGGACCACGTTCTATGGAACTTCAAGATACTTATTTACGTCTAGATCAAACTATTGCCGATTTCCTGGCTTACCTTGACAAAACTGTTGGTAAAGATAATTACCTACTTTTCTTAACAGCAGATCATGCTGGAGCAGAAAACGTGAATTATCTTAAAGACAATAAATACAACGTAAACAGCATTAGCCCAAAAGACATCCGTAAAAATCTGACCGATTTTTCAGTAAAAACTTTTGGTGCAGATTTAGTTTTAAATTATTCAAACTTCAATTTATTCTTTAACAAAGAAATCATCAAAACTAAAAAATTAGAATTGATTAAAGTAAAACAAGCTTTCAAAGAGTATTTAATGACTCAGGATTACGTAAAAAGAGTATATACCGAAGAAGAAATATTAAATGCTACTGGTAATGATTACTATTTAAACTTTATTGTAAAAGGATATGATGTAACTCAAAACGGAGATTTAATAGTTTTGGACAAGCCAGGTTATATCGAATATATGGGAACAGGAACATCACATGGAACACCTTATACTTATGATACACATGTTCCTGCAATTTTTTACGGATGGCATATTAAAAAAGGAGAATCATATAATAAAAAAGTGATTACCCAAATTGCACCAACAATTGCTCAAAAAATAAAAGTAACGTTCCCGAATGGAACAGAAGCAAATGTTCTTGAAGAAGTTTTAGACAAAAAATAATCTTCCTCTTAACGCATAAAAAAGGCTGTATTTATAAAAATACAGCCTTTTTTATTATCCAAATATTGAGTTTATCCTCTAAATCTATTTCGAACGATAATATCTTTGAGCTTAGCTTTTAGATCCTCGCCAGTATCATAGACCATTTGTTCATTATTAGGAAATGGAACAGCACGTTTATTAAAATATCCAAGATAACTATCTTCGCAAGCACTTCTATCCCCTTTGTATGTAGCATAAACATAATCAAAAACATATTCGCTGCTTACAGGAAATGATTGCATTAACTGGTTTGTTTTTAAATCAACATAATCAACCTTAGCAGTTACTTGGCAAGATTTAAATTGTCTGAACTCATATATATTCGCACGAAGCGTTCTATAATTATCCACTTTTATTTCACGCCCCAAACTATCCTTTACAGGTCTTCCTCTACCATCCAAAAGAGTTCTTACACCGTCTTTGACTTGTCTTTCTTTAATAAACTCTTTTTCTTTTATTTGTTCCGGCGAAATAAATATTTCTCTAAAATTTATAATCAAACTATAATCATAAACAACACTTTTTTGTCTAACACTATGGTAAACAGTCCATTTATCATTTAATCCATACGTGCTAAAATCTAATAAATCGTCCTGAAGTCGTTTAGGAATAACCATATTAGTTTCGTTTTTGGCATAAACATCTACAAAGTCAGTTCCTTTAAACTGAGCCTCATCCATCAATTTTTTCACATTCTTATATCCCGGATTAATGCTTTCCAAATAGAAAAAATCATCATACGCTTTTCTGTAATCTAGCTTATTATTAGATTTTAAAAGAGCCGAAGCATTTTCATATAAAAATTTTGATAATGAATTTCTACTGCTTACAATCTGCTCCGAATAATTATCAAACGGAAAATAGGCATTCTTTCCTTGTTTCAATAATTGCAATGGCAACAAAGGTCTTATCTTCTCCTGACGGTTATTTAATTGCATGTAAGTATTATAAACACGCTCTATATTGGCAGGATTTGCTTCTTTGGCCATCATATCAAGATTGCGCAAATCTCTGTCTTTCGCTTTTGCAAAAGCCTCTTCCAGCAAATACACATAATCTTGTTTTCCCTTAGAATCTTTTTTAGTCTTTAATGCTTCTACAGCACGGTCTATTGCCCCATCATAATTACCATCGCTTACCATCGATTGGGTAGTTTTTACACCACATGACGAAAGTGTCAGGAATAATATTGAAAAGAGTATTGTGATTTTTTGCATCCTTATTAATTTAATGGTGCAAATATATCTGTTTTAGATTAATTGAGATTAAGTAGCATCACGATTTTAAATTTGAGAAGCAGAAACTTTCATTTCCATAATAACCTTCTGTCCCGCTGTACACTAAATCTTTTTCTTGAAATCCTTCCTCCGTCAGGATTACAAGGAAAAGGATATCGTTCCCATCGGGTCTAGATTATACCTTTATTATTTACATAGAGACGTATTGCAGTCCGTTATTCAGTATTTAATCAAATACCTTATTTTATTCGGGCCAATACAAAACATTAAATTTATGACCATCTGGATCAGAAAACCCAAAGAAATATCCTTTCCCATAATCTTGTGGCTCGGCGAAAATTCTGCCTCCAGCCTTTTCAACAATCGCTAGCCATTGGTTTACTTCATTTTTGCTTTCAGCCGAAAGTGAAAATATAATTTCATTTCCAAGTTTTAAATCTGCCATTTCAGCATTGACAGCCCACTTAAATCTGTCTTTTACAAAAAAATGAATTATAAAATTGTCGTCTCCAAAAATAAAACTTGTTAGTTCACTAGAAGTATTGTGACCATTCCGTTTAAAACCTAATTCGCTGTAAAATTTGGTTGTTCTTTCTAAATTTTCAACTCCTAAATTAGCCCATATTTTTTTAGTTTTCATAAGATACATTTTAAAAAATTAGATTTAATTCCGAATATTAAATAATTAATCGTACAATAAATTTATGCATTTTTAAATTAATAAATTATAAAAACAGAGCCCACTGCTGCGTACCTCTATAATAAATCCTTACTCAATAGAAACATTATTTCATCTCAATCCAAGTCCGTAGAGACGCCAGTGCGCCTAATATTCTATAAGGTTTTACTTTTATTGTTTCCTAATTTTTATTTGATAAGCAATTTCCCAAAATAAAATCGAAAGAAAAGCGTAGCCCATTAATGCTGTTTTAATTCCGTAAGGATCATATTTTGAAAACAAATGTAAATTTCCAAACTTCAATGCTAAAAATAGAGCCAAAGAAGCAATTATAAAAGAGCATACAATATTTAATAAAGGCTTCCATTTTAGTATCAAAAAAGAGAAAATTAGATTGATAAGAAGAAAACCACAGCCTAAAGTTATAAATCTATGATCTTTTAATTTTTCGCCCAATGAAAGTAAAAAAGAAGTTGAAAAACTATATGTAAAGAATAACATTGAATAAATCAGAATGCGTATTTGTAATTTCATTTTTTGTTTATGTTTTTTGATTCGCCGAAATTACAAATTAAAAATGAAGCTTAGATTAGGTTAGACTTGATAATTAATATTGCGAATCTATATTTCATGGTTAACGCGAACGTCTCGCTAGTGCCCATAATCTATTGCTTGTTATCATAATCATTTAAGTAATTTATTCTCACGAGCGGGAAGACTATCAAACCAAGTATTACAATGAGTATTAGTCGGTATTTCCTTTTCATTATCCCTCTTTTTGTTGAGAGTCTCAACTAACCTGAGCATTAATTCACATTAACATCAAAAGAAACAGTATCATTTTTTACTCGTGTAACTTTATCATTAAATGTGTATTGGGTTATTGCTTTGATTCGATTGAGCCCCTTATGAGTTAAAATTTCCTCAACAATAATTTCTGCGGGTAATTTACTTTTAATAATTCTTTTTGCTTTTGAGTTATCAATACCTACTGTTTCTATTTTAAAAGTTCTTTTAGCATTGGGTATATTAGCTACTAAGTAGTTATATCTTATAGTGTCGCCAACTTTTAAGGTGTCTCGAGTATAGATTTCATACTTTTTTTCTTTTTCAATTTTATATTGATTTACAGGATATGTTGCATAACCATCATACATTTTTACTGTTTTTTTATCAAACTCGATAATAAAAGCAGTTCTTCCAAGACTATCACACATTATGTACTCGTTTATTAAACCATTTTGATTATAATAAGTACATTCCAGATTAATTTTACTATTTTTCCGATAAAAAAGAGATTCTAATTTACCATTATCATAATAATAGAAACAATTTCCATTTGGCTCATTATCAACAAACTGACCTTCATTAATTTTAATTCCTTTTTCATTATAACTTATGAATTTTCCGTGAAAAATTGTGTCACCATTTCTAATAACATATTCTTTTGTTCTTAATAATGTCCCTTCTGGACTATACTTCTTTAAAATATAGGTTTCTTCTTCTTTAAAATAAAAAAGCAAGACTATCAAACCGAGTATCACAAGGAGTACTATTATTATATATTTCTTTTTCATTATTTCTTTTTTTGTTGTGCTTTTAAGACGTCTTCTCTTATTTGCACATTTTTATTTGGATTTTTAGGATCATTAACAATTTGAACCATCTTTGTCTGACCTGTTTTTGAGAGTTTTTCATCAGATTCTTCATTTACAGATTTTCCTGCTTTTATTGCATTCGCACCATGATCAGTTGCAGTCATAAAATCGTCTGCTTTGTTTTCTATTGTTGGTTTTCCTCCATTAGTTCCTTTTCCTCTGGAAGTACTTCCTTTTACTTCAAATCCCAATATAGCAACAAGCGCTTCAAGTGCACCTCCAAAATCAATCCATGTAACATCTCTTCCGCCTCTGCGCAAGGAGCTTGGATCTTGATAGTATTGAGTTTTTCAGAGAGAGCTAGTTTATTTTATAAAAATAAATGCCGTATGATATTTTCATAAGGCATTTATTATAATTTACTTCGTTTTTTATCGCAGCCTTTTAGACTAATTAACATTAACCTCAAAAGAAATTGTATCGTTAAAGGCAGGACTAATTTTATCCTCAAAATCATATTTAACAATTGCTCTAATTATATTTGTTCCTTTTTTTATTAAAACTTCTTCAACGTTAACCTTTGTTGGTGGGTTATGCTTTATCGTTCTTTTAACCTTTTCATTATCGGCACTCATATTTTCCACTTTAAAATTACGTTTAGTATTCGGTAAATTAGCTAGTAAATATTGATACTTTAAGGTATCACCAACTTTTAACACTTGTTCGGTTTTAATATTATATTGCTTTTTATGAGTAAACATATATTGGTAAACTTCTAATAGAGGATAACCTTTGTATTCCCTTACTCCTTTTTCGTCATAACTAATAATAAAAGAAGATTTACCAAAATCATCATACATAGTATAATTTTCGATTAAGCCATCCTGATTGTAATAGATACTTTCTTCTGTAATTTTACCGTTTTTAAATTGTATTGTTTCTACTTTACCATTATCATAATAATAAATACATTTTCCCTTTATGTGACCATCAACAAATTGTCCCTCTGCAATTTTAATCCCTTTTTCATCGTAGTTTATAAATTTCCCATGCAGAATTGTATCGCCATTCTTAATTACGTATTCATTTGTTCCTATTAATTTCCCCGTTGAACTATATTCTTTTAAAGTATATACTTTATCAACATTAAAGTAAAAAAGCAAGACTATCAAACCAAGTATCACAGAAAACACTATTATTATATATTTCTTTTTCATTATTTCTTTTTCATTATTTCTTTTTTTGTTGTGCTTCTAAGATGTCACTTCTCACCTGCACATTCTTATTGGGGTTTTTAGAATCATTAACAGTTTGAATCATTTGAGTTTTCTCTTTTTTTGTCTCTTCCTTGTTTGCTTCTTCTTTTACAGATTTCCCTGCTTTTATTGCATTCGCACCAAAATCAGTTGCATTTATCCCATCATCAATTTTGTTTTCTAATCTTGGTTTTCCTCCATTTGTTCCTTTTCCTTTTGAAGTGCTACCTTTCGTTTCAAAACCTAATATAGTAATAAGAGCTTCAAATGCACCTCCAAGATCAATCCATGTAACATCTCTTCCGCCTCTGCGCAATGAATTTGAGGGATTTAAAAATCATAAATTTAAAAACTTACATTTTTTATCATTCTATTTCTCTCATTAATTTACATTTACTTCAAAAGAAATTGTATCATTTAGAATTGGAACGATTTCATCATTAAATTCATATTTAACAATAGCTCGTATTGTATTGACTCCTTTTTTTGTTAAAACTTCATCAACATCAATACCTACTGGAAATTTCTTTTTAATAATTCTTTGAACTTTAGTGTTGTCAATACTTAAATTTTCTATCTTAAAAGTACGTTTTGAATAAGGAATTTCTGCTAATAAATATTTATATTTTAAAGTATCACCAACACTTAAAGTCTGATTAGTCTGAATGTTAAATTGCTTTTTGTGACTAAATTTATATTGATAGATTTCTAATAAAGGATGACCATCATAACTTCGTACGCTCCTATTACTATAATTAATTTTAAAGGAAGGATTTCCTAAGTCATTATATATAATGTATTTTTCTATCAGACCAATTGAACTATAATAAGTACTTTCTTCTTTAATTTCATTTGTCTTATAATAAATTATTGATTCTATCTTACCATTATCATAGTAATTAGTGACTTTTCCAACAACATGACCATTAACAAAATTACCCTCAGATATTTTACGTCCATTTTCATTATAGTAATTACATTTGCCATGAAAAACAGTATCACCATTTTTAAGTAAATATTCCATTGTAATCGTTTTTTTTGTCTTGGAGTCATATTTTTTTAAGACATAAATTTTTTCGTCATTATAGCTGAAAAATATTATTAGAAATCCAACTATTACAACAAATAACATCAAAAGCGTAATCTTATATATTTTCATTATTTCTTCTTTTTTTGTTGTAATTCAAATTCCTCTTTACTTATCCAAGTTCTATTCTGTGTTGTCGAATTATAATCAATTTGTATCATTTCATTTTTTTTAGGCAAATTATGTTTTCCTTTTTTAGTGGATTTATCATAAATTGTAATAAATTCTTTTGTAGCACTCGCACCAAAATCAGTTGCATTTATCCCATCTTCCATTTTATTTTCATAAGTTGGTTTTCCTCCGTTTGTTCCTTTTCCTCTTGATGTACTACCTTTCGTTTCAAAACCTAATATAGTAATAAGAGCTTCAAATGCACCTCCAAAATCAATCCATGTAACATCTCTTCCGCCTCTGCGCAAGGAGCTTGGGTCTTGATAGTTTCCTCCGTCAGAAAATGCAAATCCTCCACTAAAAAATGATGATTTCTTTTTTTTACTAAAATTATGAATAATTTCTCCGTTATAGGTTATTAGTTTGGTCTCTCCATCCAATAATAATCTGTTACCATTAATAAATGTTTTCCCCCAGGTATGTCCTAAATTAGAATAATGGTCAATTTTGGCATGTCCGTCAAGCCAGATTAATTCTCCTGTTTTTTTATTTCTGTACCAATCAAATGGTGTTTGTCCATAAAAATCAACCAAACGCAATAAATCTCTGTTGTAAGCTGCATACGACGAATACTGCCCAAGATCTGCATTATCTTTATGAAAGTAATTTTCTGACTCAAAGTGTCTAAACATAATAATTATTGTAAGTTATTACTTCTTTTTAACAATGATACGCATAAATTATTTAACTTACAATGCCTACTTTCAATTATTTACATACTTAAAAATCAATAGTTAACCTCATCCCTCGGATATGCTCAAAAATAGCGTGGAAATTCTTTTCTATGCCCGTACCTAAGATACAAAAGCATTACATTAATACAAAAGGTCTTAATCGTTACAACTTCAATTAATAATAAAATAAAAAAAAGAGACACAAGTCTCTTTTTTTGGAATTAATATATCTTTATAATAGGTTATTTCCCTTTATATAATTTTTCTAAATATTCTACTTTTTCTTTTTCAGCCTGAACTAAACGCTCGTAAAGTTCAACAACTTTATCAAGAGGATTGAATGTACAAGAATTATTTGTTATAAAGCTTCCTGAAACAGACTCATGAAAAGTATTAAAATAATTAAACACGTTTTCTTCAGAAAAATTTTCAAGTGCTTCTACGGTAACTCCAAGTGCTTTTGCAATTTCTGCGAGTTTTTTAGCATCAATTTCCTCGCTTCCTTCAATACCAGAGATAGCTTGCTGATTTGAACCAATTGCCTGAGCAAGTGCTTCTTGTTTCATCCCTCGAAGTTCTCTGATTCGGCTAATATTTCTGCCAATATGTTTTGGTTTTGTTGCTGTGCTCATAATTCAAAGATATTTAAAATTATTGAGAAAAATTGGTGTTGGTAAAAAACATACCTTTTTGGTACGATACGGTTTTTATGTGTTTTTTGCACAGAACAAAAATACGTTTTTTCTGATGGAAAAATTTACTGTATATTGTTTTAAGCTTCGATAGTACGCATTTGCAATCTGTACTCGTTCTGTCTGACAGTTGGAGTCAATATAAAACAAAAATATCCCGCTTCAAAAATGAAACGGGATATTTAAAATTGATGACTCTCTTTTTATTTTAAACTGTTGCTGCAACTTCTTGCGGCAACGGAATTTGATTTTTAAGTAAATCTTCGAATGTTTCGTGTTGTCTAATCAAGATTCCTTGTCCGTTCATCCAAAGAACTTCTGCTGGTTTGTATCTTGAATTATAGTTTGATGCCATTGAAAAACAATAAGCTCCTGCATTTCTGAAAGCAAGAATATCACCTTCGGTAATTTCTTGGATTCTACGGTTGTTAGCAAAGGTATCTGTTTCGCAAATGTACCCTACTACAGAGTAAAAACGCTCTTTCCCTTTTGGGTTTGAGATGTTTTCGATATGGTGTTGTGAACCGTAAAACATTGGACGAATCAAGTGATTAAAACCACTATCGATTCCTGCAAACACAGTTGATGTTGTTTGTTTTACAACATTTACTTTTGCTAAGAAGAAACCTGCCTCACTTACCAAGAATTTTCCTGGTTCAAAAATCAACGTTAAATCTTTCCCGTATTCCGCACAGAAAGAATTAAATCTTTTTGATAGTTTTTTACCTAATTCTTCAATATCCGTTTCGATATCTCCTTTTTTATAAGGTACTTTAAATCCGCTTCCGAAATCTAAAAACTCTAAGTTTTTGAAGTGTTTTGCGGTATCAAACAAGATTTCGGCAGCATACAAGAATACTTCGATATCTAAAATATCTGATCCTGTGTGCATGTGAATCCCTACAATACTCATTTTTGTATTCTCGACAATTCTTAATATATGAGGGATTTGATGTACTGATATTCCGAATTTACTATCGATATGTCCCACTGAAATATTAGCATTTCCACCCGCCATTACGTGCGGATTGATACGAATACAAACTGGTGTGTTAGGATATTTGGTTCCGAATTGCTCCAGAATAGATAAGTTGTCGATGTTTATTTGCACACCCATTGCAGCAACTTCTTCAATTTCTTCTAAAGAAACTCCGTTTGGTGTATAAAATATTCTTTCAGGCTCATATCCAGCGTGAAGTCCTAGTAATACTTCTTGAATAGATACTGTGTCTAATCCAGACCCCATATCCTTTAACAACTGAAGTATTGCAACATTAGACAAGGCCTTCATGGCATAGTTAATTCTAAGATTCTCTACTTTAGAGAACGCTTTAGTTAACCTGTTGTATTGTGATTGGATTTTTTCAGCATCATACACATATAATGGACTTCCAAATTGGTCTGCTAATTGCAGTAAATCTTTTGATTGCATTGTTAAACTATTTTTGACAAATTTATTACTCTTTTGAATACCCACCAATAAAACGTAAAATAATAACAAATTATAACAATTTGTTTAAAAACAAACATTTTGTGCGCAATATTAAAAATTTGTTACTAAGGTTCTGAGTTGCTAAGTTACTACGTTTTTTTTTTAGAAAAAACCTCTGAACCTTACTGTCTTACAATCTTAGCTCCTAAAAGCAAAACCCTTGAACAAATAACATTCAAGGGTTTTCTTTTGTTGTGTTGTTTGTTGGTTTATAGACTTGGTAAGTCTCCGCTTCCTTTTGTTGGTAAATTTGTAGATCCCATTAAATATAAATCTACTTCTCTTGCTGCCTCGCGACCTTCGGAGATTGCCCATACAATTAAAGATTGTCCTCTGCGCATATCACCAGCTGTAAAAATATGAGGAACATTTGTTTGATAATTTGTTGCTTTGTAATTGCTTCTCATATCTACCTGAAGTCCTAATTGATCGCTTAATGTTTTTTCTGGTCCTGTAAATCCAAGCGCCAATAAGGCTAAATCACATGGCCAAATTTTCTCTGATCCTTCTTTTTCTATAAGTTCTGGTCGTTGTCCCGGTGTCATTTTCCAAGCTACTTCAACAGTTTTTAAACCTACTAATTCTCCTTTTTCGTTAGCAAGAAACTCTTTGGTATTAATTAGCCAGTTTCTGTCACAACCTTCTTCATGAGAAGATGATGTTTTAAGTTGCAACGGCCAAAATGGCCAAGGTGTAGATTCGCTTCTTCCAACTGGTGGTTTAGGCAAAATCTCAAAATTAGTAACCGATTTTGCTCCGTGTCTGTTTGAAGTTCCGATACAATCTGATCCTGTATCTCCACCTCCAATAACAATAACATCTTTACCTGTAGCTTTTATTTGGTTTGGAATTTCTTCTCCAAATAAAACTTTTGTTTGTTGTGTTAAGAAATCCATTGCCTGAACAACACCTTTACTTTCGATTCCTTTTGTTGGTAAGCTTCTTCTTTCGGTTGCTCCCCCACATAAAACAATCGAATCGAATGCATTTAATTCTTCGATGCTATAATTAACACCAACATTTACATTGGTTTTAAAAACAATTCCTTCGGCTTCTAATATTACTACACGTCTGTCGATAATTCCTTTTTCTAATTTAAAATTTGGAATTCCGTAACGTAATAATCCACCTATTGCATTGTCTCTTTCAAAAACTGTAACGGTATGACCAGCTCTGTTTAATTGTTGTGCCGCTGCCAAACCTGCTGGACCTGAACCAATAACTGCAACTGTTTTTCCAGTTCTCTTTTTTGGCGGTTGTGGCTTAATCCAACCTTCAGCAAAACCTCTTTCGATAATATTCTTTTCGATATTTTCTATCGCAACTGGTTCTTTTATAATTCCTAATACACATGATTTCTCACATGGTGCCGGACATAAACGACCTGTAAATTCAGGAAAGTTATTTGTTGATTGCAAAATTTTTAATGCACTCTCCCACTCTTCCTGATGTACCATGTCGTTAAAATCTGGAATTAAATTCCCTAACGGACATGCACTGTGGCAAAACGGAATACCACAATCCATACATCTTGAACCTTGTTCTTTAATCTTATCTTTTTCTAAGGTTATCGTAAACTCATTATAGTTTGAGATACGTTCCTTAACAGCGATATTACTTTCGTCTGCTCTATTATATTCTTTAAATCCACCTATCTTACCCATGACTTTTTAATTAAATTCCAATTTTTAAAATTCCAAATCCTTCTCCCAAGGTCTCGGGACGATGAGGAAGACATTGCCATTGAAATTGATTTTTGAAATTGATGTTTTATTAAGCTATTAGTTCTTCAATTTGCTTCTCTTCTGCTATTCTTTGTAATGCCTTTTTATAATCTGTTGGCATTACTTTGATGAAATGTTCCTGTTCGTTTTCCCAGTCGGCCAAAAGTCTTTTTGCTAAAGGACTATTTGTGTATAACGAATGGTTTTTGATTAAACGTCTTAACTTGATAAAATCATCTTCTTCCATTGGATCAAATGCAACCATTTCCATGTTACATAATGTAGAATCGAATTTTCTATTCTTGTCGTAAACGTAAGCAACACCACCGCTCATACCCGCAGCAAAATTTCTTCCGGTTTTACCTAAAATAACAACAGTTCCTCCGGTCATGTATTCGCAACCGTGATCTCCAATTCCTTCTACAACTGCTGTTGCTCCAGAATTTCTCACACAAAAACGTTCTCCGGCCATACCATTAATGTATGCTTCACCTGTAATAGCTCCGTAAAGAGCAACGTTACCAATAATAATATTTTCCTCAGGTTTGAAAGTTGCTGTTGGTGGAACTTTAATAATCAGTTTTCCTCCAGAAAGTCCTTTTCCTAAATAATCATTACAGTTTCCGTGAATTTTAAATGACAATCCGTTGGTAGCAAATGCTCCAAAACTTTGTCCTGCAGAACCTTCAAAATCGACTAATATAGTATCTTCAGGTAATCCTTGGGCACCATATATTTTTGAAATTTCATTACTTAAAATTGCACCTACAGAACGGTCTGTATTCTTAATTTTAAAATTAACTCTTGTTTTTTCTTTTCTATAAATAGAAGGAATTGCTTCTTTTATAATTGCGAAATCCAATACGTTTTCTAATGCGTGATCTTGTGTTGTAGTATTGTGATTCGGAACTGTTTTAGCTTTCTCTGGTTTATAAAGAATAGCAGATAAATCCAATCCATTAGCTTTATAATGTTTGATAGCTTTGTTCACATTTAATTTTTGTGATTGCCCAACCATTTCTTTTAAAGTTCTGAATCCTAATTGTGCCATGATTTCTCTTAACTCTTCTGCAATAAAATACATAAAGTTGATTACATGCTCTGGAGTTCCTTTGAAATTTTTTCTTAATTCTGGATCCTGTGTCGCAATACCAACTGGACATGTATTTAAGTGACAAGCTCTCATCATGATACATCCTGAAGCTACAAGTGGCGCTGTGGCAAAACCAAATTCTTCAGCTCCTAATAAAGCTGCAATAGCTACATCACGACCTGTTTTTAACTGACCATCACATTCTAATACTACACGACTTCTTAAATCATTTAAGATTAAAGTTTGTTGTGCTTCCGCCAAACCAAGTTCCCAAGGAATACCTGTATGTTGTAAAGATGTTAATGGTGCAGCACCAGTTCCTCCGTCGTAACCAGAAATCAAAATCACATCGGCTTTTGCTTTTGCAACACCAGCAGCAATGGTTCCTACTCCAACTTCTGAAACTAATTTTACGTTTACACGTGCTTCACGATTGGCATTTTTTAAATCAAAAATTAATTGAGACAAATCTTCGATAGAATAAATATCGTGGTGAGGTGGTGGAGAAATAAGCCCAACATAAGGTGTTGAATTTCTTGTTTCTGCAATCCAAGGCACCACTTTTTCACCAGGTAATTGTCCTCCTTCTCCAGGTTTTGCACCTTGAGCCATTTTTATTTGAATCTCTTTAGCATTTGTCAAATAGTTGATAGAAACACCAAATCTTCCTGAAGCAACTTGCTTGATAGCACTATTTCTAGAATCACCATTAATTTCTTTCTGGAAACGTTTAGGGTCTTCTCCTCCTTCTCCCGAATTACTTTTTCCGCCAATTCTATTCATTGCAATTGCTAAATTCTCATGTGCTTCTCTACTAATAGATCCATAAGACATTGCTCCTGTTTTGAATTTTTTTACAATTTCTGTCCAAGGTTCTACTTCATCAATAGAAATTGGATCTAAGTTATTAAATTCAAATAAACCTCTAATTGTCATAAGGTTTGAGCTTTGCTCATTGACCATGTCAGAGTATTCTTTATAACTTTCTGGACTGTTTAAGCGAACTGCTTGTTGTAACTTGGCAATTGTAGTTGGATTGAACATGTGTTTTTCACCTGATCTTCTCCATCTGTAAATGCCTCCAATTTCTAATGGCAATAAATTGGCAATTTTAGAATTTGGAAATGCTTTTTGGTATCTTTTCTTTACTTCTTTTTCAATCTCCATTAAACCGATTCCTTCTATTCGAGATGGTGTGTATGGGAAATATTTAGTTGAAAAAGTTTTATTTAATCCTAAGATTTCAAAAATCTGTGCAGCTCTATATGAGTGTAATGTAGAGATACCTATTTTATTCATAATCTTAAGAATACCTTTTGCAATAGCTTTATTATAATTTGCAATAGCATAATCGGCTTTTATTCCAGTAATAAAACCTTCCTCAACCTGATTATGTATAATCTCATTTACCATATAAGGATTGATAGCACTAGCGCCATAACCAAATAATAATGCAAAATGATGTGGCTCACGTGGTTCTGCCGATTCAATTATAATTCCGAATTTAGAACGAACCTGTAAGATATTCAAAGAATGATGTATATAAGAACAAGCCAATAACATAGGTATTGGCGCTAATTCTTTACTCACTCCTCTATCTGATAGGATGATGATATTATGTCCTTCATTTACAGCTTTAAAAGTTGCCTGAACACATTTTTCTAAAGCACGCTCTAGACCATTTACTCCTTTTTCTATTTTATACAAAGTAGAAATTGTTGCTGTTTTAAAATCTGCGTGATCTATATTCTTGATTTTATCCAAATCCTCTTTAGAGATAACTGGATTTTGGATTTTTAATTTTTTGCATTGTTTTGATTCAATTTCAAAAATATTAAAATCTCCTCCTACCGCTAAACTAATATCTGTGATAATTTCTTCACGAATACCATCCAAAGGTGGGTTGGTTACCTGCGCAAACAATTGTTTGAAATAATTATACAATAACTGTGGTTGCTCGGACAAAACTGCCAATGGAGTATCATTACCCATAGAGCTAATCGCTTCTGCTCCCTGAGATCCCATTGGGTTAATTATTGTTTTTAAATCTTCTATTGTATAACCAAATAATCTTTGTCTTGTTTCAAAATCAATACTCTCGATAGGAGTCGGATTGTTAGTATAAGGTACCTTCGCTAATGGCAATAAATTATCATTAAGCCATTTTTTATAAGGTCGTTTTGTTACGATAGCATTTTTAATCTCATCATCTTCAATAATACGCCCTGCGTTCATATCTACCAAGAACATTTTTCCTGGCTCCAAGCGACCGTGTTGTACCACATCTTCCGGATTAACATCAAGAACACCAATCTCTGATGACATGATTACAAAACCACTTTTAGTCAAAGTATAACGAGAAGGACGCAATCCATTTCTGTCGAGTAAAGCACCAATTACATTTCCATCGGTAAACGGAATCGAAGCTGGCCCATCCCAAGGTTCCATAATACAAGCATTATATTCGTAGAATGCTTTTTTATCTTCAGACATTGTTTGGTGTTTCTCCCAAGCTTCCGGTACAACCATCATCATTGCTTCTGGCAGTGATCTTCCTGTCATTAACAGTAATTCTACCACCATATCCATAGAAGCCGAATCTGATTTTCCTTCTAGGATAATAGGGAATAATCTTTTAATATCATCTCCAAAAATATCACTTTGCATCAATTCTTCACGGGCTCTCATTCTGCTAATGTTTCCGCGAAGTGTATTGATTTCACCATTATGACACATATATCTAAAAGGCTGAGCCAATTCCCAAGATGGGAACGTATTCGTAGAAAAACGTTGGTGTACTAATGCCAAACGTGTAACTAAATCAGTATCTTTTAAGTCGGTATAATATCCGCTGATATCTTCCGGCATCAACAAACCTTTATATATAATGGTTGTTGTAGATAAACTAGAAAAATAAAACATATGACTCTCAGAAGTTTTAGAATTTCTGACAGCATGTTCTGCTATTTTGCGAGCTGCAAATAACTTAGCGTTAAATTGTTGTTCTGTTAGATCTTGCCCATTTTTACTAACAAAAACCTGCTTAACGGTCGGTTCTTTTTCTGCTGCAATTTCTCCTAAACTATTTACATCAACCGGGACGTCTCTCCACCCTAAAATAGCTAAGTTTTGCTCTTTAATGGTTGTTTCAAATGCATTCATACAAAATGCAACTTGATTTTTACTCTTAGGTAAAAAAACCATTCCTACTCCATACTCACGTGTCTCAGGTATTTCAAAATCACATACTTTCTTAAAGAAACCATGTGGGATATCAAATAAAATTCCAGCACCGTCTCCAGTTCTTCCATCAGAACTAACTGCACCACGATGTTCCAATTTTATTAAGATATCCAATGCTTTATGAATGATGTCATTAGACTTAATACCATTCAAATTACAAATAAATCCTGCACCACAATTGTCGTGTTCAAATTCGGGCAGATATAGCCCTTGTTCTTTAACTTTCATTCTTGATATTTTTTTTTTACAAAAATAAAGATTCCGTTAAATATAATGTATAGAATAAACAGTATCACTTACATTTTTATACTAATAATAGAAAAACAATCCTAAATTGTCAATAATACTATTTACCCCACCCACAAATGACAAAATCATAATCCGAATTTCCTTTTTAGAGACAAAATCCCAATTATACAGCATAATCTGCAGTATTTTTTGTTAAATATCAAACGATATAGTGTCTTTAAATTAACATTCATTGCGCAATTATTTAACTTAAAATTTTAATTAATTTTAAACAAACTGCAAAGCAAAATTAGTCTTGCTTTTTATTCCAAAAAGATTTCATTTTAAAGTTGATTTTTGCTATTTTTGTGCCACTTTTATTCTGAAATTAATTCAGAACCAGACAAATTCTATATTATGAACATACACGAATATCAAGGAAAAGAAATTTTAGCTAGTTACGGAGTACGCATTCAACGCGGAATTGTGGCTAATAATGCGGTTGAAGCTGTAGCTGCTGCAAAACAATTAACTGCTGAGACTGGTACAGGATGGCACGTTATAAAAGCACAAATTCACGCAGGTGGACGTGGAAAAGGTGGTGGAGTTAAATTGGCTAAAAACTTACAACAAGTTGAAGAAATAGCTGAACAAATCATTGGAATGCAATTGATTACACCTCAAACTTCTGCTGAAGGTAAAAAAGTAAATAAAATTTTAGTTGCTGAAGATGTTTACTATCCTGGTGAAAGCGAAACTTCAGAATTTTATGTTTCTGTTTTATTGAATAGAGGTACAGGTCGTAACATGATCATGTATTCTACTGAAGGTGGTATGGACATTGAAGAAGTTGCTGAGCACACACCTCATTTAATCTTTACAGAAGAAATTGATCCTGCTGTAGGATTACAAGGTTTTCAAGCAAGAAGAATTGCCTTTAACTTAGGTCTTTCAGGAAATGCTTTTAAAGAAATGATTAAATTCATCAATTCATTATACAATGCTTATATTGGTTCTGATGCTTCTATGTTTGAAATCAACCCGGTTTTAAAAACATCAGACAATAAAATTATGGCTGTTGATGCTAAAGTAAATATCGATGATAATGCTTTATACAGACAACCAAAATATGCTGAAATGCGTGATATTCGTGAGGAGAACCCGATCGAAGTTGAAGCAAAAGAAGTAGGATTAAACTATGTAGATCTTGACGGTACTGTAGGTTGTATGGTAAATGGAGCAGGATTAGCAATGGCAACCATGGACTTAATTAAGTATGCTGGTTTCGAGCCTGCTAACTTCCTTGACGTTGGTGGTACTGCTGATGCTAAACGTGTTGAAACTGCTTTCCGTATCATTTTAAAAGATCCAAACGTTAAAGCTATCTTGATTAATATCTTTGGAGGAATCGTTCGTTGCGATCGTGTTGCTCAAGGAGTTGTTGATGCTTACAAAAACATGGGAGACGCCATTAAAGTGCCTATCATCGTACGCTTACAAGGTACAAATGCTGCTATTGCAAAAGAACTAATTGACAATTCTGGAATGCCAATTTTATCTGCAGTAGAATTTCAAGAGGCTGCTGACCAAGTTAAAGCTGCACTTTCTTAGTAAAAATAAAATTAGGATTTCAATTTTGAATCTCAAATATCAAACCTGCTCAATCGAGCAGGTTTTTTTATGCCTATATAACAGATAATTTTTATTAGACTCATCCAATCAAACTCTTTTCAGATATCCATAACACTTATTTTAAAGCCTTAATTTTAATTATTACAATGAAAATAACAAGTACAAAGTAGATTAAAATTATTACTTGTAGACCTCAAAATACATTCTACTCAAGATAATAATGAAATACATTATCAAAAAGCTCGTTACGTAACGTTTACGAATCTATTGCGAACTATTTTAGGG
>NZ_JAOZEW010000004.1 GCF_025847235.1 Flavobacterium shii
AGTTTTACGCAAGGTGCGCAAAGTTTCCTTCTCACATCCTTCATTATCAAAATTTTATTCAAAGTGTAAAGCTTCTATAGGATCTAGTTTGGAAGCTTTTAATGCCGGATAATAACCAAAAAAGATTCCTGTAATTGCACACACAAGAAATGAAAGAATAACCGATGATTCGGAAATTAATGTTGGCCAATGCAAAAAATATTGTATCAACTCCGATGCTATAATTCCCAGAACAATCCCTATTAATCCTCCTGTTAAACTAATTAATATTGCTTCGACCAGAAATTGCAGTAAAATATCTCTACCATTAGCCCCGATAGACATACGTAAGCCTATTTCCTTAGTTCGCTCCGTAACCGAAACATACATGATATTCATAATTCCGATTCCACCAATCAATAATGAAATCCCCGAAATTGCAGTTAGTAATACCGTTAATAACTGACTGGTAGAACTAAATGTATTGATTAATTCTGCTTGAGTACGTACCGTAAAATCATCCTCATCTTTAGGTTTCAATCGATGTGCTGTACGCATAATTGTCTCTATTTCTGCAGTTGCCAACTCTGTCTCACTCGCATTGGCTGTAGATGCATAGATGTTTTGCAGATAGATTGAGTTTGTTATCCTTTTTTGCACTGTAGTAAATGGAGAAATAATTATATCGTCCTGATCTTGTCCAAACGCATTTTCTCCTTTGGATTCCAGTACGCCTATAACTCTAAAAGGGATTTTATTAAACCTAATTATTTGTCCTATTGGATTTACCCCGTACGGAAAAATATTATCTACTACTGTCTGTCCGATTAGGCAAACTTTATTTGCAGTATGTGTATCCGATTCTCTAAAGGCAATTCCTTCTTTTAATGGCCAATCTCTAATTTTTAAGTAATCAAGACTTACGCCCTGCATGGTCGTAGGCCAGTTAAGTGATCCATTAATTGCCTGTCCCTTGCTCGATACAGCGGGAGAAATAGCATTTAAGTGTATTGATTCTTTTTTTAACGCATCTACATCACTAAGAGTTAGAGTTTGTACATTAGAAAAATCTAACCGAGCTCCAGCAGCAATATTACTGTTTGGGCGAATCGTAATCATATTCGATCCCATACTTGCCAATTGATCCTGAATACTTTTCTTAGAACCTTGTCCTATTGCTACCATGGCAATAACAGATGCTACCCCAATAATAATCCCCAACATTGTTAGTAATGCCCGAAGTTTATTACGACGTAAAGCCTTTAAAGCTATTAGAAAAAGATTAGCTATTTTCATATTTATAATCTTCATCCACATGAAAATCTGCAAGCATTTGTTTGGCAGATTTTATGTTTTGGTTATTAAAATCTTTAATGATTCTTCCGTCCCGAAGCGTAATTGTTCTATTACTAAAAGCTGCTATATCGGGCTCATGCGTCACAAAAATTATTGTTTTTCCTTGTTGATTTAATTCCTGAATCAATGCCATGATTTCATACGAAGTTCTGGAATCAAGGTTACCCGTAGCTTCATCGGCAAGAATCATAACAGGATCATTTACTAATGCTCTTGCAATTGCTACACGTTGTTGCTGCCCTCCCGAAAGCTGATTTGGGAGGTGATCCATACGATCGGCTAGTTTTACAGCTTCTAAGGCATGAATTGCTTTTTCGCGTCTTTCCTTTGTTGTAATTTTAGAATTATACAATAAAGGAAGTTCTACGTTTTCTATTGCCGAGGTACGTGCCAATAAATTATAGGATTGAAATACAAAACCAATCTTGCTGTTTCTCAACGCTGCCAATTCATTTTTGGACAGTGTTTTTACATTAACCTGATCCAATAAATAATTTCCATTTGATGGTTTATCCAAGCATCCCAAAATATTAAGCAACGTCGTTTTTCCTGAACCACTACTTCCCATAATAGTTAAGAACTCACCTTCCATTACATCAAAAGAAATTCCCTTTAAGGCTCTTACGGTTTCAGATCCCATCGTAAATTCTCTTGTCAACTCTTGTATTTCCAGAATCTTTTTTCCCATCACGATATATTTTGCGTTCTAAATACTATTACTTTTTTCCTGATCCTGAAGTACCACCACCGCCTCGTTTTGGTATAAACGGACTTGAATCTGCTGTTTTAGAACTTTTAGCTTGTTTTAATGTATTGATTCCAGTAATAATTTCATCCTGTTCGGTTAATCCTTTAACTACCTGCACATTAATATCATCATCCAATCCTATTCTTATATGCTTTGGTATCAATGAATCTCCTACCCTTTTCCAAACTATAGCTTTCTTATGATCAACGGTATCTTGTGTAGGTTTAGACAGTTTGTTGCCTCCGCTTTTACTCTTATTACCGTAACCTCCCTTGTTACTTCCTTTATTGTTTCCCAAGAACACTTTCCTAATTTTAAATTGTTTGCTTAATGTCGAATCAGGTTGAAATGCTATTGCTTTTGCCGAAATGAGCAAAGTGTTTTTTATTTCCTTGGTGTAAATAATAATATTTGCCGTCATTCCTGGCTTTAATTTTAAATCATCATTTGGTGCAGCGATAATTGTAGTATAGGTAACCACATTTGCAGAGATAGTAGGTTCTAATCGTACTTCTAGCACCTTTCCCTTAAACACGTCATCTGGAAAAGCATCAACAGTAAAAGTGGCACTCTCGCCAGCTTTTATGTTTCCTACATCGGCTTCATCAACTGATGCCTGAACTTGCATTTTCGTAAGATCTTTGGCAATACTAAAGAGCGTAGGAGTATTTAAACTTGCAGCCACAGTTTGTCCCTCACTAACTTTTCTCGTTAAAACAGTACCATTGATAGGCGAGAAAATATTAGTAAACGAAAGGCTTTTTTGTACCGAGCTTAATTGTGCAGCAACACTTTTTACATTGTCTCTTGCAACTTCATACTGGTTTTTTGCAGTTTCAAAATCGGCTCTACTAATCCCGCCAGCCTTATACAACTCCGTTTGTCGGTTAAAATTAGATTGCTGATAACTAAAATTGCTTTTCGCCAATTGCAAATTTGCTGTCATTTGCTGTACCTGTGCAAGAAATAGTGATTGATCTATTTGAGCCAATAAATCTCCTTTTTTTACTACCGAATTAAAATCAACAAGTACCTTTTGGATCGTACCAGATACTTGTGTACCCACAGCGACTGTATCTACGGGTTGAATTTTTCCAGTTGCAGTTACACTGGTCGCAATATCTCCATAATGCGGATTTTCGGTAATTAATTCTACTGCATTACCCTCATTATGAAAAATATAATATGCTATGCCTCCTATAAGTAATAGCCCAATGATGATGATGGTTATTAATTTATTTTTTTTCATTTTGCTCTTTTTATAGTTTGATTGGATCTCCTTTAAAGAAATCGTATATTTTTAAACTCACTACAGAATTATATTTCGATTGTATAAAATTTTGAAATGCCTGAATATATAAGTTCTTTTCCAAGAGATAATCTACCGTACTAATTCCGCCTAACCTAAGCTGTTCATTCGCAATGCGGTAATTCTCGGTGTTGGCATCCAATTGTTCCTGAGCAGCTGTAAACTGAGATTGAGCGCTTAGAACATTTATATAAGCTTGTTCTACTTTTTGAGAAAGTAACGTCTCGGTATTGAGTAAATCTAGTTTAGATTGATCAACAGCAATTTTTGATTTTTCAACACTGGTTTTTGCTATTCGGTTGTTAAATATCGGGATTGATAAAGACAGCCCTAAAGCCTGATAAAAATTATTATCTATTTGTTTTGGGACTGGAGTACTTTGATTATCCGAATATCCCGAAGCCAGAGTTCCGCTAGCATTAAGTGTAGGTAAAAAACCTGCTTTGGATTTTAATAATTGTAAATCGGCGGCATCTTTTTCTAATTGGCTACTTTTAATTTCCGGTCTTTGTTCCAATGCTATTTTCTGAGCTTCTTCCAACTCTACTATTGGTAAAGTGGTAACCAGTGTTTCCGGTTTCTGAACTTTTAAATTATATCCTGAAGGCAGTTGTAGTAATTGCTTTAATGTTAATATATTCTGGCGCTCATTATTCTGGGAAGCAATTAAATTATAGTTATCTGTTGCTACCTGAGCTTTTAATAAAACATAATCTTTTTTGGCAATACTTCCTGCATTGTATTGTAAATCACCTAATTTAAGTTGTGCTTTTGATGTTTCCAAAAGTTCATTTAGGTAGACGTTATTTTCTTTTGCCAACAGAATTGCTAAGTACGATTGAGTAATCAGGATTGTAACATCATTCTCGGCTGCTTGAGCATTAAATTGTGCCGACTCTGTTAGCATTTTTTTCTGTTTTATATCATTATTCAGATATCCTCCATTGTATAAAACCATAGATGATCCTAGTGAATAATTTCCAGCATAACTAGACTGACTCTGGAATCCCCCAACTAATACATCTGTATTCTTGGCATGTGTATACGATTGTGAAGCATTACCCAAAAGATTAGGGTATTTTGCCGCTTTGGACAATAGTAAATCCTGCTCTGTAGATTTGGTCGTTAATCGTAATGTATTAATTTGAATGTTTTGTTGCTTGGAGTAAGCAATACATTGTTCCAGATTCCATACTGCTGGTAATTGATTTGGTTCAGGAGTTTGTGCATAAATATGCCCAGAATGAATAATCACAATTACCATTAGAGTATTTATCATAAATGACCTCATACATGTATTTAATTTAAATTAAGAAAAATAAATTGTAACCTGAGTCTTAGATAATAAAAATTTGCTTTAAGCGTATTATGGATTTAACCAAAAAGGGGGATTTTGTAAATTATTAACGTTATACAAAACGAATAATCATATCAAATATAATAATAATTTTAACACTTTTACAGAACTAAAACCATGCAATCTTGCTTTAATTCAGTGGAATACTTAATAACTGCATATTCATATTGATTGTAAGACTATTTAAAGCCATAAAGGTTTATTTAATAAATATTTTTTTTTGAAACATTCCCTTAAATAGTCTTACATAATATATAATTAAACTGCAGCTATCTAGCGATGTTTTCTATGTTTCTTTAGCATTACCTGATAAAACTTATGTTTCATAATTTCGGCAGATAAAATATAGATTGTAATCAATATAAACATCCATACATAAAGCATGAAAGGCAATTTGACAAAATCAAACCATGTCGATAACGGTGTAAATGGCAATACTAGCACAAATAACACTATTATTGCTGTTGCGATACATAAATATTTCCCTGGCAAACTCTTAAAAAATGGCAAGCGGGTTCGTACTACAAGTACAATTAATGTTGCCGATATTACAGATTCTATAAACCATGCTGTTTGAAATTCCTTTTCTTTGGCGTGAAAAATAAACAATAGCACTCCAAACATTAAAAAATCGAATACGGAGCTTAACAACCCAAAAACAATCATGAATTTTCTAATGAAAGAAATATCCCAACGCTGTGGTGATTGTATATTAAGATCGTCTACCCTATCTGTGGCAATTGCCATTTCGGGAAAATCGGTTAAAAGATTTGTCAATAAAATCTGTTTAGGCAATAAAGGCAAAAAGGGAAGAAATAACGAAGCTCCCGCCATACTAAACATATTACCAAAATTGGCACTTGTTGCCATAAAAATATATTTCATGGTATTGGTAAATGTTTTGCGTCCTTCTACAACACCATTTGTCAAAACATCCAAATCCTGACTTAGTAATACAATATCTGCAGCTTCTTTTGCAACATCTACAGCAGTATCTACAGAGATACCCACATCTGCAGTGTGTAATGCCGGTGCATCATTTATACCATCTCCCATAAATCCTACTACATTCCCACCACTTTTTAATATTGCAATAATGCGCTCTTTTTGATTCGGCTCTACTTCTGCAAAAATATCAGTATGTATTGCCTGATTCATAAGTGCTGCTTTGGTCATTTTTTGCAATTGAGCACCAGTGAGTATTTTAGGATCTTTAATTCCTACCTGCAATGCTAAGCTTTTTGCTACAAGCGCATTATCACCAGTAATAATTTTAAGTTGTACGCCTAATGTATTAAGCTTATTAATTATTGCTTCGACACCTGGTTTTGGAGGATCGAATAAAGTAATAAAACCTAAAAAAACCATATTCTTCTCATCATCACGCGTAAAATCGCCAGACCCAGTAACAGGTGTATAGGCAACTCCTAAAGTTCTAAAACCTGCTTCACTTAATTCTTCATACTGTTTTAATATCGCTGCTTTTGAAGCCGATATATCCGTCAATTTTCCTTCCGAAATTTCTGCCTGACTACATATAGATAATATAGAATTTAAAGCTCCTTTGGTAATCGCCAATTTTAAATTTCCTTCTTTTACGATAATTGTCAAACGTTTACGAATAAAATCATAAGGAATCTCAGACTCAACCGAAAAAGTATTTTTGGAACCATCATAAGAGGAACAAATAGCGACGTCGATAGGATTACGAAATCCTTGTTGCATTGATGCATTTAACCAAGCATATTGTAATACCTTATCACTATGATTTCCGTTAATATCCAAAGTGTCTTTTAAATTTACTTTCCCCTCTGTAATTGTACCCGTTTTATCCGAACATAGAATATTCATACTTCCTATATTCTCAATAGATGAAAGACGTTTTACAATAACCTGTAGTTTAGCCATTCTTTTGGCTCCCGTAGAAAGGTTTACACTAATAATAGCGGGAAGTAATTGTGGGGTTAATCCAACTGCGAGTGCGAGTGAGAATAAGAAAGAATCCAAAACTGGTTTATGCAAAAATACATTTACACCAAAAATGATGATTACCAGAATAAGCGTAACTTCCATTAATAAATAACCAAATTTACGGATACCTGTTTCAAAATCTGTTTCTGGTGCTTTTAATTGCAAATTGGTAGATATTTTTCCAAACTCTGTAAGCTTTGCTGTTGCCATTACCAATGCTGTAGCTTTTCCGCTAATAACACTTGCTCCCATAAACAAAGTGTTACTTCTTTTGGAAAGAACTGTATTTGCAGGAAGTGGATCGCCGCTACTCTTTTCTACAGGAAAGGTTTCTCCGGTAAAAGCAGCTTCATCGACAAATAATTCTTTTGAATCTATAATAAGACAATCGCCCGGGATAATATCTCCGGCAGATAATGTTACAATATCACCTGGAACAACATCCTCCACAGCAATTTCTTTTGTAACTCCTTGTCTAATTACACTACATTTTAATCGAACCATCTTTAATAGTTCTTTCACCGCATTTGCAGCGCCTTTTTCCTGCCAAAAGCCAAGAAAACTACTTAGTAATACAATGCAAAGAATAATTAAAGTATCGGAGACGTCTCCTAAACCTGCAGATAATAATGCAGCGATAATAAGTAATAAAGTAATCGGACTTTTAAATTGCGAAATAAACAAAATAAACATCGAAGAATTCGAGTTATTCTTTAAAGTATTAGGACCATATTGTTTTAATCTTTGTGCTACTTCCGAATCACTAAGACCTTTTGGATTTGCTGCTAATTTGCGATAAGCATCATCGACACTTAAGCTCCAAAAACTATTTTCATTCTCAGATTTGTTTTCCATAAAACTTATTATAAATGGTTTACATAAAGGTAGTAAATAATATCTTACTATTTTAAATAATGAAATTTCGTAATCGGATTATTTCTAGATTATCAAATTATTAATGAGAAATAAACATTGATAAAACTTCTATTTTTTACTCTATAATCATCTCAATTATTCATAGAATAAAACCAAGAAATACAACACCTAATAAGCTGACATACCATAAACTACACATAATTTACATGCAGACGTTTATGAAAATTAAATTTTGCTAAAAAAATAAAAACGCAATAAAACAAAGCATCTTTTTTAATACATTTATCAACCTTTAACCAACTTAAACCACATAAAATAAAATGAAATCGAACATTAGCAAACAGCTGGAAAATTTAGAAAAATTTAGAAAAAAATGTAGCTGGAACTACAAATATGCATTAGGAAAATGGGATTTCATGAAATATGAGAAAACCAGATATGAAAAGATTATTGAGTTCATTAAAACTTCCAACATTAAGGAACCAAAAATATTAGATTTAGGATGTGGATATGGAGCACTTAACTCTTATTTAAAAGAATCTGATTATGCTACAATATCAGGTGTTGACTTATCATCTACGGCAATTAACAAAGCCAAAAAGCAAAACTTTATAAACTCTTCTTTTCAGATTGCAGATCTTAATAAATTTGATACCAAGGAGCAATATGATATCGTTATTTTTAATGAAGTACTTTATTATCTGGATGATCAAAAAAATCTAGTCTCAAGATTTGTCAAGAATACCAATAGTGACTATTTGATAATTTCGCTTTTTAAAGATTCAAATGATAATGATATTATAAACGTGTTGTCAAATGAATATGTACTATTACAAAAAGAACTTGTAAAACAATCCACTAAAATTTTCTGGCATATTTATCTCTTCAAAGTAAAACCTGCTCTTCGAGCTGTTTTTTTATTCTTCACTGCAGATGTGACAGACTTAGCTTTATTTATTTAAATTCTCCTTTTTGGTGTTCCTAAATAAACAAGAATTGCTGTCTGAAAAGATAGCAATTCTTATAAATATAGTATTGATTTTCAATCCCACATACAAACAATTCCATTTGTAGTCATCTTAGCAGGAAAATGATTAATTTTGATATAAGCAGTAAATAGAATTGATATTTACCTACAATTACCTTGGTTATTAATAGAATAAAACAATTAAAATTATGTGGCATAAAACCAAAATAACAGAAATTTTAAAAATTAAATATCCTATTCTTCAAGGTCCTATGGGCGGCGGTTTTTCGACAGTAGATTTACTGGCTACTGTTTCTAATATGGGAGGATTAGGCAGTTTTGGGGCTTATACTCTTACTCCACAAGAAATTCTGGAAGCAGGTAAAAACATACAAGCTTCTACCGATAAACCATATAATATCAATTTATGGGTATCCGATGTCGATGAACAATTGAATAATTATTCCACCGAAAGCTTAGCTAAAATTACTAAACTTTTTAAACCTTATTTTGATGAGCTTAATATTCCCATTCCTGAACTAAATATTGATATACCTTCGAAATTTGAACAACAAGTTGAAGTTCTTTTTCAGATAAAACCTGCTGTTTTCAGCTTTATATTTGGGATTCCATCAGAAGACATATTAAAAGAGTGTCGCCATTTAGGCATTAAAACTGTTGGTGGTGCAACAACTCTGGATGAAGCTTTATTTCTCGAAAGTCATGGTGTTGATGCCATTGTTGCCGCAGGTTTTGAAGCAGGTGGACATCGCCCTTCTTTCCTAAAACCCTCAGAAAATTCATTAACAGGTACATTTGCTCTTGTGCAACAACTAAAAGCCAAAATACAAACACCAATTATAGCTGCTGGTGGTATTGTAGATGCCAAAGGTGTAGCTGCAGCGCTTACCTTGGGTGCAGATGCTGTGCAATTAGGCACTGCTTTCTTAGCATGTGACGAATCTGCTGCAACACCTGAACATAAAAAAACACTATTTTCTGAAACCGCACAATATACTATACTTTCTAAATCCCTTACCGGAAGAATGGGTCGAATGATAACCAATCGCATTGCCGAAGAAATAAAGTTTGAAACCGAAGTATTACCATTTCCTCTTCAAACAAGATTAATGGCATCCCTTAAAACTGCTGCTCTCGCTCAAGGCAAAACAGAACTAGTTAATTTTTGGTCCGGACAAAATGCAGTTAACCTAAAACATACTAGTGCAAAAGAATTAATGCTTTCTTTAATAAATGAGACTAACAAAATATTGAAATATTAAAACATTGTCTTAAACGTAGACTATACAGATATTAAAACATAAAGCCCAACTCTAAAATTAGAATTGGGCTTTTATTGTTTCTTGAATTATCTTAAATTAATTCCATCCGCCACCAAGTGCACGATACAAATTTACAACGGCATGTAATTTCTGACTTTGATCCTCAATTCCTCTCAATTGTGCGTTTAGTAAGTTTTGCTCGGCTGTTAATACATCGGTATAATTAGTCGTCGAATTGTTTAATAATTCTTTATTAAAGTCTACTGCTTTGAATAAAGCTTCTAGTTGTTTTTTCCTTTTTCCTTCTTTTAATGCAGCGTTATCATATTTAGACAATGCATTCGAAACTTCCTCACTTGCCTTTAACATTGAAAGCTCAAAATTGTAAAGGGCTTCTTTTTGCAAAGACAATGCCGTTGCTAATCTTGCTTTATTAATGCCTTTATTAAAAATTGGTTGCGTAAGACCTCCGGCTATATTACCAAAAAGTCCACCATTTGTAAACCAATCTTTTAATCCAAAGCTAGAAAAACCTGCTGCTCCACTAATTGTTAAAGCCGGATAAAAATAAGCTCTTGCTACATTACTTTCTTCAAATGCAGTTCTAAAATTATATTCGGCTTGTTGCACGTCAGGTCTGTTTGCCAAAAGTTGCATCGAAACTCCAATTTTCAAATCATAAGTAAGCTTTTGTTGCTCTAGGGAACTACGTTCTATTTTAGTTGGAGATTTTGCCAGAAGCACACACAAAGCATGCTCCGTTTCGGTTATCTTTTGTTCGATGTCCGGAATCGCCAATTCTGCTTCGTAAAAGTTAGCTTCACTCTGCACAACCGCTACTCCATTAATAATAGAATTTTCGAAAAGAGCCTTAATTGTTTCCGCATCGGTTTCTCTATTTTTAGCAGTCTTTTTAAGTACTTTTAATTGTTCATCGAGTATGAGTAATTCATAATACGAATTGGCAATATTAGCAATTAGTTGGGTCTGAATCGCGCGTTTAGCAGCATCCGTAGCCAATAAATTAGCAATAGCCCCTTTTTTAGCGCTTTTTAATTTCCCCCAAACATCTACTTCCCATCCGGCAGTAATACCCAAATCATATTGTGTCGATTGGTCAAAAAGCCCAAACCCTTGCGGGAAAGCCAATCTCGATTCTTTTACAGATAAATTCCCATTTACTGAAGGCAAAAAAGCAGCCTTGCTTAATTTTAGATTTGCCGTTGATTGATTGATTCGTTCTATCGCAATCTTTAAATCCAGATTAGCCCCCAATCCGTCGGAAATAAGTTTTTGCAAAGTAGCATCTGTAAATAGCTCCGACCATTTCATCGTTGCCATGTTTGTAGTGTCCTTGTTTTCAGGCTCACGATACGTTACTGTAGTTGCCGGCTTTGTATAGGGTTTCGTGATTTTGCACGAACTCCATATACTGGCAACAATCAGTACAATGACTATTATTTTATAATTGTATTTGTTCATTATTATATGTTTTTTTGTTTTAATCTATAATTTTTAACCGCAAAGGATGCAAAGGTTTACGCAAAGGTCGCAAGGCTATTTAAGCGACATTATGTTGCCTGTTGTATTTCAAATATAGCCCAAGGTTTCAACCTTGGGAAACTTGTGATGATATACATTGAGACAATATTGCGCTCCAATGGTTAAACCCATTGGCTATGTTTTTTCAAAGCTTTGCGAACTTTGCGTTTTTATAAAATCATTCATTTAAAAAACTTTGCGCCCTTTGCTGTAAAATATCCACAAAGCTATTCCCTCTGTACCTCTGAACCTTTGAGCCTTTCTTAATCAATCTGCCTCGGCTCATGAACTGGTTCTTTTACTCCTCCTATTTTCTCCTGCAAAGACTGGAAAATGATAAACAGCACCGGAATTACAAAAACGCCGAATAATGTACCAATCAACATTCCGCCAACGGCAGCTGTACCAATAGATCTGTTACTTAACGCACCTGCTCCTGTGGCAATCATCAACGGAATCAATCCGAAGATAAAAGCAAAAGAAGTCATTAAAATAGGTCTCAATCTGGCTCTCGCTCCAAATATAGCCGACTGAACTAGGCTTCTTCCGCTTAAGCGATGCAATAAGGCGAACTCTACAATAAGAATAGCATTTTTGGCCAAAAGACCTATTAACATAATCAGACTTATCTGCAGGAAAATATTATTATCGACCCCAAATAAATTCGCAAATATAAAGGCTCCTGCAAGTCCTATCGGCAATGACAGTAATACTGAAAAGGGCAAGATATAACTCTTGTATTGTGCACTTAATAAGAAGTAAATAAAGATTAGACAAAGTCCGAAAATTAATGTTGTTTGGCTTCCGCTAGAAAGTTCTTCTTTGGTTAAACCAGAAAACTGATATGTATATCCTCTATCTAATGTTTGTGCAGCCACTTCTTCAATTGCTTTTATCGCATCGCCTGAGCTGTAGCCCGAATTTGGCGCTCCCGTAACTGTTGTTGATGTGAATAAATTAAAACGGTTTATGAATTCCGGACCGTACGTTTTTTTCAAGGTTACAAACTCCGAAATTGGTGCCATTGCTCCTTTATCAGTTCTAACAAAAACTTTATTAATGTCACTTTCTTTCGCTCTGTAATCAGGATGCGATTGTAACATTACTCTATATTGTTTTCCGAATTTATTAATATCCGAAGCATAGATTCCGCCAAAATAACCTTGAAGCGTATTAAGAACAGTATTTACAGATACTCCCGCATCTTTACACTTAGCCACATTTACATTGACTTCCATTTCGGGGAAACCGATATTAAACGGACTTGTGGCATACATAATCTCTGGTCGCTGATTAATTGCTGCCATAAACTTCCCGATGTTCTTATCAAAATTCTGATAACTTCCTCCCGTTTTATCTTGCAGTTGCACTTCGAATCCGTTGCTATTTCCAAATCCTTGTAACGTTGGTGCAGCAAAGAAAATAATACTCGCTCCTTTTATGTGTGAAGTTTTTACAAACAACTGACTCACAATTGAATTAACATCCTGAGTTTTACCTTTCCTTTCACTCCACGGTCTAAGTCTAATAAATATTGCGCCATAAGAACCTCCATGTCCGTGAATTAAATCCATCCCCGAAAGTGTAGAAGAAAGTTCTATTTCGGGAATACTTCTGGCAATGCTGTCTATTTCTTTTGTAATTTCCTCGGTACGTTCCAATGTAGAAGAAGGTGGCAAAACCACATTCCCAAAAATAGCGCCACCATCATCATTGGGTACAAAACCTGTTGGTGTATTTTTAATCAACACATAAAACACCATTCCAAAAATTGCAATTCCGGCTAAGGATATCCATTTTCTACGAATTAGAAAGCGAACTGCATTAATGTATTTATTTGTAACAGTATCAAAAGCTACATTAAAACTTGCATAAAATCTTGGCAAGAAACCTTTAGGATGATTTGATTTTTCTGGGTCGTGTGGTTTTAATAAAAGAGCACAAAGTGCAGGACTTAAAGTCAATGCATTAATTGCCGAAATTAAGATGGCTACAGCCAATGTTAAACCAAATTGTTTGTAAAATACACCAGCCGAACCTGTGATAAATGTAACAGGAATAAATACTGCCGACATAATTAAGGTAATAGATATAATCGCACCGCTAATCTCACTCATGGCATGAATGGTCGCTTTTTTTGCCGATTTTGCCCCTTGATCTAGTTTTGCATGAACTGCTTCGACAACAACAATCGCATCATCTACGACAATACCAATGGCTAAAACCAAAGCAAAAAGTGTCAATAAATTAATCGTGAATCCAAATAACTTTAAGAAAAAAAAGGTACCAATAATCGATACAGGAACTGCAATCGCAGGTATTAGTGTTGACCTAAAATCTTGCAAAAAGATAAACACCACAATAAAAACCAAAATAAAAGCTTCGATAATCGTATAGATTACCTTTTCGATTGAAGCATCCAGAAAGTCATTGGCATTTAAAAACGTATGATATTCTAATCCCGGAGGGAAATCTTTGGATGCTTTTTTTAATATGGCCTCACAAGCAATAATTAATTCTCTTGCATTCGATCCCGAAATCTGACTTATTGCTCCTCCCGAAGATACTTTTCCTTGTGTAATCAATGAAGTGGTATAATCTAAAGCACCAAATTCAATCTCGGCTACATCTTTTAAACGCAATAAACTCCCTTGTTTGCCACTTCTTAAAACAATGTTTTCAAACTCTGCCGGATTTTCTAATCTTCCTGTAAACTTCAAAGCATATTGTATGGATTCTTTACTGTTTTCTCCAATTTTCCCTGGAGCAGCTTCGATATTTTGTTCTTGTAATGCTTTAATAATATCGTCTGGAACCAAGCCTTGATTTGCCATCGCATCTGGTTTTAACCAAATACGCATAGAATATTCCTGACTGGTGTAAATTTCGGTTCCTCCTACTCCTTCAACACGTTTCATCTCGGGCATGATATTTATTCTCAAATAATTATCAAGGAATTTTTCGTCATATTTTCCGTCTTTACTATATAATAAGAAACTAAAGGCGGTACTACTTAACTGCTTACTCGTTGTAATACCCGATTTAATAACCTCATTTGGCAATAAACTAGTGGCCTTGGTAACTCTATTTTGGACATTTACCGCTGCCATATCGGGATTTGTTCCCTGCTTAAAGAATATGGTTATCGACGCACTACCATTACTACTGGCGGTAGAGGTCATATAGCTCATATTCTCAACTCCGTTTATTTGTTCCTCCAGCGGAACAATCACACTTTTCATAACTACATCGGCACCAGCCCCTTGGTATAAAGCGTTTACAACAACTGTAGGTGGTGCAATTTCGGGGTATTGTGACACGGGCAAGGAAGCTAATCCCAGCAATCCTAAAATCACTATTATGATCGATATTACAGTGGATAATACCGGATTTTCTATAAATTTTCTGAACATATCTTTTTATTTTTTTGATGTAGAAATTATTGGTGCGATTTTCACACCATCCTTTAAATTTCCTATTCCATCTGTAACAATAGTATCTCCTGATTTTACTCCTTCGGTTACAACATACTCTTTCTCGGTTGCTGTATTTCTTACTTTTATCTCGGTATTATGTACTATATTTTGCGCATCTACTGTAAAGACAAAAAGGCGTCCCTGTAATTCAAATACGGTCTTTTTGGGAACCAAAATCGCTTCTTCAAATTGTGTTGGAATAACAATCGTGGCGCTTGCTCCGCTCCATAATTTACCATCTGGATTTGGAAAAACGGCTTTAAAATTAGCCGAACCTGTACTTGCATTCAATACACCACTTAAAGTTTGAATTTTTCCTTTTAATGGATAGGTTTCACCATCGGCGGTTACTAATGAAACTTCCGGCATATTCTTGAATTTATCCTTTAATTGATTGCCTGAATATTGACTCAAAAAAGAATTTAATTGTTGCTGACTCAATGAGAAATAAGCAAATATATGTTTGGTATTGGCAACCGTAGTTAAAGGATCTGGTACCGAACTGCTCACTAAACTTCCTATTTTATACGGCAAGCTTCCTACTACTCCATTTATCGGGCTTACAATATTGGTAAAAGCAAGCTTCGATTTAGCGGCAGATAAATCGGCATTTGCCTGACTTAATTCGGCTCTTTTTACTCTTTCTATATTCTTGGCGGATGTTAATTCATAATTGTTTATAATCTTTTTTTCTGCCAATGCTGCTGTTCTTTTTGTTTGAATAACGGCTGTTTCCAGACTTGCTTCGGCTGTCAGAACTGCTGCTTTCTTGTTGTTTACTTCTTGTAAATAACTATTGGCGTCTATTTTAAATAAAGATTGTCCTTTGGCCACGACCGAACCTTCTTCTACAAAAACCTGCTCAATATATCCATCTACTTTGGAGCGTATTTCTACTGTTTGTTCTCCTTCTAATGTTGTTGGATATTCTACCGAAACATCTGCTTTTTGTACCTTTAGCATAAGCGTAGGATATGCTGTCGGGCTTTCTGCTTGTGCTGTGTCTTTGGTATTACATGAAATTATCAAAAGTGTTCCTATAAACAGGATTGCTATTATTTTTTTCATTATATCGTTTATTTTCTTTTGTAAATCATTAAAGGAGAACCTGCTTCTCCCCACATTAAGGTTTGTACATATTTTATTAATTGGCTTGTAGCCAATACTAGAATTTCTTCGGGAATAGATGAATTCGCTTTAAGCACTACTTTTTGATTGATAAAAGCCGAAAATTCTATTTTTCTTATTCTCTCCATCCATAAAACTCCTTCATGATTTCCTGTTGTTGAATACGCTACTATGGAGGTATGTGGAGCTAGTAATGAACTGATTAATACGTAAGCCCAAAGCGGAACTATGGCATCATTGGAACAATTGATTACTACTTCTTTTCCTTCAAATTGTGTCCAATCGATATTGGCCATTTCTAGTCGGAATGTTTTTTCTTGCAACATAAAATCTTCTATAAGAAATGGTACTATATCAAATACTATAAAATCATTTTCGATGGGTTTATACGACCGTAAATCGAAGGTTTGTATACCTGAAGCATCTATTTTATTTATTATTTCCATATCATGATTATTAAAAAATTGGGTTATTTATTGTGTTTTAATTTTTGAGTTTTGCTAATTTTTGGACATAGGTATCCCCCGCCCAACTTTAGATATTATTCTAGCTTGTTGAGTACGTTGTAAAACCGCTTTAATTTGAATTAAAGGTTTTTGAGATTTCTAAAATCTATCGTGGAGGATATGTTCTATTTGTAGATTTTCATTAACACATTCCAGTAAGGAACTATATATACTGGTAAATCAATCATATCATATGAACTAATGGGTGGTGAATGTAATTCTAATAACATAATCTATAGTATTGCATTAATAAATCCTGTAACTCTCAATGTTGATTGTAATTAGGGTAATAATATCTTCCAATCAGCTTTGATAAGTTATGCAAAATTAATAATTTTGCATAATAAAACAACTAAATACTTGTTTTATTAATTTATGACTACAAATAAGATTTTAATGTTGCTCAAAATGCGAGGTCCACTTACGGCTCTCGAGATTGCGCATGAACTAAAGATAACAAAGGAAGGCGTTAGACAACAACTACTTAAACTTGTTGAAGAAGATTTTATTCATCCTCAAGAAGAGTCTAAAGGTGTGGGTAGACCGCAAAAAACTTTTAGCCTTACGGCGAATGGAAGTTCGAAGTTTCCTGATACGCATGCCGAATTAACACTAAAGCTGATTAATATTATAAATGCAATGGGTGGAGATACTATGCAAGCGGTTATTGATGTATATGAAGAATCTGGAAAAAAGAAGTATCATGAAGAAATTGATACTATTAATGATTTGGAACAAAAAATAGAAAAACTTGTCGAAATAAGAACAAGAGAAGGTTATATGGCGGAATACGCTAAGAATGATGAGGGGTATCTTTTTGTCGAAAATCACTGTCCTATTTGTGCTGCTGCAACAATTTGTCAAGGTTTTTGTTCTTCCGAATTAAATACATTCCGCTCCGTATTGGGGAAAGATGTTATCATAAATCGTGTGAGTCATATTGTTTCCGGCGAAAGAAGATGTGCGTATCAGATTAGTGTTTAGTAACGGTTTCAGTATTCAGTGGTAGTTTTTACTGGTAGCTTCAAGAATATAGTATTTACTCTCAATAAAAAATCTATTTAATTATCTTAATCTGAGGTAGGAAAAGTTTTCAGTTTCAATGACAGTCTCAGTTTCTTAGAACCTTAGCACCTCAGTATCTTTAAAACTCATAATCAATTGTTTTGCATTTCGATTTTTTACTACATTTATATGTTATTTTCTATTATAATCACTTGATAAAATTTAAATGAGAATTACCCAAAACCCGAATTACATTAAATCGTCAAATTTACTTTTTCTATCGGCATGTATTGGTTTCATTAATCTCCTACTTTCACCAGATGTGCTTTCATCAAGATCGGCAATAATAACTAGTGTGATTATTATTCTATTCATTCTAGTATTCGGATTACTTGTGAGGTTTGAAATCTCGTGGGTTAAATTTCTTTTATTGTCTTCGATTCTTATCGGTTTTAATTCCCTACCACAATTTATAAAAGAAGAGTTCAGCTATCACCCTATTAATGCTATTACTCTCATATTACAATCTATAGCTCAATTCTATGCTACTTTTTTATTGTTTTTTACCAAGAAATTAGATTGGTGGTCATAATATTATAAATGAAACTTTTGGATTCGTAAATCCATAAAAAACCTCGAAAATATGCGAGGTTTTTATGAATTTCAGGTATATTATAAATGCAGATTATGAATTAGCGCTATCTATCGCAAAAAAATTTTGGCCGCAACTACACAAGATTTAATTATGTAATATGTTATATAACCTTGCAGTAATAAAAACATTCCGCCAAACAAAAAAAGCAACCAGTATTTTTTAATTGATAAATAATCTTCATAAAACAGACTAATATTCAAGCTGATTAAGTAAATACAAGTAAGGAGGAAAAGAATGGTGTATCATTAAATCCTTGCTGTCATTAGGGAATTTTTCATAATAAATCTTATCATTGGGATTGGGATAAAGAACAATCGTGTTCCCTGTACGCACATAATTATTGCTATTATAAAATGATGGAGGTACAAACTCAGGCAGGAGTTTTTTTACTCTTTTGCCCATTTCTTTCCCTAGTAACCTTTGATATGTATTAACGGTCTTTTGGGATGGACTGGTTAATTTTCCATATACCATGTTTAAAAACATTCTTTTAAACAAAGGTTGATTCTTTATTGTTTCTTCTACCAACGGAATTGGACTTACTCTTGGTAAATCCTCTGGTGTCTCTACCGAAAAAGGAGTTTGAGGAACCCAATCTACAGCGCTTACAACGTTAAACGCCCAACCATTTTGCGTTTTACGCTCATAATCATAAGCGAAGTATAAATTTCCGGGTTTAGGAGCTGCACTACAATAGGTTTTAAAACGAATATCGGCTGGAAGGACTCCTTTGCTTTGTAAATTATAAAAATGAGCCGTAAGTAAATAACTTATTCCCCCACCCTGACTATGTCCCATGATTATAAAATTCTTAATTCCAGCCTTATAACAAGAATCAATCTTAGGAAGCATATCTCTGGAAATAAATGCTGTGCTTAAAAGATACCCCGTGTGAACTGCAGCATTTTTATCTGAAGATAATTCGTATTGAAAAATATCTGAGTTAGTGATTTTTAATTCCCCTTTCGCTGGCGTCATCGCAGCATAAAGATTAGCGAGCCAGCTTTCGCCTTTTTCGGTAGTTCCTCTTGTACATAATACTGCCGTATTCCCATCTTTTAGCCATAATTCCCATTGGTTATCCAATCCCATTGGTTTACTTTTATATACTAGTCTTGAATGTTCCGGTAGCGGAATAGATTTTGCCTTCTCTGGGGATTCCGTTGATCTTGTAGCTATATAAATTAGCTCTCTATACTCTGCTTTATCAAATCCAGGTTTTAAATTTTGTGCCTTACTTTGTGAAAAAGTAAGTAAAACATAGAAAAAAATTACGACCGATTTTAAAATTCTCATAAGTATAAAGTGTTAATTAATAATATTATCTGTTTGCAATTATAATATATATACAAAATAAAAATTTACCTTTAACTATCTGATAATTATTTATTTTAATCATTTAACTTAAACATATAGTTTACGTAAATAAACTTTCTTTTTTATATCAATATAAGCTACTTCTCTATCGTATCTTATCAAATTTGCAAATTTATCTTACAATAAATGTAGTCATTATTTTAAGTCTGAGTATGACCGTCGAATAGAATTAATTTAGAAATAATAATCAGCTACATTAAAATCCATTTTTAACATAAAACAAATAGTTTAATCATTGGGCAACTAGATTTAAATTAACCATAAACTGGATTGAAATAATTTCGTAGTTTTGAATAACATATCCAATACACTCCCAATATGTTATCTTCAAAAATGCAGCATCTGGAATTTGAACCTTCACCGACTCTACAGAATAGCATTAAATGTTTTTGGTATACCAAAAGAGATTTTGGCGAACAAGAATCAAGTTTTGAAGTTGTACCTGATGGTTATGCCGAAATTATTTTTCTTTTCGGAAGTACCTGCAGCATTTCTTTTAACGGAGATTTACAACCTTTGCCCTCACCATTTATAATGGGACTACTCAATCAGCCTGTTATTTTAAGTGCCAAAAACTGTTTAGAAATCATTGGTATCAGATGCTTTCCTTGGACAGTATTCGATTTACTCGGACTTCCCTCTGGAAAAGATGAAGTGCACGTATTTCAGCATCCTATCGCTCAACTTCAATCCACGTTGGGTGCGTATATTCATGCAGGCAAAATAGATGATGCAATCACTTACGTAAAAGAATATTTCCTAAATCCGGAATCACCTATTACGATTGATAATAAGTTATCCAAAGCAGGAGTTGCCATGAGGGAAACAAATGGTACTATGCCAGTAAACCAAGTAGCCGCAGCGGCTCATGCAACCGTTCGCACCTTAGAAAGAAATTTTAAGCAATCTTCTGGCTATAGCGTTAAAGATGTATCTGGATTAATGCGCTTCGAGCAGGTACGAAACCACTTATGGCTTTATCCCAATTCCAGTATTGCAAGCCTAGCTCATGAACTGGGTTATACAGATCAATCCCACCTAAGCAGAGAATTTAAACGCTACAGCGGGACTACCCCGGCAGCTTTTGCTCGAAAGGCAAAAAAACAAAATCGAACCAACGATTTTGTCGTATTTATACAAGCCTAGCGCAGCAATATTCCTGAATTTTGTATTTCATTATTAAACAATGCAAAATTATGTTACTTAAAAATAAAAAAATAGCAATCGTAGGTGCAGGACCTGTTGGTCTCACAATGGCAAAATTACTTCAACAAAACGGAATAGATGTAACTGTTTATGAAAGGGACAAAGATTCACAAACAAGGATTTCTGGCGGTACGCTAGACCTACATAAAGGTACAGGACAAGAAGCCATGAAAAAGACAGGATTACTGGAGCGTTATTATGCTATGGCTACACCAATGGGAAGAACTGTTGCCAACGAGCAAGGTAAAGTGGTATTCTCTAAAAAACCTACTACCGAAGACCAGTATAATAACCCCGAGATAAACCGAAACGATTTAAGACAACTATTACTTGACAGCTTAACTACAGATACTGTAGTTTGGGATAGAAAATTTACTAATCTTGAAGAAATCAATGGGAAATGGCTTTTACAATTTGAAAATGGAATAAACGAAACTGCAGATTTTGTTATTGGTGCCAATGGCGGAATGTCTAAAGCAAGAAAGTATATTACAGATGCAGAAATAGAATATACTGGAACTCTTATTATACAAGGTGATGTATTGGAGCCGAAAATATCATGTAATGAGTTCTTCCAATTGTGCAACGATAACATACTAATGATTGCCGCAGAAGGCAACTCACTAGTGGCAAACCCCAAGAATGGTAATATATTGAGCTACAATGTAATTTTTAAAATGCCGGAAGAATTCCAAGCAGGAGATAAAACGGAATTAAACTTTAAGGATAAAGACAGTATTATCACGTTTCTTTCAAATAAATACTCCCATTGGCATGAATGCTACAAGCAATTGTTCCTGTCAACATCCTCTTTTATAATATGGCCAACGAGAAAAATTCCAATGGATAAACCTTGGAAAAACAACCGCCCCTTACCTATAACACTCATTGGAGATGCTGCACATATAATGCCTCCTTTTGCTGGTCAGGGTGCAAATATCGGACTATTGGACGCATTAATTTTATCCGAGAATCTCACTAATGGAGAATTTGAAACCATCGAAGCTGCTATAAACGATTACGAACAAAAAATGATTGTTTACGCAACAGAAGCACAACTTGAAACAGGTCAAAACGAAATACTAATGCATAAACCAACATTTGCATTCGAAAAATTTTATCTGTAAATTATCTAATCTTTCCGTAATTAAAAAATGATTATGAATAATGGAAATAGCTTGATTTTTATTAGAATTTACAAATTCAGGTTATCAAGTAAAATTTGGTATTTTCTTCCTACAGGTAAAATCTCGCCATTAGTCATAGTCAATGTTTTTGAAGTTAGCGTTTTAATTTCTTCTATATTTACGATAAATGAGCGATGTACCTGAATAAAGTTTGTACTAACAATTTCTGTAGCAATACTAGAAAGTGAGCCATATATTACAATAGGCATATCTAATTTATTGCTATAGACTTTCATATAATTTCCTAAACTTTCTATATAAATGATATCTTTTAAAAGTAACTCTGTCATTCGCCCGTTTACACGATAAGACAATACTTTTTCTTTGGTATTATTTTCTTTTTTTAAGGTTTTGCCTAGAAAATATGCCTTAGCTTTTAGAATTGCTTTTTCAAATTTCTCAATAGAAATTGGCTTAAGTAAATAGTCAATCGCATCGTTTTCATAGGCTGAAAGCGCAAAATCCGAATAAGCTGTTGTTACAATAGTTACCGGACGATTGGGCTGTAATTCCATAAGCTCTACTCCTGATATAACCGGCATATTAATATCAAGAAAAATAATGTCATACGTATTTTCATTGAGCATTTTAAGTGCTTCCCTCCCACTAAATGCACTTGCGGAATGTTCTAAATCATCAAATTTTGCAATATGAGAGGCCAAAGCTTTATGTGCTGGCGTCTCATCATCTATTATAAGGCAGCGGTAGGTAAATCCCATATGTTTAATTTTACGCTAAATAAATCATCCTTTTTATGATATACAAGTTCATGTTTTAATCCATAAACCTCAAGACGTCTTTTAAGATTATCAATCCCGATTCCTGTACTTAAAAGTCGGGAACCAGAGGCTAAAAAATTATTCTTTATCGAAAAAGACAAATTTTGCCCCTTTACAATTACATCCAAAATAACAAAAGGTGCTATTGTTTCTCCAGAAAATTTAATGGCATTTTCTACCAATGGCAAGAAAAACAATGGTGATATCTCAATCCCTTCAAAATCGCCTTCGTAATTTTGAGTAATCGAAAGTCGTTCATTTCTAAAGGTATAATACTCCACATACTTTTTAATAAACTCAACTTCCTCAATAAGTAACACAAAATCTTTCTTTGTTGCTTCTATTTGATACCGAAGCATATCCGAAAGATTTAATATTCTATCCGGAAGCCTTTCTGGCGCAACTAGCGATTCTCCATAAAGATTATTCATTGCATTAAGCAAAAAATGTGGGTTCAATTGCTGTTTAAGAAAAGAAAGTTCCGATTCGTAATTAATAATATCCTTACTGCTCTGAGAAATTTTATCGACAATCCATAAATGCAGAAAATAAATTCCTGTACCATTACAAACCAATGAAAATACAGATAATGTTTTAAGTCTGCCTAAATCTGTATATAAAAAATACCAGGATACAAAAAAATAAAAACAAACCCAATAGATAATAAAAAAAACCGTAAAGGCTTTATACTTCTTCTGAAAAAAGAACATCTTAATCAAAAAGATATTACTACATAATACGCCAAAATACATCGGTATATAACCCAAGCATATTTTCTTAAAAAGATAAGACCAACCTAGTTTCTCTCCATCAAACTCATCATACACACATGCAAAAATAATTCCTATAACAAGAACATTTATGATAAGGTTTCTAAGAAAAAAATTTTGATAAATTTTAAAAAATTTCATGAATGCAAAATTAGCTTAATATTTAATTTATAAGCTTTTATAATGCTAAAATTATACAAACGCCATTGGTATAAATCATACGCCATTAATATAATTGTTCTATTATAATAGGACGCTACCAATTACATTTGCTTTCGTTTTTTATCTGGTCTGTAACATGGCTTTAATACTTTTCATACCAAGAACTCATGAAATTACAAATTTTACTTTTCTTACTTCTGTTAAGTGCGTTTACTTGTTTTTCGCAGGAAAAAGGAACACCGATAAACACTTTTGGTAAAATAGTTACCGATAAATTCCCAAGCACGCGTACATTCGATTTACAGTATGAACAATTAGGACCTGCAAATTATAGTTCTAAACTCTTTGGCGAAGACCTGGAAAGAGGAAGATTTGAAAACCATAACAGATTAAAACTTGCAGTCAACCTACCTATTTACAAGTCTCAATCGCAACGATTTGCCTTAACAGGTTCATTTCGCTATAAATATGAATCTTTTGGATTTGGTCCTATTTATGATGCAAATGAAAATTTAACACCTCCAAGACCTACCCAAGATTTTCATTATCTCGCAGCAGCAGTAACTGCAACATATATAACGACGCTTTTTAATAAACCAGTCATTTATAATGCAACAGTTAGTGTAGATGGGAATCAGGAAAATGTACAGCGCATAAAAGGCTTTGGTACAGCTAGTTTAGTACTAAAGAGAACGGCTAATACGACTATAACTATTGGACTTTTGGGAATGATCGATCCTTCGTCAATAGTTCCTATTGCGCCTTTATTTACTTATAACCATCGTTTTCAAGATTCTAAATGGGATATTGATGTGATTATTCCAAAAAGTATTCTTTTAAGGAGAGAATTACTTGAAAATGGTCGTATTTCGATTGGGACAGAACTCTTTACCGAAAATTTTTACTTAAATCTAAAAACGTCACAATTAAACGGAATCTACGAACTAAATTCTCTTTCGTTACAATCTGGAGTAACCTATGAATATCGCTTGGATAAAAAAATAATAAGCACTTTTAAAGCAGGTATAAACAATGTTGTAAGTACACGTATTACCGAAAGAGGAGAAAGAACAGATAAATACATTTATGATAATAAACAAGATGCCCAAGCCTATTTTAGATTTGGAATATCTTATAATCCTTTCTAGAGAAATAAAAATTATCCATTTTCATTATTCTAAAACTGATAATGGACCAATAAAAAAAATCATGATTGAAATTTTTAAAACCAATGTTCAAAACCAAATCGACACCAATATTATTATAAAGAATGTTTTAGAATATTTCCCTGATCATAAAGTTAATTTTGATTTGGAAGATTGTGATAAAATACTCCGAATCGAAGCCAATGAAATTGAACCCGGTAAAATCATAGAACTAGTTAATACTCTAAGTTTTGATTGTATTAAACTAGATTAGAGAGTAGATAAAAAATAAAGAACCGCCTAAAAATTAGGCGGTTCTTTTATATAAACCAAGGAACGAAAGCTTAGCGAACTTTTCGGTTAATTCTATGCCACAGATTTAAAAGGATTGCAAAAAGTCAGCCACGAATTGCACTAATTTTTACTAATTTTTACTGGACTAAGCTTAAAAAACTTCGCGAACTTTGCCTAAACCTAAACTTAGCTCCCTTTGTGGTTAAATCTCTTTGCGATTAAATAAACTACAAACTAAAACTCATTCTACCAAAATAGTAAGCTCCTGTTGTACCCATTTGTACCGGTGCATATTTAAATACTCCAAAGTAACTATTTTCATAAATTTGTCTATCTGGGAAAACATCAAATAAATTGTTGGCTCCTAAAGCAATCTGAATTTTTGGAGTTATCTTGTAAGCAACAGTTAAATCTGTTACTACTTTTCCATTATGTTTCTGAATACCACCAAAAGGGAATCCGTCACGAATAACTTCTCCAAAATAGGTGTTTCTCAATAAGAAATTCCATTTGCTTAAACTGTAATTTACTGCAAAAGTTCCTTTGTGTTTTGGCGTGTTTGACTCAATTAAACTTCTCTCCTGAGGACCGTAATACACATCTTCCTGACCAATAAATAAAGCTGGAATATTATTTAATTTATCATCAACTTTATTATTATTATAGTTGTACAACAACGAAAGATTCAATTTTCCTTCACCTACATTCATATCATAATCAATTACTAAGTCAAGTCCGTTGGTAGTTGTATTGATTGCATTGGTAAAGAAACGCCCTGTTTGAGCTCCATAATTAGCAAACAAATCACGAAGTGCCGGAACAGGATCTCCATATGCATCATTCCCTAAATTTCCGGTTAAGATAATCCTGTTATCAATTCTAATATGGTAATAGTCGGCAGTAATATGTAATTTCTTTGTTGGAGAAAAAACAACTCCAAAGCTATAATTTCTAGAAGTTTCTTCTTTTAATTTCGGAATCCCAAGTTCTTTAGCAACATCACTATCGTTTCTAAAAATACCCGAATTTAAGATTTGTCCATCTACAATATCGGTAGCGATATTATTAAAATATTGTTGGTGTAATGATGGTGCTCTAAATCCTGTACTTATAGCTCCACGAATAAAAAGATTATCCAAAATTTTATATCTCGCAGATAATTTTCCGTTTAAGGTATTTCCAAAATCAGTAAAATCTTCATAGCGACCAGCAACTCCTATTAATAGTTTCTCCGTAACGTCTGCTTCAACATCTGCATAAACCCCTACACTCTTTCTGTTTTCATTTACAGCATTTAAAGGAGAAAATCCAGGAAATGATTGTGCTCCTCCATTGATATAAGAATCTTCTTCGCCAGCAACGATTTTATACTTTTCGAAACGATATTCACCTCCAAAAGCAACATTTAAACCATTAAAAACTTCTTTATATAATCTGGTAACATCTAAATTTGCAGTGCTTTGCAAGAAAGAGTGATTTCCAGCTTTAAAATCTGTTGGACTATTATCGCCTAACGAAACGTTATTGGTATTGGAAACATCATATACAAATTTGTTTTCCCCAATAGTATTGCTTAAATCTAATTTCCATTCGCCAAACTTAAATTTGAAACCTACAGAAGAAGAAAGATCCGTTACAACGGAGTTTAATTCAGGTTGGAATCCCAAAGGAAAAATCGAGAATACAACATTTTCTGTTTCACTTGGCAAACGTCTAAATCCGTAGCCAGTTCCATTTCTATGACTTATACCACCTGATGCATAAAACTCGATTTGATCATTTAATGGAATTGATGCATTAAAGAAACCTTGAATATTTTTGATTTTAGCATCTCCAATTTGAAAATTAAAATCGTCACGATTCAATCCCTTTTGTGCCAATAAATTATCATCAAATTGACGAGATTGAGCAGGATCATTAGCAAAATCATAAGAAAGTGTACCGTTACCATTACCTATAGACGTTTGATCAAAAATGATAAGGTTATTGTTTTGGGAACGATTTGTTTTCTCACGATTGTTAAATTCAGCCGTTAAGTTGATGAAACCGCCTTTATTTCCAATTTTAGCTCCGTAATTCAAATTCAAATTTGTGGTTTGTCCATCATTTCTTGATGTGCCGCCATAAGTTACATTGGCATCAAAACCAACATTATCTTTTAAAACTAAATTGATTACACCCGCAATTGCATCAGAACCATATTGTGCCGCTGCACCATCACGCAAAACTTCAATACGCTTAATCGCCGAAGCCGGAATTGCGCTTAAATCTGTTCCGACAGAACCGTTTCCAACTGTATTTTGGTAATTTACTAAGGAAGTTGTGTGCCTTCTTTTTCCATTAATTAAAACCAAAACCTGATCTGGGCCTAAACCTCTTAATGAAGCAGGGTCAATGTGTTCTGTACCATCAGATGAAGATTGGCGGCTTGAATTAAAAGATGGAATCAAGTAAGTCAATATATCATTTGTTGAAGTTTGCGGAGTTATGTTTCTAATTTTTGCTAAATTCACAACGTCAACAGGAACTGCAGTTTCAAGCTTGCTTTTCTTAGGGTTTCTACTTCCTACCACGACAATTTCGTCAAGATTATTATTTTCCTGAACAAGCTGAATTATGATAATATGGTCTTTTGCAACAACTTCTTTCGTATCATAACCAAACTGTGTAATGATAAGTACCGGAGCAATCGCAGCAGAAGTTACTTTAAATTTTCCTAAAGCATCACTTGTAACACTGGTTTTAGTTCCTTTAATAAGGATCGTTGCAAACTCTAAAGGATTTCCACTTTCATTTGTAATGGTTCCGTTAATCTCATGGCTTTGTGCAAAAAACAAAGTACTCGATAAAGTGAGAATTGCGGTTATGACAATTTTTAATTTTTTTCTCATAAATAAATTTGGTTTTGGATATAATATAATGGTAATTAATTTACATAAATAGGCAAAAGAAAAGGTATTTGTCTACTATTTATATAGAATTAAATAATAAAATGCAAATGTAATTGTAAAAAATCAAAATCGATTTATAAAACCCTATTTTTTATGAGAAGAAGAGTTTATTTATGAGTTTAATAAAATATCTTTGCTTAAATTTTAAAAAGAGAAAAAAAATGAAATTAAGATTATTACTTTTTTTGTGTGCAGTAACTTTTAATAGTTTTTCACAAAATAATGTATTGGTTTTTCAATCAGATTTTGGTTTGAAAGATGGAGCAGTATCTGCTATGAAAGGAGTTGCAATTGGAGTGTCAACCGATCTTAAAATATTCGATGTAACGCATGAAATTCCAGCCTTTAATATTTGGGAAGCTGCTTATCGTCTATCACAAACGGCACAATATTATCCAGCAGGAACAGTGTTTGTTTCAGTTTGTGATCCAGGAGTTGGAACAGCCAGACATTCTGTTGTTTTATTGACAAAATCGGGTCATTATTTTGTAACTCCCGATAATGGAACTTTAACTTTAATTGCAGAACAATTAGGAATTCAGGAAATCCGTGAAATTGATGAAGTAAAAAATCGTCGTCAGAATTCAAATGAATCTTATACGTTTCATGGACGTGATGTATATGCATTTACAGGAGCACGTTTAGCATCAAAAACAATTACATTTGAGCAGGTAGGACCAAAATTGCCAAATGAAGTTGTAAAAATTGAATACCAAAAACCAGTTTTCGAAAAAGGAATTATCAAAGGTGGAATTCCGATTCTGGATATTCAATATGGAAATGTATGGACAAATATCGATAAAAAAACTTTTGCAAATTTAGATGTAAAAGCAGGAGATTTTGTTAAGGTTCAAATTTTCAATGGAACTAAAAAAGTATACGAAGGGAAATTAAAACTAGTACATACTTTTGGAGAAGTAGAAGTTGGTACTGATGTAGTTTACTTTAATAGCCTTTTAAACTTTTCATTGGCAGTAAACCAAGGCAGTTTCTCAGAAAAACATAAAATTTATAGTGGAGCTAATTGGACTATTTCACTTAGTAAATAATCTGATTTTCTTATATAAAAAAAGGTGTTCATCGTTATAATGAACACCTTTTTATGTTTTATGGAATTGGCTAGTTTTTAAGAGAAGCCATATCGATTACAAAACGATATTTTATATCACCTTTTAATAGTCTTTCGTAAGCATTATTTACATCATTTACGCCAATTAATTCAATATCGGCAATAATGTTGTGCTTAGCGCAAAAGTCAAGCATTTCTTGAGTTTCGGCAATTCCACCGATAAGAGAACCCGAGAAACTTCTTCTGCCAAGTATTAGGCTAAATGACGTTACAGGAAGTGGATCCATAGGAGCTCCAACCAATGTAAGAGTTCCGTCTACTCTTAGTAAATTTAAATAAGCATCGATATCATGTTGAGCCGATACACAATCTAAAATAAAATGAAGGCTTTTGGCATGTTTCTTCATTTCTTCTGGATCGGTAGATAATACTACTTCATCTGCTCCTAAGCGTTTAGCATCTTCCGTTTTCGATAATGAAGTTGTAAAAACCACTACATGAGCACCCATTGCTTTTGCAATTTTAATTCCCATATGTCCTAAACCACCAATACCTACGATACCTACTTTTTGCCCTGGCCCTACTTTCCAGTGTTTTAAAGGCGAGTAAGTTGTAATTCCCGCGCAAAGTAAAGGAGCAACACCTGCAAGATTCAATTTATCGGATATGCGAAGTACAAAATTCTCATCTACAACAACGCTCTCTGAGTATCCACCAAATGTTTGACCACCAAGATGCTTGTCTGGAGAATCAAATGTAAGTGTACTTCCTGAGTCGCAAAACTGCTCTAAATCTTCTTTACAATGCTCACATTCTCTACAAGAATCGACCATACAACCTACACCTGCCAGGTCGCCTACTTTAAATTTCTTTACATGATCTCCTACTTTGGTCACTCTACCCACAATTTCATGTCCCGGAACTATTGGGTAAGTTGTACCGTGCCATTCATTTCTAGCCGAATGCAAATCGGAATGGCAGATACCGCAGTATAAGATTTCGATCTCAACGTCATGCGCAGTTACAGTTCTACGCTTAATATCTAATGTTTTTAATGGCGCATCGGCAGCTACTGTACCAAAGGCTTTTATGCTTTTTGTTTCCATAATTTTAGTAATCTATAGTTATAATTGTTTTTTGTATAGTTTATTTATCTGCTTTTTACAAATACTTAAAGTAACGTAAGTCTTCTATTTTTACTTTTGCAGCAGCGATTTCTATATCCTTAATATCATCTGCTATAAGTTCAAGAAAAAGCTGTAGTATTATTTTGTAAAGCTATTGTATTCTTCATCAGTTACTTGTTCCATCCAAGTTCCAATACCTTTATCAATCTCGGTAATAATTGCTATATGCGAGAATCGATTATCTGGCGTTGCACCATACCAGTGTTCAACTCCTGGTAAAATGGTAAGAACTTCTCCTTTACAGATTAGTCGTATAGGATTACCTCTTTCTTGAAAATATCCTACACCTTCTGTAGCAACAAGTAATTGCAAAGCCGTATTTGTATGCCAATTATTTCTCGAACCAGGTTCGAAGGCAACTTCTTTTATCGCAGTATTACGTGGCTGAATATCACTAGTACGTTTTTTAAAAGAAACTTCACCAGTAGTGTATTTATTAGGGACTATCCCTTCTTCTATAATGGTAGTATAATGTGTTGACATAAAAATAGTTTTTTATTGTAGTTTAATTTAACATTTATTCAACACAAAAACACAACAAACTTAAAGACAGTAATTTACAAAATATTTTTCTTGTCACAACATTGAGAAAAAAATAATATTATGCCTTTAATATTTGCTTATAGTTATTCATTGAATAATAAAACAACACACCTTTACTTTAATATTATTTAAAGCTATTGTATTGTTCATCAGTTACTCTTTCCAGCCAGTCTACAATACCATTTTGAGTATTGGTACTTATTGCTATATGGGTAAATTCGCTTTCTGGAGATGCTCCATGCCAGTGCTTAATATTTGGTAGAATAGTAACAACATCACCTATATTAAGTAACTGAATAGGCTTTCCTTCTTCTTGATAATAACCTATTCCGTGCGTAACAATAAGAATTTGACCTCCAGGATGTGTATGCCAGTTATTTCTTGCGCCAGGTTCAAAAACTACATTCCCTATAACGGTATTAAAACTTCTATCGTCCGGAACAAGCATTTTTACCCAAGCACTACCTGTAAAATAGTCTGCCGATGCTGCATCTCCTTTTGGAAAAATAGTATCGTTTAATTGATTTTGGTTTGTTTTCATAATTGTTCTGTTTTATACATCAGTTGTAAACTAAATTTGAAGAAGTTATCAATGTCTTAAAACCTTGATGATTTAGTTAAGCAATCTAATATTGGTTAATACTAATTATTTCTGTGCAAATGTACTTTGGCAAAGACATTCAGATATAACGATTATCAAACAAAAAATTAAGAATATCAAACAATCTAAACTCTTAAAGTTTTAGGTACCGTTCCTGTAAGCCTTTTAAAGTAATTATTAAAGTAGCTTGGATATTCGAATCCTAATGAATATCCGATATCGGCAATGCTCCAATCTGTATGTTGCAACAATGCTTTTGCTTCTCCTATTATTCTTTCGGTAATATGTGCTGTGGTAGATTTTCCTGTAATTTCTCTTACCGAGCGATTAAGGTGATTTACATGTACAGCAAGGTTTTGGGCATAATCTTGTGGTGTTTTTAACTTAAGCGGCTGATTTTTTGTCTCGATTGGAAATTGTCTTTCCAGAAGTTCAATAAAAAGCGATGTTATCCTGGAAGAAGCATTTTTATGTTTAAAGAAATTTTCTGTCGGCTGCATTTTAAGTGCCTCATGTATAATAAGGTTGATGTAATTGCGAATTAAATCATCTTTAAATATATAATCGGTATCTTGCTCCGAAAGCATTTTTTTAAACATTGAAGCTATAAAAACCTCCTGCTCAGTTGTTAATGTAAATATCGGAGTTCCCCCAATCTTAAACAATGGAGATTCATTAAGACTTTGGGAACGATCTTGTTTTTTTATAAAATCTTCTGTAAAAACACATGCGTATCCATTATGAGATGGCGATTTAATTTCCCAAGAGTACGGAATATGTGGATTCCCAAAAAATAATATTGTACCATCGGTTTCAATTCCTCTGTCGGCATAATGAATAAGACTTTTACTTGTATTAATACATATCTTATAAAAGTCCCTACGATTATAAGTAGGAACTGAATTAATACCGCTTTTTACCTCATAAACTTTAAAGCCTTTTAACTTTAAGTCATTGGTGTTAAAATCCGAAGCCTGAGAAATAATTTGATCATCCATACTGCAAAGTTAAGAAAATCAAATATAAAATAATCTTAAATAATACGGGTATTTTTAGATTCTCCTCTCCCCTTTCCTTTTATTCCTATTCAGAATATTAACCGCAAAGAACGCCAAGTTTTACACTAAGTTCGCTAAGCTTTGTGTGCTTTGCAATTACTTTGTGGTAAAAAAATCTCTGTTCATTGTAATTCTTTAATTCTATCTAACACTTTGCCAAAGAAACGCAGATTATGCGGATTCGCTAAGGCCAAAACACGGATTAAACGGATTTTATTTTTGATTATTTTAAAATCAGTTTTTAATCTGCTGCTTTACTTTTGTAAATCCGTTTCATCCGCGTCCCATTATTGACAATTTAAGTTAGCAACTCTTTGTCAAAGAACCAAACGCACTTTCTTGAAATCTGTGGTAGAAATATATCAAATGAAATTTTCATGAATTACACCCAACTGGTTAAAAAGAATAAATACATATATTAGCATAAGTCAAACTAAGCAATAGAATAAATTATGTTGGATGTAGTCAAAAAATTGAAATTCAGAGATACTGCAATTGTTCTTAATGCTCCAATTGTAATTGAAGAAGAATTAAAAAAACTTGGTTTTAAAACAACCCTCGATAAGAAAATAAAGAGTACAAACACATTGGTATTTATCAATAATAACAAAGAGTATTTAGATTTTCTTAAAGATGATTTAAAAAATATTGAGTTTGATAGTGTTTTATGGTTTGCATATCCTAAAGGAACTTCAAAGATTAAAACCGACATAAATAGGGATACGATTCGTGTAACTGGTGAAGAATTTGGTATTACAACCGTAACAGCTGTTTCTATTAACGAAACCTGGAGTGCCTTACGTTTCAGGCCTATTCACCAGGTTGGTAAATAACTCTTAACTACAAAACATATTTAATACGTTTAAAAAATAATAAAATGGCACATCCATATATCTCTCATCTTTCAAAAGATCCTGCATTCCAAAAAGTACTTATAGATGCCGAACATCGTGAGCTTAAAATGAATACTAATCTTCCTCAATTTTTATATACTTCGATTATCAATCAGCAATTATCTGCCAAAGTTGGTGATGTGTTTTTAAAACGTTTTCTTGATATTTATGACGGTTTAGAGCCTAATTCTTTGCAAATTATAGAAACTACCGATGAAAGATTACATGCAATTGGTTTATCAAAACCAAAGGTAAGTTATATAAAAAACGTGGCACAATTTGATCTCGATCACGGATTAGATTATGATAAGTTTATTGAGATGACAGATCAGGAAATCATTGATTTGGTTACTTCCATAAAAGGAATTGGCAAATGGTCTGCACAAAATTTACTCATGTTTGCTTTAGGTCGCGAAGATGTTTTTTCTGCCGATGATTTAATAATACGCAATAAAATGGCTGTTTTATTTAATCTGGACAAAACCGATAAGAAAAAATTCAACCAAGAGATTATTCGTTTATCACAACCGTGGAGTCCTTATAGAACTTATGCCTGCCTGCATTTATGGAGGTGGAAAGACCAAATATAAAAACATATAATGCAAAACTTTATCGTCTTGCATTATACGTTGTGAGACATAAAAAAACGATTGCCTCTAATTAAAAATGCATCTCTCATTACAGAATAAAATAGGCATTACTTTCTTTTCTTTCTACAGTTGTTTTTACATCTAAATCTTCTAAGAAAGCAAATTCATTACGATATTCATGTATCATTTGCATAAGATTTTTTTCTATTACGTTCGAAATTGCTGTAACAGGAGTATCTGTTGGTCTGTTTTCGAAAGGATCTTGCAAATGAATTGCCATTTTTTCGATAAGGAAAAATGCAGCACCAATTGTAATTATTAATGGTATCGCAAACCAGCTTAACATACTATTTAATCCAAAAGGCAATAAAAGGATAAATAAACACAATGTAAACCTGATATACATACTATAAGTTGTTGGGAAAATAGTATTTTTTATTCGCTCACATTTACCCATAGCATCACACAATCTTGTTAAAGTATTATCAATCTCTACTTGTTGAAAAACGTTTAACTTTTCTTCCTGACTTGCGTTTCGAAGATCTCTTGCGTGCAACATTAAAATTGCATTAGGAATATGCTGATGATTTTTAACAAAGCGCAATTCTTCCTCACTTAAAAAGGATTTAATAGGTTTTATGGCATCTTTATTTCTTAATGATTGTCCCAGGCTATAACACCATGCGATTTGTCTTTTGGCAAATTTTTCTTTGAAATCATTTGCCTGAACCGAAAAATCCGGGTCTTTATAAAATGTAATTACTTGACGAACCAGCGTTCTGGACTCATTTACTATCGATCCCCATATAATCCTTGCTTCCCACCATCTATCATATGCCTGATTGGATTTAAACGCTAATAATAATGATATAATTGTACCAATAATAGTAGGCACAGCAATAGGAATATCTACAGAAATATTAAGGAAATAATGGTGGAAAATCTCAAATAATATAGCATAAGTAGTAACAAGGAAAAGTTCAACTTTAATTTTCCCAAGAACATATTTCATTGGAATTCTCTTTTTTAACAGCATCTATTTTGGCTTTAAATTAAACTTGCTTTTTTGCATAAAGAATTAAACTAATTCTTCATAAAGTGATAAAACAGGAAGACCGAATAAATCATTAATAGTCTCGTTCTTAGTTTTTTTAAATTTAATTTTCTCAGCCTTGCGAGTCTGAACCAGTAAATCGATATGATTTTTGGAAATAACCTCGTTTAAATGTGGAGCAAATTCTTCGATGTTGTCATCAAAATTCTTAGTTTGACTAACTATTTCAAACGAAAAATTCTCGCTTATAAACTGTTGAACATCTTTTACATGGATATTTTGTTGTGCATTTTCAATATATAATGCTTTATTAAAATCGTCTTTGCTAGGCTCTGTTCCTAAATGTAAAATAGGACATCTTTGGTTTCCTGCCAACTGCACTAAATGATCGTGTATTCTTTTGGTTTCTTGCTTATAAGAATGAGGAAGAATAATTAATTTTACAGAAAAAGTATTAATTATTCTCTTAAAAATAGGGGAAGAAATTCCGTATTGATTGTGAATTTTAATCTTGCAATTGCCCGTATTACCAACAATATGTCTGCATATTTCCAAAACTTCTTCTTGAGTATTAGTTAAACTAACTCTCATTGTTCTTAAAAAATTAGACGTAGAATAAGTGTCCGGAATTTCCGAAAGCATCATTAGGATAATTTCACAATCGGTTTCTTTGGCTTGATAAATAGCCAATTTTACAGCACCAATAGTATCTTCTTTTAAAGTCGTAGGGATTAAAAAATTTTTCATAAGTATAATTGTTTGATTTATACCTACAAAATAACCAGTCCAACATTAGAAGTTCCCTAATATAAAATTAGAATTTCCTAAGAATTAACATTAGAATTTTTAATGTTGCATTTTTTAAAGATTATAGTAACCATAGTCCCTTTATTTTGCTCGGATTGTACTTGCAATTCTCCTCCATGCATACGGATGATTTTCATTGCCAATGGAAGCCCTAAACCATAACCAATGTATTTTGCCGCAATTTTCCCTCTAAAGAAAGGTTCGTATAAATGCGGAATATCTTCAGGTGGAATACCAATACCGATATCGTTTATTGCAATTTTAATTGATTCTTCATTTGCTGTAAGCGATACAAAAACCTCATTATTATCTGAATATTTCACACCATTTGTAATAATATTATTTATAGCCAACTCTAATAAAGGTCGGTTACAAGGAATTAATAAAAGATTGGAATCCGTGGGAGCAAAATTAAGTTTAATACTAACTTTATTATCAGGGAAAATTTTATCAAGATCCGATTTTACAGTCATCAATAACTCATCGATTCGGGTAATATCCAAAACTTGTTTTTTACCATCATAACCTGTTTGTGTAAGCTTTAATAAACTCTCCGTTAAGCTTCCTAATCTCGAAGCCTGATTATAAATATTCTCCAATGATTCTATATATTCCTTAGGATCTCTTTCTTTAAGCAGCATAATCTCCGACTCGGCAATAATAGTTGTTATTGGCGTTTTTAATTCATGAGATGCATTATTGATAAAATTGGTTTGTATCTCAAATGATGTTTCCAATCGATCCAGCATATCATTAAATGTTGCTGTAAGATCCGAAAGTTCATCCGAGTTTTTAACCTCCGGTAATCTGTTATGAAGATTAGAAGCACTAATTCTATTAACCTCTCTGGTAATTCTGGCTACAGGATTTATAACTCTCTTTGCAAGAATTCGCCCCAGAAAATAAGCCAGGATTACAAAGCACATCCCTCCAAAAAGCATTATTTTTATAATAAAAACGGTAGTCGTGCTTCCTTTTTTATCTCTTGCAGCAACAATTACAATGTATTTTTGACCATTTTCTTCAAATATTTGTCCTAGATAATATTTATTATCCTGTTCAAACCAATCCTTACCTGTTTTTAAGATTGTGCTATAGAATTCATTTGGCAAATTGAGATTAGTATTGTATTCAAAACTACTTTCACTATTTACTTTTAAAACAAACTCCTGCTCTTCGATTAGTTCTTCAAGTCCATTTTTTTTAAGTTCACTGTAATATTTTATTTTTTCAGGATCTTTTTGAAAATGTATCGATGCAACAATTTTGGCTCTGTCTTCAAGGCGCTTTAAAAAATAGTATTGGTTATTGGCTTTAAATAAAAATAGCACAACAATACATAATAGCAGCGCGCTAAAAGTAGAAAGAGCAATATAAGTAAATGTGATTTTTTTTCTAATATTCATTTTATGATTTAATAGTATACCCCAACCCTTTTATGGTATGAATGAGTTTGGTTTCAAATGGTTTGTCAATTTTTTTTCTTAAATAGGTAATATAAACATCCACAACGTTTGTATTCATGTCGAAATTAATATCCCAAACATTATCCAAAATTTGTCCTCGAGAAACAATAGTTCCCGAATTTTTCGCGAGATAATAAAGTAATTTAAATTCTTTTGCCGTTAATATTAGTAACTGTTCTCCTCTTCTAACCGTTTTGGCTTTGCCATTAATTTCTAAATCGCTTATTGTTATGGTATCGACTTTCTCGTTTTCCTGACTTGCTCTCCTGTTTAAAGCATTTACACGTGCATCCAATTCACCGAATTTAAACGGCTTTACCAAATAATCATCGGCTCCGGCATTTAATCCTGTAATAATATTTTCGGATGTTCCTAGAGCTGTAAGCAGCAAAATGGGAACAAAAATTTTACTTGCACGCAATCTTCGGCATATTTCTATTCCATTAACATCCGGAAGCATTATATCCAAAATAACTACATCAAAATGATAATTATTAATCATTTCTAAAGCTGTTTTCCCGTCAAGAGCAACGCTTACATCGTTGTTGTTCTCTGCAAAGCCTTTTCGTAAAATTGATAAAAGATTGGGTTCGTCTTCGACTATGAGTAATTTCATTTTAATTTAATGTATTGTTAACAAAAATAGGAATTGAATTTAAAATTCAATCTTTTTTACTTTCTTTAATAGGTTAACACCTCCTGAAAAAAGTCATAAAAACATCCATATGTAATTAAAAATCAACACATTAAAAACATAAAATAAAATACAAATTAAGTTTAAAAAACAGCATAATTAATATTTTATAAGTAGGTATTTTAAGCATATAATGACTGTTAAATCATTTATACAACGATATTACTCTCTATTTGTTGCTGCAAATTTATAATTATATTTCAATTATTTAGACTGAGTATAAATAATATTTTTATATTTGCATGCTTTCCAAAACATTTTAATTAAATAGTTTCACTCTGCAACAGAGTTATATTTCCATGAATATTATTAACAATCTTGAGTTAAATATTTTTAAATCCTTTAAGGAGGGAGACGAACTAGCGTTTAAATATTTTTATGAAAAATACTTTACCAAAATAAAAGCTTTTAGCATTCAGTTTGTTTATGATGCAGATGAAGCTGAGAATATTGCTCAGGAATCATTTATAAATTTATGGCAAAATAGAGAAAACATTGAATCATCAAATGGTATTCAATCTTATCTATACACGTTTACCAAATCGAAATGTTTAAATATGATAAGACACAATAAGGTTAAAGATAAATTTAAGAACGATCTCTTGAATCAAAAAGAGCGATTATTAGACATTGAAATTCTAAATTCTTTTCAATTTGATACCCTCGAATTATCAGAACTAGAAATACTGATTAATAAATCTATAAATGAACTTCCTCCAAAAACAAGAGAAGTTTTTATAAAGAAACGTTTTGAAAATAAAAAAAATTCAGAAATAGCCGAAGAAATGGGAATTACAGTAAAAGCTGTCGAAGCCCATATGACAAAGGCTTTGAAGGTTTTAAAGAATAAATTATCTGATTATATTTTCCTGGCAGCAATTTTTATTTGTAATAATTAAAAATAAAAGATAGGGTATTTCAATTCTCAGGTGTACTTACTTAAAGCACAAGTTTAAACTAAGAAGAGAATATGATATCCGAATTGATTTATAAATATCTAGCCAACGAAGCTACCGAAGAAGAAGTACTACTCGTATTTGAATGGATAGAAACCTCCAAAAAAAACAAGAAACAGTTTATTACCTTAAAACAGGCTTGGGCAATTTCGGCCTTTTCGGGAAATATTTGGTCTAATAAACCTAAAGAACTCCAGAAAATAGTCCAAAAGAAAATAATCACTTTCTTTAAATATGCTGCAATCCTGCTAGTACTTATTGCCTTAGGGAAATCTATATTTTTTGGAGACGAAAATAAACAATCTTCAAAAGAGATTGTCCTTGAATTAAGCAATGGAAACATTGAATATATCACAAAAGATAACCAACGAAATATACTAAATGCAAAGGGTGATTTAATTGCCAGAAAATATGCTGCCGAAATTGTATATCAAGGCAAAGTAGCCGATGAAAAAGTAAACTACAATACACTTAAAATACCTTACGGCAAAAGATATAAAATTACACTATCTGATGGAACCGTTGTTACTTTAAATTCCGGAACCACATTAAAATACCCCGAACAATTTGGGATTAATGGGAAAAGAAAAGTGTATTTAACCGGTGAAGCTTTCTTTGATGTTGCCAAAGACAAACAACATCCCTTTATTGTGCATTCAGACGAAGTTGCAATCGAGGTACTTGGAACAAAATTTAATGTAACTGCCTATCCGGATGATAATACATTAAATAGCGTTTTGATCGAAGGAAGCATCCGTATGTATGAAAACGAAAACCCATCAAACAATATTATTCTTGCTCCAGATGAAAAAGTGATCTGGAAAAACAATTCCAAAAAATTCTCAAAACAAACTGTTGATTCTGGTTTTTATACCGCTTGGATTAAGGGAGAACTTGCCTTTAAGGATACTCCATTTATAACAATAACCAAAATAATTGAACGTGCTTATGATGTTACTATTATAAATGATAACACCGATTTGGCACATCAAAATTTCACTGGTACAATTAATATCAAAGAATCCAGTGTCGAAAATATTTTGGAATTATTAAAGCGGGATACTCCATTTAAGTACTCAAGAAAACTAAATACCATAACAATTACAAACCAATAATTTAATCCTAATGACATTTACATTACGCAATAACTTAAGGAAAACACTGCTTTTCTTAGGGATCCTCTTTTCGTGTTTGGAAGGATATTCTCAAACCAAAACAATCACATTAAATATAAAAGATCAACCACTTAGCTACATTATTAAAACTATTGAGCAGCAAAGTAATTATAGAATAATATATAATGCACGAAAAATAGATGTCGGTCAGATGGCAAGTATTAGTGTTGAAAATGTCGATCTGGAAACTGTTTTAACCAAAGTATTTAACGGAAAAAACATCTCTTTTTACATCCAAAAAGAACAGGTTTTATTAATTGCCAATACGCCCAATTCTGAAAAAATTGCTTTACAAGAAACCGAAAGATATATAAAAGGAACTGTATTGAGTGCCAAAGACAAATTTCCTCTTTCGGGTGCAACTGTTCGAATAAAAGGAACTGGAATGGGTGCAATTACAGATCTTAATGGCGTATTTGTATATATGTTAAAAGGCTCAAATATTAAAAATACAGTATTAGAAGTGCAGCATTTGGGAATGGAAACACAAACCCGAAAAGTAGAAAACAATAGTGAGTTTACATTTTATATGGAGGAGTTTACAGATGAGTTAAATCAGGTTGTAATTACTTCATCTTATGGAACCAAAAAACTAAAAGAAGAAATTGTAGGTAGTATATCGACCATAAATGCCAAGGATATTCCCGTACAGCAAGCTTCGGAAAGCATAGATAAGATGCTCGAAGGGCAAATTGCCGGTGTTTTAATCGAAAATACTTCTGGAATTGGTGGTCCTGTTAAAATAAATATTCGCGGACAGGGAAGTTTAATGCCTTTAAGCGGTAAACTTCTTGGAACTTCAACACAACCCCTTATCATTGTTGATGGTATAATAATGACCGAGGAAACAGGTATTGATAACAACTTCTTTAATGCAAGTGGAGTTAGTGGAGAAAATTTATCCAATCCTTTGGCGATGATATCCCCAGACAATATAGAAAGTTTTACAGTACTAAAAGATGCTGCCGCAGTAGGTATTTATGGTGCCGATGGTGCCAATGGAGTAATATTAATTACAACCAAAAAAGGAAAACTCGGAAAAGCCAAATTCAGTTTTTCCAATCAGCTTGGAGTTTCATCGGCTATTAATCAAATTAAATATTTAAATGGAGCTCAATATACGGAGCTTAGAAATGATTATTTAAAAAATACTTCTTCAGGTTATGTTCCTGTATCATATAATGGAATTGATACGGACTGGTTTGGTTTATTGAATAATACAGGGCTTTATAACAAGTATAACTTTAGCGTTTCCGGAGCTACTTCCAAGTTCTCGTACCGTACGAATTTAACCTATTTAAACATTGATGAACCACAATTAGGGAACACGACCAAACAAATGAATGCGGGAATAAATTTGGGGTACAGACAATCTAAATGGGAAATAAATTTATCACTAAATCCAAGTTTCATTAAAAAAGATGCTCCGAATATCTATTATGATTTTGCCTACTTGCCTACCCTATCTCCATATAATGAAGATGGAACTTATTCAAACTTAGGGGTAGTAGGAGGTTCAACTGGAGGAAATCCATTGGCAGCAATTGCTCAAAACAAAAACGAAACCGAAACCTATGGGATTTTAGGAAGTTTGAATTTAGGATATGAATTGAATAAAAACATAAAATTCGTAACCTTATTCGGAATGGATTATAAGGATAAAGTTCAGGATCGATACTTTTCGGGCGAGAATGAAAGCGGACAAAATAACGGAACTTTTACTTTAGGTGGTATCACTTATCCTAATTGGGGAAGAAGGCTTTATAATAAACGAAATTCTACCAAATGGAACTGGCAAGGGCAAATGTTATTCGATAAACAAATCAATAAAAATAATGGTATTGATGGTGTTGTAGGATTTGAACTTTCTGAAGAAAAAACCAATTTTAATTATGCAACAGCATCAGGTTTTGTAAACCCAAATGTGATTAATAATATTGAAGATGCTATTCAGGATGATAATATTTTAACTCCTGCAGATGAAACAAAAGCAAAACAAGTCTTTCACGATGATATTAATTATAATTCCAGAGTTTCCTTTTTTTCTCAAATCAATTATAATTATAAGAAGAAATATTTTCTCTTAGGGAATTTTAGAAGAGACGAAAGCTCAGTTTTTGGAAACGATACAAATGTGGCTTTTAATAGCGGTGCAGGTCTTGCATGGATAATGAGTAATGAAGACTTATTGAAATCAAGTTCATGGATTGACTTCTTAAAACTAAAAGTAAGCTATGGTTCTACAGGTAATTCAAGAATTGGTTCTTATAGATCAAAAGGGTTATACACTATTTCACAAAACGGATACAACGGTGAATCTTACGCTAATGCAAGCGATGCTCCAAATGGAAATTTGAGCTGGGAAAAAAATACCAAATTTAATGCTGGAGTTGACTTTAATGTATTTAACACGATAGAACTTTCATTAGAATATTACTATGATAATCTAAGCGATTTAATAACAAGTCGAGATATTCCCACAGAAACCGGATATGCAACTTTACAATTAAATGCTGCAAGTATGTATAATAAAGGTTTTGAATTAACAACAAGAATTAAATGGTTACAAAAAGGTAAATTTAAATGGACTACATCCTTTAATATCTCTACCGTGGACAATAAAGTAACCGATTTGGTAGGTTTAGGAAGCGATTACTCAGAAGCAAATATTGCGCTTGCTCAAAAAATAGGTTACAGTACAACCACTATTTGGGGATTAAACTGGGTAGGTGTTGACCCTGCAACTGGTAGAGACCTGATTAAAAAAAATGGTCAAATTTATGATTCGGCAACCTATAAAAGTTTGTTTTCTGTATCCGACTGGGAACCAATTGGAGATCAACAACCCAAAGCTTTTGGAGGTTTTAGCAATAGATTTTCGTTTAATAATAGCATCACTCTTTCGATAACAGGAGCTTTTCAATGGGGTGGTGATAAATTAATTTCCGACCAGATAATTTCAAAATATAGCACTACATCAAACCGAAATATGTCTGTAAATGCATATGACTATTGGAGAAATCCAGGAGATATTGTTTCCCAACCTACACCTAGTAATAATAATTTATTGGTAAACATGAGTAAGTACGTTTATGATGCATCTTACATAAAAATAAGCAACATTAATTTAAGTTATAATGTCCCTGTAAAAAATACTTTTCTGGACTCACTAACCGTTTTTGCAGATGTTTCTAATGTGCTTTATTGGTACAAAGAAAAAAGCCCTTCGGGAATGAATGGCATCCAAGAACTTAGCTACACTTATCCACAAGCCAGAACTATTTCTTGTGGAATTAATACTAAATTTTAAAAAGATGAAATACTTTAAAAATATAACAGGATTTAAAATCTCACTGTTTGTTATTATGATTTGTTTATTACAAAGCTGCAGTGATTTTCTGGAACAAGAACCGGGTACGCAAACTTCGATTACCGAGCAATTAAAAACAAAACAAGGTGTTCTACAAGCATTAAATGGTGTGTACCGTGATGTTGAAGCCAATGTGCGAAGTGGTAATTTTGCAGTTTATGCAGATGTACAGGGTGGAAATCTAAAATTCACACCTTCACAGGCTAGCAGCTCAAAGGGACAAATTGATATTCCTTCGGGTATTACGAACCTATATTCTTTTGAAGATCAATCGGACGTATCCAATTTTGCTTCATTTTACAAAGAGAGTTATGATATTATAAATCAGTCTAATCTTATCTTGGAATTTACAGATGCGTTAAAAGATGCTACAGAATCCGAAAAGAATCAGATAAAAGCCGAAGCTTTGACCATAAGAGCCTACGCACACTTTTTGATAAGTGAAATATACAGCCAAAATTATGAATATACAGCAGATGCATCTCACTTGGGAATCGTTTACAATACCCTTTCTATAAATGAAGGTCTTCGTTATCCGGCTCGGGAAACAGTTGCAACAACTTATACTTATATAGTTAATGATATCATGGCAGCCATAAACCTCTATTCGGATACGATACTTTTAAACGGCCCTGCTTATTCTTACTTTAATAAAACAAGTGCAAAAGCCTTATTGGCAAGAGTTTATTTGTCTAAAAAAGACTGGAAAAATGCCTATGAAATGGCAAATGATGTTATTCTAAATTCAGGCGTGGGCTTAGTAAATTCTGCTAATTATATTTCGCAATGGGAACAACCTGATCTTCCTGTTTCAGAAATTTTATTAGAGTTTTCAATCCCTAAAAGTTCAGAAGGAAGTGTGAGCGGATCGTTATCGGTACCTTATGGATATACCTCCAAAACTGTTTATGGCAATTATGTAGCTACACAAGATTTATTGGATTTATATGAAACTGCAGATATAAGAAAACAATTATTTCTGGAACAGCCATTATCTACTTTGGTTAATCTGCAACTAGTAGATTTGAATTATTATTTTACCAAAAAATTCCAAGGAAATCCAGGCTACGTTGCTTTTAGATTAAGTGAGCAGTATTTAATTCGTGCCGAAGCAGCCATAGGTCTTAAGAATCCTGAAGAGGCAAAAAATGATATTAATATCATAAGATCACGAGCCAATGCATCTTTACTAACAGATACTAATAATATTGAAGAAGCTCTATTTCTGGAACGAAGAAAAGAACTTTGTTTTGAAGGACATTTGTTTTTTGATATTGCCCGAAACAAAAAAGATATTTCTCGTAATGACGGCTGTATAGCGATCAATTGCGGACTCTCCTACCCGTCGCTTAAATATGTATTACCAATACCTCTATATAATATCAATCTTAACTCAAACTTAAAGCAAAATGAATCGTATTAAAATTATATCCATATTAAGTATTGTTATAACATTATTTACATCTTGTTCTAAGGATGATTATAAGTTAAGTTCGAAAAGTATTGATCCTTTTATAAGGTTTAATGTCTTGGTAAATAGCAATAATACACCGCTCGAATATCCTGCTGTAAACACTATTTTATTGCCTGCAAATAGTTATGAAAACAAATCGATTAAAACATTAAAAGTACCTGTAGCCCTAACTTCTTCAACTTTAAAATCTCCGGTTATAGCGACTTTTAGTGCAGTAACTTCCGGAGATGTAAATAGCTTTAGTGTAGCACCTGCCAGCGAATTACTGTTTCAAGGCAATAAACTTACCGATACGATATTCCTTTCCTTTGATAAAAGATGGGAAGACAAACAAACAATTACTTTAAAATTAGAAAATACTTCTGATCCCGAAATTCATATCGGAAATCTAAATTCGGCTGCCGTAAACGATACTTTTACTATTAATTTATCCGAAATAAGTACGACCTATACATTTCCTATAAACCAAATTACAATTAAGGGAGAAGTGGGCGAAAAAATCGATTTTAAAGTAAATTTCCCCAATGGATTTATTCCGTCAGAAATTGAAAATAATTCTATTTTTAAATTTCTAAATGGTTTCGACTATTCTTTGACACATGATGATTATGGAGATAACAGAAGTTATATTACCTACCATTTAACGTTGCTGGAAGATATCCAGAATGATGATGTGCGTTATCAAACCAATATTTCATTAACAAATACTCCAAATTATATTGCCACTGGAAATACTGTTTTACAAATTGCAAAACCCATAAAATCTCCTCGAGATATTGAAACTAATCCAGCTTCTAAATTCTACGATTTATCCAATAAATATTACCTTACCTATGGAGAAAACTGGTTTGATAAAAGTGGTACTTGTGCCTGGCAGGCTTATAATGCATTCACATTCCCGGTTGTAGTAACCAAAGATGCCGAAAATGCCATTTTATACAGTGATAACGGCACAACTAATCCTAATGATGATATCTATCACGATGCTTTTAAAATAGGATTTAATGTAGTTTCCGGAACTTCGACCACCAATTCATTTAATCTAAAAAGATGGTTTACCAATGAGAGTACGGCTGCGGCAAGTTCACCGGGATTTAATATCACTTCGGCTCTGGAGTTTTTCCCCGAAAACGGAACCAGTAAAACCAAAGGAAGTGTACTTGTTATTCCGCAGCCCATTACGATTACGGCAACAGGAACCAATAAAATAGGTCATATTATTGATATCTCGGGCGAAGGAACTTACAACGAAATAAGTACCGGTTTATTTGAAATTTCTTTTGAATTAAAACTTACGAACGAAGAGCTTTTTGGTGGAACCGTTTCTTGCCAATATAGAATGTACAATAATAAAACGTATCCAAAATTAGAAGCCTTAAGCGAATCTTGCCCTAAGGAAGTTGATCTTTAGTTTTTAGTCGCAGTTTTCAGTTGCAGTTATAGTTGCGGGAAACTTTGTCAAATTTGACTCATAAAGTTAGCCATATTCTTTTAACACATGATCGAGTCACTCTACAAAAACTTTTAAACATATAGATTATACTCTATATAGTTTAAGCGTAAACCGAGACTGAACACTGCAACTGAACACCGAACATTAAAAACTGAGACTGAAAAATAAAAAAATAAAAATGAAGTTAAAAAAACTAGTATTCCCTCTTTTATTCCTTATAAGTTTAACGGCTTATAAAAGTGTCGAAGAACCTGATTATATCGACATTCAGGAATTAAGAAAGCTATATTCTAGTGGCGATCCTTTGTCATGGCCTAAAGCCAGACTGGATAAAACAATAGACCGTAATATATTTGAAGATATTGGAGTGCTTCCTAATGTTCCCTATCCGTCATATAATCCCTATTCTAAAGAAAAAGAAATGCTTGGCAAAATCTTATTCTTTGATCCCCGGTTATCCTCAAGCGGGCAAATTGCATGTGCTTCTTGCCACAATCCCGAATTAGGCTGGACCGATAATTTAACGCGTTCTTTTGGTCATGACCGTCAAACGGGAAAACGAAATTCGATGACAATTTTAAATTCGGCGTATGCCAAAACATTATTTTGGGATGGACGCGCTTCGAGTCTTGAAGACCAGGCGCAATTTCCAATTGGTGATCCTCTGGAAATGAATGAAAAACTAACTATTGCGGTTGATAAAATTGCAAAAATTAAAGGCTATAAATCACTATTTGAAGCTGCATTTGGAAACGATTCGGTATCATTAAAAAGAATACAATATGCTATCGCAACTTTTGAGCGTTCTATAAATAGTCCTAAAAGTAAATTTGATCTGTTTGTAACCGGAAAATCTAATGCTTTTACAGATAAGCAAGTTCTGGGATTACATCTTTTTAGGACCAAAGCGCAATGCATTAATTGCCATAGTACTCCTTATTTTAGTGATAATCAATTTCATAATGATGGGCAAACGCTATATGGTACAAAAAATGAAGATCTTGGTCGTTACAATGTGACAAAAAACATTAGCGATTTAGGAAAATTTAGAACGCCTACATTACGTGAAGTTGTAAATACTAAACCCTGGATGCACCATGGTCATTTTCCTTCTTTATTGGATGTAGTCGAACTTTATAATTTGGGAAATCCATCACCAATACAAAAAACACACTTAGGAACGGCACGCGATTCGCTAATACCAAAACCGGATCCTTTGCTTAAAAAACTAAACCTTAATAAAGAAGAAATCGAATCTCTTTTGGCCTTTGTAGAAACATTAAGTACGCCAAACAAAAGGATTATAACACCAACACTTCCTAAATAGTAAGCATTTTATATTCTAATAAAAAGCCCGATTCGTAACAAATCGGGCTTTTTTAATACTTATAATCCGGTAATTAAACTACAAAGTAAGGCGATAAAATATCTTCAAAATTATACAATCCTTTTTCTTTGTCTATTAAGTTCTCTGCAACAAAAATAACTCCGGTTCCAAATGCTTCCCTCGAAATCGATTCATGAATAAGTCGTACTGTTTGATATGGAAATCCAAATATTACTTCGTGTTTACCCACAATACCTCCTGCCCTGACAGAGTTTATGCTCTCTTTTTCAACATCCAAAGCTTCGGCAATTTTTATAGCTGTTCCAGATGTTCCTTGCTTTAATTTAAAATGTTCTTCATTAACTTCTATATCAACCCAAGGGGCTATTTTTTTCAAAAATTTAGCTGCAAACAGTAAATAATTAACTCCCAAAGTAATATTAGGAGACCAAAAAACAGTCGTTTTAAGTGCTAATTTCTTTAATAATTTTAGCTCTTTATCTGTATAATGAGATATTGCCGAAATTATCTTAACTTCTTTTTTGGCAGCATCCTCTCCATAACCATAAATTCCTAAATTGGAAGAAAAATCGATTATAATATCTACGGGGTGTTTTTCCAGAAGCTCTTGCATTGTTGTTTTAGAACTAGAGTAGATTAAACCAGGCTCATCTGAATGTACGCCAAAAAATTCCGGTACTGATCGGTGCTCCAAAACTGTGCTTTGTCTTAACACCCATTCCAAACAAAAATTTTTATTCTCCAGTAGTATCGAAGCTACCGATTTACCTGTTTTTCCAAATCCTATTAGTCCTATTTTCATAACTTCTCCTATTTTAATGAGTGTTTACCTCGTTATTATATTAAAATTTATTGTCTTAAATTTATTGTTTATTAAACAATCCTTAATGTTTCTAAGTAAAAATAGAATATATAAAATAAAAGAACTTATACTGTAGCAACTATATATTATAATATATCAATGCCTAAATTTATAAAACTCCTGACATACGGTTGTCATACCACTGTTTTACTTTTGTAAATAGCAATAACTATAAAAATAATAAAAATTATGGAAACTAAAGATGGGAAACAAGCAATATATGCCATAACAAGAACCGAATGGCGAAATTGGTTAAAAGAAAATAGTCAAACTGAGCGGTCTGTCTGGTTGATTTTATTTCACAAAAAAAGCAAAATTCAAAGTGTAAATCTCAACGACGCAACCGAAGAAGCATTATGCTTTGGCTGGATAGACAGTTTGTGTAAAAATCGTGATTTCGAAAGTTTTTACTTGACATTTTCACCTCGAAACCCTAAAAAATACAAATGGAGCAAACCCAACATAGAACGAGCAGAACGAATGATAGCTCAAGGTTTGATGACCGAATGCGGACAAAACTTAATTGATATTGCAAAAAATGCAGGTACATGGGACAAGTCTTTGTAGAATATTCACCGCAAATTAAAAAATTTAAAATCCCTTAAATAAATTAAGGATAATTACCTCTAGATAAACGTATAATAAACAACAACTAGCCTTCATAATTCAATCCTTTCTAAAAACTACACTTGTTAAATAAATTTAATTTAAACTTGCAATTGTTAAAAATATAACAAATATTTATTTCAAGAGAACAATACTACAAAAAATACCTTACTTTTATAACACCTAAGTCATTAATACTTAACAATTTACGATTAAAAATAAAAGTTTTTAAAATCCCATTGCTAATTTATGTACATAAGTATATGAAAAATAATTTAAAGCAAGATTATATAAATATAACCCGTTGGGTATAATTCGCAAATTTTTCATTTAACACATAGAAACATAGATTTTATGTGTAAAAATGAGCACAAAAAGAAATATATTTCTCTCACATAGCTAGCTTTGTGTGTTTTAAATAAGTGAAACGCTTTTTGAGAGTACCAAAATCTATGTTTCTATGTGTTAAGATTAATTACACCCAACGGGTTAAATATATTTTGTTATAATACAATTATAAGCCTCTCTCTCCCATCACGACTATAATTATTACTCAAACCTATTTTACATCTGTATAGGGCATAAAATAAAACTACAGTTTTACTGCCAAAATAAGATCAATAAGCATCCCAATTACAATAGGTAACACATTGCTAATTATAGCAGCTGACTATTATATTTATAGCCCAAATTTATATAACTTAAACCTATAGAAAATGAAACTAGAGCTTTTTAAACTCAACCTGTTAGAGAATAATATTTTCCAGTTAATTGAAAAATATATTTCCGAAAATCAATTTATGACACCTCCTATAATCTACTTGGAAGGTGGGCATTATGACCCACGTTATGAGATTAGTGATTTTTCATTAAACTCCCTTACTCATGTTCTTAATATTTCTAACAATCTAATTGTGAAACACAAAGGTGATATAAAAATTGTTATCGGAATCTTAGTAGATAATCTAGGTCTTTCGTGTAATGAAAATACTTGTGAGATTACTAACCATAGCGAAACCATTAAAAACAATGATACGCTGCCTGAAGAAATTGAAAAAATATTGAATAAATATTTAATTGTCAAAAGAGAGAAGATCATCATATCTAATGAAAAAAATTGCAAAAATAAAACTATTTCATTTTTAAAGAAAAGCATAAAATTGAATCATGATTCTATTACTATTGAAGACAAAAATGGTGTTCTATCAATACTGTATCATGCACAAGATAACCAGTTTATTCAGTTAGCCGAAATAAAAAATGATGTTATATGGATTGCAAAATGCCCATCGATTATGGCTCAGCATTACAGTAATATCACTGATAAAATTTTAAAAAGATTTAATGATGCTTCCGATATAACAATAATTGACTTTTCGGAAAGTGAGGATATGAATAAGGTTACAAGAGGTGTTGAGGTAGCAGTTAATGTGTATATACCTACTGTAATTAATACAGAAAGAGTGAACATCCATAATGTTTTTATGACGGATTATGGAGATAATCAATACACTATTGCAAATACATTCTCAAAATTACATCCTCTAAACGTATAGATTATGGATGCAAATAAAACGCAATTAGTCTATATGGACTATAATGCTACAACCCCTTGTGATAGAGATGTGGTTAATGAAATGTTACCCTATTTTACACAAATGTATGGTAATGCAGCCAGTATACATTATGATTTGGGATGGTATAGTAAGACAGCTGTTGATAATGCCCGAAAACAGGTTGCAAATTTAATAAATGCAGATCAACTCGAAATCATCTTTACTTCGGGTGCTACAGAAGGAAATAATTTGGCTATTCGAGGTGTTTATGAAGCTTGTAAATCCAAAGGTAATCATCTCATTACTTGTAAAACGGAACATAAAGCAACATTGGATACATTAGAACATTTGCAGCGTATAGGTGCAAATGTGACATTTTTGGATGTAGATGATAGAGGTATGATTAATCTGGACGAGTTGGGAAAAACTATAAATAAAGAGACTATTTTGGTTTGCCTAATGTATGCAAACAATGAAACTGGAGTAATTCACCCTTTTGCAGAAATTGGGGAATTATGTAAGAAAAACAAAATAATGTTTATGTGTGATGCAACACAAGCTGTTGGAAAAGTACCTATTGATGTTAAGAACAGTTTAGTAGATATTTTAACTTTTTCTGCACATAAAATGTATGGCCCAAAAGGTGTTGGTGCCGTTTTTATAAAAGATGGCCATAAAACAGATATAATGCCCCAAATAACGGGTGGTGGACATGAAAATGGAATGAGAAGTGGTACACTAAATGTTCCTGCAATTGTAGGTTTTGGCAAAGCAGCCGAGAATGCAATGAAAGAATTAGAATCAAATGCAAATTCAAAATTAGTACCACTCCGCAACCAGCTGGAAGATTTTTTAATAGGATTAGGGGAAGTTAAACTAAATGGAGGTAATGTAAAAAGACTTCCTCATGTTACAAATATTTCCTTTTTTAATATCGATGGGAAGCGTTTATTGAAATCATTAAATAAATTTTTGGCAGTAAGTTCTGGATCTGCATGTTCCTCGGCATCATTAGATACAAGTCATGTATTAAAAGCAATGGGTATTTCCAGCGAAACGGCCCAGTCTACAATAAGGTTTTCAATAGGAAAATATACAACTGAAGATGATATTGATTTTGCAATTAATAAAATAAAAGGAATTTTGGCCTCTTTACGACCAATGAATACAAAAACCTAAAAATACCTATAAACAAAATAAGGAAGCCGAAGCTTCCTTATTTCAGAAAAAGAACTTATTTAAAAAATTACTTGCCTCTTGGAATAAGACAAATGAAAAATCAAGAGCAAATATCATCTAATTTTAAGGTTAATTTTCCCTATAAACGTCATTAAACCCCTAGAATAGGGTAAAATTCATCAAGGATTACTAACCTTCCGATCAAGCTATACTTATTTACCTGTATTTACAAAAAGGATTGCTCTATCCAGTGGTTCATCTTTTCCATCTTGAATACCTTTAATTGTTGGCTTAATCACTATATCAGGAACAATCCCAATACGTTGAGTTTCTTTTTTATTTGGATAAAAAATACCATAACTTGTAAATTGAGTTCTAAACCCTTTTATAATTTCTAATCTACATACACCACCATCTGCACCTGCGGTTTGGCTTCCTATTACAGTTACATGAGGAGCCGCTTGAAGACACATTGCCGTATATTCTCCATGACTTTGAGTTACTTCATTAACCAATAAAATAACTTTGCCTTTATAATAATCAGGGTTTGTTTTTCCAGATTTCTCAATTTCTTCTCTCCAAACAAATCGACCCGGAAAACTTAAATCATTATCAATAAATTTAACAAATTCCTTAGGTTCAGGATTTAGATATTCAGAAACTGCGTAATTGGTTCCTTGAGAGTTATTTCTTAAATCAAAAATAATTGCTTTTGCATTCTTAAATTGTTCCATAACAACCGGAACATCTTCTTTACCGATCTCCCCCATATTTATGTAACCAATATTATTTTCCAGATTCTTTGATTTCTCATTATCAGGATAAGATATTTTTAAATTTTTATACAAATAGCGGTATATATTTTTAACAGATGTTTTACCTTCTCTAATAAATTCAATTTCTACAGTCTCTGTATTACCATTAAAAATCAACCAATAAAAGTTTCTTAAAACAGCTGATTCATTTGATCCTTCCACATATTTCTTATTGCCTTTTATAATATCCGATACCGTTTTTCCATTTACTTTAGTAATAACATCACCTATTTTTATATCACTTATTTTTGCTAAAGAATCATTTTTTAAAGCTGTAACAATCGCTTTATCATCAATGATTTTAACATCTACAGGAATGAATTTATCCCCAAAACGTTCAAACATTTTAACAGTTCCAATAGAAGCATGCGTATCATCAAGTTTCACAGATAATTCGCGCATAGTAAGATGAAAATCTAACTCAGATTCTGGAGCGATAAATCTTGGTAAGATTTCGCTTAAAACCACATCCCATTTTTCATCCATTTGGTATTTATACGGAAAGAAATACTCAATATAATTCCAATAACGAAACAAAGTCAAAAGACGTAAGTTTTTATCGGTCCATTTAAAATCAGGATATTTAACTTCGTTAATAAATTCAAGCGGGACAACGTTTGGATCGGTTAACTGTAAACCAACATAAAATTGTTTTCCTTGGAATCTGTTTTCTTCAATAAATTTAAGTTTACTCGAAAGACTTTTGGCAAATAAATCTTTATTCCCAATCCATTCTAAGTTTAGGTTTTTAGAAAAATAAATCTTCTTTGTATCCTGAGGAATATTTATAGTTTGTATTTCTCCCAATGAAGTAATCCACTTTTCTATTACAGCAGAAAATTCTTCTTTAGACTGTGCTTTTTCTACTTGAGGTAAAATATCAAAAAGCTGATTGTCCCAATTTATTTTCCCAACGGCAACATTGGGATGATAATATTTTAAAAAGCCCCAAACTTTTGCCGTCGCAGCTAATTTTTGCGTTTCGGTTAAATTTCCTTTAGCAAATACATTTTGAATCAATAAGACAAGAACAATAAGTACCGTTTTTTTCATTTGTAGTTTTAAATATTTTATAGTTAAGTTAATGACAAAAGATATCTCAAACACACTAATATTTTAATTCCAGTCGATTTGGATTAAAAAACTAATAATGTTAAAAATACATGTTTTTCAAAAATAATACATTAAAACAATAAGTATTATTCAATTTTAAACTATTTTATGTGTATAATAAATTTCAAATCGCAAAGCTAAAATATGTTTATTTTCATAAAAATATCCCTGGAAAGAATGAATTCTAATTTAAACAAAAACTATAAAAAAGATCAGTATAAAAGGAAAAACAAAACCCAATTATTGCTAATTGGGTTTTGCTATTATTGATCATATATTAATATAGAATATTGATATTTATGCCTTTGTGATTTTTAAAACAACGCTTGAATTAGTAGAATTAACATTTGGATTAATACCTATTTGCATTAAAAAATCACCCGAATAGATTGCAGTCTCTACTGCTGCCTTTTTTTCCGGATAAATATTTATTTCTTCTACTTTATAATTTTGCCCTGTTTGCAATCCTTTTAACTTTATAGGTGTATGACTTCCTGCATCGTAACGACTGTTTACAAGGTAGTTAAACACTACCGCTTCACTACCATTTTCATTTATATACATTACCGATGCAGCATCATTATTCCATGGATTTTGCAAACGATATTGCGTTCCTTGCCAAATTGTATGGCTCAATGCGCCATAGTTTTTTATGGCTTGCTGACAAAAAGCCAAGTCTTTATCGTTTAAGTCTTTTACAACAATATCAAAACCTAATCTGCCCATCATAGCAACATCTGTACGGTATTTAATTGGTTGTTTTCCCCAATCGGTTACGTGAGCTGCAAGTGTAATTGCAGGATAAAAATACGAGTATTCCCATTGTATATAAACACGTTCTAATGGGTCGGTGTTATCACTTGGCCAGAATTCTGTAAAATATTTCAATGCAGCATAATCTACTCTGCCACCACCACCGGAACAAAGCATCATAGGCACCTTAGGATACTTAACACGAATACGTTCCAGTACTTTATAAAGTCCATTTACATAATCGGTATAAAAATTAGATTGTTTGTCTTTTAATTGGCTTGAATACGCATTATAAATCACCGCATTACAATCCCACTTAATATATGCCAATTCTGGATTTTCGGTAAAAAGATTGTCAACTATTCCATAAACAAAATCCTGAACTTTTGGATTTGATAAGTCCAAAACCAATTGGTTACGGAAATAATGTTCAGCTCTTCCTGATTGTTTTATTACCCATTCCGGATGTTTTTTATACAAATCACTTGCAGGATTCACCATTTCAGGCTCAATCCAGATACCAAATTTTACCTGATTATCTTTGGCAGTTTTAACCAATGTGCCTATTCCGTTTGGCAATTTCTTTTTGTTTACATCCCAATCACCCAAACCGGCATCATCATTACTACGAGGATAGTTATTTCCAAACCAGCCATCATCCAATAAAAATAAATCTACTCCTAGTTTTTTACTGTCTGCAATAAGTACTTTAAGTTTGTTTTCATCAAAATCAAAGTAAGTAGCTTCCCAGTTATTAAGCAGTGTCAAACGGCTTCCTTTACCATCCAGTATTTTATAGTTTCTTGACCAATCGTGTAAATTACGACTTGCATTTCCTTTTCCTTTAGATGATAATGTATACCAAAATTTAGGTGTTGTAAATACTTCGTTTTTAGCCAATGTATAAGCTGCAGCTGCATTATTAATGCCCGAAATAATACGAAGATTATTGAGTGGATCTAATTCTAAATCGGTGCGAAAATTACCCGACCATTCCAACCCTGCAAACAAAACCTTTCCTTCATCTTCGGTAGCCGGTTTATCCAGAGAAACCATAAATACCGAAGGCTGAAATAAATTGGCACGAGCACCTAGTTTAGAATCTAATACTTTTATTCCGTGAGTAATTTTAGATTCCTCAGGACGCATTTCTTTCGCCCATTCACCGTGATATTGGTTAAGCCAAAAATCACTGTATCCTTTAAGGTATAAGTTTGCCGAAGCGTATTTATTTAAAACAATATTTCCCTTTTCATTGTGCTGAATAGTTGTCCATTGCTCTATAACATCGGTGTCATAGTAAGCTTGAATAAACAAATGAACTTCTACAGGATATACGGGATCTTTAAGTATTATTTCTGTCTGAGATATTCCTGTACCAATTGCAGTTGTTTTATGATTTACGTATAACAAGTCCAGTGAAGTATTTCCATCGCTGTGTGTAACTGCAATGGCTGGTTCTAATAAATTCTTGGATCCCGATGGTGTATATGCAGCATTATAAATCCCTGTGTAATCCGTTCCCTGACGAAACTGACTTTGTATTTTGGCATATTCAAAATCATTTGCCAATTTTTCTCCCAGATAAATAGTGTTAACCTCTTTTCCAGGGGTAACTTGCAAAACAAGCGCATTGCTTTTTGTCTTTACAGAGATTATTTCTTGTGCCGCAACCGGGCTACAATAACTAGCCAGAATAAAAAATACTATCGCAAAAGATTGCCTTAAAGTTCTAATGTGTTTTCTCATTTTATAATTTTTTATATTATTTATTTCCATGTAATCCATTCCAATTAAAAACAAAAGGCTTCTCTAAACTACGATTTACTTTTGCGCATTCTTCCATACCATGCGTTATACAATCACAGATTTTTTCTTTTTCGGAATAAAAAAATGGAGCATTATAGCTCCATTTTAATTGTGATAGCAAGAGATTATTTCCCTCTAATCTTCTTTTCCCATTTCCATGCGCTTGCCATAGCTTCGTCTAGAGTAGACTCTGTTTTCCATCCTAAAACAGCATTAGCTTTATCGGTATTTGCATAAGTCATTGGTACGTCTCCTTCTCTTTTTGCAACTATTTTATAAGGCAACTTTAAGCCACTGCATTTTTCGAAGGCTATAATAACTTCCAAAACAGAGCTTGCTACGCCTGTTCCTAAATTAAAGACTTCTACTTTATCAACATTCTTTTTATCTAATAATCGTTGGAGTGCAATAACATGTGCTTTTGCCAAATCGACTACATGAATGTAATCGCGAAGACAAGTTCCATCGGGAGTATTATAATCGTTACCATACACCGATAATTCTTTTCTAAGTCCAATTCCTGTTTGCGTAATGTAAGGCACTAAATTTTGAGGAACTCCAAGAGGTAACTCCCCTATTTCTGCCGATGGATGTGCTCCTATCGGATTAAAATAACGTAATAAAATAGCATTTAGATTACTTACTTTGGCTACATCTGTAATGATTTCTTCTCCTATTTGTTTCGTGTTTCCGTATGGAGAAAGTGCAGGTTTAACTGCTGTATTTTCATTAATTGGCATTACATCTGCTTCACCGTAAACAGTACATGATGAACTAAAAATAAAATTAGGTTCTCGCAATTGTAGAATTTCTTCAAGTAAATAAATTAAACTGCTAATGTTATTTTCATAGTACAGTAAAGGTTTTTCAACACTTTCTCCAACAGCTTTGGAAGCAGCAAAATGTATAACACCATTAATGTCTGCATGTTTCTTAAAAAACTCTTTTACAACTAATTTATTTCTTAAATCTAAATTTTCGAAAATTGGTTTTATCCCTGTAATAGCTTCTATTCCGTTTAAAACTTCTTCAGAAGAATTAGAAAGATTATCGATTATTATGACTTCATAGCCCTTGGATTGCAGCTCCACAACAGTATGCGAACCAATAAAACCAAGACCTCCGGTAACAAGTATTTTCATGATATAGAATGATTTTGTCTTAAAATTTATTATGCCATTTTATAATGCAAATCAGGTAATTCTCTTAAAATTGCTGCACTTTTTTCTGGGGTAATATCACGTTGCGATTCTCCTAACATTTCGTATCCAACCATAAATTTCTTAACAGATGCAGATCGTAATAAAGGCGGATAAAAATGCATATGAAATTGCCATTCCGGATGATCATATCCGTCTGTTGGGGCTTGATGGATTCCAGACGAGTAAGGAAAAGATGTTTGGAAAAGATTATCGTACTTAATGGTTAACTGCTTTAAAATTTTAGCGAAAGCTGTAGCTTCTTCAGGAGTTAAGTCGGTAATCTTGCCAAAATGTCTTTTGCTTATAATCATAGTTTCGTATGGCCAAATAGCCCAAAACGGAACCAAGGCTACAAAATGATCATTTTCGATCACTATTCGGTCTCCTTTTTTTAATTCGGCTTCAAGATAATCCTGAAGCATATTGCTTTTATATTTATCAAAATATCCTTTTAGGTTATTCTGCGTTTTTTCAACTTGAGTTGGCAACGATGATTGTGCCCAAATTTGCCCATGCGGATGCGGGTTGCTACATCCCATTACACTTCCTTTATTCTCGAATATCTGAACGTGGTTTATGTATTTGATTGCACCAAGATCTGTATATTCTTTTTGCCAGGTTTTGATAATATTCTCAATATCGGCAATTTCCATTTCTGGTAATGTAAGATCGTGTCTTGGCGAAAAACAAACCACTCTCGAGATTCCTCTTTCTGGTTTTGCCTGAAAAAAAGTGTATTTAATATCTTCTTCATATATGATTTCATCCTGCTTCATTGCAGCAAAATCATTTTCGAAAACAAAACTACTTTCGTATTTAGGATTTTTCATTCCATTTGCTCTCACGTTTTCTGGACACAAGTAACAAGTTGGGTCATATTTGGGTAATGGTTCTGTTACAACCAGTTCGTTTTGTCCCTGCCAGGGGCGTTTTGCACGATGTGGTGAAACTAATACCCATTCATTAATTAATGGATTGTAACGCCTGTGTGGGTCTTCGTTAATGTCAAAATTTCTCATTTAGTATTTGGTTTATAGAGTGATGTACCATTTCCGATTTTTACATCGTAAAATTTTAATTCAATCCCAAATATATCTAAATAAAGAGACGAAAACTTATTTTTTACTTCATTTTCATAACCTTTTTTAATTAGGTTAATAGTACAACCTCCAAAGCCTCCACCCATTAATCGAGAACCTATTATTACATCTTCTTTTTTGGCAGTATCTACAAGCATATCCAGTTCGGCACAACTCACTTCGTATTCATTAGATAACCCATCGTGTGTATCAAAAAGTAATTGTCCTAAAACCGTAATATTTCCATTATCCAAAGCTTCACAAGCCTGAGTAACACGTGCTATTTCTTTTACAACATAGTGCACTCTTTTAAAAACGGTTTTATCCATTTTATCTTGAATACTCAATAGCTGATTTTCTGTACAATCTCTGAAACTTTTTATCTCAGGAAAGTGATTTTTAATTATCGATAATCCTTTTTCACACTCTTCACGACGTGTATTATACTCCGATGTAAATAATGAATGCTTTACATTACTATCAAATAAAACCAACGCATAATCACTAAAATTTGCATTGTGATATTCAAACTCCAAAGTTTTACAATCCAACTTAATCACTTTATCTTCAATACCATGAACACTAGAAAACTGATCCATAATACCACAATTGATTCCTACCCAATGTTCGGCTTTTTGTCCTAATAATGCAATATCCACTTTACTAATTGTAAGGTCAAAAAGTTCTTTGATTCCAAAAAGTGTCCCACATTCTAAAGCTGCCGAAGACGATAAACCAGATCCAACAGGAATGTTACTACTAAAGACACAATTGAATCCTTCGAAAGCAAAACCATTATCTTGTAATTGTTTAATAACACCCAAAATATAATTTGTCCAAACAACATCGCTTAATAGAATCGGTTGAGTTAAATCGACTTCGAATTCTTCATTTAAATCTATCGCGAAAATTTTAGATTTCTTCGTATTATTTTTTTCAAAAGCAAAGCAAATAACTTTGTCTATAGCTGCCGGCAAAACATAACCGTCGTTATAATCAACATGCTCTCCTATAATATTTATTCTTCCTGGCGAAAGCACAATTTTTTGTGGTTCATTCCCGAATTTTTCACAAAAAAAATTGGTTGTATTTTGTATTAAAATATCATTCATTACTTATTACTAATTAATCTAGTTTATTGGTTAATTTATATTCCTGCTTTAAATATTTATAAAATTGAATTAAAAGAAACTGATCTCTTAAATAAAAACCTCTTTTATTAAATTATTTGTAATATTTAAAAAATCAAATTTAAATAGTTAAACAAAACAATCCTACTAGTACCTACCAGTTTTTTAAAAATTATAAAATAAACACATTCAAAAAAAACTTTTTTTGTAATTGATAATCTTAAAAATCAAACCTTAAAAATGCTCACTTTTCCTTAAATATTCCACTGAAATAGCCTAGAATTAAATCATTTTTGAATATAAAAAACAAAACCCAATTCATATGAATCGGGCTTCATTTAAATCACATATTTGTATTACTTAACTGGTAGTATAGATTAAAATACAGGCATTATTTATATCCGGTATACCAATCTTGGTCGTTCTTTTTCCTTAGACCAAAAAAGGGCTCCTTGTCCCCATACTTCACCATCATTTTCTTCTAATTGCCAAACTATAGTATCGTTAATTCTAAAAGTATTTTGATATTTATCAACACGATCACCATTGTAATTATATACAATACCTTCACGTGCCACTTTATCAAACAATAATTTACGTTTGGGTCTATTTTCTTCAGCTGCACTTAACTTGGCTGGTAAAGAAAGTATTTCGTCCAACGAGTACTTGAAACAAGACAAAGCATAATTGTTTGCATAAATAAAATAAGGATCCTCTTCTCCTCCTTGTGCTAATATGCTATAAGGAGCTTTCTCATGTAACCATAAGTACCGATCTAAAACTCCCAATGGACTTGGGAGTTTTTTTCCATTGAGTGCTAAGAAACAATTATCAATTTGTTTCAGTAGATTAAGTTGTTTTTCTAAAGACATAATAAGATATATTTGGGGGTTACTAAACATTGAATCTTTACAAATAATTTCAGGTATTCTAAATTCAGAATGCAATCCACAGCCTAAATTTTTACAACTATTAGTGTGCTCAGATAATAAATCTATAGCATAGCTTTTGCAAATTACATAAAGGTTTCTGTTGTATAAGAGGAAAAATCGTTTTTAAGAAAGTAAAATTCTTTGGATAAATAAAGCTACGACAATTTCTAATATAACAACTAAATTATAATTTAAAAATTCAATAAATAAAAAATTAAATTAATGATTTTCAATTACTTAAAACAAAAATATCGTAATTTAACAAAACCCAATCAGTCATTACAGAACCTATAAAAGGATTAACAATCTATCGGTTGTTTTAAATAAATTGACTCTTAAAATCCTAAATTGATTCTGTGGTTATTCGAAAGTATATTTAATAAATTTTGATTTAATAATCGTATATTTATTTGTACTTATCAATTCAATATGATTTTATTCTGGAAATATCTCAAGCCTTATGGATGGTTAATTGTTTTTGTTTTGACCTTTGCGGGCATTGCGCAAATACTCTCCCTTTATGACCCTATAATCTTCGGGAAAATTATTGATGATTATGCACTAAATAATAAACAAGACAACGAAGCAAAAGTAGAAGGTGTCATTAAATTATTGATAATCGCTGTTGTTGTTGCCCTTGCTGCGCGACTTTTTCTTTCCCTTAAAGATTATGTATTACGAAAGATTGTGCAAAAATTTGGAATGCAAATATTTAATGATGGATTACGGCAAACGCTAAGACTACCATTTCAGGATTTTGAAGATCAAAGTAGCGGAGAAATCCTCTCTATATTACAAAAGGTTCGTGCCGATACCGAAAAGTTTATATCCGCTTTTATAAATATTTTATTTACTTCTGTAGTTGGTATCGGTTTCCTAATGTGGTATGCAATTACAAAACACTGGGCTTTGATTCCTGTTTTTTTCGTAGGTGTAGTTGTCCTTGGCGGATTAACGAGTATTTTGAGCCGATCTATTAAAACATTACAACGCTCGCTTATTAGGCAAAACCGCCAGATGAGTGGCACTATAACCGAAAGTCTTCGTAATATAGAACTTGTAAAAAGCCTAGGTCTTACCTACTCCGAAATTCGACGTTTAAAAGTCCATACCCAGGAAATCTATGATCTGGAAATGGAGAAAGTTAAGAAAATGAGAACCCTCACCTTTCTTCAGGGCAGTATTTTAATCTTTCTTAAGCAATCCATATTATTTATTTTGTTATGGCTTATATTCAGAAACGTTTTATCTCCCGGCGAATTAATCTCGATGCAGTTTATATCATCTGGAATTATAAGTCCGTTACAGGATCTGGGGAGCATAATTATTTCTTATCGTGAAGCCGAAACTGCTTTGTATCTTTTCAATGAACTCATGCAAAAGAAACCGGAATACAGTCCCGAAGACCCTGTAGAGGTAGGATCGATAACGCAATTGCACTTTAATAATGTTGTTTTTAAACATAAAAACGCAAGCTACAATGCGATTCAGAATATCTCTTTTAAAGCAAAACTTGGTGACAATCTCGCTTTTGTTGGACCATCTGGGTCTGGAAAATCTACTCTGGTAAAACTATTGGTAGGTTTATATCGTCCTGTAGAAGGAGATATTTTATACGATGACATTTCGATTAAGGATTTACGTTACAATCGTGTTCGCAGACAAATGGGATTTGTAACTCAGGATACCCAACTTTTCTCGGGTAGTATACGTGAGAATCTCTTGTTTGTTAAACCCGATGCTACAGATGAAGAAATGCTTTCGGCAATAGAAAAAGCTTCAGCAACATCTGTCATACTAAACTCGGGAAAAGGTCTTGATACGATTCTAGGCGAAGGAGGAAAAAAACTTTCGGGTGGAGAAAAACAACGTCTCTCGATAGCCAGAGCTTTATTACGGAAGCCAAAAATATTGATATTTGATGAAGCTACTTCGGCTTTGGATTCACTTACAGAATCTCAAATAACACAAACGGTTAGGGATATATCTGCCGATAAACAACAAATAACCATTCTCATTGCGCATCGTCTTTCTACAATAATGCATGCAGATACTATTTTTGTTCTCGAACGAGGAAAAATTATTGAGCAAGGAACTCATAATGAACTTGTAGATAAAAAAGGATTATATTACGCAATGTGGAGACAGCAAATAGGAGAACGAAAAGAAGATTTACCTCCGTCAAAAAAAACGAACAAACTGTAAGGAGTTAGTTTTTTTTTAAAACCATCTAAGTAATATAAGAAACCATAAGCGTTAAACTTATATTACTTAAATGGTTATTCATTTGATTACAATTATACTTTATATAGTACAATTATCTAAGTTTATTTAAAATATAATTATCTAAATTTTAAACCACTTAACACTCTTTATATTCATCAAAACTATAAGGGCCAGCTCCAAAAAATGAGATCATTAAAGCAGCACCTATAATAGATAGATTTCTCATAAAAGTCATAAAAACCAATTGATGTTTAACGGGATCTTCAATATCCCAGAAATTGTGCATTACAAATGTTACGGGAAGAAGAATTATAATTATTAACCATGCACCCCATTTGGCCATAAATCCAGTCAAAATACTTAATCCTGCTATTAGTTCAAAAACACCAACCAAAGGGACCAAAATATAAGAATATGGTATTCCTTTTGCTGATGCTTCATAAATAAAATAATCAGAAAAATTTACGATAGAAGAAAACATAAAAATTGAGCTGAATAAAATTCTGCCTATTAATGGGACATATCTCATAGTGGAATTTTTTATTAGATTAATAATAGTTTTATTTTAAATGATTTTATAAAAAAAGTAAGAACCTTAAATTTAGTAAATTAAATTTTAAAAACAGCAGTATCCTTAAATGGATTATTGATAGAAATTAAATATTTTTAAATCATTAGACTGATTATTTCTAACCCGAACAATCAATTTTATTCCTACTTTTGAATAATCTAACATAACTAAAACTATTATTATGTGGTGGGTCTATGCAATATTATCGGCTATTTTTGCAGCTTTGACAGCTATCTTCGCCAAAGTTGGAATTGCAAATGTAAATTCAAACCTTGCAACTGCGATACGAACCGTAGTTGTACTTATCATGATATGGAGTATTGTATTGTTTCGTTCGGAAGCCAAAGGTTTATTGACATTATCTAAACAAAATATCCTATTTCTTGTAATATCCGGAGTTGCAACCGGTTTGTCATGGATGTTTTATTTTAAAGCTTTAAAAATGGCCGACGTTACACAAGTCGCTCCTATCGACAAGCTAAGTCTCGCCTTGACAATAATACTATCAGTCATTTTTTTAGGAGAAAGCCTAACCTTAAAAACAGCAATTGGTGCACTATTAATTATTGGAGGTACGATTGTGATAATCTGGAAATAAAACAGAGACATGCATTACAAATAAAGGCTGCCCAAAATGAACAGCCTTTATCATAAAAAACCAAATATTAAACCAACAAATATTTTAGCATTAGCTAATTTTAATTACTTTTGGAGCTTTATTCTCTTTAGTTTCTTCCTCTTTTTTAGGAATAACTAAGCTCAAAAGTCCATTATCATAATGTGCTTTTATATTATCCTCATCAACAACATTATTTGGTAATTCAAATCTTCTTTGGAAAGATTGATAACTAAATTCTCGACGAGTATAATTATCTTCAACTATTTCTTTTTCATGCTCTTTAGCAGAAGATATTGTTAGTAAATTACCATCAAGAGTAATTTTAAAATCATTTTTATCCATTCCAGGAGCAGCTACTTCAACCTCATAATTTTCATTATTTTCCTTAATATTTATCGAAGGTATTGTAGTACTTGTAGATGAGAAATTACTATTACCCCAATTAAAAAGCTCACGTCCAAAAAATTCATCTATCAATGTTGGAAATGATTGAGAATTGTCACCGTTTTTTCTGATACTTAACATGATGATTTACTTTTTAAATAGTTATACAATAATTTGAATAATCTTTAAAATTGTTGATCAACATCTTGCATAAAACAAAATAAATACCAAACCACAAAAACTGTCATTTTTTCATAAATAAATGAATTATTGTCATATAAAGTCATTAAACAAAAATTAAACAATTACAAAATGACAGTTTTAAGATATATAAGTCAAATATATTTTATCTAAATAGCTTTAAAATATCACCAAATAATGCTTTAATAAAATTTAGAACCAATCTAACCACCTTGCAAAAGAATTTGCCATTAATTAATATTAATTTTATAATTGAATTATAAAATTATTACCATGAGTACTATTGAAAATGAAACCTTGTTGAGGAAGGAACTCGCTGTAATAGACACGAAAATAAATAAGCTTAATGACGAAAAAATAAAGCTTTTCTTTAATGCAATCGGGCTTACTTCTCGTGAAGATGTTCCAAAGGATTACCTGCAATGGGAGACAATACTTATCATTGTTCCAAACCGACAAGTTTCACATGAATTGAAATCTTATAAATATTCTATTTCCAGAATCACCTTTGCTACAAATATTTACGCAAAAGAAATACACATTTATGATTTAAATGACTGGAAAAAGGCCTTTGGTAATAAGACACATTTACAAATAAAGAGCGCTTTAAAAAATAGTTTTGGAGGCGTTCAAAAAGTTCAGGAAGAATATATCAAGACTAGTCAAAAAAACAGTTAACAACGTGCAAATGGAGCAGCATTATATAAACAGAAGTGGTTGGTTACGTGCAGCTGTTCTTGGTGCCAATGATGGTATTTTATCTACTACCAGTTTAGCCATCGGTATTGCTGCTGCCAGTACAACACGCGAGCCCATTATTCTGGCAACAATTGCTGGTTTAGTAGCAGGTGCATTATCTATGGCTGCGGGCGAATATGTTTCGGTAAGTTCACAAGAAGATATTGAAACTGCCGATCTCGAAAGAGAGCATACCGCATTAAAAACTATGCCCGAAGTAGAGTTAATAGAACTATCTGATATCTATGAAAAAAGAGGATTAACTCCTGAACTTGCCCGAGAAGTAGCGATTCAATTAACTGCACATAATGCCCTGGAAACACATGCCAGAGACGAATTAGGTATTAACGAAATCACTCAGGCAAAGCCATTACAGGCAGCATTTGCATCGGCAGCCTCGTTTATTTCTGGGGGAATCTTACCCTTGTTTGTATCCCTTTTTGCCCCTTTAAATGATATTGTAATCTACCAATATGTTTTTGCTATAATCTTCCTAGCACTTTCCGGAATATTAGCAGCCAAAGCCGGAGGATCTAATATCCCCAAAGCTGTATTAAGAATTTGTATCTGGGGAACTTTCGCAATGGGAATGTCAGCACTAGTAGGCTACGCTTTCAATGTTCCAAATGTTTAATAAATCGTAATCTCATATCCTTAAATCCATCATCTTTCCTCTATCATCTTTCCTCAAGCATCTAAAATCTTCCTCCTCTAACTCCTCACTCTTTTCCTAAGTCCCTTAAGCAACACGTTATCTGAGGTTTTAATTTGTTCAACAGCAATTTTGGCAATTTCAGTAGCTCCCAATAAAGAAAGATGAGTATCGTCATCTTTCCCTTCTGGATAATAGGCATTCTCCCCTGCTTTAAAATGTAAATGTAGCTTCTCGGATTTTTCAGGACCATAGGCTTGTTCCAGTAATTCGGTGTAATGTTCAAGGTCTATAAATGGCACATTTAATTCCTGAGCAACCAGTCTGGCTTCCAATGGATAATCACCATGCGAACTTATCAAAACGCCTTGCTCATTAAATTTCCTTCTTGCAATCGATGAAAACAATATCGGAATTGCCCCTTTTTCTCTACTTTCGGTTACAAAACGTATCAAATTATGGCGGTAAGCAGTATGCGGATTCGTATATCGTGTAGAATCGGTTATTTTCTCATCATTATGCCCAAACTGAATAAAAACATAATCCCCCTTTTTAAGCGATTTATATACTGATTCCCATAGCTTTTCATCAATAAAACTTTTTGTACTTCGTCCATTTACTGCTTTATTCTCAACCGTAATGCTTTCATTAAAAAAAGGCTGTAATACCTGACACCAACCGTGTTCCGGGTTTTTATCAGCGTCTTTTTTATTAGCCATTGTAGAGTCTCCTATACAATATAAAGTTGTTTTTTGTGCCGATACATTAAATGCAATCAATAGTATTATTAATAGATAGTATTTCATATTAGACTTTTTTAGACTACTTAGATTAGTTAGATTAGTTAGACTAGTTAGATTAGTTAGATTAGTTAGACTACTTAGACTACTTAGATTAGTTAGATTAGTTAGATTGTTAGATTGTTAGAATATTAGAAACGAAGACGCACTGCGGTACGCCTTTACGGGAAACCTTTGTTCCTTTGTTCCTTTGTTCCTTTGAACCTCAGTATCTCAGAACCTTCCTAAAGATACTGCCGTAGGAACTGTTGCTTTTTCACCTATAAAAACCTCATTCATTGTAACGTTCTCTGCATTCGTATTAGATATTGCATTCTTAGCAGACTTGATTTCTATATTGTCTAAAGAAATATTTCGAACTTTTTTCTCTGGAAATCCTTGAATTACAATTCCTGTTCCGGATACTTTATTACAAATAATATTCGAGAATGAAACATCTGATATTTCCGATGGATATCCGCTTCCTTCACCATGATAATTCGCCGTTATATAGAGACAATCCTCTACTTCATCCAACTGGATATTTCGAACAAAAACATTTTTTATATAACCACCCCGATCGGCATTTGTTTTTAAATAGATTCCTCTTTTTAGATAGCCAACAGTTTTGCAATTCTCTACATAAACATTTTTAATTCCTGCCGACATTTCGCTTCCCAAAACAACTCCGTGAAGTCCTTTAAAATTGCAGTTTCTTATCACAATATTCTCACTAGGTGTTGCGCTATTGGCTCTGCCTTCATAGTCTCTCCCTGCTTTAATTGCAATATTATCGTCGCCATTATTAAATGTAATTCGTTCTATCAAAACATCTTTGGCATATTCCGGGTCGATTCCGTCATTGTTATGATTTAATGATTTATAACTTACATCTCTTATAGTTATACTTTCGGATTTTAATAAATGTAAACACCAAAAAGGGGAATTTTCGATTCTGATTTTCTCTACCAAGATATTTTCACAATTAAAAAACTGAATCATTTGTGGTCTTAAAAAATAGCCTTTTCCGAATTTTCTATCTTTTAATGGAACATTATTATGATTCATTTCGCGACTTAGATTTTTACCAACCCCTTCTTTTTCTTTAAAACTACGCCATATATTTCCTCCTTCTCCATCAATTGTTCCTTCGCCTGTTATCGCAATATCTGTACAACCATAAGCATAAATAAACGGACTATAATTGTAAAGCATTGTTCCTTCCCAACTTGTAAGTACCATTGGTAAATAATGATCCGGATTATCACTAAATTTAATTTTTGCGTCTTTTTCTATCACTAGTTTTACATTACTCACAAAATGGATTGGCCCATTGAGTTTATAAACACCCTTTGGAACTATAATTGTTCCGCCTTTGTTTTTCTTGCATAATGCCATAGCTTTATCAAAAACAGGTTTGCTATCACTTAAAGAATCTCCTTTGGCGCCAAGCCTCACGACATTTATTTGATACAAGGGAATAACCGGTAATTTAATTCTGCCAACAATTGAATCGACTTTACTCGTCGGAAAATCAATTGTCTGTGCAGAAATATTTAATGTAATTAATAGAAAGAAAAGAAAACAATATTTCATTTTTAGACTTCTTAGATTGTTAGAATTTTAGACTACTTAGAATATTAGACTTCTTAGACATAATACCTTTATACTCAATTTTGTCACCCTGAGCAAAGTCGAAGGGCATACAGGGCTTCGACTCCACCGACATACGATTACTTTATATATAAAACATAGTAAATACTCTATAATTTCTCACGTAATCTCACAATCTTTGTTCCTTAAAAAAACCTATATTGTGTAGACGCACTGCGGTGCGTCTCTACGGAGAACCTTTGTCCCTCAGAATCTTTAAACCTTAAAACCCTAAAACTTTCTCAACGGTATATTTCTTAGCTTCTTTTTTGCTTAACTGATGTGACCATGCGACTCTTCCCTTTGGCTTATATCCTTCGCCATTGCAATTATATTCTGCATAAAAAGCTGTTTTTTCGGCTTCGGGTTTGGACCAATTTTCCCATCCTTGTGGCAAAATATGGCTTCCCATTTTGCAATCTATAAAAACTGTCTTGGCATAAATACGCCACGGTCTTCCCAGATATACTTTTGTTGCATTTTTGTCTGCGGTGAGATTACAGTTTTTAAAAACAAAACCAAACTCGGTACCTTCAGGTGTGGACGCTGCTGTGATATAGGAATTCTTGAGGCAATGAATTTGGCAATTCTCGAAGAATACGGTTGCTTTTCCGAAAATAAAATCGGTTGTTCCTTCTATATAACAATCTTTAAAATGCTGTCTAGAGTTATTTCCCGATGCATATAAAGTATCCTGGTTTCCTAAAATATTGCAATTAAAAACGTACGCTCTATCTCCCATAATCGATAAAGCTACTGCTTGCCCAACATCACCAGAGGCATTTTGAATCGTTAAATTAGTAGCCGAAAAATCATTCCCTTCTACAAGCATCGTGTAGGTATAGAAAGTACTGTTCCTGCCTAAATTCATTTTGCCAAAATAATCATCATAAGTAATGATTGTCTTTTCTTTGCTTTCGCCAATTAACGAAAGATGGTCATTAAATTCTGGAATTCTTATTTTCTCATAATACGTTCCATTTTTAATATGAATCGTTACTCTTTCATTAGGAAAAGCTTTGGATGCATTTATAGCATCCTGAATTAGCTTAAAATCTCCCGATCCATCTTGTGCAACGGTAATTATGCTTACGGTTTCACCTTTTTTTTTTCGCCTTTTTCAAAAGCGTATTTTTTCTCCCAATCCGGATATTTCTTTAAAACTTCCTTAGGTTCATCGGTGTACCAAGCATAACCATTTCTGCGTTCGGCTCCGATCTCATCCAATGATTTCTTTTTAACTCCATCACGATCGCTAAAAAAAGGTTCGTTGTTGTCCAGTTCCATAAATCTTGCCCAGATTGGCGAAGCATTTTGAGTAACAATCATTTTCTTATCTATGATTTTACCGGCATCATTTAAAACACGTTTTTCTTCAAGATTGGTGATTTTAGTTTTATCAAACCAAGCATAAGCACTTTTTACAGCAGTAATTACTTCTGGAGATGGATTATCGATTGACATTAATAACAATACAATTTTAGCCGATTCTTTCCCGCTTAAAGAAGGCAATTCATAAGCTCGTGCTTTGGCTGGAGCCAAAGTATTCTCGTCATGTTGTGCACACCAAGCCGTTAAAACACCATTTTGTTTGTATTGCGTTTTTATGATACATGCAATCCCTTTATCAAAAGCAATTTTAGCTTTGGCAACAGTATCTTTTGGAACAATAATACCATAGTAATCCGAGGTTTCTGCTATTTGTTTTAATATTGTTAAGATATGAAACATCGAATCATCATTATAAGTAATGTGGGTATAATATCCCTTTTTTAAAGGAAAAAACTGTGGCCATCCTCCATTATCATATTGTGCTTGCAGCAAATAATCAACTCCTAAAAGAAATGCTTTTTTATACCTTTCATCTGGCTTTTGTTTGTACATTTTTGCAAGGAAAAGCATTTCCTGACACGTAGCTCCGTTATCGGTTGTAATATCATGCAAATCACTTTTTAGGGCAATTAGATTCTGCTTTTCGGTTTCAGAAAGTGGTTTCTGCATTTCGATATTCTTTGGCCATCCGCCAATGTTACGCTGGTATAACAACACATTTTCGGCTATAGCCTGAGCCTCGGGAGTTGCAAACCATGAAGGATCGCTCTTGCGAATGATATCGCTCCAATTTTTAGAATTATATTGTGCCTGCAATCCGAAATTAATGCAGCATAAAAAAAGTACTATTGTTTTTTTGAATGTAATCATTTTAATTTTATTTAGTTATTCTAAACCAGTCTATTGCAACGTTCCCTGAATCATTTGTTACTTTCTCGCTTAAAGCAAAAAATCCCAGTTTGGCCCCAATCCATTTTCCTTCTTTGGCAGTAAATTCATTCCCAATAGCTTGATATTTTTCATCATCCATGCTATAAAAGAAACTACAAATACCTCCTTTTGTTACTTTTACCCTAAGGTAAATTGTATTGTTTGTTATTAAAACTGGATTTGTTTCTGTTTCGGAAATCGTTTTATTAAAAGTTCCCGTCTTTTGATTTAAATACAGTTTTCCGTTTTCATTTTTAAAACACAAATAGCTATAATCCAATCCCATGATTATAAGTCCTGTCGATTCCCCGTTTAGCCTTGCATTAAAAGTCATTTTGGTTGTAGCGGTGAAAGTTTCTGCAGGGAATTTTTGCAATAATAAATTCGGGGCCTCAAATATATTTTTTGTGTCTTTGATTGTCGTTTGGCAAAACAAATTAAAATAACCTAAACTTGTTGAAAATCCCCAATTTATTTGAGCATTTGCCTGCCATTGCCATTGTAATCCTAGTTTAGTCGAATTAAATTCATCCGAATCTGCTGGAGTTTCTATTGGATAACTCTTTCCTATATTTGGCTTTTTGAATGTCGTTACGGGTTCTCCGATTCCATTTTTATCAAAATCCACTCCCATTTTGGGCCAATCATTTTCCCATTTCATAGGCTGTAGATGTACTACTCTGCCATAAACTCCTTTATCCTGAAAATGTATAAACCAATCTTCTCCTGTTTGTGTTTGTATCCAAGCACCTTGATGTGGTCCGTTTATAGTCGTTTTTCCTTGTTCCAGAACTTTCTTTTTTTCATAAGGACCATAAATATTCTTTGCTCTTAAAACTGTTTGCCAACCTGTGGCAACTCCTCCTGCTGGAGCAAAAACATAGTAATAATTATTTCGTTTATAAAACTTTGGCCCCTCGATTGTGCCTTCGCTTTCATGACCATCAATAATCATTACGCCATCATTATAAGCAATTGTTCCCTCGGCATTCATCGTACAAATCACCAATAAGCTTTTTATTTGTGCGCGACTTCCTGCAAAAGCATGAACCAAATAAACTTTCCCATCATCATCCCATAAAGGACTTGGATCTATAAGTCCTAATCCTGCTTTTACCAAAATAGGTTCAGACCAAGGTCCTTCGGGCTTTTTGGATTTTATCATGTAAATCCCAAAATCGGGATCTGGATAATAAATATAAAATTCATTATTATGAAAATTTATACTTGGTGCCCAAACGCCATTCCCGTGTTGCACTTTATCATAGGTTTCTACAGGAATTTGTTTCGTAAGCGCATACGCTATAATCTTCCAGTTTACCAAATCTTTGGAATGCAAAATTGGTAATCCCGGGATGCAATTAAACGACGATGCGGTCATATAAAAATCATCTCCTACACGCACAACATCAGGATCTGAATAATCGGCATTAATTATTGGATTTGTATAAGTTCCGTTTCCGTTATCCGAAACCCAAGCTTGCGATACAAAGGTTTTTTCCTGCGAGAAATTCTTCTGTATTAAACAGAAAAACAGAATAATAAATATGCCTTGGGTATGTTTCATTTTAAAGAATAATTACCTTTTAATTATCTATTTAATTCTAATGCTGCCAAAATAAACGGACCTGTTGCCTTAGGATCATTATCTTTTTTTCTTTCATTAACGTAGTATTCATAAGAACCATCTCTGTATGGTTTCCCTCCTAATCCGGCAACGGCACAAGCGTTTGTAATTGTAATTTCTCCATTGCCATCTACTTTCATCAATTGTTTCGTTAATCCATCAAAAGCTTTATTGGCGATATCTTTATACTTTTTTGGCAAATATCCTTTGTTTGCTCCTTTTGCAAAAGCATAAGCAAACATCGAAGATCCTGATGATTCCAAATAATTTCCTTTTTTATCGCCCATATCCGTTACTTGGTACCAAAGCCCTGTTTTCTTATCTTGAAATTTCACTAAGGCTTCGGATAATTGATTTAAATACATAACCAATTCTTTTTGCTTTGGATGGTCTTTGGGAAAATAATCCAATACATCTACCAATGCCATTGCGTACCAACCCAACGAACGCGACCAAAAGTTAGGCGATGTTCCTGTTTCTGGATTTGCCCAAGGCATTTTTTTGCTTTCGTCCCAACCATGATAAAGCAAGCCTGTTTTTTTATCCAAATCATTTTTCTGAATTAATTCAAATTGTTTTGCGATATCATTAAGTTCTGCTCCTTTTTCAAATTGAGTGGTATATTGGGCATAAAATGGTTCGCCCATATACAATCCGTCCAGCCACATTTGGTCTGGGTAAATCTTTTTATGCCAGAATCCACCACTTGCAGTTCTTGGTTGTTCTTTTATTTGTTTTCTTAAAAGCTCGAGTGCTTTAAGGTATTTCTGGTCCTTTGTTGTATCGTACAAATTAAACAATAAACGTCCTGCCGTAACCATATCAATATTGTAGGTATCGAATTTATAGCTTTTAATACTACCATCTTCTTCTACCAAATCATCTACATATTTTTTTATATAATTGTAATACTTAACATCATCTGTCTTTTTATATAATTCTTCAAAAGAGGTTAATACCAAACCATGAACATAATCCCATTTTGGTTCTTTTACATCATCGATCATATAAGCTTCGGGATGGCGTTTCATGATAGATAAAGCCATTCTTTCGGACCATTTTAGGTCTTTGGATATCAAAACTGTAGTTTTTGCAGGTTCCTGAGAAATTGTCTTACAGCTCATTAAAGTCATTATGCAAACCAATGCTATTGATCCAAAATAATTTCGTTTTATATCATTTTTCATTTTAAAATAGGCTTTATGTTCTTATTTATCCAACTCTAATGCGCTCAACATAAATGCTGTCAAACCGATAGAGCTGTTGTCTTTCTTTTTTCCGTTTATGTAATATTCATTTGATCCGTCTCGAAATGGATTTCCTCCTAAACCTACATTTGGCGAAACATTTATTATATTTAATTCTCCTTTCTCATCAATCCTAACAAACTCTTTTATAAATTCATCAAATGATTTTTCGGCAATCTTTTTATACTCGGAAGGTAAATATCCTTTATTTGCTCCTTTTGTAAAAGCATATATAAACATTGCCGATCCCGATGGTTCTAGATAATTGTCTTTAAGTGCTGGTTTATCTGTAACCTGAAACCATAATCCCGACTTGTCTTTATAAACAAGTAACGCTTTTGCTAATTGATTTAAATACCCCTCCAGAACTTTTTGTTTCGGATGATTTTTTGGATAATAATCCAATACATCTACGAGAGCCATCATATACCAACCCATTCCTCGCGACCAGATTGTTGGCGATGTTCCTGTCTCTGGATTTGCCCAACCTATTTGCTTACTTTCGTCCCAGGCATGATATAATAATCCAGTTTTTTTATCGATAAAATGATTCTGTACCAACTCAAATTGTTTGGCAATATCATCTAATCCTTTGCCTTTTTCTAACTCAACCGTATATTGTGCATAAAAGGTTCTGCCATATATAATCCATCTAACCACATTTGATTGGGGTAAATTTGCTTGTGCCAAAATCCTCCGCTAGCATTTCTGGGTTGGTTTTCGATTTGATTTCTCAAAAGTACCATTGCTTTACGATAGCGTTCTTCTTTGGTTAAATCATACAAATCAAAAAGGATTTTCCCTTGATTGACATAATCGATATTGTATTCTTTTATAACATAACCTTTAATGTTTCCAGAACTATCTATCAATTCGTTTGCATATTCTGTTACATAATCCAGATACTTTGGATTTTTGGTTTTATCATATAATTTTTCAAAAGAAAGCAATGCAAATCCCATTTTGTAATCCCATTTTGGCTTTTCGGCACCATCAATCTGCCAAGCTTTTGGGTATTTGTTCATAATCGAAAGGGCCGTTTTTTCAGACCATTTTAAATCCTTAGCAATAACATATTTATTTTGTCCCATTATTAAACTACTGCTAAACAGAAGAAAAATAATTACCCAATTGGAATATTTTAATTTCATAAAAACATTTTTAAACATGCAATTCCCTTATTTTTTGCCACAGATTAATTATGGCTCTTTATTAAATTTCGATCAAATATCAATGTTATATGTAAACCTATTTTTTCTCGCAGATTAGGCAGATTATATTTTAATCGTTTTAATCCTTTAATCTATAGTATTTTTTCTTGCACGCAGATTTTAAAAAGATTTAAGCTGATCTAAGCAGATAATTATCCATAATTGATTTTTTAAAATTAAATCTGCTACAATCTGCAGAATCTGCGTGAAACAAAATTCTTTTAATCTTTAGCCATTAAACAAAAATTACATTTTGCCTTTTTTATTCAATACTTCTAATCTTTCATCAAGGTATTTTATAAATTCTTCTTTGTTTTTAATACCGTCTTTTTCTTGTTCCCAAGCACCCAAAAAGTAAAACGAAGTTGGTTTTGTGGTTGGTTTAAAAACCAATAAATAATCCAAATCTGTATCAGCTATATTTTCGATTGTGCTAGTTTCATAAAAAATTGCCATTCCAAGTTTATCAGGAACCAATGATTGTGTGCCGTAGGTTGCCAGATATGCCCACTTTTTATTTTTACTTTCTTTTTTAAGTAATTCAGCGTTTTTCTGTTTTACAATTCCAGTGCAAATTCCGCTAATTTCTTTGGAAGCTTTAATCGTATGTTTGGTATATAAATCATCTGGTTTAATTGTTAATTCCGATGTGAAATCAATTTTATCCGAAGCTGTTTTCCATCCAAAGTAATCCACTTTTACCGTAGATTCATTTACCTTATTCTGCACATACGCCAAAGTAGAATCGACTTCATAGAAATGAAGTTTTTTATTATCTAAATAACGATCTATAGATCCAATCCCGATTCCTTTACCCGCTTTTAGGATATCTGCTCCCCAATCGCTCATTATATGATACGAATCAAAACCATCTTGCCCTACTTGTGGCAAAATAATTGCCGATGTTTTTTTTCCATAAATATCAATCGCGTTTCTCCAATCCAGATACAAACGATATCCTATTCTGTTATTTTCCCAACCTGGTCCTTCGTAACGAATATCAAATGAATGATCGGTATGTTCGGGAGCTAATTTTAATTTATCTACATTTTTAAAAATAGTTCCTCCAATATACTTGCGCCCTTCCCATTTTCCATCGGTTTTTACAGACAACTCGGCATAGGTTTTGGCTGTTTTACTATCGTATTTATTTTGTGCTTTACAACTTGTAAGTCCTAAAATCAATGCTGCGGATATTGTTATTACTGTTTTCATTATATTTAATTTATTTGAAAATTTTATCTAAAAATTGTGTTGTATATTTTACTGTATCATCAAACCACGGATTAAAAAACCAAAATGAATGTGGTGATTTTTCAATTGTTTTTACGTCATTGTAAATATTATTTTGATTTAAAATGGCTATCATATCGTCTCTTCCAGCATGAAACCTATCCAAACTGCTGTCGATAAATAGTGTTGGCGGCGTGTTTTTATTGGTATGTGTTAAAGCCGAAGCATTTTGCCAGTTCTTAGGATTCTCTTCATAAGAACCATTTAACCAAAAAGCAGCCATTTCTCCTTCTTCAGATTCTGGATGTTTAAAAGCCAGGATTCCATCTATATCAATAATAGCGTGAACATTTGATGTTGATTTACTTTTGTTTTGAACATCATCAAATGCTAAATCTCCATTTGTTGTACCAATCAAAGCAGCCATCTGACCTCCCGAAGAACATCCTAAAATAGCAATTTTGTTTGGATCAACATGGAATTTTTGTGCATTATCTTTTATAAATTTAATTGCATTTTTTACATCATAAATTGCCTGAGGATATTTTGCTTCAAGCGATAATCTGTATTCTATTGTAAAACAAGAATACCCTTTTGAAGCTATTTCTTGTCCTAAAACATGCATTTGGTTTTTATTTCCCGATCTCCATCCTCCACCATGAATCATGATTACGGCTGGATTCATTTTTTGCTTTTTATAAATAAAAGCATCCAGATGCAATTCTCTTGTATTCTCTTTATAGTAAACTAAATCATAAACAGGATTAATATCTTTATTCTCTTTTGCCTTAGCAATTGTTATAAAAGGATATTTTTTAATTAATTTGGTATAAGTGCTTTGTACAGTGTACGACGTGTCGATACTATACTGACTTTGTGCATCAATAGCTATGAAAAAAAACAATAAAAAAAGCCTTATTTTTCTCATCTATAAAATATTTTTTTAGTTAAGAAAGGAGTTTGTTGCATGATCAAACTCCTTTTTAACTACTCAAAAAAACAATAATTTTAAAAAAATTATCAAAATACTAATTACTAACTTTTTCTAATATGCGGGATTTTGAGGGTAATTTTTACTTCTGTTTAAATCTAACGCAGCCTGAGGTATTGGTCTTAAAATTTTAAGGAGACCATTTTGTCCATTAAAAGCATTTGCACTAGTAACTTTAGGATTGTATAATACGGTTCTTTGCACCAATGTACCTGTACGTTTTAAGTCGAACCAACGGTGGTATTCTCCCAATAATTCTCTTCCTCTTTCGTCTAGTATTGTATTAATATCTATTGCCGTTAATACTGGTATTACTCCCGCTACTCCACCACCTGCTCTTTTTCTTACTTCGTTTAAACGATCTAAAGCTGTTGCAGAATTACCTGCTTTAAAATAAGCCTCGGCAGCAATTAAATACGTTTCCCCGAGTCTGGATATGATAAAATCACGTGTACTACTTCTATTTGTAGCAGGTGTAAATGGTGTTGTGTTAAAGTTCATACTTGTAGCGCCACTATAAGGTGCTTTGGGATCATCAAATTTTCGAACCGGAATAAGATTGTAATCACCTCCTGATGCTGCTGCCGAAGAATAAGTTCCCCAATTGTGATATCTAAAAGTAGCTGCATTGGCTTTTCTTGAAGCATTTGCGGTATTCCAAGTAGTTCTATCGTCTACTGTAAACCAACTCGGCTCATAGAAATCTGTAATTTTTAAACCCGATTTATCGGCTACATCATAATAATCATAATATCTGCTATAGATTTCATTCATGAAAGTCCCTTCCCAACGTTTGTCTCCTTTTTCATATAATGATAAAGCGTAAACTGTAGGGCAAAGTGTGTAACTTCTGTTAGGGTAAGGCGTTCCCGCAGCAGCAGCGCCTAAATAAGAGCTAAACCAATAGTTTTGTGAACTACCTAATGATGTTGTTCCTGTAGCATTTGAAGCAATTGAAAATTGAACCGAAAAGATAGTTTCGGCATTCATTTCGTTTCCTGGTTTTACTACATTATCAAAAGACACGGCTAATGCCTGACCATTAATTACCTGATCTGCCAAGGCTGCTGCTGTTGTAAAATCTGCTGGAGTCCCAAAAGTTTCATATCCTCTAGTAAGGTATACTTTTGCCAATAAATTCTGAACTGCTCTCTTATTTACTCTTCCTGTATATGCACCTGTAGCGACTGCAGGAAGTGCTTCATTAAGATCTTTTAAAATTTGAGTATATACTTCTTCTGCACTATTTCTATCAAATGAGGTAACTGCTGTATTGATGTTTTCTAATACAACTGGAACACCTCCATAAGTTTGAACCAATAAGAAATAAGCATTGGCTCTTAAAAATTTAAGTTCTCCTATTCTTGTATCTAATGTGCTTGCTTTTTCGGTAATAGTCGAATAATACAGCCCTTTATTGGCTTGTTGTATAGATGAATAACAGGTTCTGTACAATTGGTCAACCCCTGCAGATGCAGAGGATAACGTTAAATATTTGGCTAATCCTTCCGGTTCCTGATTTCTACCTTCAGAATACATGTCGGTACCTGCCTCAAACAACCAGGGATCACCTCCGTAAACATCTTTTAATGTTGCATAATTCGTATTTACTAATGATTCAAAACCTGGGGCAGTAATAAAATATTGCTCGGCCGAACCATAGGAACGATTATCTTCATCTATAAAGTCGGAACAAGAATTAAGTGTCGTTACTAGTAGTCCTATAATTACTATTATTTTTTTCATTTTTCTTAATTTAAAATTTTAAACTTAATCCCATTTGAACAGTCATTGTAGACACACGATTAACTGCAAGAGCAGCCGTTGCCCATTCTGGATCATACCCTTCATAAGGAGTAATTACAAACGGATTTAATACATTAATGTATAAACGCATGCTTTTAAGTTTCAATTTATTTAGTAATTCATCGTTTAGGCTATACCCTAAAGCTATGTTTTGAACTTTTACAAATGAAGCATTTTTATAGAACGCAACATTATTGGTATCATAATAAACTCCTGCTCCACGCGGTAATGGATTTGTATTGGAATATTGTGCCGGAAGACCAGTTCCATTTGCAGGTACATACCAATCATCCAGATCTAATTTTTGACGTCCCCTATCGGTTACATCGGCAAAATTATCGTGGAAGCCACTAAATACTGTCATTCCTTGATTTGTAATCAATGACATCGATAAATCAAATTGTTTTACTTTTAATGTTGTAGAGAAACTTCCTGACCATTTTGGATCATAATTTCCTAAAATCGCTCTATCGTTATTAGCATCAATTTTACCGTCATTATTTAAATCTTTTACTTTTGCTTCTCCCGGTTTTTGACCATAAGAAAGCGCTTTTGCGGCTTCACTTTCTTGCCATACTCCATCAAAAACATAGTTATAATAAGAATGGATATTTTCGCCAATAAATAAATTATTTCCAACATCATCTATTTGATCTTGTCCATAAATAGACACCAATTTATTTACGTTTTTGGTAAAAGTAAAACTGGTTTCCCAAGACACATTTCTAGTTTGAATATTTTTAGTCACTAAAGCAATTTCGATTCCTTTGTTACTTACAGAACCTACATTTGATGTAATCGTAGGTACTCCAATCTCTAATGGCAAAGCTTGCTGGAACAATAAATCCTTGGATAAACGATCATATACATCTACACTACCTGAGATTCTGTTTTTTGCAAATCCAAAATCTAAACCTAAGTTTACCTCTCTTGTTTTTTCCCAACCTAGTTGTGTATTTCCTAGGCTTGAAGATGTATAACCATTGGCAAGAACATTATTAAAATCATAATAAGTCGGTACTTTTAAAACGCTTAAACTGGAGTAAGGATTAACATTATCATTTCCTGTATAACCGATACTTCCTCTTAATTTAAAATTATTTACAAAAGTCAGGCTTTTCATAAATGACTCTTCATGAACATTCCACCCTAAAGCTACAGATGGGAAGGCTGTCCATTTATTTTCTTCAGACAAAACGGATGATCCATCATATCTTACTGAAGCAGTTAATAAATAACGTCCTTTGTAGGCATAATTTAAACGAGCTGCATAAGACTCTAATGTATTTTTTGAATAAGGAATAAATACACCAGAAGGAATTAAAGCAATATTACCTGAAGGAGTTAAAGAATAGGTAGCCTGTGCTCCTGAAGGAAGATTGTAAAAACCAGTCTCGAAAGGATTCTCTCTTGAAGAGGAGAAATAAGTTTCGGTAGTATTAGAATAAAAACTTTGAAGCCCTAAAAAGCTAAATACATGGGCATCTTTTATAGTGTAGTTGATATTAAACTGATTGTCCCATGTATAATTAAAATTCTGAACGTTTGTAACATCTCCAGATGTTAAGCTTTTATTTTTAAGTCCAAAGTCTGTTTGTGCACCTAAAGACCTGCCTTCTCTTCCATCCATTTTTCCAGCTGAAAAAGTTGACTTAAAAGATAACCAATTAGTCGCTTTATATTCGGCAAATACGTTACCAATTGTAGTGAATCTTTTTACCTGATCATCAGAATTGGCAATTTCCAAAAGTGGATTATAAGAACCTGTTTTATTTATTGCAAGTGTTCCATTTGGATATTTTAAAGTACCGGGTTGTTGCGCATATGTACCTATTATTTCGTTACCAGCTGCATCAATCGCCCACGGCGAAGTATATGGATTTTGTCTAAATGCTTCTTGCATTGCAGTAGCGCTTCCTAATTGTTCATCTGTCTTAGACATGGTAAGGTTTACACCAAATGAGATTTTATCATTTATTTTATGATTCAAACCTGCTTTAAAGGTATATTTATCAATACCCTCATTATCAATAACTCCTGTTTCTTTTTGCGCTCCCAAACCTATATTATAAGACAATCCATTATCGGCACGACCAGAAACTGTAAAATAATTATTTTGTGTCATTCCACCTTTAAGCACCGCATCTTGCCAATTGTAACTTTGATTATTGGCTACTCTTTGAAACAAAACCGGATTAGTCCCAGCCTGACCAACTGCCGCTGATAACTCTGATGAATCTATATCCATATAGGTTGGATTAGTAGCAGAAATAGTAGTCGCCAAAAATGCAGATTGATGGTAATACCACCATTTCTCTGGACTCATTAATTTAGGTAATCTTACCGCTTGTTTATTTCCGTAAGAACTATCAAACGTAACGGTTACGCCAGGTTTTGCATTTGTACCACTTTTGGTAGTAACAATAATAACTCCACTTCCTCCTCTTGAACCATAAATTGCTGCAGAAGAAGCATCTTTAAGAACGTCCATTCTGGCAATATCTTGTGGATTCAAAAAGTCAATATTATCTGTAGGTACTCCATCTACAACAAATAGTGGTTTCGATCCGTCTTTATTAATGGAGTTTGCTCCTCTAATAATAACATTAAAACCATCCCCTATTCGTCCAGAATTGGAGGTTACCTGAACCCCTGCAATACTTCCCTGAATTGCTTCCATAGGATTGGTAACATTTCTTTCGGTTATTTTGGCAGAAGTTAAAGTGTTTACTGCACCTGTAACATCCGATTTTTTCACTGTTCCATATCCTACTACAACAACCTCTTTAAGGGAATTTGTGTCTTCGATAAGGCTTACATTAATTTTTTTTCTTCCTGCAAGATTTATTTGTTGTGTCTGAAAACCCAAATAACTAAGTACTAAAGTTGCTTTGTCGCTTGATACATTTATTTTAAAACTGCCTTCAAAATCTGTAGAGGTTCCGTTTTTAGTTCCTTTTTCTAAGATATTTACTCCTGGCAAAGATAATCCGGCACCATCTGTAATTTTCCCTTCTATCACAGTCGACTGAGCGCTCATTGTATTGCTCAGCAGAAAATTCAGGAAAAATAAAAATACAAGATTGTATTTTATTTTTTTCTTCAATAATTGTTTAATGTTCATCGTTTGGTTTTAATGGTTTGGTTAATTGTTTAGCATTATTTATTCATACTGCCTTATCAAAATAAAAAGTATTGGTTAGGTACTTTTCCCTGAGCTACAGTGCGATAATCATTTGTTTTATAATTCTTATTAATAAAGTGAGTTTTAAAAATATTTTATAATTAATTCTATGACTTAGCCTGAAAATATTAGAAACCGATCTCCTACATACTAAAACCAACATTGCAAACACATCAAAAAAAGGAACCTTTTAAAAAATTAAACCTTTAAAATCAATAATTTACGAAATGTTATTTGGTTTTATATATAAACAACAATAAACATGTAATCGATTACACGAAAATATATAATTAGTTTGAATACGCCAAATTTATTTAGATATAAATTATATATTTAATTTATATCTATAATTAAAATTATAATAAGTGTAAAAAAACTGATAATTTGTTATCATTATAACTATCAAAAGAGACATATAAATGATTTAAAGTAATCGATAACATGTTTAGTGTTTAGTGTTTAGTCTTCAGTTGCAGTATTCGGTAGTGTTCATTTAGTATTCGATAGCAGTCTCAGTTGCAGTTTTTCCAGCAACAATTGTAATAGTAGTTTTCATTAGTAATAAAATTGCAATAGTAATTACTGAGATTACTACTCAACTGCCACTGGTACTGTAACTGAGACTGAAAGCTCGGCTCTGCAGGACATGCCATTTCATATTTTGAAGGGTATGAAAAAAGATATAAAGCAAACAACATATATAGGTATTTCATTTTACATTTTTAGCTTGAAAATTCAGTGTTTACAAAACTTATATTCCCTTAAATAACTTATATGATTTAGAAACATTTCGTTGCAAATATTAACATAAAAGCGACCGACTTAAGTTATGTAAGTTTTAAGATATTAAGAACTTTATAATTTACATATTAGCCCATATTAAAAGAGGCATGCAAAAATGCATACCTCTTTCTTTTAAACTAACTTGTATAAAAATTCTAATCTAACCAACGTGGATCTCCCACCTTTTTATCAATTAAAGTTTGATTTTTGATTGTAAAATCACCTGTTGCCGTGTTTGTAAATTGCGGATCTAATGCACTTCCTGAAGCATCTGTTTTTAGAGGCGCAGTTGGATTAGCTAAATTAAGTGTAGCTGCATTAAAATAATTATTATTCGTAAACGTAGGAGTCGAAGTTGTCGATTGGTTGGCGTACCTTGCAATTGTAGCTGCAAATATTGAATTACGAATAATTGTTGCATTAGTAGCGAAGCGAACGTAAATTATTTGATAACCACTGTTTGAAATCGTATTAGTTACTCCAAATAAAGTACAACTATCAATTAATATATTTGTCGTAAGACCAGTACCAAAGGCTGTAGTAGCGTCTTCTCTTATGAAAGCCCTAGCTGCAGCACAATTGTTAAAAGTGCTATTTGTAAGAACTATACTTGCAGCATAAGTACCTCTAAGGTCAATAAACTCACCACCAGCTCCTGTTCCAATATTAGTAACAACAGAATTATCTATAGTTATAGATTCAATCTTGGAAGCAACAGTGGTTGCAGCAACAAAAGAACGATCATAATCATGGATAGCACAGCCACTAATTAAAAGTTTACCATAAGTACCGTTATCACTATATTTTACAACATCTGATTTAGCTGAAGCTAAATCGCCTGTTAAGTCCAAATCAATCAAACTAACATTAGCTGCACCGGCAACGATAGAAAATGATGCTTTTAATTTAGGTCTTCTATCATAACCTCTTAATCCTCTAATAGTTATTGATTTCCCTAAAGTAATAGTAACAATTTGAGAAGTATAATCTCCTGGTTCTAAAACTAAAACTGAACCAGATGGTGCGTCAGCTATTTTTTGTAACAAATCATCAGTAGTTTTAACTAGAATACCATCTCCTATATCAATTCCGGTTGTAAATGTTTTATAACCTCTCTTTTTAACGCCATTAAATAAATCTGCTGTATACGATGTTTCTGCTGTAAGACCTGTTATAATTGCAACTCCGGCTTCTTTTTCTGCTGACGTAATAACGTGAGTTATAGCACCTGGATTAACAATAATTTGCGTAACATTACTATTGGCCAACCATCTTAAAGTTGCTTCTTTTACTTCTATATCTCCATCTTGACTAGCCAGGTAGATTTGCTCCGATAATGTTGTGACTTTAGTAATAGACCATTTAGAATCTTCTAACCCTGCAGCACTTACAGCTTTTATTCGTATCGAATAAACCGTTTCTCCTTCTAATTGTACTCGTATAGGCAACTCCGCTGGGGAGACCTGAACAGTTTTATAAATAGTCTTGAAGTCCGGATCATCTGCGCTGAATTCTACAACATAATGGTCTGCATCATCTCGTAGCGTCCAGTTTAATTCAACCGCTGTTTGATTTCGAACTACTGCGGTAAGTCCTATAGGAGAAAATTCTCTACTTGCGCCTATATTGTCAATCAGCCCTTCGTTATAATTCTCACAGCTTGAGACAGCAATTGTTAGTATTAACATAGCTATTAGTCCTTTTAATATATATTTTGTTTTCATAAAAACGTATAATTTATTATTAATTTCTTGTGAGGTTCTAATAGTTATAATCGTTGACCAATTTTCCATTACTACCATCAATAAATACTTGCCATATTGGCCAGAATTGTCTATTATCAGGATTGACACCTATTTTGTATAGAGAATTTATCTTGGTATCAACCAGATTGCTCCAGGCAAAAGAAGTATAATCTACACCTGGATTTGTAATTTCACCACGATTTAATCCATAGATAGTAAGACTCACATTATCATCTTTAAATTTAAAATATAAAGTACTTGGTACATCCGCATACTGCCCTGTATGTTGTTGCAAATCAAACATTTTTTGTTTGGCTTCATCTAGCTTTACTTTAAGTAAATTCCAACGAATAAGTGCTTGCTTACGTTCCATTTCTCCTGTGAATTCATATTTATTTTCGTCTACAATAGCATTAAACATATCTGCTTTGCTACTTAAAGCATTTACATAATTATCCACTTTTAGAGCTTGATCAGCAGATGCAAAAGCTCTTCTGCGTATTTCTTTCAGGTAAGGCGCAGCTGCTGCAGGTCCTTCTAATTCATTGGCAGCTTCGGCAGCAATTAATAGCACTTCGGCATAACGCATGTAAATTTTATTCACACCATCATCATTTGTAGAAGTAACATGACGAGTCATCCATTCGTAACGGTATTTTCCAAAATACCATGTATTTAATGCCCCTAACTCTTGTTTGGCAATTCCATTTACTACTGTACCATATTTATAAGGAACACAAGTAACATCTCTGCGGCTATCGGCTTGATCATAATCGTAAAAAACAAAAGGAAGTGGTCCTGCAGCTCCTCCACGATTAGCTCCATTAGAATGGAATTGATCATTTGTAGTATGACGAACTGCAAAAGTGAATAACATTCTTCCTCTACCCTCTGCAAAAGGAAGCTCCCAAAGAGATTCTCCTCCAGCAGTTGTATTTTCCTGATTATATTTTCTCCAAAATGTTTCAAATGAAGGCTCTAAATGAGCTGTTCCGCTCTGGATTACAGAACGAGCCTCGTCTAATGCTAATCTGTACATTTTTTCAACAGAAAGTTCTGTGTCGTTACTTCTTCTGACACCATCTGGATATTGTTGAAATCCGCTCGCAGCCAAAGCCAAACGAGCACGAAATCCTTTTACAAAAGCTTTATTAATTCTCTCTACACTACTGGTAGCTGGGATTTCATTTGGCCACGCAACCAATGTAGAAGCTTCTGCTAAATCTGCAATAAGTTGCTTATAAATCACATCACGACTCGTTTTTGCTAAATAAATCGTTTCTGTATTAACAGGTTCAAAACGAGCTGGAACATCGCCCCAAGCCTTAATTAAATCCGCATAATAGATTGTTCTTAATGTTAAAGCCTCTCCTAATAAATACCCAAGCTCTGTTCCTGGTTTTGGATTACCATATAAACGCAATCCTCTAATACAGATATTTGCGCGCTCAATACCTGCATACATCATTGCCCATGCATTAGTAGTATTGTTCATTTGGCTATTATTCGGCTTAGTATCATAAACACATAAATCCGAATTATCCCCTACAGTCTGCGAAGAATTATACCACTCTACATCTGTATTCAATCCGTAAAAAGGAAGAAAACGCCCTCTATAGGAGTTAGTTTCTGCAAATGGTATTTTTATTCCATCCACAGCTCCTTTGGCTAATCCTGCTGTTGAAAAAATTTCTGATTCGCCTAATGTTGATTTTGCAGGAGCGTCCAGATAATCATCTGAAAACTCATGACATGAAGCAAAAAGACTTGCTATCACTATTCCTGCTAATATTATTTTATATTTCATCTTATGAGAATTATTAATTAAAAACTAAGGTTTAAACCAAAAACAAACTGTCTGCTACGTGGATATGCTGAATAATCCACACCTGGAGTTAGAGGCGTATTTCTTCTTGTTGAAACCTCAGGATCTGGCCCTGAATAATTAGTAAGAATAAAAACATTTGTCGCCGTAAGATAAAATCTTAATTTAGAAATACCCATTGCAGATGTCAATGAATTTGGGGATGTATACCCTAATGTAAGCGTATTAAGCCTTAAAAAAGAACCGTCTTCAACTGCCCAATCACTAAAAACATAGCGACTCATGTATGGTGACCACATTGTTGTATTAGCATTAAGTGCAGTTAATGCAGCTGGATCTGTTACTAGTTGTCCCGAAGCAGGATCTAGATTTGTCCATCTTGTACCATCGGCCATCTCTGTACCTAAATTTCTGTACTGTCCGTTTGGTGTTGATGTGTTAAATTCAATCTTATTGGCATTATAAACATCATTTCCAATGCTCCAGTTAAATGCCGCCGAAAGATCAAATCCATAAGCATTGGCATTAATTACCATACCTCCAGTATTTTTTGGATTGGCATTTCCAATAACCGTAAGATCATTTGCATTTACAACGCCATCACCATTAACATCTTCTAATTTCATAGAACCTGGAGTTATTGGCCCTACAATTGTTGAGCTGCTAGGTACCCCTGCTTTCAAAGTGTAAGTCGTTCCGTTATAATCAAAGTCTGATACTTCATAACGACCAGCACTCTTGTATCCATACATTATACCAATTGGCTGACCTACATTAACTGCATAATCATTCCCAATTGCTGTTGATGCCCAATTAGTAGCATCCCCAAAATTATTCATAACTCCTAGAGAATTAATACGGTTTTTGTTTATCCCCATATTAAATGCAAAGCTTAAACCGTATTTTGGTCTTTCTATTGCTACTATATTTATTGTAGTTTCAATCCCAGTGTTTTGAGTTTCACCCATGTTTCTATATTGGTGCTCATATCCTGTTCCTGGTACAGGGAATTTTATTAAAAGATCTTGTGTTATATTCTTATACACCTCTACAGAACCATTTATACGTCCTTTGAAAAAATCAAAGTCTAATCCTAAATTTTGTGTTATTGTAGTTTCCCATTTTAAATTAGGGTTAGCCAATATTTTAGATGGTGCCCAATAATTACTAACACCATTTATCCAAGTAGAATTAGTTGACTCAAAACTTTGAACTGTTTGCCCTGTTGGAATATTATTATTTCCTGCCTGACCATAACTTAATCTAAGTTTAAGTAAACTCAACCAAGATGAATTTTTCAAGAAACTCTCTTCAGAAATTTTCCATGCTATTGCACCTGCTGGAAAATATCCCCAACGATTATCACCTAAGAACTTACTTGAGCCATCGGCACGAAAAGTAGCTGTAAAAAGATACCGATCTTTAAAATCATAATTCACACGTCCAAAAAAGGAAAGTAATTTATCATCCGGGCTGTAATAATTATTTACCGATTGTGGTTTTCCTTGAGTAGTAAGAATCTTAGATTGCTCAAAATCAAAAAACTTTGGCAAACCATGAATTGCAGTAGTCACTTCATTTGTACGATAATTTATCATCTCTTCACCTGCAAGAAGCTTTAAATTATGATTTACACCGATTAACTTTTTAAAATCATAATTAAGAGTATTAGCATTTCTAAATCTTACATCTTTACGATCACCAATCGTTATTGCTGGCATACCTTGATTCTCGGCAGCAGGGTTATTATTAGAATAATAAGTAGTGCGTCCGTAAAAACGATAATCTAAATAATTATAATTATCCAATCCTATATCCGACTTAAATTGAAGGTTGTCTATTAATTTCCATGAAAAACTACCTAACATATTATAGTTTTTTCTAATTTGTTGACGATTATTATCAGATAGAGATACGAAAGGATTTACCAAGTAACTCGAAACCGCTTCATCTGTATCATCTGTTGTTAAACCTGGTAATGGAATTGGTGAGTAACCCACACTATGACGCAAACGTGCATCTGCAGAGGATACTTCTTTTTGCTCATTAAGTCCACCTCCATTAATTTCCGTGTTAGAATAACGCATTGTAAAGGCAAGGTCAATTTTATCGCTGGCTTTGTTTTTTAATGCAAACGATAAGTTATTTCTTTTGTAATCAGAACCTAACATAATCGCTTTTTCATCATAATGGGCGTAATTAAAATTATAATTAATTTTATCCGAACCACCACGTATTCCTAAATCACGACTTTGTACTTCTCCTGTACGACCATAAATTTGTTTCTGCCAATTATTTCCTTTTACCCCTTTATACAAGTCATAATCTTTCCATGAACCAAAATATTTCTCATATGAATTTACATCTTTTGCAAGCAAAGCATATTCATATTGCCATTTTACAAAATCTTCCGGTTCAAGAACATCAATTTCCTTTGCCATCTTTTTCATACCATAGAACATATTATAGCTTACTGCTATTTTTCCGTTTTTACCTGTTTTAGTCGTAACAATAATAACTCCATTAGCCCCTCTGGAACCATAAATAGCAGTAGATGAAGCATCTTTTAATACTGTAAGAGTTTCAATATCCGAAGGAGAAATATCACTAATACTGTTAACTGGAAATCCATCGACTATTATTAATGGAGAACTATCTTGTGTTAAAGATCCTCCACCACGAATTCTAATTTTAATATCTGAATCTGGAGACCCTTCCGATGATGTTACCTGTACCCCTGCCAAACGTCCTGTTAAGGCTTCGGCAACATTAGCAATAGGAGTTTTTCTTAAATCATTACCCGATAAAGTAGAAACAGCGCCTGTTAAATCAGATTTCTTTACAGTTCCGTACCCTACAACGACAACTTCGTTTAATGCATTAGAATCTTCACTTAATATAATATCTATTTTATTTTTCCCTGTAAGAGGTACTTCTTTCGTTTTAAATCCTATAAAAGAAAAAGTCAACACAGCTTTAGGATTTGAAAGCTTAATTTTATAACGTCCATCAAAATCGGTAGAAACCCCATTCTTTGTACCTTTTTCTAATACATTTACACCCGGCAAGGTTAAACCTGCGGCATCTTTAACGGTACCTTCTATTGATACATTCTGAGCAATTATCTGATTGCTTACAAGAAATACCAGAAAAAAGGTCCAGACAAAATAACTTTTTGCCCTTTTTTTTAATAAATGGTTATTGTTCATAAATTTGGTTTTAATAGTTAAGGTTTATTTGTTTATTGGTTGGTTATTTTATGTTTTTCATCTTAGTACCATTGATATAGGTATTATTAAACTTTACATTCTTTACATTTTTAAGCGAATATGGCGCTCCTACTTTCTCGATTGTAACATTAGTAAACGTTATGTTTTCTATAGGAGATTGCTCGTATCCATCGGCTAGAATTCCAAACTTTCCTCCATCTTTTACTTTAATATTCTCAAGATTTATATTTCGTATTGCAGGCATAAAGTTTCCTATCTGGCTACCATAGATATCATAAAACATTGTTACTCTCAAAACACATTCGCTTACAGTTCCTACTTCTAGATTTCTTACATATACATTCTCTGTAAGTCCACCACGTTTCGAATTGGTTTTTATTCTAATAGCTCTGTCTAGATTAGGACTATCCATGATACAATTCTCAACAAAAACATTGCTTACACCCGCAGATATTTCACTTCCCATTACGACACCTCCATGACCGTCGATCATTTTACAGTTTTGAACAATGATATTTTTACTAGGAATCCCTACTCTTCTTCCGTCTCCGTCTCTACCCGATTTTATAGCAATACAATCATCGCCAGTATTAAAGGTGCAGTTTCTAATAATTACATTTTGAGAATATTCCGGATCGCAACCGTCATTATTAGGGCCATGACTTATTATAGTTACGCCATCAACAATTACATCTCTGGATTTCATTGGATGAATAACCCATGAAGGCACATCTATAATTTTTACATCTTTTACTAAAACAGTATTACATTCGAAAAATTCCATGAAATTGGGGCGTATATAATGTCCTTCTCCAAAAACTCTTTCGGCTACAGGCGTGCCTATTTCCCCCATTTCTACCAATGTCGGACGATTAAGTGGATCGTTCTGACTTGGCATTCCTTTTTCCCATCCATATCCTTTTCCTGCCCAAGTCCACCAGTTTTTTATACCCGACTGACCATTAAGTGTTCCTTTTCCAGTTACAGCAACATTTGTTTTTTTGTAAGCATATATAAAAGGAGAATAATTCATCGCTTCTGTACCTTCAAATGAAGTATGAACTATCGGATAATCTTTAGAATTTGTGCTAAACAAAATCTCGGCATTATCTTCCAGATGCAAATTCACATTACTATCTAAATGTATTGCTCCGGTTAAGTATTTTCCATTTGGCACAACTACTTTTCCTCCACCATTTACAACACAAGCTTCAATTGCTTTTTTAAACGCAAGAGTATTATCTGTTACTCCATCTGCAACTGCTCCAAACTCATTTATGTTAAAATTTTTATCAGGGAATTTTGTCGTAGGAATTTTTTGAATTATCTCTTCCATTTCCTTCCAAGGATTCTTTTGAGCATGTAATTTTGAAGACGAAATACACGATAAAAATAAAGCTATAATTACTAGATAAATGTATTTAGTATTCACTGGTGTTGATTTATTTATAAGCATTGAGATGAGATTTTTAAAATTTATTTGGTAACAATTAAATAATTAATGTAATCGATTACACGAAAATATATAATTACTTTGAATGCGCCAAATATATTTAGATAAAAAATGTATATTTAATTTTTAATCACAAATAAAATTATACTTAGTGTAAAAAAATACATAATTTATTATTATAATATTTATTTAAAAGCCTTAATAAAGAAATAAGGTAATCGATAACAACTACTACTGATAATGATAAAAAAATTCTTATTTTTGTAACGCATCAATAAAAACTACTACTGCATGAGCGAAAAAATAACTATTTATGATATTGCTGAAAAACTAAATATCACTGCTGCTACAGTATCTAGAGCATTAAATAATAATCCTAAGATTAAAGAAAGTACGCGAAAGTTAGTTATGGAAACTGCTGCTTCGATGAACTACAAGCAAAATAGACTTGCTCTGGCGCTACAAAGCGGAAGAAGTAATAATATAGGTGTTATAGTCCCTCGTATAGATAGTAACTTTTTTGCTTCGGTAATTCGAGGAATCGAAGAAGAATTACATCCTCATGGTTTCCAAGTTATTATTTGCCAAACCCATGAGAATCCAAAGAGAGAAAATGAAAACTTACATACTTTACTTGATGCACAAGTAGATGGTATTTTAATGTCGGTTACAGATGTTACCGATGAAAATGATGCCGCCTTTAGAAATATTGTAAATAATAACGTTCCATTAATATTTTTTGATAGAAAAAAAGACATCAACGGAGTTAGCTCTGTAACTATCGATGACTTTAAAGGTGGGTATATGGTAACTAAACATCTAATTGATCAAGGGTGTAAATGTATTGCCCATTTTTCCGGAGATCTATCACTGGAAATTTTCAAAAACAGGCTTCTTGGTTACAAGCATGCCTTATTAGATAGCGGAATGACATTTGATGAAAAATATGTTATCCAATCCAAAAGTAGTGTGGATGCAGGGAAAGAAGCTGTAGAAACTTTAATGCAGTATGATATTCCGCCAGATGCAATCTTTTCTTCGAGTGATTTTGCTGCTTTGGGTGCTATTCAGGAATTAAGAGCCCGAGATATTAATATTCCAGCCGATTTTTGTGTTGCTGGTTTTAGTAACGAACCCTTTACTAAATTCATGGAATTATCTATAACTTCTGTAGATCAATCTCCACTAGAAATGGGAAAAATGTCGGCTCGTGTTTTCTTAGAACAAATGGAGAAAACAGATAAAATCATGATAGAAAAAAAGGTAGTCCTGAAGCCTGAATTACACATTCGTAAATCATCTGCAAGAACTACTCATTAATGTTTTTTTCTTTTACCATTAAGGGATTAAGAAAAGTTAAGACTTATTCTTACGAGACTTGATTTTTCTTAATACCTTAATGGTTCAAAAACTATGCTCACGGAAACCCTTCGTTCCTCAGAGTGACAAGATTGGATGAGAATTAAACAAAAAAAGACCATCATTTCTGATAGTCTTTTACTTAACTTTTCTTAATCCCTTAATGGTTCAAATCTTCGCGCTCTTTGCGTAAATCTTTGCAAACTTTGCGGTTAAATTTTTAGCCACGAACCAATTCTAAAGTGAAACACCACGTTTCCAAGGAATAAAATCGTTTTGATTTAAAATCGCAGCTTTAGTTTTTATCTTCCCGCTTGCTACATTTATTATAAACTCTAGCATTTCATCACCCATTTCTTCAATAGTTTTTTCTCCTGTGATGATTCCGCCAGTATCAATATCGATGATATCTGACATTTTTGCAGCCAACTCAGAGTTTGATGAAATTTTTACAACTGGTGCAATTGGGTTTCCTGTTGGTGTTCCTAGACCTGTTGTAAACAAAACCATATTTGCGCCTGAACCAACCATTGCCGTAGTACATTCTACATCATTTCCTGGAGTACAGAGCAAGTTTAAACCTGGTTTTGTGATGTATTCTCCGTAATCCGAAACACCTACAATTGGAGAAGTCCCTCCTTTTTTGGCAGCACCAGCCGATTTCATGGCATCGGTAATTAAACCGTCTTTTATATTTCCTGGTGATGGGTTCATATCAAATCCTGAACCTGCATCGACAACAGTTTTCTCGTACCATTTCATCAATTCCAAGAAACGTTTTCCGCTCTCATCTTCTACGCAACGATTAACTAACTCCTGCTCTACTCCACATAATTCTGGAAATTCCGAAAGAATTGTAGTTCCTCCTAAAGCAGCCAATAAATCAGATGTTATACCAAGTGTTGGGTTAGCCGAAATCCCTGAGAATCCATCAGATCCACCACATTCTAATCCAATTGTTAATTTAGACAAAGGAGCTGGAGTACGTTGTAATTCATTCGCTTTTTTAATCGCTTCAAATGTGTCTTTCACAACACTACTAAGCATTGCTTCGATAGTTCCTATTTGTTGCTGATCGTAAATTAAAACTGGCTTTGTACTATTAGGATTTATCTCGTCTAAAGCATCTTTGAAAATCTGAATCTGCAAGTTCTGACAACCCAGACTCAATACTGTTGCTCCTGCCACGTTAGGATTATTTACATAACCAGCCAACAATTTGGCCAAGCTATGCGAATCCTGACGAATACCACCACATCCGCCTTGATGTGTGATAAATTTTACTTCGATATTATTGAATAAATTAGAATCATTAGAAGCGGCTTCATTACTCGCGCCACCACTTTCAGACTTTACCAAAGAGCGCAATAACAACTGATAATCATTCTCTTTAGGCTTCATTAATTCCTTCTCGAAAATATCTTTTAATATTTCGATATTTCTGTTTTCGCAAAAAACCAATGGAAAAAACAACCAAACATTTTCAGTTCCTACTTGTCCATCTTCTCTATGATATCCATCAAAAGTTCTGTCTTTCCATTTATCGATATTAGGAACAGTCCATCCAATCGATTCTGTTTTTTCGAATACTTTAGCACTTTCATGTTTCACATTACTTATGGTTAGTACATCGCCTTTTACAATAGTCTGACTTGCTCTTCCAACCAAAACACCGTACATAATAATTTTTTCGCCCGACGCAAAATCAGACAAAGCAATTTTATGCTTCGATTTGGTATCGGAAACTATAGCAATAGTTTCTCCCTCAAACTGAATAGTTTCTCCAGCAACTAGATTTACTAACGCTACCGCTACATTATCAGTAGGATTAACTTTTATTAATTTTTTTTGCATCGTAAAAATGTATGAGGTTGTTATTTTAATTTCTTTGCATAATTGATAAAACCTTGCTCAATTCCGTTTAATTCAATCTCAGATAAAGCAATTGCAAGCGCATCTTGTAATGATTTAATCGATGTTAAATCTTCATCCCAAAAACTCTTATTTTGTAATACTAGGGTTGCAATTTTATAATAATCATCAGATTTCCATATTTCACTAAATGTACTTACAATATCATCACTATCATTAATTGGTAAAGTTTGGTTTTGCCAAGTGCCTTTATAAAAACGAATCAAACAAGCAAAAGCAAACGTTAAATGAATTGGAAGCTTGTTGTGAATTGCAACATATTCGACTAAACTTGGCAAAACACGAACTTTAAATTTCGAAATAGAGTTCAATGCAATACTAGATAATAAATGCTTGATAAATGGGTTTCTAAAACGATCCAATACTTCATCAGAGAAGCTTATTAATTCGTCCTTATCCATGTTTAATGTTTCGTTTATTTCATCAAAAACGGCTTTATTTACAAAAGCTCCAGTAAACGGATTGTCAACTGTTTCTTTTACCGTTTCATTTCCATAAAGGATAGAAAACGGAACCATTGCGGTATGTGCACCATTTAAAATTCGAACTTTTCGAGTTCTGTATGGTTGCATATCAGCTACAATCTTTACATCGAGATTGGTTTTCTCAAACGGAAGTTTTGCTTTCAATTTATCATCCCCTTCAATAACCCATAAAAAGAATGTTTCAGCACTTACAATCAAATTATCGGAGTAATCCAACTGACTATTATATTCTTCGATTTGATCTTTTGGATAACCCGGAACAATACGATCTACCAGTGTATTATGAAAAGTACAATGATTTAAAAGCCATAAAGTAAAATCTACTTCCAGACTCCAATCGGCACAATATTTTAATATAATTTCTTTTAAAGTATCCGAGTTATAATTGATTAATTCACAAGGAATAATCGTTAACCCTTTAGATTTATCGCCATTAAAATGCTTGAATCTTTCATGTAAAAGCACCGTTAATTTAGCCGGAAATGATACTGGTGGTTGCATTGTTGGTTTATCACTAGCGATATACTCTATACCTGCTTCGGTAGTATTAGAAATGATAAAAGCTAATTCTTCTTCTTTGGCCAAAGCCAAAAACTCATTAAAAGAAGCATAAGGATCTATTGCTTTTACGATATTGGTAATCAATTCTTTTTCCTGAATTTCTTCTCCTTTTTTTATCCCTTTCATGAATAATGTGTACAAGCCGTCTTGATCATTAATCATATTTACCAAACCTTTGTCGATAGGTTGTACAACAGCAATTCCTGCATTAAAATTGGCATCTTGATTCAGTTTCTGAAAAGCAAATTCTACAAATGCTCTCAAAAAATTCCCTTCTCCAAATTGAACAATTTTTATTGGAAGTCTATCGGATAATCCTATATTTTCTCTATTTAGTTTTTTCATTATTATAACTTAAAGTGTTGTAATTCTATATTATTATCCTAACAGGTTTTAAAAACCTGTTAGGTATTATGCTATTAATTATCATACCTATAAGGTTATAAAAACCTTACAGGAACGATTACTTTCAGTTGTAAAAGAAACATTATGCCTGTTACAAACAAAACTTGTTGTGAGGACTGGCAGGTTTTATTCTACAAGAATAATGTTCTATTACAACTTAAAAATCAAAAAAACATTTAAAAACAATCTTTAGGAATCGCTATTCCGTATTTTATTTTCTAATTTTTTTTATAATCTCAAGTACTTCGCTGACTTTGTTTTTTAGTCCTTCAAAATCATTCTTATCTAATATTTCTTTTGATATTAATTGCGAACCAAGTCCAACGCAAGTAGCCCCTGCATTTAACCAGGATGACAAACTTTCTTCGGTTGGAAAAACTCCGCCCGTAGGCATAATACTCGTCCAGGGCGATGGTCCTTTTATTCCTTTTATAAATTCTGGTCCATAGGTATCTGCAGGAAATAATTTTACGATTTCGCAGCCTAATTCTTCGGCTCTGGCAATCTCAGTAAGTGTGCCGCAACCTGGTGACCATAATACTTTACGACGATTACAAGCTATTGCAATATCTTCTCTAAGTACTGGTGTTACAATAAAATTTGCTCCCAATTGCATGTATAACGAAGCTGCTGCAGCATCGGTTACTGATCCTACACCCAGAATCATTCCGGGCAATTCAGCCAAAGCGTATTTATTTAAAGCACCAAATACTTCAAAAGCAAAATCGCCTCGGCTTGTAAATTCCATTAATCGAGAACCTCCATCGTAACAGGCTTTTAATACTTTCTTACTTAGCTCTATATCCGAATGAAAAAACAGCGGAATCATACCGTTTTCTTTCATCGTTGTTGCTACTTCTATTCTTGAATATTTTGCCATTTTTATATTATTTATCTTGATACTAATCCTGCCGAATTACCATCTAGCATATTTTCAACTTCTTTTAACGTAACCAAATTATAATCGCCTGCAATGGTATGTTTTAAGCAACAAGCCGCAACTGCAAAATCTAATGCTCTTTGGTTATTATTTGGGTATTCTAGTAATCCGTAAATTAATCCGCCCATAAAGGCATCACCACTACCTACACGATCTACAACAGGTGTTACCTCTTGTACTGCAGCATGATAAATCGCTTTTCCGTTAAACAAAACACCGCCAATTCTCTGGTGAGATGCACTTACAGAATAACGTAATGTTGTAGCTACAGTTTTTAAATTCGGAATCAATTCGAATAACTTGCTGTACAAAACAGGAAGTGATTTCTCATCCTGATAATTCGGATTTACTTTAGGGATTCCGAGCATGAAATAAGCCGTATCAATATCTCCTAAAATAACATTGCTGTATTGTAACATCTCTGGCATAACATCACTTGGAGCTTTGCCATATTGCCATAATTTTGATCTATAATTTAAATCGCATGAAATAGGAATTCCTATTTTATGAGCTACTTTAATAGCTTCTAGACAAGCTTCGGCAGCGCTTTGAGAAATCGCTGGAGTAATTCCACTCCAATGAAACCAATTTGCACCTTCTAAAACTTTCTCCCAATCGATTAATCCTTTTTCAATAGTTGCCATCGAGCTATGAGCACGGTCATAAACGACATTACTTCCTCGTGTTCCAGCTCCTGTTTCAAGAAAATAAATACCTAAACGTTCTCCTCCATAAATTATATTTTGGGATGCCACGTTCATTTTTCGCATTTCTTTTACTGCCGAAGCGCCAATTTCGTTTTCGGGTAATCTGGTAACAAACTCAGCATTTAAACCATAATTAGCCAAAGACACACAAACATTAAATTCGCCTCCGCCATAATTGGATCCAAATGTTTTAGCTTGAGAAAAACGAAGATGCCTTTCTGTCGAAAGACGTAACATAATTTCACCGAATGCAACTACTTTATTCATATTGTTTTTATTTACCATTAAGATAATTTAACCGCTAAGGGCGCAAAGATTTACGCAAAGTCCGCAAAGTTTGGAACCATTAAGACATTAAGAAAAATTAAGATTTAGCCTTATTGATGTTTTTTACCACAGCTTAAAAGGATTTTATCACGCAAGCTTCGAAATTGCGGACTTTGCGTAAATCTTTGTGAACTTTGCGGTTAATTTTTTCACAATCCAATTCTTTTCATTCTTTTAAACTCAAACCCTTAATTTTTCTTAATCTCTTAATGGTTTAATTTTTTGCAGACTTTCTGGTTAATTAACCTTTAAAACTTAAAATATTCTTTTGCGTTATTATAAGAGATATCCTGAACCATTTTTCCTATCCATTCCATATCATTAGGAAGTTCTCCACGTTTTATTTCGTCTCCTAAAAGATTACAAAGAATACGTCGGAAATATTCGTGTCTTGGGAACGATAAAAAGCTTCTGGAATCGGTTAGCATTCCTATAAAACAACTAATTAATCCCATGTTCGAAAGAGCGTTTAATTGCTTGGTCATTCCGTCTTTTTGGTCTAGAAACCACCATCCTGATCCAAACTGCACTTTCCCTTTTATACTACCATCGTTAAAATTCCCTATCATCGTTGCCATAACTTCATTATCGGCAGGATTCAAGTTGTAAATGATTGTTTTAGTTAATTTATCTTTACTATCTAATGCATTTAAAAATGAAGATAACTTTTGCGCTTGCGGATAATCCCCTATAGAATCCCAGCCTGTATCTGGTCCTAAAATCCTGTGCATTCTTGCATTATTATTTCGCAATGCTCCTAAGTGAAATTGTTGTACCCAACCAAACTCGTGATAGGTTTCGGACAAGAATAACAATACTGCACTTTGAAATTTCAAGGCTTCATCAGGTGTAATTGCTTGATTTTCTCTTTTCTTTTTGAAGATGGAATTAATCTCGTTTTCAGTGAAGTTTTCAAAGTAAATTTGATCTAGTCCATGATCACTAAGTTTGCAACCATTTTTGGCAAAATATTCAATTCTGTTTTTTAAAGCGCTGCATAAATCAGTATAAGAACTAATTGTAATTCCGGCAACTTCTCCCAGCGTATCAATGTATTGATTGTAACCATCATTAGAAATTAAGATTGCTTTATCAGGTCTAAAAGCGGTACTCATCTTAGTTCCTATAGGGTACTTGGCTAGTTTTTGATGGTATTCTAAATTATCAATTGGATCTTCGGTTGTACAAACCACTTCGGCATTTACTTTTTTAAGTAAGTTTTGTGTGCTATATGATTCTGAATTTATTTTCTCCGACGTTTCGATATATATTCTCTCTGCCGATTTCTCATTCAATAAATCATAAATATCAAAATAACGAGCTAGTTCTAAGTGTGTCCAATGATATAAAGGGTTACGCATCGTGTACGGAACTGTTTTTGCCCAGTTCATGAATTTATCTTTATCAGAACCATTTCCTGTTATAAATTGCTCATTAATGCCTAATGTACGCATAGCACGCCATTTGTAGTGATCGCCATTTATCCAAACCTGAGTTATGTTTTCAAAAATTTTATTCTCAGCAATAAATTGCGGATTCAGGTGATTATGGTAATCTATTATCGGTTGATTCTTGGAGTAATTATGATATAATTCTTCGGCGAATTTATTTTCAAGTAAAAAATTATCGTTTATAAAAGGTTGAGTAGCGCTCATACTAGTAATTTAAAAAGTGATTATTCGTTTGATGGTTTTCCGATTGTGGCTAATATTCCACCATCAACATATATGATTTGACCGTTTACAAATCGGCTAGCTTCAGAAGCTAAGAAAACTGCCGTTCCAGCTAAATCTTCTGGGTCTCCCCAACGTCCGGCAGGCGTCCGGCTTATAATAAATTCATTAAATGGATTTCCGTCTACGCGAATAGGTTCCGTTTGCGAAGTAGCAAAATAACCCGGCCCTATTCCGTTAACCTGAATATTGTGTTTAGCCCATTCTGTAGCTAAGTTTTTGGTAAGCATTTTTAATCCTCCTTTTGCGGCAGCGTAAGCAGAAACACTATTTCGTCCTAACTCACTCATCATCGAGCAAATATTAATGATTTTGCCTTCGTTACGCTCAATCATTTTTCGTCCCACTAATTGCGACATGATAAAAGCTCCAACTAAATCAACATCTATAACACAACGAAAATCTTCGATTGGCATACTTACCGCAGGCTCTCTCTTAATGATTCCTGCATTGTTTACCAAAATATGAATTGGTCCTTGATTCTTCTCGATTGCTTCGATTTGTTCTGCAACAATTTTTTCATCCGTTACATCAAAAATATATCCTGATGCTTTGTATCCTTTACTTTTGTAATACGCAAGCGCTTCTTCTAATTTGCTTGGCGTTGTGCTGCTAATTACAAGTTCTGCTCCAGCTTGTGCCAAACCTTCGGCCATAGCCATACCCAGACCATGTGTTCCTCCAGTTATTAAGGCTCTTTTATTGCTTAAATCAAATAACTTCATGATGCTTTATTTTAATTCGTTTGGTGCAACGATGTCCATATCTCCGTAATCCAAATTTTCTCCCGCCATTCCCCATATAAAAGAATAGTTAGATGTTCCCGCTCCAGAGTGAATAGACCATTCTGGGGATAAAACTGCCTGATGATTTTGCATGAAAATATGGCGTGTGTTTTGCATTTCTCCAAGGAAATGACAAATGGTTTGTGGTGCTTCCAGATCAAAATAAAAATACGCTTCCATCCTTCTGTCATGTGTGTGAGCTGGCATTGTGTTCCAAACATTTCCTGGTAATAACTCTGTTAATCCCATTTGCAACTGGCATGTCTGAACAATGCTGTTCACAATCAATTTATTTAAAACCCTGCGATTGGCTGTCTTTTCTTCTCCTAACTGAATTACTTCGGCGTTTTCTTTACCTACTTTTTTATTTGGAAATTTTGCATGAGCCGGAGCTGAGTTGATATAAAACAAAGCTTGTTCTCCATTGGCACTTGCAAACAAAACTTCTTTGCAACCCTGACCTACATATAAAGCTTCTTTTTTATCTAATTCGAATACTTCTCCATCTACAGTTACGGTTCCTTTTCCTCCAACGTTTATAATTCCTAACTCTCTTCTGTCTAGAAAATTCTCTGATTTTAAATATGGAATCGTTTCTAATTTCAACACTTTTCCTACTGGCATGATTCCACCAACAATGTATCTATCATACATAGAATACGTAAGCTGAATTTGGTTTTCGATGAATAGCTTCTCTATTAAAAACTGAGCTCTTAATTCGTCAGTACCATACTTCTTAAAATCTGTTGGGTTTGTCGCGTATCTAAATTCAAAGTTTGTCATAATTTCTATTTAAAAATGTAATCGATTACAAAACTACGTAATATATTCTAATTAGTCATAATTCATTGGGCGTAATTTCAAAAATGTTTGTTCTCTACAACATAAAAACATAGATTTTATATGTAAAAAGGACTCAAAAAAGAAACACATTTCTTTCACATAATAATCTTTGTGTTTATAAATAAGTGAAACGCCTTTTTAGGACTAGAAAATTCTATGCTACTATGTGCTTAAAAATTACTCCAACGACATAATTTATTATTATAAATCAGTGATAGGTGCATATTTTGGTACTAAAAGCTTCATTACCGTCCAACCTGTTAAGTAACAAATGGCACAAATAGAGAAAATGATAAAATATCCAGCTTCGATTCCGTGAAAGCCCATAAAGGACATATTGGTTTCTTTACTGTAATCAAACAATAATCCTGATCCTTTATTGATTATTGTAGAGCCAACACCTCCAGCTAATCCGCCAATACCTGTAATGGTTGCGATTGCTTTTTTAGGAAACATATCCCCTACTGTTGTAAATATATTAGCCGACCAAGATTGGTGTGCTGCTCCCGAAATACCAATAATAATTACTGGCAACCAATAACTTATATATCCTAATGGCTGAGCAATTAATGCTAATAACGGAAAGAATGCAAAAATTAACATGGCTCTCATCCTGCCTTCATACGGGTTCATTCCTTTCTTTTCGACAAAATAAGTGGGTAACCAACCGCCAATAATCGAAAGTAATGTTATCATGTATAAAACAAATAATGGCAAAGCTGCTTGGGTAGAATCCATTCCGTAAACGGAGCTTAAATAAGCTGGTGTCCAGAATAAGAAAAACCACCAAACACCATCGGTCATAAACTTCCCAAAAGCAAAAGCCCATGTTTGTCTGTACTTAAAACAATCTACAAAAGATACTTTGGTAGTCGTTGCAGGAACATAACCTTCAAGTTTACTGTCGGCAATATCGTCTTGCTGAATATATTCTAACTCTGCAGCACAAACTTTCGGGTGTCTTTCTGGTTTATCGTACATCAAAACCCAAAATCCCATCCAAACAAAACCTAATGCTCCTATAATAATAAATGCCATTTCCCAACCAAAAGATTTAGCTATAAACGGAATTGATATTGGTGCTGCCAATGCACCAACGGTAGCACCTGCATTAAATATACTTGTTGAGAAAGCTCTGTCTTTTTTAGGAAAATATTCGGCTGTAGTTTTTATCGCTGCAGGAAAATTTCCCGCCTCTCCTATTGCCAAAATAAAACGGGCAAAAATAAACAGCGTAACACTCACGTTTATTACCATTCCTGTATCATTTATAGAACTAATAATTTCTTTAGAACCTTCAAATCCTACAAACCAATTACCAGTTATTATTCCTGAAGTTGCAATACCGCAAAATGCATGCAAACAAGCTCCAAAAGACCAAATTCCGATTGCCCAAAGAAATCCTCTTTTAGTATCTAACCAATCCACAAATCTTCCAGCAAACAATAAAGAAACAGCATAAAATATAGAAAATAAAGCAGTGATGTTTCCATAATCATTGTTTGTCCAATGAAACTCAGGCGCGATATAATCACTCCATGTCAAAGAGAGAACTTGTCTGTCTAAATAATTGATTGTTGTAGCAAAAAATAACAATGCACATATACTCCAGCGATACTTTCCAGTGGATTTAGTGGTTTGGTTCATGGTTTTGGTTTATTATGGATAGTTAAAAAATTATTCTCTTTATTTATGCTGATAAATTTCAAAATTTAGGCAGAAATAAATTTTAATGTAATCGATTGCACAAATATAGTTTTTAATACTAACTTAGCAAATAATTTAAATATTTTTTTGAATAATCTATTTAAATAAACATATAGCATAAAAAAACTAGCTCTTAAGTGCGCATTAACTAATATATTTGTTAAATGAAGTTATATAGAAAAACAGTTCAATTGAGTCTAAAAATTACAATATATAACCACAAGTAAAGGGGATTTATGTTGATTATTTTCTTCGTGATTATACGGCTTTGCGAAGTATAAATTAAAACCTTATCAAAAATGAAAAACAACACCAACTTCAGGAATTATACTCCATTTATAATCCTAATGCTATTCTTTAAAATTGGAACTCCGCTATACGCTCAGGATAAAGTTATTCCGCTTTGGGCAACTAGTATTCCAGACGCTATAAATGCACCAAATTATCAAGAAAAAGAAACATTAAAAGATGGCATCATAACAGGTGTTAGCTTTGTTACAATCCCAACATTAGCCATATACTTGCCTAAAGAAATAAAACAAAATGGAACATCGGTATTGATTCTTCCCGGTGGTGGATATTCGCATTTATCAATAGATAAAGAAGGTGCAAAAGTGGCAAAATGGTTCAACTCGCTAGGAATTACAGCTTTTGTATTAAAATATAGATTACCAAGCAATTTGATTATGAAAGACAAAACAATAGGGCCATTGCAAGATGCACAAGAAGCAATGCGCTTTATTCGAAAAAATGCCAGTCAATGGGGTTTAGATTCTGATAAAATCGGCGTTATAGGATTTTCTGCAGGAGGACATTTGGCATCGACGCTATCAACACAATATAATGATATCGTGTACAAAACAGATAATACCACTAGTGCAAGACCTAGTTTTTCGTTATTGATTTATCCTGTAATATGCATGACCAATGAAGTTACTCATAAAGGATCTCAGACTAATTTATTGGGAGCAAATCCTTCTCAGGAATTAATAGATAAATTCTCCAACGAAAAAAGAGTAACTCCCGAAACACCTCACGCTTTTCTTGTTCACGCAACCGATGATACTGTTGTTCCATCTGAAAATAGCATCAATTATTATCTGGCACTCAAAAACAATAAAGTTTCTGCCGAATTACATTTATACGAAAAAGGCGGACACGGATTTGGTTTAGGCGTAAAAGATACAAGTCGGTTTTGGACAAAAGATTGTATGGAGTGGTTGAAGGCTAATGGGTATTTGTAAAGTGTGAAGATGAAAGATGAAAGATGTGAGAGACAAGACTGAAACTGATTTTTAGAACTTTTATAAATCCATTTAATTTTTTTAATCTGTGGCAAAAAACAAAACCCCACAACATACTCATTACCAACAAACTGTACATAATTACACTCTTTGCGTATTATTATGTTCTATTACAGTTGTAAATTTATTAAATCGTAAAATAATTATTATAATCAAAAAATAAATAAAATGTCACTATCCTACGAATCAAGATATGCTTCGAGTCCGCAAGCCGTTAAGCAATATGATACTGCACAATTAAGAAGCGAATTTTTAATAGATAATCTAATGAAGAAAGGCGAAATCACTCTCACCTACTCTCATTATGACCGCTATATTGCTGGTTCTGTCGTTCCAGTTTCTCCGCTAAAACTAGAAACTATTGATCCATTAAAAGCTGAATATTTTCTGGAAAGAAGAGAATTAGGAATTATAAATGTTGGCTCAAAAGGATCTGTAGAAGTTGACGGAACAACCTATGAGCTTGGACATAAAGATGCACTTTATATTGGGAGCGGAAATAAAGAAGTCATCTTCAAAAGTGATAATCCCGAAAATCTTGCTTTGTTTTATTTAAACTCTGCTCCTGCACATACGCAACATCCAACCAAAAAAGTAAGTTTGGCTGAAGCCAATAAATTGCAACTCGGAACAATGGAAACGGCTAATCATAGAACTGTAAACCAAATGATTATTGGCGGAATCGTAACTACTTGCCAATTGCAAATGGGAATGACGGAATTAAAAACTGGAAGCGTTTGGAACACCATGCCAGCGCATGTACATGACCGCCGAATGGAAGTCTATTTTTACCTCGATATTCCCGAAAACCAAGCCGTTTGTCATTTTATGGGCGAACCACAGGAAACACGACATATCTGGATGAATAATCATCAGGCTGTGATTTCTCCGCCTTGGTCGATACATTCGGGTTCTGGAACTTCTAATTATACTTTTATTTGGGGAATGGCAGGAGAAAACCTAGATTATGGCGATATGGATGTATGTAAAATAACCGATTTAAGATAAACAATATGATAAACTCATTATTTGATATAAAAGGAAAAATTGCTCTGATTACTGGTAGTACACATGGTTTAGGAATGGCAATGGCAAAAGGATTGGGTCAGGCTGGAGCAACGATTATCATAAACGGAAACTCTTCGCAACAAAAAATTGACGATGCTGTAAAAGAACTTCAACAAGAAGGAATTCATGCCGTAGGATATAAATTTAATGTAACGAGCGAACAAGAAGTCATAACAGCTGTAAAGAAAATTCAAGACGAAGTAGGTCCAATCGATATACTTATTAATAACGCCGGAATCATAAAACGTATTCCTCTTATAGATATGGAAGTAGATGATTTTAAAGAGGTAATCGACATCGATTTAGTTTCTCCTTTTATAGTTTCTAAACACGTTGCCAAAGGAATGATTGAAAGACGACAAGGCAAAATCATTAATATTTGCTCAATGATGAGTGAGTTAGGTCGCAATACTGTTGGAGCTTATGCTGCTGCAAAAGGTGGTTTGAAAATGCTGACTAAAAACATGGCTACAGAATGGGCGAAATACAACGTACAAATAAACGGAATTGGACCTGGTTATTTTGCTACCGAACAAACAAAACCCATTCGCGTAGACGGACATCCTTTTAACGATTTTATAATCAGCCGAACTCCTGCTGCCAAATGGGGAGAACCAAGCGATTTGGCTGGAGCTGCAATCTTTTTATCATCCAAAGCAAGTGATTTTGTCAATGGTCATATTTTATATGTCGATGGCGGAATTTTGGCTACGATTGGTAAACCATCTAATGAAAATTAAAACATTTATATTTTGAAAAAACATCTTTTATTAACCGCAATTCTAGCGAGTAGTTTTGCTGTTCATTCTCAAAACAAAACAATTACGGTTACCAATTCTCTCCCAATAGATCGGGAATTTGAAACGATAGAACTAACCAAAAAGGCTCTTGGTTTATCCGCTACAGCGAAACTTGAAAATTATATTGTAAAAGAAAGTAATAGTGACATAATTTTAGACAGCCAATCTGTAGATAATGATGGCGATGGTATTGCAGATGTATTATTGTTTCAGCCTAAGATAAAAGCTTCTTCTCATAAAGAATTTAACGTTTTGCCTACCACTACTCCACCAACACCAAAAACTATAAACTGTTACTCGAGATTTGTTCCCGAAAGAACTGACGATTATGCTTGGGAAAACAACAAAGTAGCTTTTAGAACTTACGGTCCCGTTGCTCAAAAAATGGTCGAAGATAAGGTAGCAGGCGGAACTCTAACTAGTGGAATTGATGCTTGGCTAAAAAGAGTTGAATATCCTATTATTAATAAATGGTACGAGAAAGCAACTTTAGGAACTGGAACGTATCATAAAGATACTGGTGAAGGTTTAGATAATTTTCATGTGGGAGATAGCCGCGGAATTGGTGGAATTGCAGTAAATATAGATGGGAAATACTATTTCTCTAAAAATTTCGTCACTTGGAAAACCATAACTACAGGACCAATTAGAACTAGTTTTATTCTTACTTATGCCGATTGGGATGCTAAAGGAAATAAAATAACAGAATCGAAAACTATTAGCTTGGATTACGGAAGTTATTTATCTCGCTTTGAAATTGCCATTACAGGTACCAAAACAATTGCTGCCGGAATAACGCTTCATGATAAAAAAGGAACAATCGGAACCAACGTAAAAGAGGGTTGGTTGAGTTATTGGGAACCTCTTGAAGATTCTGAAATTGGTATGGGAATAGTTGCTCCAAAAAATACTTTAACTGGATTTGACAACTACATAACCAACAATAAAGATTTAAGCAACCTTTACGCAAATCTAGCTGTAAAGGATAGTAAAACAGTTTATTATGCAGGTTTTGGATGGAAAAAAGGAAGCCCATTCCAAACAAAACAAGAATGGGAAACCTATTTAAGTACGTTTGCTAAAAAGATAAATAACCCACTTGTAGTGAAAGTGAAGAAGTAAAATATTTTCTTGCCACAGATTAAATGATTTTAAAAGATTAAATCAATTTAAACTGTGGCAAATTTTCTTGTAATATTGTAAATCTCTGTGTTGAGACGCACTGCGGTGCGCCTCTACGATTCCTAGATTGTGGAGAAACAGTACTTTTTTATGTGTATGTCATCCTGAGCGGAGTCGAAGGGCGATATGGGGCTTCGACTCCGGTCAGCCTGACAATATTGGGGTTAGTTTGTGCGTAAGCACATCCTAATAATCTTTGAATCCCCTTGCTCCTTTGAACCTTTGAACCTTTGCTCCTCTGAACCTTTGCTCCTCTGAACCTCCTTTCCTAAACCCCCGAATAATTCTCTTTCAAAATTATCTCTAGCGGAATATAATGTATATTCTCTACTGGCTCTTGGAGTACCAATTTCTTATACAAATAATTGATTCCCATATAACCTTGTTCTTCAGGTCTTTGGTTGATTAAAAAATCGATTACTCCCTTATTTAGGTATTCAATATTTTCTTTAAGTAAGTCATAACCAATAATTCGAACACCTTTTATATTGTTTTCATGCAAAAATCTAGCTACAATATAGGCTCTGGAATTAGGAACAAAAACACTATTAATCCCTGAGAACATTTCTGTGTTTAATTGATTTATTCCAGAATCTTTGATAGTTACTTCCGAGAATTTAAAATTGGTGAGTTCATCATGATCTTTAAAAAAAGAATAGAAACCATTAATGCGTTGCAAATAAACCGAAGTACTTTCTATTTCTCTGGTAATTTTAAAAATTAATACTTGCCTTTCATTTTTTACAGCAAAGCTAATAAGCCTTCCTGCCAAATAACCACTCTGAAAAGCATCCTGACCTATATAAGCGTGTTCCTGATTGCTACTAATATTAGAATCAATCATCACAATCGGAATATTTTTCTTTTTGTATTCGTTAAGAAAATTAACCGATTCATCGTGAAAAATTGGTGCAAATAACAATCCGTCACAATCAAAATTCATTACTTTATTAAAAGATTCTTTGAAAGAAATTACATTAAAATTGTAGAAAAAATAATCCAGGACAACTCCAAATTTGCCAAATTCTAAAGCAGCTTTTTCTATTCCTGCTATTTGACTTTTCCAATATTCCAGATTTTCATATTTGGGAAGAAACACAGCAAAATGGAATTTTTTATTCAATGCAAGATTGCTCGCTAGTATGTTTCTTTTGTAACCATACTTCTCAATTATAGCATTTACTTTATCCACATTATCCTGAGTAACCTGTCCCCGATTATGAATGATTCTGTCCACCGTTCCTGGTGATACATTAGCTAATTCTGCTATTTTTTTTATCGTTATGATATTAGTAGTCTTTAAGTTAAAATAATCTTGTTAAAATGTAAATTTAATTTTTTTTTATTGAAGATAACTTGTTTTAGTTAACTTTTTATATACATTTGTAACAACCCGTGTGCGTACACGTAAAATTACACATATGTCAAAAAGAATCATAACTTTTGGTGAAATACTTTTAAGACTTTCTCCACCAAACCACTCAAAACTATATAAAGCAAAGTCTTTTGAAGCTCATTATGGAGGTGCCGAAGCAAATGTTGCAGCTTCATTAGCGCTTTTTGGATGTGATGTGAAATTTGTAACCGCTGTTCCCGATAACGAACTTGGAGATTCCGCTTTAAGCGAATTAAGATCATATGGGGTTGAACCTATTGCAGTAAAACAAGGAAATCGTTTAGGAGTGTATTATTTTGAACAAGGAGCATCGGAAAGACCAGGAAAAGTTCTTTATGACAGAACGAGTTCTTCTTTTGCAAATCTTAAAAAAGGAATGATAGATTGGGAAACTATATTTAAAGATTCAGATTGGTTTCATTGGTCAGGAATAAACGCATCGTTATCTCAGGATTTAGCCGAATTATGTAAAGAAGCTTTAGAGGTTGCATCGAAAATGGGTTTGACAATTTCTGCCGATTTAAACTACAGACCTACCTTGTGGAATTACGGCAAAAACGCATCCGAAATTATGCCTGAATTGGTACAATATTGCGATGTATTATTAGGTGGTACAGACGACTCAGAAAAGTGTTTGGGTATAAAAATAAATCCATCAGAAACAATAGAGAATGTTTTTACTAAATGGAAACAACAATTCTCAAAACTTAAAACAATTGTTTCAACAATGCGATACGATGCCAACGCATCTTCGAACATAATTGGCGCTGTTTTATGGGATGGTACAAATTTGCTAAAATCAAAAGAATATAACATTACACATATCATTGATCGCATTGGAGCCGGTGATGCATTTATGGCAGGATTAATTTATGGCTTAATAGCTTATCCGGATTCAAATCAAGTAGCACTTGAATATGCTGTTGCGGCTTCATGCTTAAAACATTCTATCCCGGGAGATGTAAATTTATCGACTGTAAACGAAATTATTGCTCTTATAAATGGTGCCGGTGGCGGAAGAGTTATTCGTTAAAATCTTATCTTAGTATGATAATTAAAAAATAAGAATAAGACCTAACATAAAAACTTAAAAAATGATTATAGATTCATTAAACAACGCAGCAAAATATTACAGTTTACACCCTAATTTCAAAAAAGCATTTGATTATGTAAACGAAAATGACATTAGCAAACTCCCAGAAGGATCATTTGAAATTGCCGAAGGTTTAAAAGTAATAGTTATTGTAGGTGCAGGAACTACAAAAAAAGAAAGTATCAAAGGTTTTGAATGTCACGATAAAAATATCGACATACAAATTTCAATAAAAGGTCCAGAAACTTTTGCTTGGAAACCAAGAGAAAAATGCATTAGTCCAAACGGAGATTATAGCAATGAAAAAGATGTACGCTTTTTTCATGATACTCCGGATATGTTTTTCCAATTACAAGAAAAACAATTTGCTATTTTATTTCCCGAAGATGTTCACGCCGCAATGATAGGCGATGGAATATTAAAAAAAATCGTAATCAAAGTTAAATTATAAAGTCATGGATAAAATTCAAAATGCAATAGATACGATAGTAGAGCAAGGGATTGTTCCGCTTTATTTCAATAAAGATGAAAGTATTAGCTTGGAAACGCTAAGAGCACTTTACAGGTCAGGTATTAAAGCTGTAGAATATACTAATAGAGGTACAGAAGCATTGTCTAATTTTAAGAAAATGGTTGCTATTAGAGATTTAGAAATGCCTGGAATGTTATTAGGAATCGGAACGATAAAGAATATGGAACAAGCCAGAGAATTTCACGCCAGCGGAGCAGATTTTTTTATAAGCCCTGGTTTTGTTCCCGAAGTTGCTGATTTTTTATTAAGCAAAAAAATACTGTATATCCCAGGTTGCATGACACCAACAGAAATTATAACTGCTGAAAATGCAGGAATTAAATTCATTAAACTTTTCCCTGGAAACATATTAGGCCCCGATTTTTTGAGCAGTATTAAAGATATTTTCCCATCATTGCTTTTTATGACAACAGGAGGTGTAGAAACCAATCACACAAGTATTCTAAGTTGGTTTAATGCTGGAGCTTCTGCTGTAGGAATGGGAAGTAAACTCATTACCAAAAAGCGCATGAATGAAGCAGATTACGATGTTATAGAAAATGAAATCAAGAAAGTTCTGGAGATAATTAAAATTATACAAAACAAAAATAATTAACCGTAAAAGATTGTACGCGGATGACACGGATTCGCAAAGGCGAAAACGCAGATAAAAACGGATTTTTTAAAAATAGATCAACAGGGGAAAATCCGTTTTTATCCACGTCTTTACTTTAGTAAATCCGCTTAATCCGCGTTCTATTTTAGACAAATTATAAAAAGTAGATACATCCAACATAAAATAAAAACAAGCATAAAAATTAATATGGATTCAATATTTAATCTAAAAGGAAAAATTGCGCTAATAACAGGCGGTGCTGGTGTATTGGGAAGCAACTTTGCTGCTGTTTTGGCCAAACAAGGCGTTATTACAGGTATTGTTTCTCAATCGATTGAAAAAGCCAATAAAATTGTAGCACAAATACAAAACAATGGCGGTAAAGCATTTGCTATACAAGCAAACGTATTAAAAAAAGAAGAACTCGAGAATGCAAAAGATTTTATCGTAGAAAAATACGGCCGTCTGGATATCTTGATAAATGCAGCTGGAGGGAATATGCCTGGGGCAACTATAAGTCCTGATCAGGCGATATATGATATGAATGTTGATGATTTGCAAAAAGTAGTAGATCTAAATATAATTGGTACAATGTTGCCATCACAGGTATTTTCGGAACTTTTTGCCAAGCAAAAACAAGGAAATATTATTAATATTTCGTCGGCATCGGCACAAAGACCATTAACTAGAGTTGTTGGTTATTCGGCATCAAAAGCTGCGATAGATAATTTCACACAATGGATGGCGGTAGAATTAGCGTCTAAATATGGCGAAGGCATTCGTGTAAACGCAATTTCACCGGGCTTTTTTATTGGCGAACAAAACAGATCTTTATTACTAAATCCTGATGGAGGATTAACTCCAAGAGGCAAAAAAATTATAGAGCATACGCCAATGGGAAGATTTGGAACACCTGAAGATATTGATGGTGCACTTTTATTTTTATGCAGCGATATGTCAAAGTTCGTGACGGGAACTATTATAAAAGTTGATGGTGGGTTTTCGGCTTCGAGTATTTAAATTTTTGTAATGACATTTACCGCAAAGTGCACAAAGGTTTACGCAAAGTTCGCAAAGCTTTGTCTTTATTTCGCTTTGCTTTGAGATCGCAAAGGGATTGTGAAAAATTAAAGATCTCATTGAAAGAACGATAAAAGAAAATAGTTCTTATGAAAATGAATGTCCTAGCCCCGATAGTAGTGGAAATCCTTTTATCCTGGGGTTCAGGATAAAAGATTGAAACGGATAGCGGGAATAGCTTCTAAATAGTAATAAAAATAATACTTACAAGATTTTAGAAACCTATGAGGATAAAATCTAATTAAAAAATAAATCAAAATGGAACAGACATTAAGATGGTTCGGACCAAATGACCCCGTTTCTTTATCAGATATTTTACAAACCGGAGCTACAGGAATTGTAACTGCCTTACATCATATCCCAAACGGAGAAGTATGGGAAGTGGATGAAATAATAAAAAGAAAAGTACTAATTGAACATAAAGATGGAGATCCAAAAAAAGGAGTTTCAGGTTTAACGTGGTCGGTTGTAGAAAGTATTCCTGTTCATGAAGACATTAAGAAACGAACAAGTAATTATCTTCAATATATTGAAAACTATAAAGAAAGCATCCGAAATCTTTCGTTGTGTGGAATAAAATGTATTTGCTATAATTTCATGCCTGTTTTGGACTGGTCTAGAACAGATCTGGCTTATGAACTGCCAGATGGATCAAAAGCATTACGTTTTGATATCAATGCTTTTGCTGCTTTTGAATTGTTTATTCTAAAAAGACCCGGTGCCGAAAAAGAATATACACCTATACAAATAGAAAATGCTCTTAAATACTTCGAGTCTATGACCGAAGCAGATAAAGTAAAATTGCAACAAAACATTCTGGCAGGACTTCCCGGAGCCGAAGAAGCTTATTCTGTAGATGATTTTCTGGTTACTTTGAGTGGCTATAATGATATTGACAGAAGAACTTTAAAAGAGAATCTTTTCTCTTTCTTAAAAGAAATTATTCCTGTGGCAGAAACAAAAGGGGTTTTGATGGCAATTCATCCCGATGATCCTCCCTACCCGATTTTAGGTTTGCCAAGAGTTGTAAGCACCGAAGAGGATTTAATAGAATTAATGAGCGCTGTCGAGTCAAAATCGAATGGTTTTACTATGTGCACGGGTTCGTATGGCGTAAGAGCCGATAATGATTTAGCGGGTATGGTATTGCGTCATGGTGATAAAATGAATTTTATTCATTTAAGAAGCACTCAAAGAGATGAAGAAGGAAGTTTTTACGAGGCCAATCATCTTGAAGGTGATGCTAATATGTACGAAGTGGTAAAAGCTATTATCGAAGTAGAGAAAAGAAACAATAGTTCCTTGCCAATGCGCCCAGATCATGGGCACCAAATGCTAGATGATTTGAATAAAAAGACAAATCCAGGATATTCTGCTATTGGTCGATTGAGAGGATTAGCTGAATTAAGAGGGCTTGAAATGGGAATTAAAAGAAGCTTATAAAACCACGCTGTATGTCTGAAAATAAATTTATATCACAAGATTTTTTACTTCATAATAAAGTAGCGGTTTCCTTGTATCATGATTTTGCAAAAGCGCAACCAATTATAGATTATCATTGCCATTTGTCTCCAAAGGATATTGCCGAAGATAGACAGTTTGAGAATATTACTCAAATTTGGATAGAAGGCGATCATTATAAATGGAGAGCAATGCGTGCCAACGGAATAGCCGAGAAGTATATTACGGGAGATGCTTCTGATTTTGAGAAGTTTTCTAAATGGGCTGAAACGGTACCTCATACTTTAAGAAATCCCTTATATCATTGGACTCATCTGGAATTAAAACGTTATTTCGGAATTGATATATTACTGAATAAAAAGACCGCTGCAGTAATTTATGATACTTGTAACGAATTATTAAAACAGCCCGAATTCAGCGTTAAAAATTTGCTTAAGCGAATGAATGTGCAAGTAGTAGGAACTACAGATGACCCAACGGACGACTTGAGATATCACAAGCAATTGCAAGAAGATAAATTTGAAATCTCGGTATTACCATCTTTTCGTCCTGATAAAGCAACCGAAATAGAAAAGGGAAAACTCTTTGTAAACTGGGTTCAGAAACTAGAAGAAGTTATAGGTTTCTCTATAAAAGAATATGCTTCGTTTATAAAAGCGATACAGCTAAGACATGACTTTTTTCATGAAATGGGTTGCAGAATATCTGATCACGGACATACAACATTTTATGCAGCAACATATACCGAATCGGATATTGAATCGATTTTTGAAAAAGGATTGAATCTAGCCGAATTATCGGATATCGAAATCCAACAATTTAAATCGGCTGTATTATTTGAGATTGCTTTAATGAATAATAAAAAGTCATGGACGCAGCAATTTCACGTAGGTGCTATTAGAAACAACAATAGCAAGATGATGCAATTAATTGGTCCTGACCAAGGATTTGATTCTATTGGAGATCTGAATATGTCAGAAAATATGAGTCGCTTTTTTGACAAGCTAAATTCTCATAACGGACTCACCAAAACGATTGTTTACAATTTGAATCCGCGTGATAACGAAATGTTTGCGTCTATGGCAGCTAATTTTAACGATGACCTTATTCCGGGGAAAATGCAATACGGAGCTGCTTGGTGGTTTCTGGATCAAAAAGACGGTATGGAAAAGCAACTAAATGTCTTGTCAAATTTTGGTTTATTAAGCCGATTTGTAGGCATGGTAACCGATTCTCGTAGTTTTTTATCTTTTCCGCGTCACGAATATTTCCGTCGCATATTATGTAATGTTCTAGGCGAAGAAGTCGAAAAAGGAGAACTCCCAAATGATATTAATCTCATTGGAGAAATGATTAAAAGAATTTGTAGTGAAAACGCGATAAGCTATTTTGATTTCCCTAAAAAAGAATAAAAAGTTAACCACAAATTACACAAATTTTCACAAATTTATTCGCGTAAAGCTTTGCTAGCCTTGCGTAAGCCTTTGTGGACTTTGCGGTTAATTTTTTGCCACAGATTAAAAAGATTAAAAAAGTTAACCACAAATTACACAAATTTTCACAAATTTATTCGCGTAAAGCTTTGCGAACCTTGCGTAAGCCTTTGTGAACTTTGCGGTTAATTTTTTCGCCACAGATTACAATTAGTAACTAAAAATTTGAGCGAATTCGTGCAATTCGAAGCAAAAAACAACTAAATAAAACAATATTCCAGTTTGAGAAATAACCACTCTCAAGCTCATTACAATAAAAAATGCTATTAACCACTATTAACTACCATGAACATCAAAAACGAACCAATCGGAAAATACCGCTGGACCATCTGCGCCTTACTTTTCTTTGCTACTACAGTTAACTATCTAGACAGACAGGTATTAAGTTTATTGGCTCCTAGCCTATCCAAAGAATTTAATTGGTCTAATACCGATTATGCCAACATAACTGCAGTGTTTCAGTTTGTTTACGCCATTTCGATGCTATTTGCAGGAAGGCTTATCGATAAATTAGGTACAAAATTAGGTTACATCTTAGCCATATTTGTATGGTCTATAGGTGCAATTATGCATGCTTATGCAATACCTATCGGGAGTAGTTTTAACAACTTACTTGTTTGGGTTGGGATTGGTGCTGTTCCTGTTTCGATTGCAGGTTTTATGATTTCGAGAGCTTTTTTAGGCTTTGGAGAATCTGGGAATTTTCCTGCTGCGATAAAAGCTACTGCCGAATATTTCCCTAAAAAAGAACGCTCATTTGCTACCGGAATATTCAATTCTGGTTCTAATGTTGGAGCCATATTAGCCCCCTTAACTGTGCCTTGGATTGCTGTAAACTGGGGATGGCAAATGGCTTTTATAATCATTGGTGCAATTGGTTTTATATGGATGTTTTTTTGGTACGTATTATACGAAAAACCAATAAACCAGAAACGATTATCTCAAGCAGAACTTGAATATATATGTGAAGAAGAAATACAAGAAGAACCAACTGAAGATGATTCGAAAAAAGAAAAAATATCTTGGATAAAACTCTTAAGCTACAAACAAACTTGGGCGTTTGCTTTTGGTAAATTCATGACCGATGGAATCTGGTGGTTCTTTTTATTCTGGTTGCCTAAATATCTGGAAGCACAATTCGGAATGGTAAAAACCGAAATCACAATTCCATTGGCGGTATTGTACAGTATGACTATGGTGGGAAGTATTTACGGAGGTTATTTTCCTATGTACTTCATAAACAAGGGATATAATCCTTATGAAGCTCGAATGAAAGCCATGTTTATAATTGCGCTCTTCCCCTTATTTGTTCTTTTTGCTCAACCACTAGGTCATGTCAGTTTCTGGATTCCGGTTATATTTATCGGGATTGGCGCATCGGCACATCAGGCTTGGTCGGCTAATATTTTTACTACGGTTTCGGATATGTTCCCTAAAAAAGCCGTTGGATCCATCATTGGAATTGGCGGAATGGCTGGCGGACTTGGTGGTGTAATTGTCTCTAAATTGGGTGGTGCTTTATGTGATTATTATGAAAAATTAGGACATATAGAAACAGGATATACTATAATGTTTATCATCTGTGCTTGTGCTTACTTAATAGCTTGGACTTTAATGAAAGCTTTAGTACCAAAATATAAGCTTATTACTGATTTATAATACCACATTAACTAACCAGAAAAAAGAAAAAATGAATCGTCAAACCATTATTATCTGTTGTAGTATTTTTATAAGTAGTATTAATTTAATCGGGCAAGAAATCCCAAAAATTATTGGTTCTCAACAAAAACTTGTGACTAATTATCTTCCCGATTTTAGCTATGCCGGATATCATTTTGGCGAAAGCAAAATTCCGGAATCGCAAGGAAAAATTGTAAATGCTACCGATTATGGAGTAAAAGCCAATGATGGTTTGGATGATTCGAAAGCATTGCTGAAAGCAATAAAAGCCTGTAATGAAATCGAAGGAAATGTAGTTTTACAATTGCCAGCTGGCAGAATCATATTAAGTGATATTTTATATATAGAAAGAAGCAATTTTGTACTTCGTGGTGCAGGTTCGGGCGAAACTGGAACGGAGATTTATTGCCCAAGACCGATGATGTATTTCAAGGATCCTGAATCTTTGGCAGAATTAAGAGAATACTTAAACACATTTGATAAAAGGCAACGCGAACCCGAAAATAATGTCGATTTACCTTTTTCGCAATATGCATGGTCTGGCGGAATTATCTGGACGCAAGTTCCCAAGGAACGAGTAAAATCGTATTTGGACAAATATGAACCAAAATCTAATCCTCTAGCCAAAGTAAGCAGTGGTACTATGGGAGAACATATTATAACTGTTTCGGACATAAAAGGCTTGAAAGTTGGCGATATTGTAGAGCTTCAATTATTTAATAAAGACGGTGAAAATGGCGAAATCATTAAAGATTTGTATAAAGGCGCCAATGTAAAACCTGGTTCTCATCATTGGAAATTTCCGATGTTACCTATCGTAAGACAACAAGTAGAAATTATAAAAATAGCAGGCACTAAAATAACAATAAAAACTCCCTTAACTATTTCCATAAAACCAAGTTATCAGGCACAATTGGTCGAATGGAAACACTTAAACGAGGTCGGAATCGAACATTTACGTTTTACATTCCCCGATATTCCTAGAATTGCACATCATGTTGAGCCGGGAAATAACGCAATATTTTTAACCCGTCTTTTTAATAGTTGGGTCAAAGATGTAACAATTACAAATGCCGATAGTGGTATTCTTGCCGAAGAAATTGCTAATGTTACCATTCAGGATATTGTTACCAATGGGGATCATATGGCACATTATACCGTGACATTAGGCGGCGTGCACAACGTTTTGGTCAAGAATCTTAAAATTTATAACAAAGCCGTTCATCCCTTGAGTTTTAATACGTTTGCTACTAAAAACGTATATCAAGATTGTGAGATCTTTGTAGATCCCCTTTTAGACCAACATTCGGGTGCCAATCATCAAAATTTATTTGATAATATTACGGTTCATATCACTCCCGATAAAAACAGCAGTTACGCTTTATTTGGTGGCGGTGGAGCCGATTATTGGAAACCTTCACACGCGCCATACAGTACTTTCTGGAATCTCAATATTCTGGTATCAAATCCTGATAAAATCTCAAAACCTGTTTTATTATACGGAATGAAAGACGGACCTTTTGCAAGAATTATTGGTGTGAACGGCAATTGCAAATTTGATGTAAAATATGAACCCGATGCTTATATCGAATTCCTTAATATACCTATAGATAAAGTTCCTTCATTATATGATTATCAATTGAAAAAACGATTGAAATGAGTTTAATAAGAGACAAAGGTTCAAAGGGACAAAGTTCTCGATAATAAATCCATAAAAAAGGAAACCTTTGTCTCTCTGAATCTTTGAACCTTTGTTCCTTTGTTCCTCTGAACCTTTAAACCTAAAAAAAACGCTATGAAATATAAAATAGCTTTTCTGGCACTACTTTTTATTTCTGGAAATCTATTTTCTCAGAATAAATACCGTCTAAAAAATATTTCGACCACCGATGGACTTTCTCAAAGTTCGGTCATTGCTATACATCAGGATAAATTTGGGCAAATGTGGTTTGGAACCCGTGATGGACTTAATAAATACGATGGCAGCAAATTCACTGTTTTTAGAAATGATGTTACAGATAAAACGTCTATAAGCAACAATGATATTCTGGCAATTGAGGAAGATGCCACTGGCAAAATATGGGTGGGAACATATAACGGTCTTAATTGTTATGATCCAGTTACCAATACTTTTAAGAGATATTTGCATACCAAAACCAATCATACGATAAGCGGTAATGCTGTTTGGTCTATCAAGAAAATTGGTGACGAAATGTGGTTTGGAACATCTAAAGGATTAACTATTTATAATAATAAAACAAACCTATTTACATCTGTTTTTCATTCAGATACCGATAATTCAAGTTTACCTAGCAATAATATTATTACTATTTTAAAAACTAAAAAAGGAGAAATATGTATTGGTACAACCAAAGGTTTATGTCAGCTTACGAATAGAAAAAATGGCAAATTTTATTTTAAAGATTATCCGCTAAACAATATCGATAAACTAAATGTTCAGGCTATTGCCGAAGACATTCATGGTGATTTATGGATTGGTACAAAGAATAAAGGGCTGCTAAAACTTGATAAATCGATTAATAAATTTGTTCCCTTTTTGGATAATGAAAAGTACAAAGAGATAAGTTCGGACATTCGAGCTTTGGCAATAGATACAAAAGGTTCGTTATGGATTGGTGCTTACGATGGAATATATATTCTTGGAGAAGATAAGAGTATTCAGAAAATAAATAACAGCAATAATAGCAACGGAATTGATAAAGTAAAATCGGTTTTTATTGATAAAAAGGGTTCGGTGTGGATTGGTTGTTATTACAAAGGCGTTAATATTTGGGATGTATCCAATGTCAATTTTTCTAATTACAACCAGAATTCAAAGAAGATTCCGTTGAGCTTTGATGTCGTAAGCGCAATTGTTGCCGATAAAAATCAGAATATTTATTTTGGGACTGAAGGTGGCGGAATCACGATTTATAATAAGAATACTGAGGCAACGAGTTACATTAATAGTAAATCGGGACAAACGACTAAGAATGATATAAAATCGATGTGTCTTGCAGAGAATAATATCCTATGGATCGGTACATTTTCTAAAGGAATATCGGCTTATAATACTATTACAAAAAGAATCGAAGAAGACAGAATCCCTGTCGATTTAAACAATTTACTGAAAGAAACAGGTGTTTATTCTATCAAAACCGAAGGAAACGGTATATTATGGATCGGAACTTTTGGTAAAGGACTAATTCGATATAATACGCTTGATAAAACTTTTCAAGTAATTGGGAATGATAATACCACCGCCAATTATCTGACTAATAATATTGTGCGAACAATTCTGGTCGATAAAAAAAATGGTGTTTGGATAGGTACTCAAAACGGACTTAATTTTATCTCGTTAAAAGAGACTAAGCAAAATAACTACGCTATAAAACATTTCTTTTATGATAGTTCAGCTTTGGCTGGAGATGATATTCTTACTTTATTTCAAGACAATCAGGGTAGAATTTGGGTTGGTACAAAAGCAAAAGGCTTACATTATTTTGATGGAAAAAAGTTTACTAAGATTAATCTAAAAGTAGGTAATACTGTTATTACTTCGATACACTCAATTCTGGAAGATGCCGATAAAAACTTATGGATAAGTACAAATCAAGGAATTATAAAGTACAATACACTACAGAAAAAGATTGTACTTTATGATCAAAAAGATGGATTAACAAGTAATGAATTCAATGATAATGCTTCATTAAAACTAGATTCAAACCGATTTTATTTCGGAAGCCCTTCGGGAATAACCTATTTTGATGCTAAAAAAATCTCTCTGAATCCTTATTCTCCACAAGTATTAATAACGAACTTGAGAATTAAAAATGAGACTATCAATCCTAATGATAAAGATAAGATTCTAGAAAAAAGTATTGGTTATACCACAACTATAACGCTAGATTATGATAAGGCTAATTTCACGATAAGCTTTGCAATACCTAATTATATCAGATCTAAAAACAACGAATATAGTTACCGATTAATTGGTTTAGAGAACAACTGGACGACTACTAAAAATACCGAAGCAATATTTGCAATTCAGAATCCGGGAACGTACACTTTTGAGGTAAAGGGGGCTAATAATGATGGTGTTTGGAACAAAGTTCCGACTACACTAACCGTTGTTGTTAAACCTGCTCCTTGGCGAAGTGTTTGGGCATTTTTATTTTATGGTTTGGTAATTGGTCTGGGATTATATGGCTTGATTTGGATCATAAAATCGAAAGCGAGATTGAAACAAAAATTAGAATTAGAATATCTGGAAACCAAGCGTATTGAAGAAAACAACTTGGCTAAACTAGATTTTTTCACTAATATATCTCATGAATTCAGGACTCCGCTAACCTTAATATTAGGGCCTTTACAACAAATATTGGCAGATTATAACGGAACTAATGAAATGTATAAGAAACTCTTGGTGATTGAAGGAAGTGCGAATCATCTCCTGAACCTCATCAATAGATTAATGGACTTTAGAAAATTAGAAAATCATCAGGTTACACTAGAATCTGCCAATGGGAATATTGTGAAATTTACCAAAGAAATTTTCTTGTCTTTTATCGAATATGCCAAAGATGGTGGTTACAGTTATACATTTGAATCTACTGAAGATGAAATATTAGTTTATTTTGATAGATATAAACTAGAACGTGTTTTTTATAATTTAATCTCAAACGCTTTTAGATATACACCCAAAGGTGGAAATATCAATATTAAAATATCACGCGATAATGCAAACATTTTTATAGCCGTCGAAGACTCTGGTGTTGGTATTGCCGAAGCACATATTGATAAAATTTTTGATTTGTTTTTTGAAATTCCAACACACAATAACGTTCAGAAGAATTATAACAAAGGAACTGGAATTGGATTATCAATAGTAAAAAACATCGTAAAACTTCATAAAGGTTCTATAGATGTAACGAATAAAAAAACGGAAGGGGTAGTTTTTAAAGTAACACTTCCGCTTGGTAGAGAACATCTTTTGGAAAGCGAAATCATTACAGATTTTAAAATAAGTGATGATATTACTCAATATGCTGCTCAGCTAGAAACGACAACTATAACGGAACACGAGGATATTGATGATTTTATTATCAAAGCCGATAAACAAACCATCTTGATTGTTGAAGATCACAAGGTCTTACGTTCTTTCATGAAGAATTTACTCAAGAAAGATTATAATATTATTGAAGCCGATAACGGAAAGGTTGCTTTTGAAAAGGCTCTAAAATACATTCCGAATTTAATTATCAGTGATGTTATCATGCCCGAAATGGTAGGAACGGAACTGTGCTCTAAGATTAAAGAGAATTTAAAAACCAGTCATATTCCGGTTATATTACTTACTTCGAGATCTTCGTTGGTATATAAATTTGAAGGTTTAGAAAGTGGTGCCGATGATTATATTAGTAAACCTTTTAACTTAATTGAATTTAAACTTCGCGTTAAGAATCTTCTGAATTCCACCGAGCGACTAAAGAACAAGTTCTCTAGTGAGGATAACTTCTCGCCTTCGGAGATAACAGTTTCCTCAATGGATGAGGAACTATTAAAAAAAGCCTTTAAGATTGTTGAGGATAACATATCAAATGAACACTTCGATATACCGTTTTTTAGCTCAGAACTTGGGGTAAGTCGTACAATGTTGTTCCTTAAAATAAAGGCTTGGACGAATTTTACTCCCAATGAGTTTGTTCATGAAGTAAGATTAAAACGTGCCGTACAACTCCTAGAGCAAAACAAACTCAACATCTCGGAAGTAAGCTATAAAATAGGTTTTAACAACCCCAAATACTTTAGTAAATGTTTCCAAAAAAGATACGGAGAAACGCCGTCGCAATTTGCGGATAAGTTTTACGAAAAGGTTTCTTGAGGTTTTGGGGTGTTGAGAGTTTAATTTTCTATTCTCATAGTCATTTCAAACTGAGGAATAAAGGACTCAGTTTGCGGAGACGCACTGCGGTGCGCCTCTACGATTCCTAGATTGTGTTGATTACAAATTATGCGTAAACAAATAGAGTAAATATCCTATTTGTTTACCCAATCTTGTCACCCTGAGGAACGAAGGGTCTCCGTAAGAAACTAACACAAACTTGTTTTACATTATCGAGCTACTCGTGGAGATTGCTTCGCCAGTTCGCTATCGCTCGTGTCTTCGTTCCTCAGAAAGACAAGTTTGTGGTTAGCCCAGTGTTAGCTAGTGTATAAAATTAGAAACTAACACAATCCAGGAATTGTAGAGGCGCACCGCAGTGCGTCTCCGCAAACTGAGCCTTTCTCCTGAGGTTTCAGGACGCTAAGGGTAACAAGATTATATAAAGTAGGATATATACTCTATTTATTTTCACACAATCAAAAATCAACACAATCCAGGAATCGTAGAGGCGCACCCCAGTGCGTCTCCGTAAACTGAATCTCTTCCTAAGGGTAACAAAATTACAAATCTAAAAATCTAACTTATCTAAGTCAGTCTAAGCTAGTCTAATGATCTAAGCTAGTCTAGAATCTAACAATCTAAGCAAGTCTAAAAATTCTAAGCCAGTCCAAAAATCCATTTTCCCCACATTCCTAGTATTTTCAGCACCTAAAAGCATGTTTTTGGATTTTTGGATACCCTTTTTTGGACTTCTATATCGTTTTCGGAATATACATTTGCGATATGAAATTCAGAAAAGAAAAGCTCATCTTAGCACAAGTTTTATTAGTAACGCTAATAATAAGCATGAGTTTATTACTTCTTTATTTTCTTTAAAATTAACCTTAAACCAAAAATGAATGTTAACAACCAAAAAAATCAAATCGCTTAAATGGTGTTTCCTATGCCTCTTTTTATTAGGGAATGCTATTATGAATGCACAGGAGAGAAGGGTAACTGGAAAGATAGTTTCTAGTGATGATTCTCTTGGTCTTCCTGGTGCCAATGTTTTTGTAAAAGGAACTTCAATAGGAGGATCTGCCGATATGGATGGCTCCTACTCTATCTTAGTTTCTGAGAAAGATGCTGTATTAGTATTCAACTTTGTGGGATATCAAACTCAGGAGATTCCACTTGGAAATAAAACCGTAGTCAATGTGACTTTAAAGCCCGATACTAAGAATCTTGATGAAGTAATCGTTATTGGTTATGGTACTCGTAAAAAGAGCGATATAACGGGCTCGGTATCATCGGTTACTGCCAAGGAATTAACGGCTTATCCGTTGTTAAATGCAGAGATGGCTTTACAAGGTCGTGCTGCTGGGGTATCCGTACAATCTAATAACGGAGGAGAACCAGGTGCGCCTGTAAAAATTAGGGTACGTGGGGGAACATCTATTAATGCTAGTGGAGACGCGCTTATTGTGGTTGATGGTTTTGCAGGAGTTTCTATGCCAGCGCCTCAGGATATAGCATCGGTAGAGATATTAAAAGATGCATCGGCAACGGCTATTTATGGTTCCAGAGGTTCTAATGGAGTTATTATGGTTACTACCAAAAAAGGAAAGCCGGGTAAGACAGTTATTGAGTTTAGCAACTCTACTTCTGTGCAAGCAGTAAATAATAAATTAGATTTACTAGATGCAGATCAATTTGCAACTTACAGAAAAAGCTTTACAACACATACGCAAGGCCCTGCAAATACAAATTGGCAAGATGTCATTTATCGTGAAGGAATGATATCGAACACGCAATTATCATTTTCAGGTGGTTCAGAGAAAGTGCGATTCTATGTTTCTGGAAACTATTTTAATCAATCGGGAGTAGTAATTAATTCTGGAATCGATAAATACTCGATTGTGAGTAATCTTGAGGCAGATGTTACCGATAAATTTAAAGTAGGATTGAATTTGTTTCAAAGTAAATCCAACAAAGAAGGAATTGTAAGCCAAACAAGTGCTGGCGGAACTGGTGCTGCGGGTGTTATTGCATCGGCTTACAGATTTATGCCCGATAAAGGAATTTACAACCCAGATGGTTCGTATACAACCTCAGCTCCTATTGGCGATGATATCGATAATCCGTATGCAACAGCAATGGATAATGTGAGCGAAGTAGAATCGATTGTAAATAGATCTAACTTTTTTGCTACATACAAGTTTAATAAAAGCTTTGAGTTTAAAACTACATTGGGATTATCTGATTCTAATTCGCAAACAGGAAGATTCATTCCGTCAACATTAATAGCAGGGAAGACTATAAAAGGAGAAGCTTCGGTAAGTAACTCCAGAAATTCTTCTTTCCTTACAGAGAATTACCTAACATACAAACATGAAATTATAGAAAAAGGAATCTTAACTGTTCTTGGTGGTTACTCCTATCAGAAAAATAAAAACCAAACTTCTTATGCTGGATCTAGAGGATTCTTAACCAATACAAATTCGTATCATAATTTGGGTGCAGGAACTGTGTTCTTAAAACCGGGTTCTTCGTTGTCTGAAACAGAATTGATTTCGGCTTTTGGAAGGTTGAATTTTGATTATGCCGATAAATACTTATTTACGTTTACTGCCAGAAGAGATGGTTCGTCTAGCTTTAGTAAAAACGAAAAATATGGAACTTTCCCGTCGGGAGCAATTGGCTGGAATGTGAGCAAGGAAAATTTCTTAAAAGACAGTAAATCGATTTCTAATCTTAAACTAAGAGCTAGTTATGGTGCTACAGGAAATCCATCTATTGATCCTTATTCTACATTATCAAGATATTCAGAAATATATGATGTGAGCGGCGATGTAATTGTTAATGCCGTACAATTAACCTCATTAGACAATCCTAATTTAAAATGGGAAACATCATACCAACAAGATTACGGAATTGACCTAGGCTTGTTTGATAACAGAATTAGCTTAACTGCCGATTACTATAAAACCATTACTAAGGATTTATTGTTTAACAGACCTTTACCGGGAATCTCGGGAATTGCTTCTCAACTACAAAATGTGGGAGAATTAGAAAATAAAGGTTGGGAGCTTGGTATAAATACCAGAAATTTTATTGGTGAAGTTTTTACATGGTCTACCAACTTTAATATTTCATCAAACAAGAATAAAGTATTAAAACTTGCCGATAACAAAGACTTACTTATTAACTCTACTCCAGGGCATTTTCTTGCCACAGATTCTCAAATCCTGAGAGTTGGACAACCTGTAGGTTCGTTTTTTGGGTTTGTCTATGATGGTGTTATCCAACAAGGAGAAACGGTTCTTCCCGGAAATTTTGAAACTATTCCCGGTGGAGAAAAATTTAAAGATGTAAATGGCGACGGAAAATTAGACTCTAATGATAAAACAATTATTGGGAATCCTAATCCTGATTTCATCTTTGGGCTAAACAATGACTTTACCTATAAAAACTTTGATATGAATATCTTCTTTCAAGGTTCAGAAGGAAACCAGATATTGAATTATACCTTAATGGAATTAGCCTCTGGGAATAATAATGCAACTACTGAGGTTCTTGATGCTTGGACACCTACTCATACAGATACCAATGTGCCTATTAATGCTGCAAGAACTAAAAGAGTTACTTCTAGATTTGTTTATGATGCGAGTTACATTCGTTTAAAAAACGTTTCAATAGGATATAGCTTAAACGAAAAGTTTACTTCGAAAATGGGATTGAGCAAAATTCGCTTTTACGTAAGTGCACAAAATCTTTGGACAATTACCAACTATCCGGGTTCTGATCCTGAGGTAAACTATTTAAACGATACCAATACCAGAAGCAATACCAATTTGGGATTGGAATACGGAAGTTATCCAAACGTGAGAACATTCACTTTTGGCTTTAATGTAAAATTTTAGTTTAATACAATACTACACATGAAAAAATATATAGCCTTATTTTTCTTGGGAGCATTTGCATTTGCGTGCTCAGACCTCGAAGAGCACCCTGTAGGAGTAATTCGTCCTGACAACTTTTTTAATAATACCGATGATTTGCAAGCAGCCGTAAATGGTAGCTTTGCCAATATTGCTCACAATAATTATTGGGGAAGAGAATTTACAATTGCCTTAATGTTACGTGATGATATGTCGGATATTGGCGACAGAACAACCCAAGCGGCAAGAATCGATGTAAATGATTTTAGTATGAATGATACCAATGGTCTTGTTGCTAATTTCTGGCCACAATCGTATATTATTATCGCATCGGCAAATCAAGCAATAGCAGGAGCTGCAAAAACACCGGGAGATCCTGCCAAAGTAAATGCAATTGTTGCCCAAGCCTATTTTGCAAGAGCATTTACCTATTATCATTTGGTACGTATTTTTGGAGATATTCCGTACATCGATTTTGCTGTAAATGAAGTTTCGCAAGTAAATAAATTAAGTAAAACCAAAGAAGCCGAAGTATATACAAAAATCATAGCCGATCTGGAATTTGCAAAACAATGGCTGGAGGATAAACCAAAAGTAAAAGCTGTTCCTGGAAAAGGTACTGCAGCAGGTTACCTGGCATCGGTATATCTTACATTAGGCAATTACCAAAAAGCATATGACGAAGCGAAATATGTTATTACAAACGAGGCAAAATTTGGTTTAGGATTAGATGCCGATTTTCAGGATTTATTTAATGCTACAAAAGCAGCTTCACTAAAAGAACCATTGTTTACTGTAGACTTTAACAATTTTACCTCAGGAAATTACGGTCAGGATTATACCGCGTTTTTTACAGGATCATTAAAAGATGATAGTTATGCTTATGGTCAGGGATTTTCTGTTGCCGTACCTTCCCTTAAAGTATTTAATGATTGGGATCAAAGAGATTATAGAAGAGCTGTGAGTTTTGATACCATTATCAGGAAGAAAACTGGTCCGGGTGGATCGTTACAAGTTTTCCCATCTAGTGATAATGAGAAAGCACCAAGACCACATATTGCCAAATATTTCCGTTTTCCGGGCAAAGCTGGGGCAAATGGTAGAACATCGCAGCACAATTACATTACGATGCGTTATGCCGAAGTATTGCTTACTGCAGCCGAAGCCTTAAACGAGATCACTCCCGGAACTACAGAGGCCGAAGGATATGTAAACAGAGTTCGTGCAAGAGCAAGAAATAAAGCGGGTAAACAAGTTTCCTTTCCTGCCAATGTTACTCCTAGCCTATCACAAGGCGATTTTAGAAAAATGGTTATCAACGAAAGAAGATTAGAGCTTGCATTCGAGTACATAAGATGGTACGATATTAAGAGATTAAAAAACGGACCTGAAGTATTTGGACCAGCAGGTTTTGAACCTCATGCTAACTTTGACCCAACAAGAGATTATTACTTCCCATTACCAGGAACCGAAATAGCAATAAACCCTAATTTGGCTCCTAATAACCCTGGTTACTAAAATCCTATTAATTAAATATTATGAATAAAATTAGTCACATATTTTTTATTCTTGGGTTTGCATTGCTGTTTACAGCGTGTAAATCCAAGAATAATACACAAACAAACACAACTGCACAAACAAATAATTTGCTAGAAACACGCTATAAAATGCTACTCGATTACCCTGTAGATTCTATGTCGATGCCACGGAGTATGACCATTAAAAACAATCATATAAAGAAAGTAGGTTCTGGAGATTGGACAAGTGCTTTTTATGCCGGAAACTTATGGCAATTGTATAAACTTACAGGCGACTCCAGATATAAAACTCAAGCCGAAAAGTGGACACCTTTTAGCAAAAAGGAAAGCGTAAATGCACATTCTCACGATGTAGGATTCAAGATTTATTGCAGTTATGGCGAAGGATTAAAAATGGAGAATAATCCCGAATATGCAAAAGTAATCGTAAAAGGAGCCGAAACATTATGTACCCGTTTTAACGAAAAAGTAGGTTCTATACGTTCTTGGGATTTCAACAAAGACATTTGGGACTTTCCTGTTATTATCGATAATATGATGAATCTAGAATTGCTGTTTGAAGCAACTAAATTATCTGGGAATACTAAATACAGAGATATTGCCATAAAACACGCCAATACAACCTTAAAAAACCAGTTTAGAGAAAACAATAGCTGTTATCATGTTATAGATTATAATCCTGTTACAGGAGCAGTAAGAAAGAAAACTACGCTACAAGGTTATAACGATGCATCGTCTTGGGCTCGCGGGCAAGCGTGGGCAGTTTATGGTTTTACCATGTCATACCGATATACCAAAGATCCTGCTTATAAAAAACAAGCCGAAGCAACAGCACAATTTTTTATGACCAATAAAAAATTGCCCGAAGATGGAATACCATATTGGGATTTTAATGACCCAAGTATTCCTAATGCTGCACGCGACGCATCGGCAGCAGCAATTATGGCTTCGGCTTTATATGAGTTGTATGGCTATACTCAAAACAAAAGTTATTTGGCCTACGCCAATAAAATAATCAACTCTTTAAGTTCGGATAAATACGTTTTGGATAGCAAGATTAATGCGCCATTTATATTAGATCATAGTACAGGAAACTGGCCTAAACATGACGAAATCGATGAGCCAATTGTATATGCCGACTATTATTTTCTAGAAGCAATATTAAGAAAAAAAGCCTTATAACTTTATGAAAAAACTATCCTACAACTATAAGCCATTTACAACTATAGCGCTCCTTATTATTTTTCAGTTATGTATCATTAGTGCTTATGGTCAAGCCAATGCTGCAATGCGTACCAAAACAAACATCAATGACAATTGGTTGTATCTGGAAAACAGTTCACCAAATCTCAATGATGCGAAAAAAGCAACAAACTGGAGCGCATTAAACTTGCCACATTCTTGGAACAGTGAAGACGCAACCGACTTAAATCCAGGTTACAGAAGAGATGCCAGTTGGTATCAAAAAAAACTGAACATTCCGCAAATAGATAAAAACCAACAGTATTATTTATATTTTGAAGGATCTAATGTTACCACCAAAGTTTATGTAAATGGTAAAGAAGCTGGCGGACATATTGGTGGTTATATTGGGTTTACAATCGACATTACTAATTATATAAACCAAGGAAACAATGACGTTTTTGTACGTGTAGATAATAGTTATGATATCGAAATTATACCGTCGCAAAAAAGTGATTTCTTTATTTATGGCGGAATCACACGAGATGTTTGGTTTGTGACTAAATATAAAAACCACATTGATAATTTAAAGATTACAACACCACAGGTTTCTGCCAAAAGTGCTTCGGTAAATATTTTGACTTCGACCATAAATCCTGAGAATTCTAAGGATTTATCATTAACCGTAATTCTTAAAAATCCGAAAGGAAAAAAAGTAGCCAGTAAAACAATTGCAGTTACAGATAAAACAACAAATATAGCATTCGAGAATCTTAAAAATCCTGAATTATGGGATACCGAGAAACCTAATCTATACACAATAACAGCTATTTTATCAGAGAAGAATCAGGCAAAAGACAGCGTAAACGAAAAAGTAGGTTTTAGATGGTTTGAGTTTAAAGATCACGGACCTTTTTTCCTTAACGGAAAAAGATTGCTTATTCGTGGTACACATCGTCATGAAGAACAAGCTGGCGTAGGCGCAGCAATGACCAATGCGCAACATCGTGCCGATATGGAATCGATTAAGAAAATGGGCGCAAATTTTGTTCGCTTGGCACATTATCCGCAAGATCCTGAGGTTTATAAAGCCTGTGATGAACTTGGACTTTTGGTTTGGGACGAATTGCCTTGGTGTCGTGGCGGAATTGGGAATGAGGTTTGGAAAACCAACACCAAAAATATGTTGACCGAAATCATTAATCAGAACTACAATCACCCAAGTATTATTATCTGGTCATTAGGTAATGAAATGAACTGGTTACCCGATTTCCCCGATGGAGACAATACCGAAAAAACGAATGCTTTTTTAACGGAATTAAACGACATCTCGCACAAACTGGATCCTACAAGAAAAACAGCAATCCGAAAATATTATGAAGGTTCACAAATCGTAGATGTATTCTCCCCTTCTATCTGGTCGGGATGGTATTCTGGAAGTTATAAAAGCTACCAAAAAGCAATTGATGTTTACAAAAAAGAATACAAACATTTTATCCATGCCGAATATGGTGGCGATAGTCATGTAGGGAGACACAGCGAAAATCCTGTTACGGGCGAAGGCGTGATAAAAGCCGAAGGCTGGGAAGAAGCAATTGTACAAACCAAAGTGGCTAATATTGCTCAAATCGGAGATTGGAGCGAAAGCTATATCGTCGATTTATTCGATTGGCATTTGCATATATCAGAGAATGACCCAACATTTGTGGGGAATATTCAATGGGCGTTTAAAGATTTTGCTACGCCATTACGTCCCGAAGATGATATTCCGTACATGAACCAAAAAGGAATCATGGACAGAAGCGGAAATCCTAAAGATGCCTATTACGTTTTTAAAAGCTATTGGAGCAAAGAACCATTTACATACATCGAATCGCATACTTGGACAGAACGCCAAGGTCCTGAGAATATACCAAAAACAATAAACGTATTTAGCAATTGCGAAAAAGTAACGTTGTACCACGAAGGAAAATCTCTTGGAGAAAAGCAACGAAATAGTACTACATACCCAGCTTGTGGTTTAACTTGGAATGTTAATTTTATAAAAGGAGACAATACCTTAATTGCAATTGGTAAAGACAAAAATGGCAAAACAGTTTCGGATACTTTAAAAGTAAATTATCGCTTTAAGAAAAATGAAGCAGCAACATCTTTAAAATTATCTTCAGAGAAATTAAAAAATGGAAATTACCTCGTTACAGCAATCGCAATAGACAATAACGATTTACGCTGTTTAGATTATGAAGAAAGCGTTTATTTTCAGTGTCTAAAAGGAGGTAAAACCATGAAAAGCCAAGGAACGCCTACAGGAAGCGAGTCTATTAAAATGGCAAACGGAAAAGCATCTATAGAAGTAGTTCCTGATGGAACAAATGCACCAATTGAAATGACAGTATTAAATCAGAGTTTTAAAGGAGAATATTTAAAAATACCATAACAGGAATACGGAGCGTTATAATATATAGTGAGATTATGTTTTTAGGTTTTTAGGTAAACTTAACGGGATTTGTTTCCCAAAGGCACAGCCTTTTATAAAAAGATTCTTTTCTTCTCATTTTTATCATCCTGAGGAACGAAGACACGAGCGATAGCGAACTGGCGAAGCAATCTCCGTTAGTTATTCCATAATCTTTGTTGAGCTAAGATTATAAATTGGCTCCTGCTTTAGCTGGAGTTTAAAGAATTGATTGTAATTTGGCTTTAGCCAAAAATAATAAGCATTTGGCTAAAGCCGAAAATCTATAATTTCATTTTATTATTCCAGCTAAAGCTGGAGCCAATTCAAACTTTGCGCCTTGGCTAGAAATTCTCTAATCTGTAATAACAATAATACAATTCATTGGCTTAAGCCAAAACAATAATGACTAACTAATAATGTATTACTTATGAAATCAATAAACTTTTGCCCAATTGTTTTAGCATTACTTGCAAATTTTACAAGCAATGCCCAAGTGACATTAAACGCCGATGGTCCTGGCGGAATTGGAACTTATGAGTTAATATCGAGTGTGTTCTCGCCAAGTGTACCTCTTGGAGCAATCGAAGCTCCCGATGCAATACATCCGAGTTTTGGTCGTCATATTGCTGAGGTTTTCGATACTGAATTAAACAAAAATGTATTTGTATTTTATTCTCACGTACAATCTACACCGCCAGATAACGAACCCGTAGCAGGCAAAACCGATAGGCAACGTGTAGAGATAAAAACCTATGCCCCATCGCCCGATAATTTAAAAGGGACACTTGGCGAGACAGTACAATACAAATGGCGTTTTAAAGTTCCGGTAGGATTTAAACCTACTACAAGTTTTACACATATCCATCAGGTAAAAGCGGTAGATGGCGACGACGACGATCCTCTTTTTACTTTAACACTGAGAAAGCTATCCAACGGAGCAACCAGACTAGAACTAATTTATGATAAAGATGCCGCTGCAGCAACCATAAAATATCAAACGCCTAATATGTCTTTATTCGAAGGAGTTTGGGTAGAAGCTACAGAAACTATTGCAATAGGTTTACAAGGAACGTATTCGATACTTATAAAAAAAGTAAGCGACGGAACAGTACTTATGAATTACAGTAATCCGAATATTCAAACCATTCGTCCAGCCTATACTTCATCTACAGGAACTGTTTATACAGCAAATTCTTTTATTAGACCTAAATGGGGAATCTATCGTAGTTTGACCGATATTGGGAATATGAGAGATGAAGCAATGCGTTTTTCTGATTTTAGCATTCAGGAGCTAACAACTACTTTAGCGACTAAAGATAATCCATCTGCTGAAATTCCTATAAAATTTGCTAATCCTGTTACTGATAAACTTGAATTATCAGACGATATTTTGAATAATTATAACGGAATAATGATATACGACAGTAATGGAAAACAAGTTATTACCCATGATACGATTACGTCGAATATTAATGTATCCTCGTTAAAACCCGGAATTTATATTGTAAAATTCAAGAAAGAAAATACAATATCAAAAGGCACCAAAATGATTAAAAAATAATACACTAAACAATAAAATATAGTTTTTAAAACTCGTTTGGAAGTTATTTAACACATAGAAACATAGACTATATATGCAAAAAAGAGCACCAAAAGAAATACATTTCTTTCACATAGTCAGCTTTGTGTTTTTGAAATAAGTGAAACGCCTTTTTTGAGAATCCGAAATCTATGTTTCTATGTATTAAAATCATTTATGCTCAACGGATTAAACTTTAAACTCTTCGCTTAATGGCTAACTTTTTATCTTAAACCATATAAGCCATTTAAGAAAATATAAGCCTTAATAATCTTTAAAAAATTACAATGAAAAAAATACTAACATTACTATTACTAACCGCTTCGTTTCTTGGACTTGCGCAAGAATTAATAACCAATGTTCCTAACCGAATAACCAAATCCTTAAACGGTGAATGGAACTATATAATTGACCCTTACGAAACGGGATTTTATAGCTTTCATCATGATCAATATGACAAACAGGAAAAACCATCCAACTCGGCTTTTTTCAATAATTATCACGCTGTAAACAAACAAGAACTGGTAGAATATGATTTTGATAAATCACCTAAAATAAATATCCCGGGAGATTGGAATTCGCAAGTTCCAGAACTAAAATACTACGAGGGAAATATTTGGTTCAAGAAATCATTTGATTATGATTTAAAAGACAAAAAACGTCTTTTTGTATATTTTGGAGCCATTAACTACAAAGCAGATGTTTATTTAAATGGGAAAAAACTAGGAACTCATGAAGGTGGTTTTACGCCTTTTAATTTCGAAGTTACAGCGATTGTAAAAGCCAAAGGCAATTATCTAGTTGTAAAAGTTGATAATACACGCCATAAAGAAGATGTTCCTACAACCAATACCGATTGGTGGAACTATGGCGGAATCACTCGCGATGTTTCTTTAATCGAAACCGAACAATCATTTGTTCAGGATTATACTTTACAACTGGATAAAAAGAATAAAAACGTAATTTCTGGCTTTATCAAGATTAATAATTTTGATCCAAAATTTAATCTTGCAACAGTATCTATTCCTGAATTAAAAATTAATTACAATGGGAAAATTAACTCAGATGGAACTTTAAACTTTGAAATTCCAGTTAAAAAAATTAGTTATTGGTCACCCGAAAATCCAAAGTTATATGAAGTAACAATCGATTTTAACAGACAAAAACAAAAAGACACTATTGGTTTTAGAACAATTGAAACCCTAAACGATAAAATTTTGCTAAACGGAAAACCAATCTTCTTACGCGGAATCTCTATTCACGAAGAAAATGCCAAAGGAGGACGAGCCAATTCTGATGAAGATGCGTTACGCTTATTAAACTGGGCAAAAGAATTGGGTTGCAATTATGTGCGTTTAGCACATTATCCACATAATGAAAACATCGTACGTATGGCCGATAAAATGGGATTAATGGTTTGGGAAGAAATTCCGGTATATTGGACAGTAGAATTTACGAATAACGAAACCTATAAAAATGCCGAAAATCAATTAACAGCTGCCGTTACAAGAGATAAAAACAGAGCTTCGATTATTATTTGGTCGATGGCAAATGAAACACCAGTTTCGGACGCGAGAAATACCTTTATCAAAAACTTGGTTACGCATACAAAATCATTAGATAATACAAGATTAATCAGTGCTGCATTACTAACCCATAAAGTAGATGGAATCGGGATGATTGATGACGAAATCGGGAAATATCTTGACATTATTGCTTTTAACCAATACTTAGGTTGGTATGGTGGAAATCTGGAAGATGCCGAAAAGACGCTTTGGAAAACACCATATAATAAACCTGTAATTGTTTCCGAATTTGGGGGAGATGCCAAACAAGGATTACACGGAGAAAAAAATGAACGCTGGACAGAGGAGTATCAGGAATATTTATACATTCAAAATCTTAAGATGATTGAGAAAATCCCACAACTTAGTGGTTTGAGTCCTTGGATTCTGGTAGATTTTAGATCACCGAAAAGATTACTTCCGGGTATTCAGGACGGGTATAATCGTAAAGGATTGATATCTAATGATGGGCAAAAAAAGAAAGCATTTTACATCATGCGTGATTGGTATGAAAAAAAGAAAAATGAATAATATGATTTCTCTTGGATATTCTCTTACTTTGTGTAAACTATTATAAAATCATTACAACTATGAAAAATTTTAATTTACTAGTAATCATCTTATTGACTGCTTTTTCAGTTAATGCACAAGATGTTAAATTCGCACCGTTGGATGCAAGTCCACTTGACATTAGTTATTACCCAAATAAAGCGGTTAAGTCCAAAAAAACAGATAGTCCAACAGCTGTTATTAAAGTTATTTATTCAAGACCTTCGGTAAAAGGGCGTGCTATTTTTGGCGAACTAATTCCCTTTGGTGAAGTTTGGCGTGTGGGAGCTAATGAAAACACCGAAATCAAATTCTACAAACCAGTTACAATTGGCGGTAAAAACATTCCAGCTGGAACATATAGTTTGTTTGCCATTCCTGAAAAAGATAAATGGATAATCATTATCAATAAAGAAATTGATATGTGGGGAGCTTATGCTTATGATGAAACCAAAGATATTGCCAGAGTAACAGTTCCTGTTAAAGCAGTATCTACACCAATTGAAGCTTTATCAATTGCTTTTACAAATCAAGGTGCTGTAGCAAATCTGGTAATTGGTTGGGATAAAACAACAGTAGAAGTTCCAATTACAATTAAATAATTATTTGCCATTACAACCAAATATAAAAGAGATACTTAATCAAAATAAGTATCTCTTTTTTTATACTGCAAACTGAGAGTAAATACTCAACACTGAAACTGAAAACTGCAACTGAGACTGAGACTGAATACTAAAAACTAAAAACTAAAGACGTCGAACTTCTTTAGGATTTAATCCTGTTTGTTTTTTCAAGAACTTATTAAAGTGACTTACATCCGAAAATCCAAACTCATTGCTTATTTCTTTCATTAAAGCACTACTATGTTTAAGGCGGTTTTCTATCAATTTGTATTTATAATCATCAATATATTTCTTTATAGAACCACCAGTTTGTCGCTTAAACAAACTACTTAAATGATTTGGTGCCATATTAAAATAACCCGACAAAACCATCAGGTTTAAATTAGCAGGCACGCGAATTTCCTTATGGATATAATTCATAATCCCTACCAATAGTCCTTCATTCAAAACCATAGTAGTTCCTAATGATTCAAAAGCATTTTTCTTAATTACAGCAAACACACTTCGTATTAAATAAAGCAGCACCTCATTAGATCCGTTCTGGCTACCTCCATCCCACTCGCTAACAATAAGTCGCATCAGATGATTTATTTTATCTAACTCTTTGGGAGCATCAACCAGTTTACCGTCTGAAGTGTTACTTATTCCAAGCAATTGATCAAGGACTTTATTCCATTCGTTTTTGGCAGTATCAGCTGAGGTTCCGTCCAGATAGCGATTATTAAATTTTAATACACTAAACTCCGTTTCTTTATCAATTATAAAAAGATGATAATCAGATGGACATAACAAAAAGACACAAGGTCCTTTATACGTAACCTCTCCGTCGTTTAATTGATGTAATCCACTACCCGAATGAATAAAAACCAACTCAAAATGATTATGATTGTGCACAGGAAATGGCCAGGTTTCGGTCGTAAAATGCCGAATAAATAAAGGTGTATGTTGGATAAAACGTTCCAAATGATTGTTGTTTTTTTACAAAAATAGAGTTTAAAAGTACAATTTTTACTTTTAAGAGTACAATAGCTTTGCAAAAAAAGTTTATGAATAAAACCAGTTTCAAACCAGCAGTGATTCCGCTTATGGCAGTCTCAGCCGGAGTAATCGTTGCCAATATATACTACAATCAACCCATATTGCAAACAATAGCTTTATCACTTAAAGTTACCGAAACCCAAATCGGGAAAATCTCAATGCTTTCTCAGTTAGGATATGGACTTGGGATGTTCTTTTTACTTCCGCTTGGCGATAAAGTAAATCGCAAGAATCTTATTCTTTTATTGTGTGGATTACTCGTGCTTACTTTGTTTTTTATAACCTTGACATCATCATTAACAGCCTTATATATACTCAGCTTTTTTGTTGGTCTATTCTCTACTCCTGCCCAAATTATATTACCAATGGCAGCAACATTGGGCAAAGAAAACAGAGGTAAAAATGTGGGTGTAGTTTTCAGCGGAATATTGGTTGGAATATTAGGAGCGAGAGTTATTAGTGGTTTTATAACCGAATTATTAGGATGGCGTTATGTGTTTGGAATTTCAGGATTAATGGTTCTTTTGGTTACACTTATGCTAAAATTATACCTGCCCGAAGTACCTTCAAAATTTAAAGGCAGTTATTTTCATCTCATAAAATCTACTTTGGCACTCATACCCAAATATCCCGTTTTGCGCCAAACAGCACTTTTAGGATCATTTACATTTGGTGTATTTTGTTCCTTCTGGACAACGCTTACTTTTCATCTTAGCAGTGAGCCTTTAAACTATCATTCGGGCATAATCGGACTCTTCGGATTAATTGCCATTGGTGGTGCATTGGTCGCACCGTATTTTGGCAAACTAGCAGATAAAGGTAATGTACGAAGCTCTTTATTAACTACAGTCTCGATGATTATAGGCAGCATTATTCTTATAAAAATATTCCCGTATTCTATTCCCGTGTTAATTCTTAGTGTTTTCTTCTTAGATATTGGCGTACAAGCAACCCAAATTACCAATTTTACACGTATATATAGTTTACACGAAGAAGCGCATAGCAGACTGAATACCATATACATGACTACTTATTTTATCGGTGCCGCAGTAGGAACTTACTTCGGACTTTTGAGTTGGAAGTTAGGAAAATGGGATATGGCTACCTCACAAATGCTTTTATGGAGTATTATTGCATTAATAATAGTAATTTTTTCAAACAAACGTAAAGCATGAAGAACATAGCAATAATTAGCGATATACATGGTAATTTACCTGCGCTAAAAGTCGTTCTCGAAGATATAAAACAAAGGAACATTGATCAAATATATTGCTTAGGCGATTTGGTCGATTTTGCTCCTTGGCACAATGAAGTTATCGAACTTATTAAAGCATTAGAAATTCCTTGCTTAATGGGAAATCATGATGAACGCATTGCATTTGATCATGAAGTAACTCCATTACCAAAACACAATCCCGAGGAAAGAGCTGCACGTGTTAACGGAATTAATTATACTAAACAAACTATAAAGCCAGAGAACAAGGCGTTCTTAAAAACTCTTCCTGAAAGGTTTTTGCTCCATTTTACCATTTCTGGAAAAGAAACTAAAGTATTATTGGTTCACGGCAGTACCCGAAGTAATGATGAATACATTTATGAGAATCATAATCTTGAAGATGTTCAATCGATGCTTGCTCAGGAAAAAGCCGATATCATCATTATGGGGCATACACACAAACCATACGTTAGGCATATAGAAGCAACCGCAGAATCTCCTGCTGGAACATTAATAAATTCTGGTTCTGTAGGTCGATCTAGAGAAGAAAATCCATTGGCAACATATCTTATATTACATGTTTCTGACGAAAATATAACTCCCGAAATTGTTAAGTTGCAATACCCTATAAACGAAGTAATAAGCGCCATTGAAGAAAGCGAAATCCCTGATTTTTATGCTCAGTTTCTTAAAAAAAATGTTTCAGTATAAGTTTGTTTTATTATTAGACTCTCGGTCTGAATAGTTTTTAATAAGATTTTAATTTCTCAATCTTGTCTTTCTTGACAAAGCCACTTAAATAATAATAATAATAATAATAATAATTACAAATAATGCTCTTCGATACAACCGCAAACTTGTCTTTCCTGACGCAAGAAGAATCTCTGTGAGAAACTAACACAAACTTGTCTTAGATTGTCGAATTACTAACGGAGATTCTTCTTGCGTCAGGAAAGACAATATTGAGAGAATACAATGTTGTGGATAAAACAAGAATATGGAGTTTCACACTGAAATTCCTTCTGTATCAAGAAAGACAAGTTTAGGGTAAAACAATTACCCCTTTGCAGAGCTAACTAATATCTTACTTCAAGAAATAATCGGCATCGATTAATTTATTTCCTGTATCATCATAAACTGCATAGTTAAAACCGCCCTGAATACAATAGGAACCATATTCTCCTGCTTTATTTAAGGCGATAAAACCAACTTGAATATCTTTTAAATCTTTGTTTCTATTCTTAGTTAATTTTACGATTCTTGCCACAGCTTCTTCACAAGCTTTTTGAGGTGATTTTCCTTGTCGCATTAATTCAACTACAAGATGGCAACCTGCAATCCTGATTACTTCTTCTCCATGTCCTGTTGCTGTTGCGGCTCCAATTTCGTTATCCACATATAAACCCGCTCCGATAATTGGAGAATCTCCAACGCGTCCGTGCATTTTAAATGCCATTCCGCTTGTGGTACATGCTCCCGAAAGATTTCCGTTGACATCCAGAGCAATCATTCCAATAGTATCGTGATTTTCGATATTAGCAATTGGTTTGTATTTGCTGTCTTTCAGCCATTCTTTCCATTCTTTTTCGGACTCTTCTGTTAGCAGATTTTCTTTTTTAAAACCTTGCGCCAATGCAAATTGCAAAGCACCATCGCCAACCAACATTACGTGAGGTGTTTTTTCCATTACCGCTCTTGCAACTGATATTGGGTGTTTTATATATTCCAAGCAAGCAACCGAACCTATATTGGCATTCTCATCCATGATACAAGCGTCAAGCGTTACACGACCATCTCTATCTGGACGTCCGCCATAACCTACACTTCTTTCTTTTGGGTCACCTTCGGGAATTTTAACTCCTGCTTCTACAGCATCTAAGGCACTTCCTTTGCTTTTTAAAACTTCCCAAGCAGCTTCATTTGCAGGAATTCCAAACTTCCAAGTAGAGAGTACAATCGGCTTTTTTCCCTTCTTAGATACTATGCTTTTTTCATCTTCTCCTGAATCTGAATTGAAAGATTGCAATGCCACAGCAACCGAGCCTATTGCCGCTGTTTTTATAAAATTTCTGCGATTTGAATTTGTCATAAATAAATAAAATTTTAAACCATATATAATATTAAAAAAATTAAACCATATAAGTTATATAAGCACATTAAAGTTTTTTACTTACTAAAAACTAAGCAATAAAGATTTTTTAATATGAACTTATATGGTAAAAAACAGTTACTTAATCTTAACTTTATAAATATTAAAAATCAAACCTACAAGGTTGAAAAAAACCTTGCTGGATAGGAATTCTTATCAATAAATCTTCTTAATCCTTTATCTGTGGCAGAAAAAAATCAACTAATATAATCAAATCTACGCTTTATAAAGCATGCTTGTAGCACCTAATAAAGCGGCTATTTCATTATCTGTAGAAATTGATACTGTAACATTACTTCCTGCGTCTTTTATTTTTTTGTTAAAAAACGGCAAGAAAAATTCACTTGCATTTGCAATTTTCCCTCCAATAATAAAACTATCAGCAGAGAATTTTTCTAACCACGGAATAACAATTTCGGCCAAATCTTCCCCCATTTTTTCGAATACTTCTATTGCCAATTTATCTTCTGCTTTAGCTAAATTATAAAGCTCTAATCCATTGTTTAATTTTTTTCCGCTTAAAGCGAAATAACCAGCAATAAGTCCACGTACCGAAACGTAATCTTCGGCTATACCTTCTTTATACGGAAGGTCATATATTTCTCCATCTTTTGGTACTAAATCACCTGTACTAATCGATGTTCCTTTATCTATAAAACAAGCTCCAAGTCCTGTGCCTAGCGTGATTGCCATTATTTTTTTGGAAAGATTATCAGTATCTTTAAAAACTTCTCCTTTACCAAAACAAACGGCATCATTTTCGAACAAAATCGGAAAATCATTCGAAAGATTCAATTTGTCCTGAAATAAATCTCGAACATTTAATCCGTAAAAATGTTCGTATTTAGATTGATCTTTTATCCAACAAACTCCATTGGTATAATCAAATGGACCAGGCATACAAACTGCTAATCCTGTCGTATTTACAACTTTGGAATTCTTGATAGAAATACGAATTGCTTTTTCCCATATAGTCATAACTTCTTCCACTGGCATATTAGAATCAAATGATTCTTTATGCAGAGAAGAATCAATCACTTTCATAGCTGTAATATCTATAATTGCTGCGGTAATATGTGTGCCACCAATATCTAATCCAACGGCATATTCTTTATTCATTCTTTTGTGTTTTTTTGGATTTGGGTTACTAAGAGATAAAGATTTTTTTAGTCTTCAATTTATACCTAACAGGTTTTAAAAACCTGTTAGGATACTTAATCTCTTAATGGTAAATTTATTTTTAGATGTTTTTATCTTTTAAGATCTGAGGATAATGAATGCTGGTATGCACAATCATTTCGCCAAAAAGTGTATTCGCCCATGCAAACCATTTTCTGGTAAACTTCGTTACATCATCTTTATGAAATGATTCGTGCATGAATCCTGTATCGGCATTTGTTTTGATTAAATTGCTAATACAATGTTTTATCTCCTTTTCGTCGACACTGGTAATCGCTCTTAAAACAATACTCATAGGCCAGATCGTATCTGTTCCAGTATGGGGGCCACCAACGCCCTCACCTGCTTTTCCTTTGTAGAAAAATGGATTATTTTCTGAAAGCACTACTTTACGAGTATTCAAATATAGTGGACTATCTGGTTCAATCGCGCCTAAATAAGGCAATGATAATAAGGACGGAACATTGGCATCATCCATCATATGGAAACTTCCGTATCCGTTTACTTCAAAAGCAATGATTTTTCCGAATTTTGGATGATCGATGATTCCGTTTTCTTCTAATCCTTTCTGAACTTGTCCCTGTAATTCTTTGGCTTTAGCCACTAAATTATCATCTTTTAATGCCGGTAAAGAGAAAATTTCCTGAAGATATCCAAGCACTTCGATCGCAAACATATTACTCGGAATTAAATACCCAAACAAAGTACTGTCATCGCTTGGTCTAAAAGTCGAAACAATCAATCCGCAAGGTTTTACAGGATATCCGTAACCGCTTAACGGTACACCATCTGTAGCCCAAGCTGTAACTCGCTGAAAATTGTATGGTCCTTTATCGGTCCATCGTTGTTGTTCTTTAAAAGTTTGCAATACCAAAAGCATGGCTTCTTTCCACTTACTGTCGAACAAACTTATATCTCCGGTTGCTGCCCAATATCCGTGTGCCAATCGTATTGGGTAACACAAACTGTCTATCTCCCATTTACGCTCATGAATACCAGGTTGCATTTTGGTCATGTCATTTTTCCATTCGCTTACCTGATTAAAATCTTTGTAAAAAGCATTTGCATAAGGGTCTAACAAAATACATTTTGTTTGGCGGTTAATTACACCTTTTACCAATTCGGCTAGTTTTTTATCTTCTTTTATAAATGGGATATACGGCCATATTTGTGCTGTACTGTCACGCAACCACATCGCATCGATATCTCCTGTAATTACATAGGTATCTGGTTTTCCATCGATGATTTCAAAATCGACTGTTGTATCTAGTGTATTAGGAAAACAGTTCTCAAATAACCAAGCTAGTTCCGGATTTGCTATTTGTTTTTTGATTCTTACAATTGCTGCTTCAATAGCTTTACTTGTAAATTTCCTTTCGGCCAATGGTGGTCTTTTGGTAATAAAATCTTTTAGTGCAAAATTAAAAGCATCCGATTGCATTCCAAAAGCATCCGTTTGAAGCGCCAATAATCCTGCTGAAAAAATCCCTGTATTTTTTATAAATTTTCTACGTGATTGCATAGTATTATTTTGAAGTTGAATAAGAATATGGATAGGCACTTGCTGAAGTTCCTCTTTGTAAATTAGGTTTGCTGCTCATGTCAAAATTTAATTCACCACCTTTTAGTACATCAAAATGATTGATGTAATTTTTGGTATGAGTTGCATTATTCCATTTTAATTCCTGAACATATTTATTGGTTTCGGAATTATTTGCTGCATTTATGATAAGCTCCTTTCCGTTTTCCATTTTTAATGTTAGTTTCTTAAATAATGGTGCTCCAAGAACGTACTCATCTGTCCCGGGACAAACTGGATAGAATCCCATTGCTGAGAAAACATACCAAGCCGAAGTTTGTCCGTTATCCTCATCTCCGCAATATCCATCTGGAGTTGGTTTGTACAAACGGTTCATTACTTCACGAGACCAGTATTGTGTTTTCCAAGGCTCGCCTGCGTAATTATACAAATAAATCATGTGCTGGATAGGTTGGTTTCCGTGCGCATATTGTCCCATATTCATGATTTGCATTTCGCGGATTTCATGAATAACTGATCCGTAATAACTATCATCAAAAATTGGAGGTGTTGTAAAAACAGCGTCTAATTTGGCCGTGAATTTTTTCTCACCACCCATTAAATCAATTAAACCATTTATATCATGGAATACGCTCCAGCTATAATGCCACGCATTGCCTTCGGTAAAAGCGTCGCCCCATTTAAACGGATTGAAATTTTTAGGAAAGCTTCCGTCTTTATTTCTACCGCTCATCAATCCGATTTCTGGATTATAAAGATTTTTATAATTCATCATTCGTTTTTCTAATAAGTTAATTTCTTTTTTCGGACGATCCAGGGCTTTCGCCAATTTCCAGATGGTAAAATCATCATAAGCATATTCTAGCGTTCTTGCTGCATTCTCATTAATTTTTACATCATAAGGAACATAACCTAAAGTGTTGTAATACTTAACTCCTCTTCTTCCCACTGCATCCATCGGACCTTCATTATTGGCTCCATGTAATAAGGCTTCGTATAATTTATCTATATCATAACCTCGTAATCCTTTGATGTAAGCATCGGATACTACAGATGCCGAATTGTTCCCAACCATTACGTTTCTGAATCCCGGACTTGACCATTCTGGCAAGAAACCGCCTTCTTTATAATCGTTGATTAATCCTTCTTGCATTTCTTTGTTTATAGAAGGGTAAACTAAATTAAGTAATGGATATAAGGCACGGAAAGTATCCCAAAATCCTGTTCCTGCATACATATAGCCTGGTAATACTTTGCCATTATAAGGGCTATAATGTACAATTTCTCCCTTAGCGTCTATTTCATATTGTTTTTGTGGAAAACAAACGGTGCGATATAAACAAGAATAGAATGTTTTAAGTTGCTCTTCGCTACCTCCTTCGGCAGTTAGTTTTCCTAGAATTTTATTCCATTCTTTTTTAGATTCGGCTACAGTTTCATCGAAAGTTGCTTTTCCTAACTCGTTCTTCAAATTCAGTTCTGCTTGTTCTATGCTGATAAAAGATGATGATACTTTTACATTTACTTTCTCTCCTTTTTTGGTTTTAAAACCTACTATTGCACCTACATGATTGTCTTTTAATTCTAGTTTGTCTTTTTCCAGAACTTTATCACGCCAAGTATAATTTGTTGAAAATGGTTTATCGAATTGTAATACAAAATAGTTCTTAAAATTCTCCGGAACTCCACCGCTATTGCGAGTTGTGTAACCTATAATCTTATTCTCTGATGGAATTATTTTGATATAAGAACCTTTATCGAATGCATCGATTACAATAGAAGATTGTTCATTCTCTGGAAATGTAATCTGAAAATGTGCTGCTCTTTCAGTTGCAGTAATTTCGGTTGTTACATCATAATCTGCAAGATATACGCTGTAATAATATGGTTTTGAAACCTCAGCTTTATGACTAAACCAACTTCCTCTTTCGTCTTCTGCAAAAGTTAATTTCCCTGTTACGGGCATGATCGAAAACTGTCCGTAATCGTTCATCCAAGGCGAAGGCTGATGTGTTTGTTTGAATCCTCTTATCTTTTCGGCCGTATAAACATACGCCCATCCGTCACCCATTTTTCCGGTTTGTGGTGTCCAGAAATTCATTCCCCAAGGTCTGCAAATCGCAGGATAAGTATTTCCGTTGGAAAGATTAGATAGTGATTGTGTTCCCATTAATGGGTTGACATATTCTACCGGATCTAACGCTTTAACTTGTGCATTTACAAAAATGCAGCATTGTAATACCCCTAAAAAAATTAAACTCTTTATTTTCATATTTTATTTTTTTTGCTTTAGGCTTTAGGCTAAAAACTGTGACTGTAAACTGCGACTAAAATCTTCTGACTTCTTAACTAAAATCTATATTCTAAAATCTAAAATTAAAGCGGTCTATCTTCTTTCTTCACTCCAAAAGTTGTCGATGGTTTGTTTCCCATAAACAATTTTAATTCTCCTCCTTTTACAATCATATCATGCGTGATGTATGATTTTGTGTACGGCTTACCGTTATACTCTGCTCTTTGGATATAGATATTTGTTTTGCTATTATCTATTGCTTTTAATGTAAATGAAATTCCTTCTTTATGATGAATTGTCGCTGAGTTTACCAAAGGACTTCCTAAAACATAAATTCCGTTTGCCGGATTAACCGAATAAAATCCCATCGATGAAAAGACATACCAAGCCGACATTTGTCCTAAATCTTCATTTCCGCATAATCCGTCTGGTTTTGTCGAGTAGAATTTATCATCGATTTCACGAATTAGTTTGGCTGTTTTCCAAGGTTGTCCTGCGTATGCATAAAGATATGGAATATGATGATTTGGCTCGTTTCCTTGTGCATATTGACCAATTAATCCGCTGATATCTGGGGAAATCTCTTCGCCTTCTACTTTATCTGTTATTAAGAAAAGTGAATCTAGCTTAGCTAAAAATTTATCTTCGCTTCCAAATAATTCAATTAAACCATAAGGATCCTGAGGAACTAACCAAGTGTATTGCCACGCATTTCCCTCTACATAATCATCTTTACGATGTGCCGATGAAAGTGGGTTAAATGGTGTTCTCCAATTACCATCTGTTAATTTCCCTCTCATAAATGTGGATTCTTTATCGAAATAAAGTTTGTACAAATTGGCTCTTTTTGAGAAATAGTTATAATCATCGGTTTTACCCAATGATTTTGCCATTAGTGCTACACAATAATCATCAATAGCATATTCTAGGGCATTACCAACTGATTCTAGCATTTTATCAGCCGGAATGTATTCTAGCTTTTGAATATAATCCATTCCGTCACGAGTTTGCATTGACGTTTTTTTGATCGCTTCATAAGCCAATGCTACATCATAATCTCTATACCCTTTCATATAAGCATCTACAATAACTGCAATCGAGTGATTCCCGTTCATAGTATTGGTTTCATTCCCCATTAAATGCCAAACTGGTAATCGCCCTTGTTGCTCATAGATTGCCAAAAATGATTTTACAATATCATTGATTTTATCTGGTTGTGTAATGGTATATAAAGGATGTAAAGCACGGTATGTATCCCAAAGAGAAAAGGTAGTATAGTTGGTAAAACCTGCTTTTTCATATACTTTTTTATCTGTTCCTCTATAATCTCCGTTTACATCATTAAAAATTGAAGGTGCAAACATGGTATGATACAAGGCCGTATAAAAAACTTTCGTAGTTTTATCATCTGCTTTTATCTGAATCTTATTTAGTTCTTTGTTCCATTTTGATGTTGCTTCTTTTGCTACAGCATTAAAATCCCAACCCGGAATCTCGGCTTTAATATTCGCGGAAGCGTTTTCATAACTTACTGGAGATATTCCTACTTTTACTAAAACTTGTTTGTTTTTTAAAGTAGTAAAATCCAAAACTGCTTTCATTCTTACCGCTTCTCCTTCATTACCTGCAACTGCCGTTGTATTGTCGTACAATGCGATATTAGTAATTGGCTCGGAGAATTCGATAGTAAAAAAGATACGCTGATCTGCTGCCCAACCCGCAGAATATCTATATCCTACAAGGGTGGTTTCGTTTATCTTTTTTATGAATGTTTTTACCGGTTTATCCCATCCCACACCATCGGCAAGATCTAGTAAAACATGATTATCTGTAGTGGTATTAAATGTGTATTTATGAAAACCTACTCTTTTGCTAGCTGTTAGCTCTGCTTTAATTTTGTATTTATCAAGCAAAACGCTGTAATATCCTGCTTTGCTTACTTCGTTTTTATGAGAGAAATAGGAGCCATAACCAGTTACCATATCTTCTTTTGTTCCTTTGGTAAGAGGTACTTTTCCTGATACTGGCAATAACAAGATATCATTTAAATCTCCTATTCCAGTTCCGCTTAAATGGGTATGCGTGAACCCTAATATGGTATTACTCGCGTAGTTGTATCCGCTGCACCAATCCCAACCTTCAAAAACATTTACGGGTCCTAATTGTACAGCTCCGAAAGGAACGTTTGCACCAACAAATACGTGTCCATGACCTGCAGATCCTATTAGTGGATTTACATATTGAGTATAATCTAAACTATTTTGTTTAGCTTTCTTTTCCTGTGAAATTGCAGGATTGGTGAAAATTATGCTTAAAGCAAAAATTCCACTAGAAACTATTTTGTTATATTTTTTAAACATATAATCTATTTTTTTATTTGAATTGTGTAGAATTTAACCACAAAGTGCGCAGTCCCGAAGCCTCGGGACACGCAGAGGATGCAAAGATTTTAATCTTTTTATCTATTGAAGACACACTACAGTACGTCTCTACAGAAAACCTTTGAACCCTTTTTTATTCGCAATACAAGAAACCTTTGAGTCTTTGTACCTCAAAAACTTAGTCCCTTTAATTGTATCTTCTCAAAACATCATACAGAGAATAAACCTTAATCTCTGGTTTCGTTATTTTACCTTCGAAAGTAATTATTTTTTCTTCACCTTCTTTCAAATCGATGTAATTATCACTCCATTTGCCTGTATATCCTTTTATGGAAACATTTACATATTTCGCAAATTTTGAAGCTTTTAAAATCAGTTTGCTTCCTTGTACTTTCCACGTGATTTTTGGGTCTTCAAGTTTTAAATTTATCGGACGTGTCAGATCAATTTCCGGGGTTTTATCATCTCGATAAGCTTCTTTCATAGCATACCAAGCGGCTTTGGGTTGTCGGTCGTAATAATCGGTCACACTCCAACTTGCTACTGGCCAACAATCGTTAAGTTGCCAAACTAATGTTCCCATATTATAAGGTGCTTTTGAACGGTGGATTCCGATAATGTTTTTAAGCGAATAATATTGCAAACATTGTGTGAGGTATGTATAATCCTCGACATTCATTTTCTTTATTTTGGTTGAATCAATGAAATATCTGTTCAGATAAGAATCTAATTTCAGGAATCCTTTTCCAGCTTTTTGGTGCGCCTGTAAGATATCCGAATATAAATATCGGTCTTCTGGCAATGTAAATTTTTCGATAGAAGAATAATTAGGCATCGCTTGCATTCCGTATTCGCTCACAAAACGTCCTGTTTTTTTCTGTACGGCTTCTACATCTTCCAGTCCCCACCAAGTTCCCCAATAATGGCTGTCTCCTTCGGTAAGGCTCTTTTCTTTGGACCAATGAAACAATGGTGATGAACTAATATATGGTCGTTTATTATCGACTTCCTTCACCCATTTCGGGATACTATCCTGGAACAATCGAACGTAATCTTTCCATAATCGAGTCGAATCTTGCTTGGACATTTTCATGCTTTTTTGCCATCCCCAATCTTTAAAAGCTTCATCGATTTCATTATTACCGCACCATAAAACAATGCTTTTATGATGACGTAAGCGTTTTACCTGATACTGAACTTCTTTTTTCACATTATCAAAAAAAGCATCATCTCCCGGTACCATTGTTCCGGCAAACATAAAATCCTGCCAAACATAGATTCCGTTTTTATCACATAAATCATAAAAATAATCATCTTCATAAACTCCTCCACCCCAAATACGCAACATATTCATATTGGCATCTTTGGCCATACCAATCACTTTTTCATATTCTTTTTTGGTAACTCGGGAAAGAAATGCATCCGAAGGAATATAATTGGCTCCTTTCATATAAACCGGTTTCCCATCGATTTTAAAATAAAATGATTTACCAAGACTATCTGGTTGTTGTACCAATTCTATCTTACGATCTAGCACATAGGGTTTCTCTGGAGTTTTTTTGTCATAGGCTTCCAATCGTGGTGTTTTCCAAATTCCGCAAGTGGTGAATTTTGGTCCCCAATCCCATCCAAAATGGTACTGCGCTTTACGCACATAAGCACGAGGATTATCTGGAATTATAAATGGTAAATCTTTCTTGGCAAGCGAATCGACTACATTTTGTGCCGATTTAAATACGATTACCAAATCATTATTTCCTGATTTGATTATTTTCTTTACATCAACTCTCCATTGGCGGAACATATTATCGGCTTTTAATACCAATTGATTGTTTAGGTAAACTGTTGCATAGGTATCTAATCCATCAAAAACTAGTTCTGCATTTTTTTTGTTTAACGTTGCTGGTGTTACCTGAAAAGTGGTTTTATATTCCCAATCTTTCTTCTCTATCCATTCTAGTTTTTTCTCATTGTCTCTATAAAATGGATCTGGAATTAATTTATTGTTTAATAAATCGGTGTGGATTTCACCCGGAACGGTGGCTGGATACCATTTTGCAGTTTTGGTTTCGCGATATTCCCAACCTTTTTTTATTTCAATATTTTGAGCGCTTGCTACAAATGAAAAATTTGCAAGACAAATGCTGACTATCGAATAAAAGCTTTTTTTATATTTCATTTTTATAGAATATTCGTGTCTAAATTTTAATCATATGTAAAGAGTAGCAGTTATTTAACCGTTGGCAGTAAAAGAAGGATAATTGCTTGCACAATTAGTTCCTTCTCTTTTTTAGGTTTTATATCCAAGAATAAGAGTAACTAACAAAAATATCCAGAAATAATTTCCTTTTTACGGCTGCCAAACTTAAACTTGCTTGATCTTTACAGTATACAATAAGAGCGGTTTTGGTATTTTGAGTAAAATCTATTTATTCAATATTAAAATCAATAAACAATGTCATTAGATTTTTAAGTTTTATCGAAAGTAATTCCATCTTTTTCAGCAAAAGCAATTTTACTGGTTGCGAAAAAAAAGGTACTAAAAAACAATATATTAACCTCTTTATAACAAATGTTTTTTTTAAAATAAAATCAAAATAGAAATTTAAAAATAAGCCAGGACAGGATGTATATCCCATCCGACTTATTTTAACTAACCTAACCAAATTAATTATTTATCCCACCAAATTCTGGTTGTCATTAAATCTAACCCTTGGCGTGAAATTGCTTCTTTGTAATTGGCCGAATTTGTTATCAGCTCAGATTGATCGTATATCAATCTTCTCGGAATTGTACCATTAGTTTCTCCAAGAGGATCATTAACCGGAACTAAAACCGGATATCCTGTTCTTCTCCACTCAGAAAAGGCTTCAAAACCATTGAATAACAAAACAATCCATTTTTGAGTTATAATTTGCTCTATCTTTTGTGCCTCTGTTCCAGAAGCGTTAAAAGGATGTGCAGCTATATAAGTATCATATTCGGCTGTTGTAACTGCAGGTACTTTGTCTCCAAAAATGGTTAAAACTTGCATTGCTCCTTTTACTCCGTCTTGATAATATTGTTGAGCTGTTCCTGAAACATTCCAACCTTTTGCAGCAGCTTCTGCCAATAAAAATTGTACTTCGCCATAAGACATGATTAAAGTAGGTGCATCCAAACGCAATACCGTAGAAGTATTAGGATCCGAGAAAAGCTTTTTGTCTCCACCTGCGAACTCTTTTGCGCTATTTGCCAACCCTTGTTGGTCTGCAGGATTATTATTATCTGAACCTTCCAGTTTGGCATAGATTCTTAAACGCGGATCATTGGTGTTTTTTAATAAATCTATAAAAGTTTTACTATATTTAATATCTGCATTACCTCCTTTTAGATCATTCATAACCCAAGATGACGTAATTGGGTTTGTTCTAACTCCTTGAGGACTTGGATCATGTTTTAATACAGTACTATCATCATTAGAACCAAAAACACCTTTTACGAAAGCTTTCTCTACATATTCTTTCGATTTTGCAGGATCTACTTTAGACAAACGCATGGCTACTCTTAACATCAATGAATTTGCAAATTTTTTCCATTTTGCTACATCACTTTGATAAAATAAATCGGCGTTACCTACAAAAGCTTTATTTGCATCTAATGCATTACTTGCTTCATCCAACTCTTTTAATAAATCATTGTAGATTGCTTGTTGTGTATCATATTTAGGTGCAAATATGTTTCCGTTATATCCTTTTCCTGCTTCGAAATATGGAATTTCTCCGTAAGTGTCTGTTAATTTCTGAAACATGAATACTTTCATAATTCTACATGCCTGAATCATGTTCGAATTTTCTGGAGTATCTGGTATAACAGACATCAACTGAAAAATTTGATTCAATCCCTTACCGTATGATTCTCCAAAAAGAGAACCTGAATATTCCGAAGAGTAACTATATTTTGAACCTGGTCCTCCCAATGAAGCAAATTGTTGTACTATTTGTGCAGCATAAGCATTATTTCCTCTGGTATTAGAATAATCTTGTCCATCGATATATATCTCGGCAAGTGTAAACATTGATTTAATTGCTGGATCTGTTAAAGCATTTGGATTCGTATTTAATTCCTCGAATCCTTTATCGCATGCCGTCAATGTCATTGCACTAACAATTGCGATACAAAATATTTTTATATATTTATTTTTCATCTTTTAATTTTTATTCTTAGAATTTAACATTAAGAGTTACTCCATAATTTCTTGTCAGCGGCATAGATGCTCTTTCAAGACCTTGTGCATTACCATTAGAATAGTTTGACTCTGGATCAATATTAGGTGTTGCACTATATATTGTCCATAAATTATGAGCAGAAAATGCTAAACTAACAGATTGAAATGGCGAATGTGCTAAATATGCTTTCGGGAAATTGTAGTTTAAAGAAACTGCTCTAAGCTTAACAAAATCGGCATTATAAACAAAGTTTGACGATACCTCGCTATAACTTCTCCAATAATCGTATGCAGAAACAGTTGTATTTACAGGATTACCATTAATATCTTTACCTGTTACAGCAATTCCTCCCTCACGACCATCAAGTGTAATGTCTGATAATCCGTAACGTGTTCCTAACTGATTTGTAGCCGAGTAAATATCGCCTCCTAATTTTGCATCTACAAAAATCGAAAGTGTGAAATTTTTATAAACAAAATCATTTGATATTCCCATTGCTGTAGGAGCAACTCCTTGTCCAGCTATGATTAAATCTCCTCTCATGAATTTACCATTAGAGTCTAATACAATATTTCCGCTGGCATCTCTTAAATAATCATAAGCCTTAATTACTCCAAAAGGTTGTCCTTTCTCTAAAACTACAGAAGCTTTTGAATCTCTGTTATTTTCTAGTGTTTTGGTAGTTATATTGTCCGATAAGTTCAATACTTCACTTTTGTTGTAAGCAAAGTTATAACCAATACTCCAGCTAAATTTTTCTGTTTTTATAGCTTTTACGTTCAAAGCAAACTCAACTCCTTTATTCGAAATCTCACCTACATTAATTTTGGTAGTTCTAAAACCTGTACTTTGAGAAATATCGGCATCGGTAATATCATTGGTTGTTTTCTTGCTATAAAAAGTCAAATCGGTACTTACTCTATTATTGAAGAATGTATTTTCGAAACCAAATTCTATTGTACTTACATTATAAGGTTTTAAGTATTTATTTGGAACTGTTTCTCCATTAATACCCAAAATAGGTTGTCCTTGCGACTCTGTTTGCCCGTCTGGTCCGATATAAGTTAAAGCTAATGCATACGCATCTGGTAAAGCTCCACCTACATTACCCCAACCTGCTCTAAACTTACCATAAGACATCCAGTCTGGCAAACTCATAATTTCTGAGTAAACAAAACTCGTACTTACAGATGGATAGAAAGTGCTATTGTTTGCAGGATCTAAAGTAGAAAACCAATCTTGACGACCAGTTACATTTAGATATAAGAAATTTTTATATCCTAAATCGGCTGAATAAAAAAGAGAGTTTACTTCGCTTTCTGCGTACAATTTTTCTGTTTTTTCAGGTATAGTGTTTCCATAAAAATATTTAAACGGAACAATAAAGTTTTTCCCTTTCATTTTATTAACACTAAATCTATTATGCTGACGGTTTGCCCCAACAAAAGCATCCAATGAAAGATCTTTGGTTAGATCTCCTTTGTATCCTAAATACCCCGATGCATTAACCTCTGAACGGCTTTCAATCCTATTTTCATAAGATCCACCCGGAAGATAGTTAATTCCTGTAGGCTCAATTTCGGTATATTCATAATTAATATCATCAATCCCAATTACTGCCTTAGCATAAATTTTATTTGTGATATTATAATTTAATTTTGTAGAACCAATAAAACGCTTTCTAAGGTCATCATTAAGATCTTCCTGAGTTGCAAAATATGGATTGGTCTGATAGTTATTTGATCCAAAATAATCTGCTTCACCACCATCTGCATCATATCCATTACTTAACCATCTTATATCTGTTGCAGGGCTCAAGAATGTACTAGAAAAAGATGGATTTCTAGAAACATCATTCAAATAAGGTCTGTTATGACTTTTCTCAGTAACATATTGTGCATTTGCCTCAATACTTACCTTTTCATTTACAGCTGAATTTAAATTTAAAGCAAAATTGTTTCTTCCAAATTTTGTTCCTGGTAGGATTGACTCATCTTTAGTGTTTCCGAATGACAATCTAAAATTTGTCGATTCATTTCCGCCAGATATTGCCAATGTGTTACTGAAAGAATATCCAGTTCTATAAAAATGATCTAAATTATCTTTACCGTATGCTTGGTATGGTCTGGTCTTTCCATCAAGTGAAAGAGATGGTGTTCCATCATATTTATCTCCCCAAGCAGTATAATAATTATCTCCAAGCTGTTGTAAATTATTATATCTCGTAGGAACGCCATTTACAGGCTCTCCCGATCCATATTGATCTTGCCATTTTAAAAGATTTGCTGGAGTATTAAATGTAGAGTTTGTACTAAAATCTATACCAAGTCCTGTATTGGCTTTTCCTTTTTTGGTAGTAATTAAGATAACACCATTTGATCCTCTATAACCATAAAGAGCAGATGCGGCACTACCTTTTAATACCGACATAGATGCGATATCGTCTGGATTAAATGAAGACATTCCATCTCCTTTATCGGCTCCTCCCCACATATTAGCATTTCCTTGCTGACTATTATCAATAGGAATACCATCTACAACATACAAAGGTTGATTAAGTCCCGATGCCGAAGTTGCTCCACGAATTACAACACGACTAGAACCAGATGGTCCAGAAACTGGTGCAGAAACATTTACCCCAGCAATTTTCCCCTGAAGTGCATTACCTAAGTTAATCTCTTTATTTTTTGTTAGGTCATCTCCTTTTAGTTCTCCAACGGCATATCCTAAACTCTTTTTCTGTTTTTTTACTCCAAATGAAGTAATCACAACATCTTTTAATTCTTGTACTGCCGAAATTAATATAACTGAAACTTTCGTATCATTTGCCTGTAACTCTACTAATTTTGCTTCATAACCAATAGAAGATACATATAGAGTAACCTTACCTTCTGGAACATTCATTTTAAAACGACCTTCAGAATCTGTAATTGCGTTAAAAGGTTTTCCTTTTACTTCAATGGATGCAGCAACAACTCCCTTGTTATCTGCATCTGCGACTATGCCTGTTATTAATCGGTTTTGCGCCACAGCCCCTAAGCTGGTCAACAATACCATTCCTAACACTGCTAAAACTTGTTTCATAAGCATTTGTATTGGTTTATTTGTCTTGGTTTTTGTTTTTGTTTGACTTGTTTGTAATAAATATTAATAAAAATGTGAACTCAATTTTAATATGATATCCATAGGCCCTAAACTATGAATGCCTCCAATCAACAGTAACTTGGTACCGCTTTCAATTTGCTAAATCGATATAGTGAATTGATCAAAAAAATTTAACAAATATTATTTTTTGATCAATTAAAACTTACTAAAACGATTTAGCAAAATGAGTAAAAAAAAACTCACCGTCTTTTTTAATTTTCTTTAACCTATTTAATCATAATTATACTGATCCTCTTATAATTAGGCTCCCTTTTTTGAGGACTTTCTCTACTGCAAATGTTTTCATATCTGTCATCTGACTCATCAATAATTGTATAGACTTAACTGCTATATCTTCTATCGGCTGCGCAATTACAGTAATAGTTGGTGTGTGTAATTTAAAACTATCATGATCATCAAAACTTATAACAGCAATATCTTCCGGTATCCTAATTCCCATTCCTCGGAAAGCTTGTAATCCTGCCAATCCCAAATAATTCGCTAAGAATAAAACGGCATCGATCTTGGGATTCTTTTTAAAAAAACTCAATATCGCAGCAATTCTGTTTTCTTCACTACTATGGTAATCCATATGAAGAACAAGTGATTCATCATAAATCCCTTCTTCTTTTAATGCATCTCTATAACCATCTTCCCTTAATTTCATCTGTATCATTCCAGATTTATTATTAAAAACAGCTATATTTTTATATCCTTTATTCAATAAAAATTTAGTTGCCGAATGAGCCCCATCATAATTATCCATTACAACATGACTGACCTTTTGTCCGGGAAAATATCTATCGATTAATACAACTGGTTTCTCCAATTTTAAAAGGAGATCAATACTTTTTTCTAAATTTTCTGTTGGAGTAATTATAAAACCATCCACATTAGCCTGCAAAAGGCTATGTATTAATTCCTCCGAACGCCCATCATCATTTCCTGTACTACAATAAAAAACTCTATAATCAATATTTTTAGCTTCATCCTCAATAACTCTGGCGAGATCTGCAAAAAACTGATTCGAAATATCTTCGACAATAAGCCCAATAGATCTTGTTTTCCCAGTTCTAAGACTCGTAGCAATCATACTAGGTCTATAGTTGAGCTTGTCGGCTACATCCTGAACCTTTTTAATTACAGCCGCACTAATTCCCATTTTCTCGCCTTTACCATTAATAACAAAAGATACAGTAGATATAGACACTTGTGCCTCGGTGGCAATATCCTTAATAGTAATCTTTTTCATCTGGCTAGTTAATTTATTAATAAACTATTATTAATCATTTCACAAATATATACAAAAACAGTTACTAAAACGATTTTGTAAAAATTATTTTTAAACAAATCATTATTTTAAAGTCAATTAACAGTATAATCATCAGAAATCATAAGTCTTTACCGATTAATTAGCATCTGTGATTAGTATTTAGTTCTCGCTATTCAGTCTCAGTATTCAGTGGCAGTTATAGTATAAGTATATTTTTCTAAACCTTAGTACCTCAATAACTTTCTCCCTCTGAACCTTTACCCCTTTAAACCTCTAAATCGTAACTTCCAAAATTGACCCTTCTCCATTTAGCACATAAACATCCATTGCAGCAGGAATTAAAACGGTATCTCCCTGTTTATATTCGTATTTTACATTTTCATATTCTAATTCAAATGTTCCTTCAATACACATATAAACTGTAAAAGTTTCACCGTTTTTATTAACTTTAATATCTCCGTTTAACGGAATAAAATTGGTTGTAAAATAAGGACATTCTACAATTACATTGGATTTATTTGGAGTAGTTTCATATTTTTTATGTGTATTTACTTTATTATAATTAATGGCGTCAAGCGCTAAATCTATATGTAGTTCTCTTTTATTTCCCTGAGCATCTATTCTGTCAAAATCATACAACCGATACGTAATATCCGATGTTTGCTGAATCTCGGCAACAACCAATCCCGCTCCTATTGCATGTACAGTTCCTGTTTCAAGAAAGAAAACATCACCCGCTTTGGCTTTTACATCATCAAGAATAGAAACCAAGGTATTATTATTTAGATTCTCCAAATATTCTTCTTTACTGGAATCTTCTTTAAAACCTACAATAATTCTCGCATCAGTATCGGCTTGCATTACATACCACATTTCAGTTTTTCCAAATGAATCATGACGTTCTTTTGCTAATTCATCATTAGGATGTACTTGTATCGAAAGATCTTCACGAGCATCTAGATATTTAAACAATAAAGGAAATTGTTTTCCGAATTGTTTATACACTTTCGTTCCTAAAATTTCATTTGGCGACACATCAATTAAATCAGTTAAAGATTTTCCTTTTAGTTCCCCATTTGCAATTACACTTACATCTCCTTCTACAGTAGATAATTCCCAACTCTCACCCGTAATTTTAGAAACAATAGGTTTATTAAGAACTGTTTTTAATTTTTCGCCACCCCAAATTCTATCTTTCAAGATTGGTTCAAATTGCAAAGGATAAATTTTTGTACTCATTTTTATATTATTTAAATTAATATCTATTTTGTTGATTTTTGCCACAGATTATAAGGATTAAAATAATTTTAAAAAATCTGCGTGAAACTTTATTTTCGCCACAACCGGAGCATGGATTGTTTAAAAAGGGACGCAGATGACGCAGATTTCCTAAAGGAAAGACGCTGATAAAAACGGATTTTAAACACCATCGAAATAAAAAAATCCGTTTTTTCGCTTAAGCGAATCCGTGTCGTCTGCGTTCTATTTATTTTTCAAAACAGTATTTATTTTATAGAAATAGCCACTCCACCACTAGCCGCTAATTTCTGTTTCAATTTTGTTTTACTGTTTACGACAACTTTACGAATGTTATACGATTGCGGATTGGTTTTATAATCGGCTGTTTTTCCATCTTCATAAATCGTTGCTGTATATCTTTTACCGGCAGGCAGGAAACTAAAATCAATCAAAGCTATACGTGGATTTTCATCAGTGATTCCACCAATAAACCATTCTTGTTTTCCTTTGGTTTTTCTAGCAATGGTAATGTAATCGCCAGGTTCCGCTTCCAGGATATATGTCTCGTCCCAGTCTAGTGCGACATCTTTTATAAACTGAAATGCATCTTTAAAACGCATATAATTTTCGGGTAAATCGGCAGCCATTTGCAACGGACTGTACATGGTAACATACAATGCCAATTGTTTTACTAATGTTGTACTTAACTTGTTCTTCTTAGAACCATAAACCGATAAATCTCCTTGAAAAATCCCAGGAGTATAATCCATTGGACCTCCCATAAGTCGGGTAAAAGGTAAGATTGTAGTATGATCAGGATGAATTCCTTCCATAGCCTCAAACTCTGTTCCTCGTGCCGATTCTTGTGCAAACCAGTTAGGATACGTTCGGTGTAGTCCTGTAGGTCGAACGGCTTCGTGAGAATCTACCATGATTTTATGCTTTGCCGCTTCTTTGGCTACATATGTATAATGATTTACCATTTGTTGTCCGTCATGATGTTCTCCTCTCGGGATAATTGGTCCAACATATCCTGTTTTAACCGCATTATAATTATTATCAACCATAAAGTTTAATGCGTCATTTAATTGTCGTTCATATTCGGCAGTCGAAGATGTAGTTTCATGATGCATGATAATTTTAATCTTCTTTTTGTTCGCATAATCACTTAATTCTTTTACATCAAAATCTGGATATGCTTTTGTAAAACTATAAATATGTTCTTTCTTAAAAGCGGTGTTATCTTCCCAACCTTCATTCCATCCTTCTACCAAAACAGCATCAAAGCCATTTGCGGCAGCAAAATCAATATATTCTTTTACATGTTTCGTATTTGCTCCGTGTGTATTATTGGGTTTTAATTTGGAAAAATCGGTAGTTCCAATAACAACATCCTGAGTATCTGAATATGCCCAAGTAGACCCACCTCCTGTAAAATATTCCCACCAAACACCAATATATTTAACTGGTTTAATCCAGGAAGTATCTTCGAAATTGCAAGGCTCGTTAAGATTCAATATCATCTTCGAAGCCAGAATATTTCGCGCATCATTACTTACAACAATTGTTCGCCAAGGTGTAAAACTTCCTGTTTGGATATATCCTTTATTACCCAAAGCGTCCGGAACAAGATGTGAACTCAATGAATAGGTTTTATCATCGACATTAAGACACATTGCTGGATAATTTTTTAAAGCAGCTTCGTGAATATTAATATAAAGTCCGTCATTGGTCTTCATCATTAAAGGTGTTTGCGTAGCCAGATTTTTAATAGTTGTTTGCGCTGCAAGAGATACGTGAGTTGCATCATATACCAAAGATTGCATCTCGGATATTTTGGAAGTTGTATAACTATATTCATTAGTATCATAATCTCCCGGAATCCAAAAAAGTTTATGATCTCCCGTTAAATTAAATTCGGTTGTTTCTTCCTGAATAATAAAATGACGCAAATTATCTTGTATGGGAAATTCATATCGAAAACCTAACCCATCATTAAACAAACGGAAATAAATCGTCACTTTTCGCTTGCTCTTTTCTTGTAAAAGAGCGACTTTCATTTCGTTGTAATTATTCTTAATTTCCTTTTGTTCACCCAATACCGGTTCCCAAGTACTATTCTCCGATTGAAACTTGGTATCTATAACTTGGAAATCATTATTTAGCATAATATTCGACTTTAAAACAAAGCCCATTTTACTATCCTTAATGACTACTTTTTGTTTAAAGTTTAAGGAATAAACAGGTGCTCCAATTTTATTTAAACTAAAGGATAATGTTAGGTTTCCGTCGGGAGATTTAAGTTCCTGAGCATTGACAAATACAGTAAATACCAGAATAAAAAAGCTGCTAAAAAATATGTTTTTCATGAATTATATAAGGTAAGAATAATTACTAAATCGATTTAGTAAAAATAATAAAATTTATGATATTGCAAACTTTAATTCAAAATAATTATATTGCAATACAAATCAACACAAAATGATGGGTTTAAAAAACAGTAGCAAAAAGACAAAAGCCGCATTTATATTGGCAATTGTAATGTTAATTATCATACTTAGCACCTTTAATACACTAAGAAACGCCGAAACTACAAACGAAAACATTAATGCAATATATAAAGACAGGCTTCTCGTTTCTACCTATATTTTTCATTATGCCAACGAATTGAACCTTGTTAAAGCTTATGCTCTCAAGAATATTAATGATGCCGATAAGGCTGATTCTATTATCACATCTATCCATGATATAAAAGCGATAAACTTGCTATATCACAAAACGGTTTTGACTCCAAAAGAAAAAGAAGATTTTGATATTTTTCTTGATAACTGTTCAAAAATAAATAAACTGGCACAGGAAAATAAATGGGGAGAAATAGAAAAAACTGCAGGCCGAGCTTTAACTACCTTACAATCTCTTTCTAAAATCCAAGTTGAAGAAGCCAAATTACAATTGGAAAACGCCGATAAAATGTATAATCAATATAATATACAAGCACAACTAGAAATTGCTTTATTAATAATTCTTGGTGTTGTAATTATCTATTTATTACTTACAAAAAGGCACAAACGAATTATTAAAATCCCTGAAGGACCCAGTCTTAATTAGGAATTCTAGACATATTTGCAACAAAGAGCCTCTTGTAATTTACTACAAGAGGCTTTCCTTTTAAAGCTATTAACTAATTACTTTTCTACCTGATTGACTCCATTAAACATATTAATCAGTTTAGTGATAGGATCGTCAGAATGCATCATTTCAGTAGAATCCAAAGTGATTTTTGTAATCTCCGAAGCTCTTTTACACATTTGCTTTTCATAAGCAGCAATCGCTATTTGTACATCCGAGAAGTTATCACCACAAAGTGCTTCTGCTAATTCAAAAGCATCTTGCATTGCCATATTTACCCCTTCTCCTGCATAAGGCGGCATACGATGTGCTGCATCACCAAGCATAGTAAGGTTTGGCAAAGCGTCCCATTGCTGATTTAGCGGAAAATGATATTGTGGTCGCGGAATAATCGACATATCATCATTCTCAAATAATTCCTGCCAAACTGAATCCCAAGAGCCAAATTCGCTCTTAAACCATTCAAATACCTGATTTTTATTTGAGAAATCAATACCACTATCACGAACCCAAAATTCATCTGCTTTACAACCTGTATAAAAAGAAAGTGTTCCGTCCCCTTTCATACTCAAAATCAATGTTTTTTCTTCGCCAAAAGCAAATACTTTTCCGCCATTTACAAGCTCATATAACTTTGGAGTATTCTTTTCAGCATTATAAACGTTTCCTTCTACAATTGTAACACCCGAGTATGTTGGTTTTATCGCGTTTATGTGAGGTCTTATTTTAGAATTGGCTCCATCGGCTGCGATTACAATATCGGCTTCTTCTTTTAATCCATTTTTGAATGTCAGTTCCCAACCTTCATTTTTTGGAGACATCATAAGAAACTGACTGTTCCAAACCACGGTTTCGGGTTGTAAAGAATCTAGAAGTATATTTCGCAGCGAACCTCTATCTATTTCTGGACGGTTCTCTTCATAATCATCTGCAGAATGTGTGTCCATGGCAACATTCAGGTTTTTATCCAGAATACGTAATTTCCCTGCTTCAGGACGATGGTTAACATAAAAAGCATCTATTAATCCTGCTCTGCGAAGTGCTTCTAATCCTGATTCTTCATGAAGATCCAAAGTTGCTCCCTGAACCCTTACATCCGAATTAAAATCTCTCTCATATACTTTTACTTCTGCACCTTTAAGTTGCAAAAGCCTTGCAAGTGTTAAACCTCCAGGTCCTCCTCCTACAATTGCTATTTTTTTATTTTTAATCAACATAACTCAATCATTTAATTTTATAAGACAAAATTATTTCTTCTTGAGTGTCGATAATTGTATAAATCGGTCGTTTATATTCTTGTTCAGTTCCTTAGGAGTTACACCAGAGAATTTCTTTATGTTTTTTATAAAATGAGCCTGATCAGTAAAGTTCTGTTCAGGGAAAAGTTTTCCTTCTTTTATTTGTTCAAATGTCGATCTAAACCGAAGAATGGTACAATAGGCTTTCAATGAAATCCCAAATCTTTGGCTAAAGTATCGATTAATTTGTCGGCTATTCCAATGAATTGTTTCGGCAATTTCAGCAATCGTAATTTCACCATTTGAATTATATATTAAATCAAACAATTTTCTCTTACGCTCATCAATTTCATGATTCAGAATGCTCAGGAACTTCGAAGAAACTAAATCACAAAATCCTTTAAAATTTTCAAAATCCTCAATTGAAATTCCAAAATAATCCGAAGGCAAATTATAGGCAGTATCTATTAAAACAGTAAATTTATCTTCAAAAAGATACTCGATAGCTAATAGTTTAAAACTAACCGCAAACATAGAAGTCTTTGGCGCAAGCACAGCCCAAGAAGGTTCTGAATCGACTCCTAAAAGTGTAATTTCATTTCTATCTTCAAAAGAAAATATAAGATCTATCCTCCCATCTGGCAGAATAACAATTTGCTTTTCCTGATCAGAAACATTCGAAAGCATCCAAAAACTTTCGACATAGTTAGACAACGGGAAACTTGGTTTCATTTCCCGAAAGTCTATCTCATGTATTTCTTGATTAGTTTTATTCATTTTTTTTTTAACCATTAAGGCATTAAGATTTAACCGCAAAGAGCGCAGTCCCGAAGCCTCGGGATACGCAAAGGACGCAAAGTTTCACCATTAAGTTTTAAGCTTAATTTTTCTTAATCTCTTAATGGCAAAAAAATCTTTCTAATCCTTTTAATCACTGGCAAAAAAAAGGACAAAGCTTAATTTTTCTTAATGCCTTAATGGTAAAACTTTTTAGTAAAAGCATCTAAATTTTGTGTTCTTTGCGGTTAAATTTTAATGGTTAAATCTGACTTAAACACTTTCTGTTTCAATTTCAGCCTTCACTCCAGCATCTACAGCTTTACCTTTTGATTTTACCAATTGGTTTACTCTCCACATAAAGAATATTGAACAAAGGGTCACCGCCGAGATTACATAACCTAGGATATCATAATTTTCCAAAGGAGATGTTTTAGTTTCCTGATGTACAATAAACCCGGCACAAACTGCTGCAATACCACCTGCAATTTGTTGCATTGATGAAGTAATCGACATATAAGCACCACGATCTTTCATATCTGGAATTCCGGTATTAAGTGTTGTAGATGGAATCATGCGGCTCATAATCCCCATAAACAAAATCATGTTTAATACTACTAATTCCCATAAAGGAATAGGGCCAAGATTCGTGTAAATTAATATCATAATAATCGACAGTAATGACCCCGCAGTAAACAACCGAAACTTACTAACCTTATCGCTTAATTTACCAACAAGAGGCATTATAAAAAGCACAGAAAGTCCAGTAAAGAAAAACACCATTGGTAGCTCCAACTGGCTAATATGTATGTTATTTACCAAGAAGGAACTACCAAACGGCTGTAACATAAAACCACCAATAGACAAGAATGCAATAGCCGCAAAACCAACCTGATAGTTCTTATTACTTAAAGTATGCCATAAATGTAAAAATGGATTTTTATCCGACTGTAATTTAAGATGTTCGGTAACTGGCTTCATCTTGATTACAATTGTAACTAGTATAAGAATTCCTAGTCCGGCAATCATTAAGAAAGCCGAATGCCAGCCCCAGTGATTTGCAAAATAAAGCCCAACCGGAATCCCTAAAATCTGGCTTGAAGCGAATGCCATTTGGATAAATCCCATCACACGACCACGCTGATGAATGACAAATAAATCTGTCACGATAGCCAATGATACCGAACCAATAACACCTCCAAAAAGACCCGTTACAATTCTCGCAGAAAGTAACAATGCGTAATTGGTTGCCAAGGCACAACAAACAGTTCCGATAATAAATCCTGTATAAAAGAAAACAAGTAGTTTTTTTCGATCGAACTTGTCTGCGAAACCTGCTGCAAGCAATCCCGATATACCGGCACTAAATGCATAAGCCGAAACTGTAAAACCAAAGTTTGCTGTAGTCATATCTAGATTTTTCATTAGTATATCCCCAAGTGGAGAAAGAACCATAAAATCGAGTATAACCGTAAATTGTAAAAGTGCCAATAAGGCGATAATATATTTTTGATAAGAAGAAAAAGGAGGAATTTCTAATTTCGTTTTTTCCATTTGATTGATTCTATTTTTTGATTAATTTAATTCCTGGCATTCATGCCCAAGACTGTTTATAATATTGATTATCGTTGCTGCAGTAAGTGTTTCCGAAACAATACGTAATACACAATCAATATCTTCGGTATCAACGCTCCATTGCAGAATATCTGCGTGATTACCCAATGTTTTAGTCACTTTGCAATCGGTACATAGTTGTGCTATGTTGGTTTTAAAAATATAAATTTTGTCCAAATCTGTTTCCATACTGTTATTTTATGGTTTTAATGCTTTTATCACACCCCGAAAGGCTTCTTTCATCATGTCCTGAGTGAGTTTAAATGGCTTTCCTCCCATGCTTTTTCCATCATTATGAAAATTAAGTAATGTGTATAAAGGACCGTAAGCAATGCTCCAAAAAACTTCAAACTGCAACTCAACCAGTTCTTTCTTTTCCAATGCATTGTAAATAAACTGCTTCATTATCTCCCTAAAATCCGAGAATTTAGTTGTAGAATTTAAAATATCATCAGCATGTGGAGATTGCTTGATTACTTCAAAAAAAGCTACTTTCTTAGGGTACTTAAACGTAAATGCAGCTCGGTTTTGCCATTGTATCCATAAACCATCTTCAAATGTCATATCGGGCGAAAAATTCTCTATAGTATATGAAAAGAATTCTATCGCTATATCTGCTCCGATTTTTTTAATCAAATCATCTTTATCCTTGTAATAAATATAGAGAGTTGCCACAGAAATATTACATGCTTTAGCTAGCTTATTCATACTAAAACCCTGAAAACCATCCTGAACAATTAGTTCTATTGCATTGGCAATAACTAACTTCTCTTTATCTATATCTCTTACTCTCATGTTAGATTTTTTTAGCAAATATAAAACAATAAATGAATGAACGCTCTTTTATTAATTATTTTTTTACTTATGCTTAAAAATTAACCGCAAAGAGCGCAGTCCCGAAGCCTCGGGATACGCGAAGAACGCAAGGTTATATAATCTGTAGGTTAAAAAAGTTTTACCATTAAGGCATTAAGTTTCATTAAGGATTAAGCTTAATTTTTCTTTATTTCTTAATGGTGAAAAATCATTTAATTTGTGATTAAATAAAACTTCAAGTCTAAGTTTCTTAGTGCCTCAGAACCTTAGTCACTTAGAACCTTAAAAAAAATCTGGACCATAAGCAAAACTTAAAACTGGATTATCATCATGATCCAGTCATACTTACCTTTGCACTTATGAAAGAGATGATAATTTCCAATTTAAAACAGGTTCATGAGCGCATCGAAAATGCCTGTAAACTGTCTGGTAGAAATATATCAGATGTTCGGTTATTACTAGCTACCAAAACCGTTCCTGCCGACAAAATACGCATGGCTATTGAGGCTGGCGAAACTCTTATTGGCGAGAACAAAATGCAAGAACTACGAGATAAAGATTCAGGTTTGAAAGAACTAAATATTGAGCGTCATTTTATTGGTCACTTACAATCCAACAAAATAAAAGATGTTCTGAAATATGTTACTTGCATTCAGTCTTTGGATAGAATAAGTTTGGCTGAAGAACTAAACAAACAATTGCAAAACCAAGGAAGAAATTTAGATGTTTTTATACAAGTGAATACCTCATACGAAGAAAGCAAATTTGGGCTTCCGCCAAATGAAGTTATTCCGTTTATCAGAGAAATAAAGAAATATGACACCTTGAACATTAAGGGTTTGATGACTATCGGACTATTGGATGTAGAGAAAAAGAAAATGCAACCTTCTCTTAGCTTACTCAGGCAAATAAGAGATGAGATTTATGCAGAAAGAATTGAGGGGATTACCGAATTAAAACTTTCTATGGGAATGTCACAAGATTTGGAATTGGCTATAGCCGAAGGTTCTAATATGGTACGAGTTGGAACATCTATCTTCGGAAATCGATTTTTGGGAAAAGAAATTTGGAATGAGAATATTGCAGAATAAGGCTTAATTTTGCATCAAATAAAAATGAGATGAATCTATACGAACTTACCGTAAACGATACCGAAAAAATAGCGTTGAATGATTTACTTTTCAGCGAAGAAAATAAAGCTGCATTGACGCAAACCATTAAGGAGCATCAATATCTTGATGAATTAAAAAAATATAATCTTAAAGTAGACAATAAGATTTTCCTATACGGACATTCGGGTTGTGGCAAAACAACGACTGCCAAAGCCATTGCAACAGCTCTAAACAAAAACATCGTTATCATAAATCTGAGCACATTAATTAATGCTCGAATTGGGGAAACCTCCAAAAACATAAAAGCAATATTTGATAAAGCCATTCGTGAAAAGGCTGTTTTATTCCTAGATGAATTTGACCAAATAGGAAAAAGCCGTGAAAGCGATGATAAAGATGTAGGCGAAATGCGTCGTTTAGTAAACACGATTATCCAATTAATAGATTATTTCCCAGATGATAGTTTGCTTATTTGTGCAACAAACCATTATAATACTATCGATACGGCTTTATTAAGAAGATTTCAGATACGATTGAAATTTGAAATGCCCAACGAGAAAGAATTGGATATTTACTATGATAAATTATTAGCATCATTCCCATCGCATCTGCAAGAAATTGAGCGTAAGTATAAAATATCTTATGCAGAAACCAAAGATTACATTAATACTACAATGAAAAAACAAATCATTGAAGAATTAGAACTACAGAAATAAAATTCAAAACAAAGTTTCAAGCAAGAATAAAATTAAACACGAATTCCACTAATTTACACTAATTGTTTTGTGTTAATTTATGTTGCTCATATCCTGCAAGGTCTTTTTGACCTTATAGGTATAGTTATATCTACAAAATCAAATCAATAAATCTAGCATTACTTTCCTTAAGAGATTTTTAAAACTAATAAAATCTTAAAATAATTATAACAATACAATTCAAATCTATCAGGTTTTAAAACCCCTATAAAACTACAAAAAAGCACAGAATACCTCATTACAACACTGACTAATAAATAGTTTCCCTCCCCTTTTCTATCTTAAAAATTTGCTAAATATTTTCCCTAATATAGATATATCGGAAAAAGTCGATATCTTTGGGTCATGGAACATATCGAAATATTTAAAGCATTATCAAATAAGTCCAGACTACAAATGTTGGAATGGTTAAAAGAACCTGAAATAAATTTTCCGGGTCAGCAACCTTTCGGTTTTGAACACGGTGTGTGTGTGGGACAAATACAAATCAAAGCTGGACTTACGCAATCGACTGTTTCCGAATATCTGTCTATTCTTCAGCGTGCTGGATTTATAGAATCTACACGTGTTGGACAATGGACGTATTATAAACGCAACGAAAAAACATTTACAGAACTAAGTAAAATAATTGAATCGAATTTATAAAAAAAAAGTAATATGAGCACAAATAGTTTATTTACGCCTTTCAAATTAAAGACGTTAAATCTTAAAAATAGAATTGTAATGGCGCCTATGACGCGTTCATTTTCTCCAAACGGAGTTCCTACAGATGATGTAGCTACTTATTATCAAAAAAGAGCTGAAGGTGAAGTAGGCTTAATTTTATCTGAAGGAACTGTAATAAACAGACCTTCATCGTCTAATGATGCCAATGTACCTCACTTTTACGGTAATGAAGCACTAGCAGGATGGAAAAAAGTAATCGATGACGTTCATACTGCTGGTGGACAAATGGGACCACAAATTTGGCATATGGGCATCATGGATAATCATCACTCAGGTTGGGTTCCTCCAGTTCCTTTTGAAGGTCCATCTGGATTAAACCGTCCAGGGTTTAGTAATGGAAACACCATGACTACAAAAGATATCGAAGATACAATCCTTGCATTTGGTCAAGCTGCCGCTGATGCTAAAAGATTAGGTTTTGACTGTGTAGAAATTCACGGTGCACATGATTACCTTATTGATCAGTTTTTCTGGGATGCTACAAACCAAAGAACTGATGTTTACGGCGGAAAAACTCTTGCCGAACGTACTCGTTTTGCAGTAGAAGTAATTAAAGAAGTTAGAAAACAAGTTGGTGAAGATTTTGCAATCATCATCAGACTTTCACAATTTAAACCAGCAGATTACACTTATAAATTGGCTAAAAACGCATTAGAGATGGAAGCTTGGCTTGCTCCTCTAGTAGATGCAGGTGTAGATATTTTGCACTGTTCTCAACGTCGTTTTTGGGAGCCGGAATTTGAAGGTAGCGACCTAAACTTTGCAGGATGGGCTAAAAAAATAACAGGAAAACCAACAATTACTGTAGGTTCAGTTGGCCTTTCTGGTGATTTCTTTGGTGCATTTGCAGGTGAAAGCTCTCAACCAACATCTTTAGATGAATTAACAAGACGCATGGATAGAGGAGATTTTGACCTTGTAGCTGTTGGAAGACCATTACTTTCTGACCCAAATTGGGTTTCAAAAATTAAAGCAGGAAAAACCGACGAGCTAAAAGGCTTTAGCAAAGAAGCTCTAGGTCAATTGGTTGTTGAATAAATATAGAAACCTGTACAAGTTTCTTAAGAAAGCTGATTACTTTCACCCATTTAAGTAATCAGCTTTCTTCTTTTTAAGAGACTAAGGTTCTGAGGCACTGAGACTGAAAGTTTTATTTAACCATAGATTAAATGATTTTTCACCATTAAGAAATAAAGAAAGATTAAGCTTAATCCTTAATTAAACTTAATGCCTTTATGGTAAAACTTTTTTAACCTACAGATTATAAAACTTTGCGAACTTTGCGTATCCCGAGGCTTCGAGACTGCGCTCTTTGCGGTTAATTTCTCAGTCACAGATTATAAGTATTAAACGAATTCAAAACTTTGCGGTTAAACTTAACACAAAATATTAAAATAAAATACCATGGAAATAATAGGAACACCTAAAATGAAAGTAGAAGTTTGGAGTGACATCATGTGTCCGTTTTGCTACATTGGAAAACGAAATTATGAAACGGCACTTGGCAAATTTGCCGATAATAAAGACATTGAAATTGTTTGGAAAAGTTTTCAACTTGACCCAAACATCCCAGAACACTTTGACAAAAAAGAAAATGTTTACGAATATCTTGCTAACCGAAAAGGGATTAGTTACGAAGATTCCGTAAGAATGCATCAAGGTGTGGTTCAAACTGCAAAAAATGCCGGATTAGAATATAACTTCGATAATGCTGTTGTAGCAAACTCTTTCAACGCACATCGAATGATACAATTAGCCAAAATAAAAGGTCTTGGTGATCAAGCCGAAGAACGTTTATTTCTTGCTTATTTCACCGAAGGAAAAAACTTTGGAGATCCAAAAGTTTTAGAAGAATTAGGAAAAGATATTGGATTAACTCCTGAAGATGTAAAACAATCTTTAACAGATAATCAATATGCAGATAAGGTAAAAAGTGATATACAGGAAGCTCAAGAAATTGGTATAAACGGAGTTCCTTTTTTTGTTTTCAATCGCAAATATGCTGTTAATGGAGCACAATCTCCAGATACATTTTTACAGACATTAGAGAAATCATTTGGAGAATGGAGAAAAGATAATCCAGCTACAAAGCTTGAAATAATCGATGGTCAATCCTGTACTCCAGATGGTAATTGCATGTAAAACCAATTTAGTCAAAACAATACAAATAAGTCTCCAGTTTTATATTTAAAACTGGAGACTTATTATTTTATAGATAAGTCAATGCTTTTGAATCTAATTCATTAAATTTATTCTTCTAAAGAAAGACTTTAACTTTAAGATTTTCATTCTAATAAAATTCTGAATATGAATAATCACGATAAAATTAGAAAAGTTGCAATTATAGGATATAACAGAATCCCTTTTGCGAGAGCAAATACTGCTTACGCAAAAGTAGGAAATCAAGATATGATGATTGCTGCTCTTAACGGACTCATTGATAAATATAAACTGAAAGGAAAGTTACTTGGTGAAGTTGCCGGTGGTGCTGTAATCAAACATACTTACGACAGTAATCTTATAAGAGAATGCGTAATGAAGACTTCGCTTGATCCCGCTACTCCGGCTTGCGATTTACAACAAGCATGTGATACGGGTATAGAAAGTGCCATTTATATCGCCAATAAAATAGCGCTCGGGCAAATTGAATCTGGAATTGCTGGAGGCGTTGACTCTATAAGCGATATACCAATGGCTGTGAGTGAAAATTTGAGAAAAATACTCCTTGATGCTCGACAAGAAAAATCATTGGGAGGCAAAATAAAGCAGTTTTTTAAACTTCGTCCAAAAGATTTTACACCTTTAGTTCCTAGAAATGAAGAATCTCAAACGGGACTTTCTATGGGTGGACATACCGAAATTACAGCCAAATACTATAAAATTTCCAGAGAAGATCAAGATAATCTAGCCTTGAAAAGCCATCTTAATATGTCAAAAGCTTACGATGAAGGTTTCTTTGATGATATGATAACTCCTTTTCAAGGACTTGATAAAGACAATAATTTAAGAAGAGATAGTACAATCGAAAAACTAGCAAAGCTTCCTCCTGCTTTTGATAAAACAAATGGAACTCTTACAGCTGGCAACTCTACTCCTCTTACCGATGGTGCATCTTGCATACTTCTTGCCAGTGAAGAATGGGCAAAAGAACAAGGACTTCCTATTCTTGCCTACATTACTTTTGCTGAAGTTGCCGCAATCGAATATGTAAAAAACCAGCAGAACCTTTTATTAGCACCGTTATTTGCTGCAAGCAGAATGCTCGATAAAGCTGGACTTACACTACAAGATTTTGATTATTATGAAATTCACGAAGCATTTGCAGCACAAGTTTTGGCAACATTAAAAATTTGGGAAAGCCCTGAGCTCAGTAAAGAATTAGGATTAAAGAAATCTCTTGGTGCAATCGACAGAAATAAACTTAACGTAAAAGGTAGTAGTCTTGCGGCAGCACATCCCTTTGCCGCTACTGGCGGAAGAATAATTGGCGTAATGGCAAAACTACTCAACGAGAAAGGTTCTGGAAGAGGTTTTATCTCTATTTGCGCAGCTGGAGGACAAGGAATTACAATGATTATAGAGAAATAAAACATATGATAAATACACAACAGTTTGCCCAAATGTTCTTAAGATTGGCTTTAGGAATTGGTTTTATATTACCCGTAATGGATCGTTTAGGTATGCTTGGAGCTCCGGGAGAACCAAACGTGGGTTGGGGAAACTGGACTAATTTTGTTGATTATACCAATTCGTTAATGCCTTATCTCAACCATGATATTGCCAACGTTATGGGAATAATCGCAACGCTGGCAGAAGTACTATTTGGTGTATTATTAATTATTGGTTTTAAGACCAGATTATCCGCCTATGGTAGCTTTGCGTTAACTTTATCTTTTGCTTTAAGCATGCTTATATTTGCAGGATACAGAGCACCATTTAATTATTCGGTATTTACTGCAAGCGCAGCTTCCTTACTATTAGCAACAATCCCTTTTTATAATTGGAGTATTGACAAATTACTTGCTAAAAATAATTAACTGTTTTGCTAATTAACTACACTTTGTCATTGGAATCTCTTTTTGCTTGCTTTTAAAAATATGATGCGAATTAAAAACTAAAACTGAGATAAAAATAATTCCATACGATAAAATTTGTAATGGTCCGCTTTGTTCGTGATATACAAAAGTTGCCAATCCAAAAGCAATCATCGGATTAATATTCAATAACATCCCGACTGTGGATGAATTAAGCCCCGTAAGAGCAAATAAGTTTAGTAATAGTGGAAAAATAGTAAAGCCAAGGGCTATTATTTCAATACACAAATAAAACTTGAATTCAGTAGGAACAGGCCCACCATAAGCAGGAAAAAATGGCAATAAGAACAATGCCGATAAAGTGATATGAAAAGTAAGTACTATAAATTTATCAAATCCCACATTAACACGTTGGCTAACCAAATAAGATGCATAAGTTAAACCTATTATTATGCTAAAAAACATATCCATAATATTTGCATATGATAGAAGTAAACATCCTGTAACACTTAATCCCACAGATAACCATTGCGTTTTAGAAAGTTTTTCATGCAAAATAAAATAAGCCAACAATGTGGTTAGTATTGGACAAACTAAGTAAGCTAGTGACGTTGCCTTTACACTAACATGATTCATTACATAAATAAAGGTAAACCAGTTAGCTGTTAAAAAGATGCTTCCGCCAATGTTTAATAAAACAGTTCTACGCTTTTTCTCAAGTGGTAATGCCTTAAAAGTTGCAACTGCTTCTTTTACTCTTTTGCGTTTAAAAACAAAAGTGATTAGTAACAACAATATACTACAACTAAAAACGCGATAGAACAAAATGTCTAGAGAAGCATAAGAATGTATTGGTTTTAATACCAGACTAAAAAAGCCCCAAATTGTATATGCTGTAATAGCTGCCAAGTAATATTTTGTGCTTTTCATCGGAATTTTTATTTACATTTTGTAATACAGCAAATTTCACTAAAATAAAATAGCAATACAGATACAGTTTTATTAAATTGCAGCGTAACAGTTATGTTTTTAAAATGAAAAATGCCAACTATCTATATTTACAATTTGCTGACCGAATCGAGAGACAAATTAAGTCGGGACTTTTTAATGTTGGAGACAAACTTCCATCAATAAGGGAAATATGTGCCGAGACTGGATATAGTATGAGTACCGTGAGTAAAGCATACTACGAAATGGAAAGCCGCTCTCTTATAGAATCAAGACCACAATCGGGTTATTATGTGAGTAATATCTCCTCCCGAACAATCCCGGAACCTACCCCAAGTACCCCAATAATAAGTTGTGCCAATATTGAACGAGAAGATTTAATAGACCTCGTTTACGGAAGCATGATGGATAAAAACGTTACAATGCTTTCTCTGGGTTTCCCATCAAATGAACTTCTCCCAATAGCCAAATTAAACAAAGGAATGGTACAAGCCATGCGACAATTCCCAAATAGTGGTACTGGTTATGATGAAGTACAGGGAAACCTAAATTTAAGAAAAGAAATTGCCAGATGGTCATTCACTTGGGGCGGTACATTAACCGAAGATGATGTAATAACAACTCCTGGCTGCATTGGTGCAATATCACATTGCCTAATGACATTAACCAAACCCGGCGACACCATTATTACAGAAAGTCCTGTTTATTTTGGAATCTTACAACTAGCAAAATCATTGGGTTTATATATAATGGAATTACCAACCAATATGACTACAGGAATTGAACTGGATGCTTTAAAAAAAGCCCTTTCTACCAAGAAGATTAAACTTTGCTTGTTAATGAGTAATTTCAGTAATCCATCTGGAAGCATGATGCCTGTGGAGCATAAAAAAGAAGTTGTGCGGTTAATGGAACATTATAACGTACCGCTTATTGAGGATGATATATATGGTGATTTATATTTTGGAACTAGTAGACCAACTAATTGTAAAACCTATGACGAAAGTGGCATTGTGCTTTGTTGCAACTCTGTATCCAAATCTCTGGCACCCGGATATCGTGTAGGCTGGGTTTCACCCGGAAAATTCAAGAAAGAAATATTACGCACCAAATTGTATCACACAATTTCCTGTCCTACCATAACCCACGAAGTCGTTGCCGATTTCCTTAAAAATGGCAGATATGAAAATCATCTTAGAAAAATAAGGCAAATTTTACATCACAATAGTATCAATTATATAAATACTATCCTTGAATCCTTCCCTGCAGGAACCAAAGTGAGTCAGCCACAAGGAGGATTTTTTCTTTGGCTGGAATTGGATAAAAAAATCGACACCGCAGTATTCTATCAACTGGCAATGAAGCACAACATTAGCATTGCACCCGGGCGTATATTTTCATTTCAGGAACAGTTTTGTAACTGTATGCGTTTAAGTTTTGGATTACCGTGGAGTAATGAGCTTCGAGAATCAATACAAATGCTTGGAATGTTGGTTGGTAAGATGTAGAAAAAATTTAACCGCAAAGGGCGCAGTCCCGAAGCCTCGGGATATGCAAAGGTCGCAAAGTTTTTAAAAATCCGTTTTTATTCGTGTCTTTGCTTTAGCAAATCCGTGTCATTCGCGTTCCTTTTCAGTCAATATTTTCCACAGAGAATCTTCAGAAAATAATATTTCTAAAACTTTTATCAAAAAAATAAATTCACCACATACCGATTGGTATTTATTTATTATTTTTGTTCCATAATTTATTCGAAACCCAATCAGCCCTATGAATACTTCTGAATTTATATTGGATAAAGTTGCCCCCATTTTTAACAAACAAGGGTATGTAGGTACTAGTTTATCTGATATTACAAATGCAACTGGTCTTACCAAAGGAGCTATTTATTGTAATTTCTCGAATAAAGAAGATCTAGCATTAAAATCATTTCAACACAATGTAAGTATTGCCATTATACCATTATTCAAACTAGTTTCGACTAAAGAAGGTGCTGTAAATAAATTATATACGATAACCAATTATCAACGCACTTATTATGATTTAGTCAAAGACAGAGGTGGGTGTCCAATGTTACGAGTGGGGGTTGATACAAAATTTGTAAATCCTGAATTGTTTAAAGCAGCCGAAAAACTATCCCAAAAATTCATTAATGGTCTAATAGATATTATCAAAGAAGGAATTGAAAATGGTGAAATCAAACCGAATATTGATACAAATAAATATGCCCAAATAATTTTATCGATGATCGAAGGAAGTTCACTACTTGCGTTTACCCATAATGACGAAACCTACATAAGCAATGCGATGGATTGCATTGATGACATGATAATAGAAAGCATAAAAAAGTAAAAAAATTTAACTCCCTAAATACCAATTGGTATGTAATGCAATTTAACAAAAAATGGAAAAAGTATTAAAAACAAAAAGAAAAATCAGGTTTCAGGATTGTGATCCTTTCAATCATTTAAACAACTCAAAGTATCTGGAATATTTCATTAATGCTCGTGAGGATCAAATCGCCGAACATTATAATCTTGATATATTTAAACTCATGAAAACATCTGCTTTAAGCTGGGTTGTAGCTTCGAACCAGATAAGCTATATGAGACCAGCATTTACAATGGAAACTGTTGTGATAGAATCTCAATTAATTCAATATACAGATAATGTCCTGTTGGTAGAAATGAAAATGTGGAATGAAGACGAAACCGAATTAAAAGCATTACTTTGGATAAAGTTTATTCATTACAGCTTTCAGACAAAAAAAGTAGCTGATCACTCGGATGATCTTATGAAATTATTTCAAGCTGTTGTAGTCCCTGTTGAACAAACTATTTTTGAAAATCGATATATGGAAATCATTCAAAAAACAAAAAAACATGCCTAAGTTAGAAACTGTAGAACGATTTATCTCGATGGTAGAATCCAACGAGCATGATACCGCAATTGCCAAATTTTATACCGAAGACGCTACAATGCAAGAAAATCAATCCGAACCACGTGTTGGTCGGGATTTTCTTGTTGCCAATGAAAAAAATGTACTAGCAAGAGTAAAATCATTAGTATCCAAGTGCATTCGTCCTGTATTTATAAATGATGATTTCGTAGTAATTCAGTGGTATTTTAAATTTGAATGGAAAGATGGAACTATCTCAGAAATAGAAGAAATTGCATATCAAAACTGGGAAGGCGAACTTATAAAAAAGGAAAAGTTTTTCTATGATCCAAAACAATTTATCCCTGTTTAAGTAACTTTATTTAATCCGAAAATTTATAACTAAACGTGTTATTAAGCGATGAACTTTCCGTCGAATTAATCAGTATTTTTATAACTTTGTTTACTACAGGAAAAAATTAATGTAATAATATAAAGTAAACTTATGCCACATTTTGTAATTGACTGCTCCGAAAATATAGTGCGATTAAAATCTCCAAAAGATATAATGCAAGAAGTCTTTGACTCGGCTGAGTCAACAGGTTTATTTGATGCTATAGAAATTAAAGTTCGGATAAATCCTTTTACGTATTACAATAACGGAAATACTCAGGAAGATTTCATTCATGTTTTTGGTTACATAATGGAAGGCAGAACCACAGAACAAAAGAGCAATCTTTCAAGAGCAATTATAACTAAGCTAAAGACATTATTTCCAGATGTTCCCGTATTATCGATAAACATAAAAGATTTCGAAAAATCTACTTATTGTAATAAAGCAATGGTTTAATTTTTATTTGAACCATTAAGAGAATAAAAAAATAAGTTTTTATCTCTTAATGGTTTATATTTTTCCACAGATCTAAGGGATTGAAAAAGATTTAGCTACGAATTGACTAATTTCACAAAATCATTTACTGTTAAACAAACTCCAGAACTTTGCGCTCTTTGCTGTTAATTTTCTTAGGTTAATTTTTCATTGTTTTAAAATAGAATAGAATTAAATCCGTTTAATCCGTGTTATCAGCGTTCAATTATATACAACACAAGAACTAACAATTAATAACTAACAATTGATAATTACTTCAAGATTGGCGCTGCAAGACAACTCTCCGGAATGTCAAATGCATTTACCAATGAAACGGCATCGGGTCTTATATCCCAACAAAGCTGATTGACCATTTTACGGATAGCTTTCGTTTTCACGGCTTCCATATATCCGTCTTCCAGATACCAACCTTTATTTTTCTCGATTTGGGCAAGTGCGTATAATTGACATAATTTGGATAAAATCTCTTTTACTTCTTTGTCTTTAATAGCTTCTATTGCAACCTGAAACTGTTCCAAAACAATTCTCTCGAGATATGCCTGAGCCACGTCGATCATTTGGTGTTGCACAACATTAAATGCATCATAAGCATCCATCCCACTATCGATGAGCTTTTTTATTCGCTTTGCAGCAGATGCCAAAGTTGTTTTTTCTCTGTGCAAAAATGCTTGTAAGTGAAATTCATTGTCAAGCAAATGAGCATCATCTGTTTTACGGGTTGCAATTGGATTTTTTTCTGAAATTGCAGACATAGCATTTTCATAAACATAATTGATTATTCCCATTGCTCCCATTTCTCCAAATGATTTTCTGAATTCTGATAAACGATTTTTAGCAACCAATTGCATCAATACCGTATTATCACCTTCAAAAGTGGTGTAAATTTCAGTATCATTTTTTAAGGCATCAATTCTATTTTCAGACAAATACCCTTTTCCTCCACAAGCTTCACGACATTCCTGCAATATATCTCTTGTGCTCCAAGTCGAATAAGATTTCATTCCTGCTGCAAGTGCTTCGATTTCCTGCATTTCGGATTCCTTTTTGTTCAGAAAACGATTCGTAAGGTATTGCAAAGCAAAATGTACTGCATATGTTTTTGCCAGCTGCGGAATCAATCGACGTTGATGCATGCGATAGTTTAAAATCGGAACTTCAGAGCCACCTTCTGGTCCAAATTGTCTGCGTTGGTCACTATATCTAATTGTTATTGCCAAACCCGATTTGGCTGCAGCCAATGCCGAACGTGGAATCCCGATTCGACCTCCTACTAAAGTTCCCAGCATAGTAAAGAAACGTCGATTATCACTCGGAATAGGGCTTTCGAACTCCCCTTTTTCACTTACCGAAGCAAACCTGTCCAGCATATTCTCTTTTGGAATAACAACATTATTAAAGCTTATTGTTCCATTATCTACACCATTTAATCCCATTTTATGTCCGCAATCACCAATAGTAACGCCTTTTATATTAGCACCGTTTGTATCTCTTAAAGGCACAACAAATGCGTTTACGCCATAATCAACATCATTGATGATTAGTTTTGCGAATACAGTTGCCATTTGCCCGTGTACGGCTGCATTACCAATGTATTCTTTTTGCGCATTTTTATTCGGTGTATGAATAGTAAATGTTTTGTCATCATGATTGTAAGTTGCAGTGGTTTCAAGCCCCTTAACATTCGAACCATGGTGTGTTTCGGTCATTGCAAAACAACCGGGTAATTTTAGGGAACCAATATCTTTTAAATATTTGCTATAATGTTTTTCTGTTCCCAGTGATTGTACGCTCATCCCCCAAAGTCCGAATTGGACACCAAACTTTATCACTAAACTTAAATCGTGATAACTCAGTGTTTCCATAATGGCAAAATAATCGGCTATGTTTTCCCCTCCGCCATATTGCTTAGGATATGCCATATTGCCAAGATTTTCTTTGGCAAGGATTTTACACCATTCGTATACTTTTTGGCGATAAACATTAATATCTGTAGAAGTTTCATATGCAAACTCGGGTTTGCTTATAACCGATTTTACTTTTTTTATAATAGCCGCTTGTTTTCCGTCGAGAATTTCGGTCAGTATTGTGGTATCAAAACTACTATCCGTTTTATAATTAGACGTAAGAGAAGTTGCCTTTTTCTTAAAAGAACCTATAGCTTCTTCTCCAAAAACACCTAGATCATTCTCTAGTTTTGCAAAAACAGGCTCAAGATCTTTTATATTTTTATCATCACCAGAAAGCGCAACTACAATATCAAATATAGATTTAACAGACCTTTTGTCCTGAATACTTTTTTCTATTTCAAGCTTCCATTTTGTAAGTTGCTCTCTTGAAGGAGGTGTCGAAATATCTATTTTAGAAAGTAATTCTTCTTGTTCATCTTTGGAAAGCCAATTTTGAGAACGAATAAATTCTTGCAAAGTAACGAACTCTTTTTGTGTTAAAAGGTCATCCGACCAAACAAGATAAAAAAGAGGTATAAAGGATTTGAGTCTTGAATTTTCCATAGTAAGCTTAATTTTTAACTTTGGTTAAATTAATAAATTATACTGACTAAAGTGCGTTAACAATGTCATAATAAATTTTGGTAAGTGATTTTGGTTAAATAAAAAAGTTTTTTTTCTATTTAATATTTCAACCATTTACTTTTCCATTCATCATTCCGCTAACAATATTAATCACCATTTTTCTAGGTAACAATCTTGGTAAAAAAGATTGCAAATAATTTACAGCTCCAACTATTTTAAAGCTTTTATTTTTTAATACTGCTGCGATTCCTTGTCTTGCAACAGTTTCTGGAGTATCGGCAGCCATGCCTTTAGTGTTTGCTTTTGCAATCGATTGAAAACCTGTGGTAGTATTACCCGGGCAAAGTGCTGTAATAGTAACTCCACGCTTAGAATATTCTCCATATAACGCCTCAGAGAAATTCAATACAAATGATTTGCTCGCACAATATGTTGCTACATATGGACATGGCTGTAATGCTCCTGTTGAAGCCACATTTATGATTCCGCAATCCCCCTTTTTCAACATATCCGGCAATACAAGATGGCATAATTTCACAAGGGCATTAACGTTTATTTCAATCATTTCATCATAATCTTCCATACTCTCGTCCAGAAAATTCACCCATTTACCAAACCCTGCGTTGTTAACCAACAAATCAACCGATAATCCGGCTTGTTTTATTTGATTGTATAATTTTTGTGGGGTTTCTTTTTGCAAAAGATCACCTGTAAATACAGTTACTTTTACATTATATTCATTGGAAATTTTTCTGGCTAAGACTTGTAATTTATCTTCAGATCGAGCCGTTAGTATAAGATTTGCTCCTTGTTTTGCTAATTCATAAGCAAATGCTTCGCCAATACCAGATGATGCTCCGGTAATAAATGCTGTTTTGTTTTTTATCGTTTTCATTTCTTTAATTATTTCTGATACAAAATTCAGTAATAACCAAAACAATCTACTTGATGTATGTTAGGAAATGATTTGTTTTCGAATTCGGCTTAAACTTTCGGGTTTAATTCCTATAAACGACGCTATATATTGTAGTGGAACATTTTGTATCATAGCAGGATTATCTTTTAAAATTTTGAGATATCGTTTTTCGGCAGATAATGCAATGATATCATTCGTTCTTTGCTCATTATAAATTAAAGATTTTTCATAAATAATTCTGGCAAAGTCAGCCCACTTTTGGCTTTTATGGCATAATGCATCAAAATCTTTTTTTGTAATTCGTAATACTTCACAGGCTGTAATGCACTCGATATTGTCCAATGCAGGAGTTCCTGTGATAAAACTATTAAAAGAAGTAATAAAACCCGAAGGGCAATTAATATGTGTAGTTACCTGATCTCCATTTTGATTATAAAAAACCCTCATAAAACCAGAATTAATAAAATATAAATATTGAGCTACTTTATTTTCTTTCTCCAAAATTTCTCCTTTACTACAATTTACAGGTTCAAAGAAATTTTCGACCAGGATAGTATCCGAATTATCAATTGCAATAATCTCTGCTACAAGCTCAAGTAGTTTAGTATACATTATAAAAATTTGTTGATTTAATAAATTACTGTATAAGGTGGAAAGGTTCAGAGGGACAAAGGTTCTTAGGTTCAAAGCTAAAAAACTTTGCGAAAACCATTGTCTTTTCTGTGGTTATTTTTTTGTCAACATAGATCGCATAGACATACAGGAATACGTCTATGCGATAAGACTTATATAAAAATTATTCTGATTCTGGTATAGGTGCTACCGTTGGTAATGGTTCTGTCCCAGGTACAATTGGAACGATTTTCTTAATTGCGGGTATTTTTAATGCTCCTCTTATCATTTCTTCTTTTGGAGCATATACTCTCAACATTATAGTAAAATCTCCTGCTGGTGTCGGTAGCCAATTCTTCTCTCTCATTTGTCCCGGATATGCTCTTTGAAAATAAATATCAATAGAACCATCTGCATTTTTATTTAATGGATCGCGGCTACCAATTGAAAATCGATTGATCTGACTTGCGATAAGGAAACCTTTAGCATCATACATTGTTAATGACCAAAAAGCATTGGTAAGCGGAATTTCGTCTTTATTAAAATGAATTACATATTTATTTGCTCCGTTGAATTTTTCACCTTCTTCATCGACTTTACAAGTAGAATGTATAGCGTCTTGAGGAAGATTGGTCTCTAATCCTGCATACGAAACTACTGCTCTGTACTCGTAATTGGTCCCAAATGCTCCTAATGTTATATCTATAGGACTCCATCCGTTTTCTAGCTGTGCTGTCTTTGCCTGAGCTTTATTCATTTCTTCCAGCATTTTATCCGGAAGGGTTCGTAATATAGACTGAACAGAAGCATTAAAGGTGCTTAAATTAAATTTGGCTCCGGGTTTTACTCCAATCATAGCAAACTGTTTCATTGCTTCTGCATCTGCTGCTTTTGGTGGGTTATTAACCAATAACTGATTAACATAATTAAAAAATTCTCCAACTGGTATTTTCGAAACAATCTCGGTGGGTGTTCCCTTTGGAACCGATGAATCAAATTTTCCTTTAGGATCAATATAATCTGTAGTCCAACTGCTTAAAGGAACAAGTCTGAATTGACGTTGTAACTTATAAACTTTTAATCCATCCATGTAACTATTTACCTGAATTCGACCAACGATACGTACCATATTAGTTGGAGATTTAAGTTCTTGCATTCCTATCGGCACAGGTTCATTAGATTTTGGTCCTGTTATCAAAAAATTTGCTGCAGTTGTTCCTGTAGTTCTTTTTCCCACAGAGGTAAAAACATTTGTATACGCATCAATTATAGAAAATTGGTAATATCTTCCATAAGTATCCGGAACAGAAAGTACCAAAGGTTCTTTGCGTAAATCAATCCAAGCCGAAGAAGAATAAGTATCGGCATTGGGGAATGTCTCATTTTTAAGGGTAACATCAGGAAATGCCGATTTATGACTAAACTGATTCATAGGCGCTCCCATACTATTCGCAACTTCTTTATTGGTTATTTGTCTGCGGGTAATATCCATTAAAACTAATGGTAACCCATACAAATAAGCAGCTTCGGCAGCTTTTACAATTGTGTTGTCATCTGTAGCAGTAGTTTCTTTTTTTGCATCACTCTCTTTTTGCTCGTCTTTCTTACAAGCAATAAATAAGCAAATTATTAAAAATGTTAAAGTAAAGTTCTTCATAAATTTTGGGGTTTAATACAAAGCAAAATTATATACTTTGTGATTAATAAATATTCTCAAAACATCAATTAATATATAAATATATGATGATAATGAAATTTGTTATGTGAGTAACCATAATTAAAATTGGAAATTTCTTACAAGTTACACTTTATAATCAAATTCCCGAGCTTTAAAATTAATTTTTCTTTTTGACCTAACCTATTTAAACGTATGAAGTCTGTGCATTTTTTTGATTGCAATTTGACTTAGTAAATTTAAGCAAAAAAAATCCCGATTACATAATGCAATCGGGATCATAGAAACTAACTAACCAACCATTGAAGCCTTTATTATTACCAAGCTTCAAAAGCATCTTTAGTGAACTATTTTAATATAAATTTCACTTTCGTTTTAATGTCTGTTGAAGAAGCTCCAATTAATGCCTCAAAATCTCCAGGTTCTGCAACCCAGTCATGTTTAACAGGGTCGAAAAAGCTTAACGCTGCTTTATCTACTGTAATCGAAACTATTTTCTCTTCTCCAGCTTTTAGGTTTACTTTTTCAAATCCTTTCAATTCTTTGATAGGGCGTGGCAAAGAAGATTTTAAATCACTTATGTACAACTGAACCGTTTCTGAACCGTCTCTTGTTCCTGTATTTTTAACTTTTACAGAGAAGGTTATTTTATCAGCAGCCGTTATTTCTTTTGCGTCAGCGGTAACTTTTCCATATTGGAAAGTTGTGTAGCTTAATCCATGTCCAAAACCAAACAAAGGTTTCACTTTTTGCTTATCTGCCCAACGGTATCCTACAAAAATACCTTCGTTATAAGTAACCTCATTACCTCCCGGGAATTCACCCAAAGCATGCGCTCCGTTATCTTTTAATTTTACTGGGAAAGTAAATGGTAATTTTCCAGATGGGTTAATATCTCCAACTAAAACTGCTGCCAAAGCATTACCAGTTTCCGATCCTAAAAACCATCCTTGTACAATTCCCGGTACTTCATTTACCCATGGCATTGCTACAGCATTACCTGAGATATTAATGAATACAAGGTTTTTATTTGCTTTAAGCAATTCGGTTACAATTTTATCCTGATTGTATGGAAGCTCTAAACTTAAACGGTCTACTCCTTCTGCATCTTGATGATTACTTTTGTTCAATCCACCGATAAACAATACAACATCGGCTTTCTTGGCAACATCAATTGCCTCTGCCAATAATTGTTCTGCCGAACGTTTCTCTGATAAATCTTGTCCAGAAGCAACTCCGTTATAACTACTTTCTGCATCACCTACATATCCACGAGCATAGATAATTTCGGCTTGTGTACCAATTCTTTTCTTTAATCCATCAAGTGGAGAAATTTCATATTTTGCTTTTAATGATGAACTACCACCACCTACAGTCATCATCTTGATTGCATTTTCTCCAATTACTGCAATTTTCTTAGTTTTATTAAGGTTAATTGGCAATATATTGTTTTTGTTTTGCAACAAAACGATTCCTTCTTCGGCAATTTTACGACCAGCAAGACCGTGTTCCTCTGTTCCAAACGAACCGTATGGTCTGTTTTTATCCATTGTAGTAAGGAAAGCCAATCGAAGTATGTTACGTATTTTTTGATCTAATTCTTTGGTTCCTACTTGTCCTGATTTAATTAAATCATAATATGGTTTTGCCAAATAATAGTTATCATAAGCATTTTTTGTACCTGCAGATAAACCATTTGTCCAAGTTCCAAATTCCATGTCCAGACCATTTGTAATTGCCTGACGCGTATTGCTAACTCCTCCCCAATCGGCAACAACAGCACCTTTAAATCCCCATTCTCCTCGAAGAATATCATTTAACAAATACTCATTGTGGCAGTTAGGTTGTTCTTTGTATTTATTATAAGACCCCATAATTGTCCAGGCATCTCCTTCTTGAACAGCTGCTTTAAATGCTGGTAGATAGATTTCGTACAAAGCACGATCATCTACATTTACGTTTACAGTATGACGATTTGTTTCTTGATTGTTTAATGCAAAATGTTTCACACAAGCCGCTACTCCGTTTGCCTGAACACCTTTAATATAAGGCACAACCATCTTTGCAGCCAAGAAAGGATCTTCTCCCATGTATTCAAAATTACGTCCGTTAAGCGGAGATCTGTAAATATTTACTCCAGGTCCTAATAAAACAGTCTTATTGCGGTAACGTGCTTCCTCACCTATTGATTTGCCATATAATGAAGACATTTCTTTGTTCCAGGTTGCTGCAAGAGCTGTAAGTGCTGGAAAAGCAATACAAGAATCGTTCGTCCATCCTGCTTGGTCCCATTCGTCCCATAAAACCTCTGGGCGAATACCATGAGGACCATCGGTCATCCAAAATTCAGGAATCCCTAAACGTGGAACTCCAGGCGAACTAAATTTTGATTGCGCATGAACCATTGCTATTTTTTCTTCTAATGTCATTCGTGCAAGCGCATCCTCGACACGTTCCTGAATAGGCTTTTTATCATCCAGATAAACTGGTACTTTATTCTGCGCATTCACTCCGAATGAACCTAATATAAGTAAAACAACAACTGCTTTAATGTTTTTAAACATAACTACTTACTTTATTAATAAAATTGTTTTTTTATATAATTACAGAACCTGCATAACTCATAATCCAGAATTAAATGCCAATAATTATATTGTAAAGCTAAAACGTTATAGTTTACATAAAAGCACCTATTATACAAAAGTAGTAGCTAAAAAACCCAAAGAACTGAACTACAAATACTTAACAATTAAAAATAGATAAAAAAAGTAGTGAAATTGAAATAAATTATTGCGTTTTAACCACAATTAAGCCTATTTTAATAACCATTTCTTCAAATTCATTACGAGAAACGGCAGCCTTATTTCTGGCTCTTGTGCGATAATTGTAAATTGTACTTAAAGAGTAACGAAGGAAAGCTGCAATTTTCACACTATCATTAATTCCAAGACGTATTAATGCAAAAATGCGCAATTCGGTATTTAATAACTCTCCTTGCTTAAGTATAATCTGCTCTTCGTTGATAAGTAAAGAATTAAAATCTTTTACAAAAGTGGGATATAGGTTTAGAAAAATAGTATCAAAATTCTTGTACAATTCTTCCAATTCATTATCGACCAAAGTTGTTGATTTTAGAATTTTATACAATTCTTCAAACTGTTTGGCAGTTGCTTTCTTGTTTAAGGTAATGCGGTAATTTTCAAGTTTATTGATATATGTGGAGCATAGACTAAAAAAATGCGCAATATATTCTTCTTTAATATGATTCGATTCCGATAACTGAGCGTTTCTTTCCTGTAACTGATTGTTTGTTTTACTAATATCTGCATTTAGTTTCACCAATTCTTCACTTGTTTTCGAAAGCTCTTCTTTTATCCTCGAAACCTTTTTCATTTGTTTGTAAACATAAATCACCGCCAAAACAAGGAATAATGCAAGTATGCTTATTAGCAAAAGATACAATTGCAATTGGCTTTTTCTTTTAGCTTCTTTATCCAGATAAGCAGTATTGATGATCGAATATACTTCGGACATTTGGAGCGTTCGAAATTGTACATTGCAAAAAATAGCATCCTCAATAGCCGATTTTGTTAATTTATAAGCTGTGTCAATATCTCCCAATTCAAAATAAACCAATGCCAACTCTTGAATCGATGCATTATCTTTTATAGAATTCTTAATATCGGCAGTCGCCGAAATAGCAAAATAGGCCTTTTTTAATTCAAGATTTTCTTTCTTTTTGTATATATTCCCCAAAAGATAAGCAATCATGGCGTATTGCGGATTCTCAGGATTTGTTTGCTTCAATAAATGAATCAATTCCTTCTCGGTACTATCAATTTTCCCATCAGAAATATTCTTTTCTGCCAGAACAATTTTGTATTTCAGCGATTGGGGATTTAGTGTTGCAAATAAAGAATCACGATACTTTTCGGATTGCTCTACATACGCAGGATTATAACTATTTGTTAAATAATGCGAGAAAAACTCGCGATATCCTTCATAGTAATCCGAAAGTAATTGTTGTGGTAAGAGTTTTTTATTTATGCTTTTCAGAATTTCTTCAGACTCTCGATATCTTCCCGATGAGGAATATAGATTTGCCAATTGCAGTTGAGCAGTTTCTTCTAAATATAAATTATGAAGTTTATTGGCTAATGTTAGATTTTTCCTGACATAGAAAATAGCCGAATCCGAATTGAATTTTTGGTATTCTTTATATAAGCTTTTATTATAATCATATTCTTGATAATCGCTTAAATCAGATGATTTTATCTTCTTAAAATTGGCAATTCGTTCTTCTTTAAGCTGTACGTATTTCTGTTTATTTTTTAAAGCTAAGTCTAAATTTACAAAAATTGTATCTGCCCCGTTTCCAGCACATACCGGATAGCACACTATAACGAGAAAAAGAAACAAAAGACTATTTTTCAAAACTGTTTTTAAAATAAATAATTATGACAGCCAAAGATAGTAAAGTGCAACTAAAGAAATATATTTTTTAAAGGTTCTAAGAGACTAAGATTCTAAGGCACGAAGAAACTTTACGAACTTCGCATAAATCTTTGCTTACTTTGCAGTTAATTCTAATATATAAACAAAAAAAGCATCCGACAATGCGGATGCTTTTATTTATTTTGAAAAGAGTATTTTTCTATTTGAAATTAAAGCTAAATACAGCTCCTAACCCAAACTGATAAGAAGCTACATAATCGGTTACAGCTACCGGACCATAATAATATGTCCAATAATAGCTATTTCCTACCGCAGTGCTCATAGATTGTAAGTAGGCATTTAGGTTTACTGATAGTAATGAACTTGTTCTTAGTTTTACACCAGCTTTAATATCCCAAGCAAAATTAGTATCGCTACCATTTCGTGGTATATTGACAATACCAACCCCAAGACCTCCTCCTAAATAAGGAGAAACATTAGATGAACCTGTATCAAAATAGTAAGTTCCTTCGCCAATAATGAAGTTAAAAGTTGATTTATCATCGCCAGGGTTAATTTGATTTCCTGATATGTATATAGGTAAATCAACTTTTTGTCTTAAATATTTTAACTCGACAGAAGCGTTCTTTGTAATAAAATACTCAAGACCTGCGCCATATTCAAATCCATCTCCTACTTCTCCAGAGGAATTATAATACGTTACTTTATCAGAAAAAGTATACCCTCCATATAGATTAAGAGAAAAGGAATTTGCATCCTGGGCTTTCATACCCATTGATACTAAAAAAACAACGAGTAACAGACTGTAATGTTTCATAATTTTGTTTATTAAATAGATTATTATTTATTCAGTTTTGGGACTTATAATTTTAGATTGTTAAAATTAATCTTACTTTTTTAACATACCTAGTTTTCTAAAATAAGTCCGTTCCAAATTCTAAAATGAAACAGAATTAATGCAACAAGTGAGGGAAAATCTACACAAAATCTAAATTTTAAACACTTTAAAAATTTGCAATAAAAAAAAGAGGCTGTTAATTCTTTTTGTAATTATTGAGAAATGCTAATAATTTATAACTTCGTTTTATCAAAAAAAAACAATCAACAATGCACAAAGTGAATTTTCTTGCGCTCATATTCCCTTTGCTATCGGCAATTATGTTAATAAAAAACGGAAAATCACAACCAAATCATCATTCGAATACTAAAACAAACCAAACGGTTATTGAGCAAAAAACGAAGGATCAAGATCAGGAAAATGCAAAAAAATGGTTGATAAAAGCTATTGAAATTAATTTTAATAAAGAAACTTTTGAAATGAGTGATATCACAACCAAAACCTATGCAGAATATAAAAGCGATGCAATAAATATAGAATACGATAATGGCTTAACAAATGAGACCTTTAAAAAGAAATGGAAAAATACATTTGATACTAAATATGTTGGTACAGAAGGTTTTCTTATTCCAACACAAGATTATGGAAAAATAAAAGTGATGAGTTGTAAATTTTTATCGGTAACTAAGGACAAAGCATATATTTTTGAAACCATCGTTAGAGATCTTACTTATAAACATAGCTATAAAAGAGATATAAAGGTTATTCATTCCGGTAAATCATTTTTAATAGCCGATGTAAAAGAATATTAAAAAAGCTAAACCCTTTTAAATCTTATATTTCCTTAAATAACTTATATAGTTTAATTATATAAAAAACGAACCAAAATCATAAATTCAGATTTCATTCAGAATTGAATTGCTAAATTGCGGTATGAAAATTTTGATAATAGAAGACGAACTGGAAATAGCTGCGAATATAAAGGGCTATTTTAAACCCAATGGTATTCAATGTGAAACCTCGGGAACATATAAAGATGCTCTTGATAAAATCAATAATTATGATTATGATTGTGTATTATTGGACTTAATGCTTCCTGATGGGGATGGATTTGATATACTAAAAGAATTAAAAAAAAGAAATAAAACCGAAGGCGTTATTATTATTTCTGCCAAAGAAACATTGGATACCCGAATCGAAGGATTTAATCTTGGTGCCGATGATTATTTAACAAAGCCATTTCACTTATCTGAATTACTTGTAAGGATTCAGGCGCTTATAAGACGCAAAAATTTTAAAGGCAATAATAATGTTGTCTTTAATGAGATTGTCATCGATATCCTCTCCAAAACTGTAACTGTAAATAACACGAAGCTGGATATCACAAAAAAAGAAATTGATTTATTACTTTTTTTAATCGGTAATGAAAATAAAGTTCTTTCCAAGGGCGCCATAGCCGAACATCTTTCGGGAGATATGGCAGATATGCTCGATAATCATGATTTTGTTTATGCACATATAAAGAATTTAAAAAAGAAACTAAGCCATGCCGGAAGTGGCGATTATATAAAAACAATCTACGGTTTAGGATACAAATGGGACAATGAATAAAAAACTTTTAAATAAAACTACAACGACATTTTTGATATTTTCAGTTTTTGTACTGTTAATATCAGTTCCCGTTTTTTATTATATTACTGAGCGTTTGTATATAGAGGAAACCGACGAGACACTGGCTTTGCACAGAGATGAATTCTTAAAAAATAAGTTACCAAAATTTGATGCTAAAGATATCGCATTATGGAATAAATACAATCGAAACGTTCAAATTTTCCCCAAGCATATTGTTACCAAAGACAGTCTTTTTAGTAAAGTATACTTTGATGAACTAGAGAATGAAAATGAACCTTACAGAGAACTAAACACACCAATATTAATCAAAGGACAGCCGTATACATACGTAGGCAGAACTAATCTTATTGAGAAAGAAGATCTGATTATAAGTATTGCCATGTTGTTTTTGGTCGTAATTATCATTCTACTTCTAGGAATATTAATCATTACCAAAATCTCCTCCCGAAAACTTTGGAAACCTTTTTACGATACACTGGACCAAATTCAGGGATTTGAAATCGATAAGAACAAAAAACCTCATTTTATGGATACGGATGTAGAGGAATTTAACCGTCTCAATAAAAGTCTTAACCGTCTTATCGAAAAAAATACCGATATTTATAATAATCAAAGAGAATTTGTCGAGAATGCAGCTCATGAATTGCAAACACCATTGGCACTTTTTCAAACAAAAATAGATACACTTTTTCAGCTTGACGTAACCAAAGATCAGTCACAAGTTTTAAGTTCTCTCAACAAAGATGTTTCCAGACTAAACAGGCTGAACAAAAATTTATTATTGCTCTCTAAAATCGAAAATGGAAATTATCCGGACAAAGAACCCATTATTATAAATGAGTATTTAAAGAAACATCTTGAGTTTTTTACAGAACAAGCAAAAGCTAAAAACTTAAATATTGTTATCGAATATACCGAGAAACTAAAAATAGAAGGCAATCCATCATTGACCGAAGTACTTATTAATAATTTATTTCTAAATGCTATTCGACACAATAATAAAAACGGAAAAATCATTATTACAATTACAAGCGATTCTATAACGTTCTTAAATACAGGGCAAGAAACAGCATTGATCGTAGACAAATTATTTAATCGATTCTCCAAATCAAATCCTTCATCGCAAGGAAATGGACTGGGAATGGCAATTATAAAAAAGATAACAGAGATAAGTCACTGGAAAATTAGCTATGCTTTCGACAATAATTTACACTGTTTTACAGTTAAATTTTAAAAATTCAAACTTCCTACAGAATCTAAGTTTAATTTTGTCTCAGATAATTTTTCATTAATTAAAAACTTAAAAGAAATGAAAACATTAATAACAACAGTATTTACAATATTAATTTCTGCCTTTGCAATGGCTCAGGATTTAGATCCTAAAAGTGTTCCAGGTATTGTAAAATCAACGATTTTATTAAAATTCCCAGATGCTACGAACGTAAAATGGGAAAAAGAAAAAGATAATTACGAAGCATCATTCACAATTGATAATAAGAAACAATCCGCTTTAGTAGACAGTTCCGGAAATCTTCTCCAATCCGAAATTCAAATAACAGCTGGACAATTACCGAATGGCATTATACAATATGTAAAATCCAATTATCGTCGTAAAAAAGTTAAAGACATTACTAAAATCACGGAACCAACTGGTAAAGTATATTTTGAGGTAGAAATTTATAAAAAGGACTTAATATTCGACCATAAAGGGAACTTTATAAAAGAGGTTATGGAATAAAAACATATGTCTTTCGTCTTTCGACAATGTATCAAAATCCCAATGGTATAGATACATTTTAATCTGAAATACATTTTTAAAATACACTTATAAAAAAGCTATATAGAGTAAAATCTATAATTAGTACTGCATTTTTACGTGCCTAATTTTTTCGGGCAAAACAATCAATTAAATAAAATACAATGAAGAAAAAGATATTATTTTTACTGACTTTGATACTGTTTATAGTCTCAAAAGCAACTGCTCAAACCAAATCGGTCACTATTTCGGGAATGATAAAAGACAAGAGTTTAAAGACTTCTGTTCCTTATGTAAATATTGTTTTAAAATCATCTGCTAATCAAAAATTTATTGCAGGTACTGTAAGTAATGAAGAAGGACGTTTTACTTTTTCTAGTATTAACTCTGGGAATTATATTTTGGAAATTAGTTTTGTAGGATATAAAACCAAAACACAGTCACTATTTGTAGGTTCATTATCGGACTTTTTGGATTTATCAAATATAGAACTTGAGGAAGATATAAATACGCTGAATGAAGTTGTCATAACAACCTCCAAAGCTGATGCTGTAAGTGCCAAAATGGATAAAAAAGTCTTTTCGGTAGCCGATAATATTACCCAAAGTGGTGGTTCGGTATTACAATCCATGCAAAGCTTACCAGGTGTTACTGTTCAGGATGGCAAAGTACAGTTGCGAGGTAATGATAAGGTTATGGTTCTTATAGACGGAAAACAAACGGCTTTAACGGGTTTTGGAAGTCAATCGGGATTGGATAATATACCGGCATCTGCAATAGAAAAAATAGAAATCATAAATAATCCTTCGTCCAAATTTGATGCAAATGGTAATGCGGGAATTATCAATATTATTTACAAAAAGAACAAACAGGAAGGTTTTAACGGGAAAGTTGGTATCGCTTCTGGATACGGTGCTTTATGGCAACGAAAAGAAAATCTACCTACTATAAGACCTCAATATCAGGTAACACCAAAGATTAATCCATCGCTTTCGCTGAATTACCGTAAAGACAAAATAAATGCCTATTTACAAGCTGATTATTTATATACCGAAACGCTTAATAAAAATGAGTTTGTTACCCGAACTTATGATGATGGTACGATTATAAACCAGCAAACAAAAAGAAATCGTAATACTCATTTTACAACTGTAAAAACAGGAATAGATTGGAATTATAATGAGCAAAATACCTTTGCTATATCGGGAATGTTTGGAAGTGAAAAAATTATCGATAATGGTGATGAACCATTCTTTAATCAGGATTATTCTCAACGCCTGCGCTTATGGCAATTTGTAGAAGATGAGTTAAAAACAACTGCAATGGTGTCTGCCTCTTATCAGCATAAATTTAAAGAAGCCGGACATAAATTAAACGTTGGAATTAATTATACCTATCACCAAGAAGATGAGAAATACTTCTTTGATAATATTATGCCAACCTTTACTGGAAAAGATTCTTTTAAATTACTTTCTGATGAGAAGGTAATCGATATAAACGTAGATTATGTTCAGCCTTTAAAATACGGTCGTTTTGAAACTGGATTAAAATTCCGAAACAGACAAATCCCTACCAATATGCAATTTTATCCGGGATTAAATTCTCCTTTGGATCCTAATGCCGGCGGTTGGGCAACTTACAAAGAAATTATTCCTGCATTGTACGGAAACTACATTTTCGAAAATAATAAAATAGAGGCCGAAGTAGGTCTTCGTATGGAGTATGTAAACCTGCAATATGACGTTAATCCCGATCATCCTACCTACAAAAGTGATGGTTATGATTATATACAGCCCTTCCCTAGCGTAAGATTTGGCTATAAAATTAATGATAAAAACAAGTTGACTGCTTTTTACAATCGCAGAGTCGACAGACCTAGTGAAGTAGATATTCGAATTTTTCCAAAATACGATGATGCCGAAATTATAAAAGTTGGTAATCCTGCTCTTAAACCACAATTTACAAGTGCATTTGAACTCGGATACAAAACTACAATTGATAAAGGATACTTGTTTACATCGCTTTATCATCGCTTTGTAAATGGTACCATTAGCCGAATTGCAACCACAATTCCCGACAGTAATCTTATTTATAATGTTTTCCAAAACGCAGGCAAAAGCTCCTCTACAGGTATTGAAATCGTATATTCTAAAGAAGTAAATTCATGGTATACTTTTAATTTAAATGGTAATGGATATCAAAATGAAATAGATGCATTTACCGTGACAAATTTATACCCAATTCCAACAACCTATTTTGGAAAAAAACAACAAATTTTTTCTGGAAATGTAAAATGGAATAATACTTTCCTGTTAAATAAAACCGTAAGCGGACAATTATCGGCTGTATATCTTGCTCCAGACATTATCCCGCAAGGAAGAATAAACTCTCGTTTCTCGATAGATTTAGGAGTTAAAAAAACGGTACAGAAAGGAAAAGGCGAAATATTCCTTAATGCTACAGATGTTCTAAATACTCTTGTAATAAAGAAAGAAATTCAAGGAGATGGATTTAGTTATAACAATAGTGACTATTATGAAACCCAAGTTGTTCGATTTGGCTACAGCTATAAATTTTAATACCGCTGCATAATTATTTAAATCTGTTGGGTATAATTTGTGTTAAATAAAATTTTTACGAATTACACCCAACAGCTTATTTATTACAAGGAATAACTAGAAAAATTGCTTCAAATTAATGGATCCGTAAAATTCAGAATTAATTCTGAATTGAGATTGAAACTTTGTTACATTGTATAGGTATAAAATGCTATATTGCTAAATTCTATTCTTATACGCAAATTTTAAAATAATGACATACATCCATTTTATAGTTAACCCAATTTCGGGTAATGGAAAACATAATATTTCAGCTTCATTTATTCAGAATTATTTCCCAAAAGATCAATTTAAGATTGAGATTGATAACACAACACATAAAAAACATGCCATAGCATTAACCAAAGCAGCTGTAGCCAATAAACCTGACTATATCGTAGCTTGTGGTGGAGATGGCACGATAAATGAAGTTGCATCCTGTTTAATTGGTACTACTATAAAATTAGGAATTATTCCGGTTGGTTCCGGAAATGGTTTGGCATCAAACTTAAATATCCCAAGGAATTTTGAGAGAGCTATTGAAATTATCCGAAAAGGGACTGTTTCGTCTATAGATGTAGGTAAAATAAATGATCATTATTTCTTTAGCAATACAGGAATTGGAATTGATGCACTAATCATAAAAAAATACGAACACTCTGGAAAACGTACGCTTGTAGCTTATGTAAAAGCTGCTTTATCTTCTAGTTTAGAATTTAAAACCCGTAAAACGATACTATCGCTGGATGATAAAAAGATAGAGGCTAATCCATTCTTATTATTCATTTCAAACTCTAACGAAATGGGATATAATATGAGTTTAACGCCAAAAGCAAGTCTTAACGATGGCTGGCTGGATCTAATTGTTGTACCTCAACTATCGTTTATAGAAAAAATGCTTTTAGGTTATCATGTGTTACGCAATACAGTTGAAAATTTCAAAAAAGCAAAACATACATTAATTCAGGAATTGACGATAGAAGTACCTGCGGCAATATATCTTGATGCCCAGATAGATGGTGAATCTTACAATTTTGAAACCAATGTGATTAAAGTATCGATTATTAAAAGCGGGCTTATGGTTATTACGGAGTAATACGAGAATGAGGTTAACAATCTCTTATTTAATTTTAAGTTTTTGAATTGCCTCCTGCTTTAGCTGGAGGTAATTAACACAAACCATTTTAAGACGTTTTTCTATAATTAATAACAGCTGCGGTATTTAGTACGATTGCAAATCCCAGTATAATTAAAATATGCTTGCTGATATCCTTAAAGCCACTTCCTTTTATTATTACCATCCTCATTACATCAATAAAATAACTTATCGGGTTGAACTTCGAAGCTGTTTTTGCCCAATCGGGCATACTGTCTATGGGAGTAAATAAACCTCCCATTAAAACAAATATCATTACAAAAAAGAACATGATAAGCATGGCTTGTTGTTGCGTATCGCATATTGTAGATATCAATAAACCAAAACCTAAAATAGCCAATAGATAAACGCACACAAAAGCATACAAAACAAAGATATTCCCTAACGGAATTATGCCATAAAAAACCCAACCTACAAGTAATCCCAATGTAAATACTACATTACCGAGTATCCAGAACGGAATTAATTTCCCTAAGATAAAATGGTATTTTTTAACTGGAGAAACATTAATTTGCTCAATTGTACCCGCTTCTTTTTCTTTTACAATATTCAAAGCCGAGAGAAAACCACCAACCAGTGTAACGAGAATAGCCAATATTCCCGGAACCATAAATAGTCTGTAATTTAAATGTGGATTATACCAATTGGACGTTGTAATCTCTATTACAGGAATCGCATTAAAACTATCTGCTACATTCAATTTGTTTCTTAGTCCGTTATTATATTCTTGTATAATTTGGTTTATATAACCTGCTCCTAAACCTGCTTTTGTTCCGTTTATGGCGTTTACACCAATAAAAAGCTGTTGCTTGTTCTCACGTATAAGATCTTGCTCAAATCCACGCGGAATTTCCAAAATTAAATCGGCATTATCGTCTTCTATTTGAATGAAAGCCTGTTTATAGGAATCATTGTAGCTGCGTAACTTAAAATAACCCGAAGCGATAACCTGATTAATTAAATCTCTGGAATAATCGGAACGGTCATTATCTACCACAGCCAGATTAATATTCTTTATTTCAAAATTGGCGGCAAGCGGCAAAATGATAAGCTGTATAACCGGCATTACCATTATCACTGCCAGAATAGCGCGGTTACGGAATATTTGTTTGAACTCTTTTATGAACAAAAATTTTATGATTCTCATGCCAAACGTATTTTAAAGCTTCTGAGGCTTATTATCAACAAGAAAATTGTAATCCCAAATAGAATCAGGGTTTCTTTCCATACATATGAGAATCCCAGTCCTTTTATCATAACATTCTTCACAATTATGTAATACCACTTAGAAGGGACAATATTCGAAAACCATTGCAAGGGCAGTGGCATATTCTCTATAGGAAACATAAAACCACTAAAAAGTAATGTAGGTAATAACATCCCTAGCAATGATATTAACATAGCCGTTTGCATCGAATCTGTCTTGATAGAAATAAATATTCCCAAAGTAAGACAGGTTATAATAAATAGTGTGCTCTCGGCAAAAAGCAAAAGTATACTTCCCGCAATAGGAAGATCGAGAACAAATACACTCAATAATAAAATAGTAATTACATTAACCATCGAAAGTAAAAGATAAGGAACTGCCTTAGATAGTATTATCATAATAGGCTTAAAGGGAGAAACCAAAAGAATTTCCATCGTTCCCATCTCTTTTTCCTTAACAATAGAAATTGCTGTCATCATTACACAAACCAGCATAAGAATAAGTGCCATAACTCCGGGAACAAAATTTGGAGCTCCTTTTAGTTGTGGGTTATATAACATTTTTACTTCTGGCTTTATTTGATATGGGACCGGATTAGTCTCATTTAATTGCGCCTGATAATCATTTATGATAGACGAAACATAATTGGTTAATGTCGTAGCCGTATTAGGATCGGAAGCATCTGCAATAACCTGTATTTGTGCTTTATTCTCATGTAATAATTGATTGTTAAAACCTTCCGGAAATACAATTGCCATTTTTATTTCTCCAGTTTTAAATGCTGCTTCCAATGTTGCGCTTCCGGCAAGACTTTTTGTAATTTCAAAATATCGGCTTGCATCTATTTTACTAATTATTTCCTGCGAAGCAATGTCTTTGGCATAATCTACAACTACTATGTTTGAGTTTTTGACTTCATTTGTGAGTGCAAAACCAAAAATAAGAATCTGCACTATTGGCATTCCAAAGAGAATGAATAATGTTTTTTTGTCGCGCAGTACGTGCAAAAATTCCTTTTTTACGAATGTTAAAAACTGTTTCATCTCCTAGATTATTATTCTCCGCGTTTTGCTTCTCTGGCAAGATGATAAAAAACCTCATCCATTGTTGCTAAGCCGAATTGCTTTTTTAAATTTGTTGGAGTATCAAGTGCTTCTACCCTTCCGTCGACCATTATAGAGACCCTGTTACAATATTCGGCTTCATCCATATAATGTGTCGTTACAAAAATCGTGATTCCGTTTCCTGAAGCTTCATAGATTAAATCCCAAAATTGTCTGCGCGTTACAGGATCTACTCCTCCTGTAGGTTCATCCAGAAATACAATTTCCGGTTTGTGTATAATTGCAGTTGAGAATGCCAGTTTTTGTTTCCATCCCAGCGGAAGTGAGCCAACTCTTTTGTTTGCCTGATCTTCCATTCCTAACTGTTTTAAAAGTGCTGCACTATTCTCTTTAATCGCTTTATCACTAAGCCCATAAATCCCTGCAAAAAAAGTAATATTCTCCTGTACTGTAAGATCATCATACAAAGAGAATTTCTGACTCATATAACCAATGCTTTTCTTTATTTTTTCTGTTTCCTTATAAACATCAAAACCCGCAATTGTAGCCTCACCAGAAGTTGGGTTGGATAAACCGCATAACATTCTCATAGCTGTAGTTTTACCTGCACCATTTGCACCTAGAAACCCGAAAATCTCCCCTTTATCCACATCAAAAGTGATAGAATCTACTGCAGTAAAATCTCCAAATCGTTTGGTTAATCCTTTACATGAAATTACTTTTTTGCTCATAAAAATGTTTTTTTAACCGTTGGATCAAGCTTTGTCAAAGTTTTGAGTTTTGACAAAGCTTAACGTCTGACAAATTCTCAACTCAAAAGTTTAATAAAACTATCTTCAATCGTTACGGCTGCCTCTTTTATCTCTATGTTTTTAATTCCTTTATTTTCCAGAAACTGCAATAAATCTGGTTGATTTGGTTTTCCCTGAAAAGAAAAATGTGCAAACTCTCCAAAGGCATAACTTGCAAGTCTCTTTGGGTATACAGACAAAGCTTGTAAGAGCGGATACATTTTATCTGCTTTGATGGCAAAAAGCACATCAGGATAATTGTCGATAATATTCTTCGGACTATCGATAGAAAGTATTTTCCCCTCTTGGATCAATGCAATGCGATCACAAAGATTGGCTTCATCCATATAAGGCGTAGAAACTATAATTGTGATATCCTGTTCCTTTAGTTTTTTGAGCATTTCCCAAAACTCCTTTCTAGATACGGGATCAACTCCCGTTGTGGGTTCATCCAGAAATAACACATTCGGTTTATGGATAAGAGCGCAGCACAAAGCCAATTTTTGTTTCATTCCTCCAGATAATTTCCCTGCTCTACGGGTTTTAAAAGGTTCTATTTGGATATAAATATCTTTTATCAAATCATAATTCTCCTGTATCGTAGTTCCGAATAATGTGGCGAAAAAAGATAGATTTTCTTCTACCGTTAAATCCTGATATAAGGAGAACCTACCAGGCATATAACCAATGGTGTTTCTTATGGATTTAAAATCTGTTACCACATCAAGTCCATCAATCGAAGCCGAACCTCTATCGGCGAGCAAAAGCGTTGTTAAAACCCTAAAAATGCTGGTTTTCCCTGCTCCATCTGGACCTATTAATCCAAAAAGCTCTCCTTTATTCACCGAAAAAGAAACGTCATCAACGGCTATCTTCTTTTCCTTTCCGTAGGTTTTGGTAATATTTTTTACAACAACCGATTCCATTATTTCGAGAATTTTATTTCGCCATACATTCCTATCTTAAGATAACCATCATTCTTAACTCTTATTTTCACAGCATATACAAGATTGGCGCGTTCATCTTTGGTTTGTATCGTTTTTGGCGTAAACTCTGCCTTATCGCTAATCCATTCTACAATGCCACCGTATTCTTTATAGGTTTTGTTTGTTGCATCTACAAATACTTGCACCTTATCATTTATTTTAATACTTGGTAATTGATCTCCGGTAATATATACTCTTAGGATTATGGTCGACAAATCGGCTATTTTATATAACGGTTTACCAATGATTGCCATCTCACCCATCTCGGCATATTTAGTGAGTACCGTTCCATTAATTTTATTTACAATTTTAGATTTAGCCAATTGATCATTTATCTGGTCTACCTGCACTTTTAAAGTTCTGGTATCTTCATTGATTCCTGTCGTATTAATATCCAACTGTTTTTGTAATGCATTTATCTGTTTTTGTATAACTGATACATTGGTTGTTGCATCATCCAGTTGTTTTCTCGTTGCGGCATCGGCTTTTACCAGATTTCGCATGCGTTTTTCGTCTATCCTGGCTTGTTTTAGTTGTTCTCTATATACATCCAATTGTGAATTGATATCGGGCTTTTTGCTTTGTGTTGCTTTAATTTGTGCCAATAATTGATCTCGCTTAAGCGAAAGTTGTATCGTATCGATATACCCCACAACCTGACCTTCTTTTAATGCATTACCTTCCTCAACCTTCAGTTCTTTGATTATTCCGCCAGCCTCGGCAGATATAATAGTTTCTACCGCTTCAAAAGTTCCTGTTGCATCAAATTCATCCTTGGTACCGGAACATGATATTGCTAATGTTACTATTGTTATTAATACTATTTTTTTCATCTTGTGATTAATTACCAGTTATTAATTTTTGTCTGTATTTCGCCAAAAGCAAATCTGTTTCATGGATAATTTTATTTTGCGTTGCAGCATTTTCCTGATTCACTTCACGCAGATAATCACTGGAATCTATAACGCCGTTTTCCAACTGTGCAAGAGCCGCTTTTTTTACATTATTCCTAAGTTTTATAATCTCATTATCCGAAACAAGGTATTCTTCTAGTTTTGTAATCTCTGCATTTTGTTGTTTAATCGACTGATTGGTATTAAAGAGAAAAACTTCTTTATCTACTTCGAGTTGTTCTTTATTAATCTCGATAATTTGTTTTTGTTTATCAGATGTATAAAAACCCGTTAAAGACCAATTGAGCCTTACACCTCCTATATAATACGATTCCCAACCTTCTTTAAGGACATTAAGCGCGGGATTCCCGTAACCTCCCTGTACAAAAAAATTAAACTTTGGTAAATTACCAATCGAAATTGTTTTTTTGTCAATCTCCAGACTTTCATTTCTGTAATTGAAAAGTTCAAGTTCGGGACGTTTTATTTCCATTGAATTTACAATATTATCCGGAGTTTGTAATTGTGTGTCCGGAGATAGTTCCAGGTTTATAAAAAGACCTAACATATCCAGATATGCTTTTTTATAATTGCGAATACCTGTAGCTGTTTGATCCGTTTGAAGATATTCGGCTTTAAGTAAATCAAGGCTGCTTCTATAAGCTGTACCGTTAACAAGTTGTGCTTCGACAGTTTTAATTCCGATACGGATATCATTTTTGAGTAATTCATTTTGGAAAAGTTGTTCATCATAAACAAGTATTCCAAAATAGAGTTCGGTTACTCTTTGTTTTACAGCATATAAATCTACTTTGAGTTGCTGCTCCGAAACTTTTGTTTGCTTTTCGACAATTGCCTTTTGTTGTTTCAATGCACCGCCATCATAGATTAACTGGTTTACTTCTGCGTAAGCGCGATATTGATCTTTGTTAAGAATTGGCACATCGATACCAGGAATACTAATGGGTAATTTGGTCACATCCGACTGATAGGTTGCCTGACCAAAAACATCAAATCTGGGATAATATCCTTTGGCGATATTATCAATTGTGAATTCGCTGCTTTTGGTAATCAAATCTCGTTTTTTGGATAACGGATAATTCTCTTCTGCCATAGCATAACAATCCTGAAGTTTTAACAACTTATCTTGCTGTGCATAAAACTGAAATACAGAAAAAAGAACCAGTATAACTACAAATAACCTTTTCATATTTATAATTTTATTTTAATACTTCGTTTTAATCATTTGATCTGTTCAAATCCAAAAAGACTATGCTTCGATCATAACTTTAAACCACTTTACAATCAATATTTTTCGTTCTTCTGTAAATTCATTCAATTGGTCTGAATTCATAACTCCTGCCGACTCCAAAACGGGTTTGGTAATAAATGGAAAAATCGACATCGACAGAATATTTACTATAAAATGTAATGGGTGTATATCTGGTCTTTTTTCTATAAGTTGTTTTACAAAAAAAGATTCAGTAAGCAATTTCCCTGCTTGGATTCTGTTTCCAAAATGTTCCGGATTATTTCTTATCTCGCTTAATACAAATAAAGGCAACCCTGGATTTTGGCTCAACATGGTAATATAAGCGTCGACTATTAAAGTTACTTTTTCGTCCAGAGAAGTTTTTTTGCTGTTTACTATTGGCGCAATCACGCCAAATAATTCACTTACTTTTTCGGCCATTACCAATTCGAAAAGTTTCTCTTTACTTCTAAAATAGTAGTTTAGCAATGCCAGATTAATTCCTGCTTCTTCGGCAATATCACGGGTGCGCGTAGCCGAGTATCCTTTTTGGGTAAATACTGTTCGAGCTGCTTCTTTTATTTTCTCCTCGGTGCTTGCGTCTTTATTCTTTAATACCATGATTTCATGAATGTTACATAAAGATAAAAAATATATTTCGTTTTAAACAAAAGATTTAATCATTTGATTAAAAACAAAACAAACCTATCCTAAAATCAAAAAACAATACTATAAAATGTCTGATTTAAAATGCTATAAGTATTGTAATAAAGTAACAGGAATAACTACTTCCCGATAATCTCTTTGCGATGTAACATACCCCAATCTTTCAGGGCTTCGATAACTCCTTGAAGCGATTTACTATGTTCGGTTGCTGTATATTCTACTGTGGGTGGGAAAGTGTCATAAACGGTTCTTACAACAAGTTTATTAATCTCAAGGTCTTTTAATTCTTTAGATAACATCTTGTCGGTAATACCTATTACAGCTTTAGAGATTTGTTTAAAACGCATTGGACCGCTTGATAAAGAGATCAATATTTGTAATTTCCATCTTCCGCTTAATACTTCCAATGCATCTCTTACAGGGAGTAATGCTCCCTTACATTCTTCAGGACTATGTATTATTGCTATTGCTTTTTCTTGTATCTCCATCATTTTCCCTTTACTATCCTTTTGGATAGCGCTATCCCAGAGGATAGTACTATAAAATAGATAGCAAATGTAATTAAGTTTGTGGTGTGAACAAAACAAAATAAAAGGGAATTCGAATTTCCTAAAATCATTTAAACAACAATATTAAAATTATGAGTAAAAAGAACAAAATTATCTATTGGATCAGTACTGGAATTATCTCTTTAATGATGCTTTTTAGCGCATATAGTTATATAACAAATCCTGAAATGAAAACAGTTTTTGCACAACACCTTGGTTTTCCTGATTACTTTAGGATTGAACTTGCTATTGCAAAAGTTTTGGGTGCAGTAATCTTAATTCTTCCTTTTATAAATAGTAAAATCAAAGAATGGGCTTATGCAGGATTTATTATTGTTTTTATTTCGGCAACTATTGCACATTTATCTGTGGGCGATGCAATACAACATACAGTAATGCCATTAGTATTCCTGGGGATTCTTGCACTTTCTTATTTCTATTCTGGTCATAGACTTACTCTTTACTCTAAATAAAATAGTCTTTACTCTAAACAATTAAAAATCTAAAAAATACCATGAGCAAAAAAATTCTAAACATCGTTACAAGTATTAATGGCGAAAATTCATTTACTATAAAATTGTCTAATGCGATAATAGACAAGTTAACAGCTGTATATCCAGATAGTACGATACACACACGTGATTTAACTCAAAATCCCCTACCTCATCTGGAAAAAGCACATTATACGTCTTTTAATACTCCCAAAGAAACAAGAACTGATACTCTTCATGAAGCAGTAAAAAATTCGGACGAAGCCGTTAAGGAATTAATGGAAGCTGATATTATTATAATTGGTGTACCGATATACAACTTTAGCGTTCCCTCTACATTAAAATCATGGGTAGATCATATCGCAAGGCCTGGGGTGACTTTTACTTATGCCAATGGTTACCCAGAAGGATTAGTAGTCAACAAGCAAGTATATCTGGCACTTGCATCGGGCGCAATTTACTCCGAAGGTCCAATGAAAATTTATGATTTTGCCGATAGTTATTTAAGGTCTATATTAGGTTTTATAGGTCTCACTGATATTACAACTTTTCGAGTAGAAGGTATTAAGATGCCCGAAATTACCGAAACTGCTTTCCCAAAAGCTCAAAATGCTGTAGCCGAATTTGCTTTTTAATTAAGTAAATACATATTTATGTAAATCGAAAAGTCATTGTAATAATGGCTTTTCGATTTCATTTTCTCTTTTATCTTTCTTTAAGAAAACTTATAATAGATTTTGATTATATTTGAAAGTTAAATCGAGTTATAAATAATCATTAGTTCATTGCATTTATGGATCTGAAACTTTTCATTCCCCAAAGTAAATTGTTGAAAAAATACATTGATTATTTTTATGTACTCCACAAATCCCCAGACTCAGAAAACATTCGTTATTATACTTTTCCTTATGTAAATTCTATTGTTTCTATTAATCAATATCCTGAATTTATATTCGAAAAAAATAAGTTAACCGTTGATAAAAACATCAATAATCCGCTACTGGCTACATTAATATGCGGTTACACAAAACCTATTGAAATTAATATTCCTGGCTACATCCACGAAATAACCATTAGTTTTAAGCCATTGGGATTAAATGCTTTTCTCGAAAAAAACCTAAACTATTACAACGGTAAATCATTCTCTTACTTTAATCCTTTTCCCGATTTTACTACTACAATGTGGGAAATCATGAATACGGCTTTGGCAGAAGAAAAAATAAAAAAATTAGAAAGCTACCTCATCAGTAAATTTAAAGGATTTAGTCATCCGTTTTTAAATTCAATAATTACCGATATGCAGCATACCGATGGTAATTATACGATTAAAGATCTTGCAGATAAATATAAAATAAGTCGAAAAACATTGTGTAAACATTTTGAAATACACATAGGAAAAACACCTTCTGATCTTCGAAAAATCATTCGGTTTCGCCAGGCTATGCATCAGCAAATAAATGTACGTACTAAGACTAATTTTTCAGATATAACTTATCAACTTGACTTTTTTGATCAGTCTCATCTTATAAAAGATTTTAAATCAATAACAGGGTTTACTCCCAAAGCTTTCTTTGCTAAGATTACCACGCATGAAGAAGGAAATATCAATTGGTTGTATATTTAATTATCAAAGGTTACATTTTTACAATTTTAGGTAAATCTAACTAGATATTTTTGTTAGATAATTCTCATCTTTCATAAATCACAATCAGTATGCTTGTATCAATAATTACAATCTTATTTAGAGTAATCTTAAATCTGATTTAAAAAAGAAAGTAAATTTATCCTCAAACAAAAAACCCTCAATTTAGTTAAAAAAAATGCAAAAATAGTGCCACGCTATTTTTGCATTATTATTTTAAGGACATGTGTAGTTAGACAAAAAATAACCATATAAATGATGTAAGTTCCTTTAAGTGATATGTTTTCAAAACTTATATTTCCTTAAATAACTTATATTTCCTTAAATAACTTATATGGCTTTTAAAATACCTTACGGAGTTATACTCTTAGACGAAACGTTCTAAAATCCCATTGCAAACCCAAATCCCATTTGCTTACCATTATAAAAAGGAGTAATCATCGAAGTAACTCTTTTTTCTCTTTCGCCAAAAATTTTCTTCGTTACATAAGGACTTACCCAATAAGCAATTTTTGTACTCAAGATACCAATTCCCGCTCCTGCTGCAACATCTGTAAGCCAGTGTCTATCATTTACCATTCTAAAAATTCCGGTTCCGGTTGCCACAGCATAACCTGCAATACCGTACCATATCGATTTATCTTTATATTCCTGATACAAGAACTCTGCCCCTGCAAAAGCAGTTGCTGTATGTCCCGAAGGAAATGAATTATTGGAACTTCCATCGGGTCTTTCGACCTTCGTAATAGATTTTAAGGCTAATACTGTAGCTGTCATAATTACGTAAGATGTTCCTAATATAATAGTTCGATCTTTTAAATTATTTTTTCCCTCAACACCAAATGCGTTCAAGGCATAAACAGAAACTGCCGGAGCATATTGCGAAAAGTCATCAATTGTTATTTTCTTATCAATATCCTCTTTTACTTCAGTATGAATTTGAGAATTAAAACCTTTTAAATAATCACTTTCAAGACCTATAAGCCCATAACCTATTAAAACGCCTGGAATAATAAGTTGCTTGTAATTAAATTTTATATTCTTTACAGTATCGTTTTTAACTGTAATGGAATCTTTCACCGTATTCTGTGCATTCGTGGCAACAACACTGAATAGTGAAAACATAATGATTTTTAGCATTTTTTTAAAGATTTAGAAATTAATAATACACGAGTAGTAAAACGCGTAATTTTTTATCATGATAAGTGTTTAAGATGTTTCGGGTTTTTATAGATCAATGCCAATAAAGTAGGCAATACAACAAGAAGTAAAGGCAGGGCTACAATAAAGCCACCAATAACAGCAATCGCAAGAGGTTGATGCAACTCTGAGCCTGTGCCTACTCCTATTGCCAATGGCAATAAAGCAATAATAGCGCCGATGGCTGTCATTAATTTTGGACGCAATCTGGTAGAGATAGAATAAACAAGGGAGTTATTAATATCTTTTGTAATCTTATAGGTTTCCTTGAATTGTAAAAAAGTAAAAATGGCGTTTTCACTAATGATTCCCACAATCATTATTATTCCTGTATAACTTCCCACATTTAATGGAACATGTGATAAGAAGAGCAATAAATAACTCCCTGTAATACCCAAAACCGAAATTAATAGTATAACCAGTGAAGCTCTAAAATCTCTGAAAAGAAATAAAATAACCCCAAAAACCAGAAATGAAGATGTGATTAATATCAGTAATAATTCTTTAAATGATTGTTGTTGGTCTTTATAAGCACCACCATATTCTATGTAATACCCTTGCGGAAGTTTAACTTCATTGGTTACTGTACTTTGAATCTCTTTCATTACTGTTCCTAAATCTTTATTGTCGAGCCTTCCGGTAACGACACTCATCATCTGGAGGTTTTCTCTTTCTATCTCCGAGCTGCCTTTCTCGGCAGTAATTGTTACTAGATTTGTAATAGGAACAAACTGACCGTTTGGCAAAAACAATTGTGTTTTCTTAATTTCATCAAGACTTCTTCTCTCGGAGTTTTTATAAATCAATCGTATTGGTGTTACTTGTTCGTTTTCCAAGAGGCTTCCTATAACATTTCCTTCTAATCCGGTTTGCATCTGGAATTGTAAATCGGCAGGCGTAATCCCAAATTGAGCCAGCTTAGAATAATTAGGTACAATGTTAATGCTTGGACCAGCGAGAATTTTCCCGTCAAAAACATCGGCAGTACCTTTTGTTCTTTCCACAATAGTTGCCACTTGGTGTGCGATTCTTTGTAAATCTTTTTGACTATTACCAAATATTTTAACTTCGATAGGGGAAACAGAACTCATTAAATCTCCCAGCATATCTCCTATTACTTGCCCAAAATCAATGCGCAACGCTGGTTGTGTACTCTCAACTTTTGCTCTTATTTCGTCTATGACTTCATTACTGGTTTTATTTCTATCTTTTTTTAACTGTATTAGATAATCGCCATTATTGGGTTCTGTAATAAAAAATCCCATTTGCGTTCCTGTACGACGGCTGTAAGCCTCAACATTGGGGTTCCTTATTATTATTTTTTCTACTTCTGTAAGCATTCTATCTGTTTCTTCCAGTGATGTTCCCGGAGGAGATTGGTAATCCATAACTATACTTCCTTCATCCATTTCGGGCAAAAAGCCGGTTTCCAGATTGGGCAGAATTAATACACCAGATAAAATAAGTATTAGACAAAAGACAATACTTATAATTGGTTTGGCAATAAAAAAAGAAACCCAGTTTTGCGTTTTAACTTCATGAGTGGATTCGGTAGATTCTATACCTACAGATTCTTTTTTGGAAAGCAATAAATAAATAACCGGCAATAATAACCACGTAACAAGAAAGGAACATACAAGGGTTATAATCATAGTATCGGTTAATACTTTAAAATAAGATCCTGCTACCCCACTCATTAATACAAATGGAAAGAAAATTACAATCGTACTAATCGATGAACCCAACATTGCAGGGAATAAATAATTTACAGCCTTTTGCAATAACGTAATTGTAGGTTCTCCGGGATGTTCTTCGTGTGTACGGTGTATTTGCTCTACAACCACAATAGCATCGTCTATAATTAATCCCAAAGCAGCTGCAATAGCACCAAGCGTCATTATATTAAATGTTTGCCCTGTTATGTGCAGTACAATTAAAGTAAGCCCAAGCGTTACCGGAATTGTAATTAAAATAGTGGCACTTGCTTTTGCCGATTTCAAGAATAGAATAGCAACTATAATTGCGAGAAATAACCCTATTAGCAAACTATCGGTTACACTCTTAACGGCATCATTAACAAAAGTAGCTTGCTCATAAAACGGTTTAATGATAACATCCTTTGGCAGAATCTTTTTTAATTCCGTTAGCTTCACGCTCATCGCATCCGAAACCGTGATAAGGTTCGCATCTGGCTGTTTTATTACAGCTACAAGAATACTCTCTTTACCATTGGCATTCACTTTTATATACTCTTTGGCTTCTCTTATCTCGACCGTACAAATATCTTTGAGCGTTACAATTCCTTTACTATTATTACGAATAACAAGATTTTCGAGTTCGTCTTTTTTATCCAACTGCGCATCGGTAATCGTAAGATACAAATAGTGATAATCGGACAAATAACCGTTGGATTTTATAAAATTGGTTTCGCTCATTACCTGCGTTACCATGGCTGGCGTAATGCCATAAGCGCTCATTTTATCAAAATCAAGAGATAGCCAATATTCCTTTTCCTTTCCTCCCACAATCCTTACTTCACTTATTCCTTCTATTTGAGAAAGAAAAGGTTTAATGGTATAATTGGCTATTTTTTTTAAATCTACAGGTGAACGATCCTTGCTTTCTATGGCATAACCGATTACAGGAAGTATCGAAGGATTCATTTTTTCGACAGTAACTTGTAAATCTGGTGGAAGATCATTTCTTATTTGATTAATCTGTGCTTCGATTCTCGTTTTACTCAAATCGATATCGGCATTACCATTCATAAAAGCCGATATCTCACAGCTTCCTCTACTGGTTGTGCTTCTTACGGTTTTTAAATCCTGAACTTTTTTTACAGCATTTTCTAGTGGCTTTGTAACCGTAATCATCATTTTATCTACCGGTTGTTGCCCAGCATCTGCAATGATTTTTATTTTCGGAAATGTAATCTCTGGAAATAACCCTGTTTGAATTTTAGAATATGAAAATATCCCTCCCAGAATAATCAGGAAGATTATAGTACTAAGTCCGTTTTTATGTCTGGCAAAAAAAGGTAGCATGATAATTATTTATTTAAGATTTTTACCTTTATCGTATCCGCAACACCGTAATTACCCGTTAATAAAATCTTATCGTCAGGTTCCAGTTTTGGCGATAAAATTTCAATTTTATTAGCTGTTTCGATTCCTTTTTTTATCGAAACTTTTACAGCAGTAGTATTATTTATCATTTTCATAATCCAAAAATCTGTCTCGGTTTCATCACTTAAAACTGCCGATTTGGGCAAGCTTATCGTTTTATTATCAACCGCCTTATCGATTCTTATTTTCACAATGAGATTCTCTGGAATATTCTGTTGATTTACACATTTCAAGATCACGTTTTGTGTTTGAGAAGTAGGATCTACCGTTGGCATAAATTTGTCTACTCTGGTTGGGATAATTGTCCCGTCGGGCAAAAAAGCATTTAGTACCTTATTGATCGTAACATATTTTTTAAGTTCATACGGAAGGCTCAATACAATAGAAAAACTCTTTGTATCATTAATTATCGCCAAAGGATCTCCATCCTGAACATAATCCCCTTTTTGGACATTTACAGCATTTACAAATCCATCCGAAGTGGCTCTTAGAATTATTGCTTTTCCAAAATTCAAACTTGGGTCTATTTTATTTATAGTATTTCCAAGAACTTTTGCTTCACGGGTTTTAAGCGAAAATAAAACCTGTCCGTTTTTTACATAATCATTAGATACAACATTTACAAGCTCAATATATCCCGTTGCATTCGATTTTATGGTGTTTTTTATCAAATAAGTAGCCGTTGCATTCAAGTCTATAAAGCTTTCTAAAGCAGTTGTATCAATACGAGTTATCGTTACTGGAACACTTGTTTCGGCAACCTTTTCGACTTCGACTTTTTTGTTACAAGAAACAAAAACAACCGAGAGCAATACGAGAGATATAAAATAGTTTCGCATATTTCTATTCATTAGATTTCCAGTAATTAATTTCATTGATAACTTGCAACTTGCTTACATTATTCTGCGCTATTCCATCCTGAATAGAAATAAGATTACTCAATGCAATGATATACTCTGTTATTTGAGCATCTCCTGTAAGTAATAATTTCTTATTGGCTTCTATCAAAGCTTCGGCAACCAAAAGTTGGGAATGTAACGCATTAGCAGTTTCAATAGTCTGATTAAGCTTTTGGTTCAACATAAAAAGCTGTTGTGTATATTGTCTTTCAAAATTGGTTTTATATCCTTCGATAGTTTCCAGAGCTGCTTCATTTTTTTGATGTTGCAAATTCCTTTGGTTACCATCATAAATCGGAATCGTTAATCCCAAACCAACACCTACACCAAAATTTTTATATGCCTGATAAGCAAAACTCGAGTTATAACCCGCATCTCCAAGCAAGGATAATGATGGTTTATAATTATTATCAATCAATGTATTTGCATTCTGAACTTTTAAACTGTCTGTTTTAAATTGCTGAAAGAAAATGTCTCCTTTATTTTCCAATGGATGAATTGTTATATCCGGAAATTTAAGATTCACCAAGTTCGTATCTGTTTCTCCCGAAAGATAATTGAGCAAAGCCAAGTCATTCTGGTATTGCTGTTTTAGCTGTAAAGCAGTTAATTCTTGTTGCTTTACTGTGGCATTAAAAATCAAATAATCAGTTTGTTTGTAAATCGAATGCTGCGTTAGTTTTTTTAAGATAACCTCTTCCTCTTTTAAAAGTGATGTTAGTTTTTCATAATACTTAATTTGTACAGCAGTTCCAGATGCAGTGATATACTGTGCTGTAATTGCTTTGTTCAAATCCTTAATGGCAATCTTTCTATTCAACACCAAAGCATCTTTTATTAACCGGAATGATTCCCCTTGTGAACTAATCCTGTTCTTTCCTATTATTTTTTGGTTAAACCCTACAAGTGCCGAAACAGCCTGACCATTGGTCAAAGCGGTATCGTATCCATATCCATTAATAATTGGGGAATAACTGGCATTAAGATTTCCTGATAATTGTGGTTTATAAGTTGCCCTGTTTACTAAACTATCAATTGTGGCAGACTTTATCTGGTTTTGATAATCATTAAGCAATGGCGAATTCTTTTGTGCTTTTTCAATAAAATAGTGCAGGTCTTTTTCTTGCGAAAAGGATTTCACACAAAACAAAAAAAGTATAAAAAAAATCTTGAATTTCATTTGCTTGATATTTCAGAAAAAAATAGCTCTTTTTATATTTGTTTCACTACCAAAACTCTAAAAGAATCTGGTATTATTGCTGGACGAGGGTTTGGATTTTCTTTTGTAGCATCGGGAGTTTTTCCATAATCGGCTGTAGTCATATACAACTGTCCTGTAGTTTTATTCAAGGCAATTGTTCTGGCTCCCTTTTGGGTTGTAACAGTTTCTAAGACCGAAAAAGCATCTTTACTATCTTCTTTAATAACAGTAAGAGTTCCTTCTCCATTGGAGCTGAAAATAAGTTTCTTTTTAGCATCAAAAGCAACACCATCAGAACCATCTCCTATAGGAAGTTTTTTAATTATTTTTCCAGTAATGGCATCAGTAACAATTAATAATTTATTGGCACAAACGGAGAATAATCTATTATTGGCAATATCCAATGCAAGACCAGTAGGTTCTTCGCCGGGAGCAATACCCCATGTATTTACAACTTTAAGAGTTTTGGTATCGACAACTTGGATCTTACTTTTATCTTCTATATTTACATAAACCAAACCCTTATTATTGGTAACCGAAAATTCAGGATTTCCGTCTAGCGGAATGGTCTTAATTATTTTATTTGTGACAGCATCAAGAACTGTAGCATCATTACTTTTGGCATTATAAACAAAAACTTTATTAGAGAATTGGTCGTATAAAATAGCATCGGGTTTAACGCCTTCAATTTTTATTTTTTCGATAAGTTCGAATGTAGTAAGGTTAACTATCGTAACTGCATTATCTTTACCATCGGTAATAAAAGCTTTGTTTAAATCATTGGCAATTGCAATTCCGTGAACACCTTTGGTATCTGGAATTGTAGCAATTGTTTTATCCGATTTTAAATCGATAACATTTACAACACTACCATGAGAAACAAACAAATGTTGTGCAACCTCATCAACAGCAAGATAATCCCAACCTCCATCGCCAGCAACGGAAATTGTTTTTGATAATTCGAATTTTTGAGCACATACTTTAGAAATACTAAATGCCAGAATTAATAGAAGAAAGGTGTTTTTCATTTTTAAAATAAATTAGATGAATAAAAAAGAACCATTTAATCAATTCAGATACGCTGCATAACTACCAGATTATCTTAACATTACTTAAATGTACTACAAATTTCGTATCCAATTCTGAATAAATTCTGTATTTTTAACAAACACCACGTTTTTCTTTTGAAATAAAACTAAAAAAGTTACCGTTGAATTTATTTAAGGTTGAAATACCGCCTTAGGGCTAAAAAGTTGCATCAAGGGAGTTTTGTCCATTTCCCTTTTAATTAATACCTTCGCCAGGCATGAGTCCAAGTCCAATCAATAATAAAATCTAACTACGCATAAATTGAAATTAATTCCTTTTTTAAATCCAGAAACAAATAAAACAGCCTATAAATGTGATTGTTGTGATATCGTTTACAATGATCTTCCACTTTGTTTTGGTTCCGATTATCCCGAATATTATTTCTCAATTCCACCAGAAGAAAGAGAAGAAAGAATTCAACTCGAAGAAAGTTTATGTGTTATCGATGATACATACTTTTTTCATCGTGGCAGATTAACGATTCCGATTATCGACCATTATGAAGATTTTGCATTTGATATCTGGACATCTATAAGCCCTGAGAATTTTGAAACCAGAATAAATTTATGGGAAGATGAAAACCGAACCAAACAAGAACCTTATTTCGGTTGGTTACAAACCATGGTTCCTAATTACGGAGAAACATTAAGTTTAAAAACAATTGCAATAGAGCAAGAACTCGGATTTATTCCTGAGATTAAATGTATCGAAGAAAATCATCCGCTAACCATCGACCAAGAAAACGGAATAACATTTGAAAAGGCCAAAGAGATGGTTGAGAATATATTGAGAGCATCGCATAATTTATAATAAACTGAGATAAATCTGAATTGAATAAAAATGAAAAGAACCCTCTTGTTTCTAATATTCCTACTCTTTGTATCATGCAATGAATCCGAGCTAAAAAGACAACAGATTAAATCCGGATTCATTAATAAACCAGGAATATATTCTGTTTTTCAACGAGATCTTAAAACTAAAAAAATAATATTAAAGCAATTTAAAGATAGGTCTGTTATATTTGCAATAACAGATATTTATAATAAAATATTATTTCAACAAGAATTAAATCAAACCTTTAGTCCTTACCATTATTGGTGCTTATACGTAGATGAACAAGCTAATGTATGGTTTTATAATTCTGATTATTCTTCCTCAAAAGCTATTATATTAAATCCTGAGACGGAATTGTATGAGGTTAAAGATTTTTGTGAAACAAAATTAATATTACCTACAGAGTTTAGAAAAGAATTAGAACTCAAAAACACATTCACAAATTGTAAATCATTTAATTAATCAAAATAATTTTAAGGTGATTCAATAAAACAACGATATCTAAACTAGCTCCATGAAAACAAGCCATTCATTTTGTATTGTAATTATTCTATTCTCCTTTCTGTTTACTTCTTGTATAGAAAAGAATTCCGATGACCCAAAGGAAGTATATAAATTATGGTCAGGACGCGAACCCGAAAACGATGTGAAGATTCTTAAAGGGCAATATTGGCAATCTGCACATTTTACATTAGAATATAAAATGTACATGGAACTATATGCAACTCAGGAATGGATAGAGGAATTCATCAAAATAAATAATCTAAAAGTTCACACCTCAGAAATTGACTTACCAGATAATGCACCTTCTTGGTTTAAACCAAAAATAGGTTTCACTGCTTTTTCATCTCCAAATGACATAAGTTCAATTTATTTTGTAGATTTAAAAAATGGATATTTACTTTTTCATGAAACCCAATTATAGAAAATCTTATTTCAATACAAACCTAACAAGTTTTAAAAACTTGTTAGGTTTAACACATTAAATAATTTAGATAGAATATCTTTTCCTTACCTTTCTTTCTAACTCTCATTAACATCTAAATATTTCCATACTCTCCACGCTAAAGCAAAACAAAAGCATATCTTTGAAAAATATGAAAAATAAAAGAGCCTACCGAAAAAACATACGCCTTGTCGTAATACTACTTGCTGTAGTATTTGCACTTGCTCCGTGTTCGGTAAAAAGTTCTTTGTTTTCTGTTTTTGATATAGAGTACTTTCAGACGCTTAATAAGAACCAAACTACCCAAACAGGAGTTTCTTATTGCGAAGTACAAGAATCAAGCTTTAATCAATCTGAAAGTAGCGTTGAGAAACTTAAGAAACAAATTCCTGTTTTACCCGTTTCTATTTCTCAAAATCAAATTTCCCTAACAACTCCATTACATAGAAAACATATTTATGTAAATGTAACGGCGGTAAACAAACCTCCGTTGTATATTTTATATAAACGATTAAAATTCGATTTGGCATAATTAGAACTGTCACGCATTTTATTTAGTATCGTTTTAAAAAATTAAAATATTCATTTATGAAAAATATTCATTCGAATCAGTCATATAATATGGCTGGTCTTTTTTCGCTTACTATTAGGCTTGTTATTGGTTGGACCTACTTTTCGGCTTTCTGGCGCAGGCTTGTTCTCGAAAATAAATTAATTCCTGAAGAAGCAGGGTATATTGGCGAAAAATTCAATCATTTCCTTCCGAACGCATTAGGTATAAAGCCTATAATCGAATATTTGGTTACACATCCCGATGCACTTTGGTGGTCTATGGTAAGCTTTACAATTATCGAAGCCATTGTAGGTTTACTCATTATGTTAGGATTCTTTACCCGATTAATGAGTATCGGAGTATTTAGTTTAGCTATGGGGATTTTATTAGGTTCCGGTTGGATTGGTACCACTTGTCTGGATGAATGGCAAATTGGAGTGTTAGGAATTGCTTGTGGATTTACCGTCTTTTTAAGTGGAAGTGGTTCTTATTCTCTGGACAATTATTTCATGAACAAAAATTATTCTTTCACAAAAACAAAGTGGTTCTCATGGCTTGGTTCTGGGAATCTTCCTATTCCCAATATCAAACCAATCGTCCTAATTGGTTCCGTACTGATATTATTCCTTACTTTATTTACCAACCAATATTTTCATGGTGGCGTATTTGGTAAATTGCATAACAAATCGGTAAAACCAAAAGTTGAAATTAGTGATGCAACTATAAAAAATAATGCCTTACAATTTCAAGTATATCGCACAGAAGGTGTCGATGTTTACGGATCGTTTTTAATTGGAATTCAGCTAAAGAATGAGCAAGGAAATATCGTTTTGGATTTAAAAGGCGAAGATTTAGCTAAATTCCCAAAAACTGATATTGACAACAAATATGTAGCGAAAGTAAAACCGGGCAAACACAGTTTGATAATTCCGCTTGGCGCAAAAGCAATTCTGAATATTGATTTAACGAATTATCAATTGCAAAAAAACACCAATTATACGTTAACACTTACTGATATTAGCGGAACAGAATGGACGACTAAAGTGACAAATTAATATGTAAATAATTTTAGGTTTGGCGAGATAGAAGCTTGTTTTTATTTGTATTTTCGTTCAATACAAAATGCTTTGCTTCTATTTCGTCGAACTTTTGAATTTTAAAAGCATTGACTGAAATCTCAGAAATAACGATTTTAATAAAACATTAAACAAACTCAAAAATGGTAAAATTCGGCTACACAATATTATATGTCAACGATGTGACTAAATCAATTTCGTTTTATGAAAATGCATTTGGCTTTACAAGAAAATTCGTGACTCCAGATAATGATTATGGAGAACTTAGTACAGGAGAAACTACAATTTCATTTGCATCAAAAGAATTAGCTAGTTCTAATTTAAAAGACGGTTTTATCGAAAGTGATTTAACCAATAAACCTTTTGCTCTCGAATTGGGCTTTATAACCGAAAATGTAGATGAAGTTCTTGCAAAAGCAAAAGAAGCCGGAGCGATCATTTTGCAAGAAGCAAAACAAAAACCTTGGGGACAAACTGTTGCTTATGTTAGAGATATTGATGGTTTTTTAATTGAGATTTGCACACCAATGGGGTAATTTTTCTGTTCTATTACTCTTTTTATAATCCAATTTCCAAAAACTAATAATGAAAAAAACATTCTTCTACAGCTTTTTAATTCTTCTTATTTCTAATTTTTCATACGGACAAACAATCGAAAAATTTGCCGACAGTATCCGTGAAGTTTATAAGATCCCTGAATTAAATTATGCTATAATTTCATCTGAAAAAATCATAGAAGTTAAAGCGCTTGGAAGCAAAAAAATAAATTCGGATTTAAAAGCAGAACTTACTGATAAATTCAGAATTGGTTCTAATACAAAAACCGTTAGTAGTTATATTGCAACGACATTGGTTAAACAAGGAAAAATAAAATGGGACACTAAGTTCTTTGATTTATATCCCGAATTAAAAACCAAAAGTAATCCTGCATATTATGATTTAACGCTACAAGATTTTATTACATTTCGTGCTAATATTATTGGTTGGTCTTACGGAAATGAAACGCCTACAAAAGAAGAAATAAAAGGGAATGAGCAAAAACAACGATATGAATTTGTTTCCTGGATTTTGCAACAAAAACCTGTCGAAGAAAAGCAAGAAGTATATTGGTCTAATCCGAGTTATGTTGCAGCTGGATTAATGCTCGAAAAAGTAACTGGAAAAGATTATAAAACCCTTGTTGCCGAACTTGGTAAATCGCTAGATATAAAGTTTGAATTTGGGCAACCTAATTATAAAGATAAAAACCAAACTTGGGGACATAATGAGGAATTACACCCCGAAGAATCTGCCGATAATTACAAATTAAATTGGTTATCATCTGCAGGAAATATCAACGTAAGTCTACCTGATTATGCTAAGTTTATTCAATTACAACTAAAAGGACTTCTAGGAAAATCTAATGTATTAAGTGCCGACGAATTCAATTATATGCATTATGGATTACCCGAATTTGCATTTGGTTGGGAATCATTTATTGATAAAAATAACGGATTAAAATATTCGTTTCACAAAGGTACTCCCGGAACGTTTTTGACTGACATATATATTTGTAAAGACACAAACAAAGCCTTTATATTATTTGCCAATGTACAATCGGAAAACGCAGATAAAGGATTGAATATTCTTTTTGAAGAATTGAATAAAAGGTATGGTAAATAAGATTACTTATTTACCCATTTTCTTTTAAAATAATATCGTAATCTAGAATTTAAATAGTAATTGTATTATAAAAATAGAATATATTCGCTCCGTTAAAAACCAAATAAACCAAAACATAAAAATAATGGAAGAATTAAGACCTAATGAACAAAGAGGGAAAATTGCAATTACACTAATATGGATTATGCTTGCTCTAGAGATTATAAGTTTAATTTCGGGTGTTTTACAATACAATTTAATTCAAAATGCGATGGCTGGAGGTACTATTTCAACAGATGCAGCAAATGCAAACGATAGTAGAGAACAAATTATAGGTATAATTTATTTGATTACGTATATAGTTTCAGGTATAACTTTCATTCAATGGTTTAGACGTGCTTACTATAATCTTCATATAATAACTGGTCCCTTATCTCATACGGAAGGATGGGCGGCAGGAAGTTGGTTTTTACCTTTTATAAATCTTTATAGACCATATCAGATTATGGAAGAATTGTATAAAAAAACAAAATTCTTTTTGGATAGGAATAAGATAACAACAACTAGTAGTCTTTCAACAGCTTCTTTGCCTTTATGGTGGGCACTTTGGATAATCAGCAGTATTCTTGGGCAATTTGTATTTAGATATTCTATGAAAGCCGTAACTATAGATCAATTGAATACCAGTACGATTTCGAGCATAGCTTTAAATATTATTGGAATACCACTTGCCTTAATTGCTATAAAAATCATAAAAGATTACTCTCGCGTAGAGCCCATGTTAATCAATGTTGAAGGAGCTGAAAAACACCTTAATACAACAGATATTTTAATTGAATAGGATTCGCAATCATTTTATTAAATCTAAATTACACTCTTTTTAGGAACATGAGATCAATAAAAATTATTCCAGTTTTGTTTTTATTTGTTACGAGCTTATCATGAGCACAAACAGTTGATGAAATAAAAAAAGGAATGACAAGATTTGATAACCTTATACATCAAAGGATTTACAGAATAAATTTAGGAGAACAAATAACTCTTGAACTTTTAGAATTCAAAAAGGCTGAATTCAAAGGGTATTTAATAAATTCTGTATCAAAAGTAGATAGGAAAAACAATTTCGAATTAATAAGTATAAAAATTAAAGTTCCTGATAAAACCGTTCAAACCTTAATGGACGAACTTAAAGCTAAACAATTTGAAACTATCCTTGATTGTGAAAATACTCCAAATTGTCTTAAAGGGTTTGATGGAACTACAACTTCCTTTACTTCAATAACAAATAATGCCTTCCATGAATATTCCTATTGGGAAGTTGAAAGAGACTTTTATTATAAAGACAAAGCTATCCCAAACGAAGTTTTACAAGTACGCGAGCTTTTATCTATAGTTAATAACAAAATAAACTTAAAGCAAGAATTTCGGAATTTCCTAGATCGCCTACCAATTGGAAGTTATTCCTATGGTGGTGTAACTATGACTAAAATCAGTAAAATCAATTAGTCATATCAGCCAACCATCAATGAGAAAACCCTAAAGAAACGCTCACAAGTATTATAAAAATTACAATTAATGTAATACCTACATACAAATAATCTTTCTCTAATAGAAAAGAAAATAGCGAAAGTAATACACGTAATACTGGTGTAAGAAACAACAATATCACTCCAAAAAATATTAACGATTCTCCATTTCCTTGGATAACTCCGTTATAAACTGCTGAGATTACTTCGAATATATTTCTATCATTTTCTTTAAATACCGAGTAGTCTTCGATATCATTTCCATGATGCATTAAGTAGACGATTCCGCCAATAAAAGCTACCGATAATGAAACCCATACTCCGTAACGCAATAAATTACCTATAATGGTTTGAAAATCTTTTTCTCCAAATTTTTCGTGTGTCATAATCTTAGATTTTTCCATTAATTCCGTTATAAATCATATTTATTGCAAGTACAAAAATCAGACAGGCAAAAAAGATACGAAGCTTTTTAGGATTTGTTTTTACTAATACTTTGGCTCCAGCCATAGCTCCAAATAATACACCAATAACTACTGGCATACATATTCCTGGTTCGATATATCCTTTTTGTATATAAATTACAGAACTCGCCATTGCAGTAACTCCCATCATAAAATTACTTGTTGTGGTAGAAACCTTAAATGGAATTCTCATGATATTATCCATTGCAATTACCTTAAAAGCACCTGAGCCAATCCCAAGTAATCCCGACATCATTCCTGCTATCCCCATCATGCTAAATCCACCTACAACGTTTTTAGTTCCGTAGCTAATAACCTCTCCATCATGTGAAGGATATGTTCCATCCAGATGTAGTTTCTTTGCCAATGGACTTGATTCTAAAACAATGTGTTCTTCCTTCTTTCTTAATGAATTAATTGCCGAGAAAATTAATGTAAGTCCAAATAAAATTGCGATAAAAGAAGTTGGTGCAATTGTAGAAAGTAGTGCTCCACAAACAGCTCCAATAGTAGTTGCAATCTCGAGAAAGATCCCTAAACGCATATTCGTAATTCCTTCTTTTACATAAGCTGCCGCCGAACCCGATGAAGTTGCAATTACCGATACCAGAGCCGCACCAATTGCGTAATGTATATCGACTCCTAAAACAACTGTTAATAATGGTATTATAATTATTCCGCCGCCTAAACCTGATAATGAACCTATGAAACCTGCTAAAAAAGCACCAAAAATCATAATCAGTGTAAATGTAAGTACTGTCATTCGATTGTGTTTATATCGGCGCTAATTTACGAATTGATATTTATTATTTGAGAATTCTATTTCATAACAAAATATTAAAAAAAGAGAATAGCCTCTACAACCTTACAATTTAATTGTAGATTCACGCAATTAAGTACTATTTTTGATAATCATTTTTTAAAATGATTTAGTGAGTAATTTCAACTTTAGCTATATAGAATTACTCCTAATTGTACATTACGACAAAATAAACATTGTATAAAAATGGAACGCGGATTAAACAGATTCGCTAAAGCGGAAACACAGATAAAAACGGATTTTTTCCCTTACGGTAATTTGTGAAAATCAGTTTTTATCTGCGTCTTTACGGTAGTAAATCCGCGCCATCCGCGTCCCATCTTACACAATCTTTGCAATTAAAATAAATACAAGAAACAACTATTATATGAATGTTTTACTCATTGAGGATGATAAACGCATAAGCGAATTTATAGTAAAGGGTTTGGAAGAAAACAATTTCACGGTACATCTTGCCGAAACCGGTGAGATTGCCAGAGAATTAATTCAGGACAATACTTGGGATATTATCTTAATGGATATAATGCTCCCAGGGATTGATGGTATTCAGCTGACCAAATTAATGCGTTTTAAAAAAAATCATACCCCAATATTAATGCTTAGCGCACTTAGTAATACCGACGATAAAGTAAACGCACTAGATTCTGGTGCCGATGATTATCTCGTTAAGCCTTTTCATTTTCAGGAATTAATTTCGAGAGTTAATGCACTTACAAGGAGAACTAAATTTAATTATGATAAAGTCGAAACTTTATATACATGCGGAAGCTTAACCATAAATCCCGAAGAACATAAGGTTACCGAGAATAATATACCTATTGATTTGTCTCCAAGAGAATATAAGTTACTTTTATTTTTATTGGAAAACAGAAATAAAGTAATGTCCAGAACACAAATATTAAATGCTGTTTGGGGAATTAACTATGATAATAATACCAATGTTGTCGATGTATATATTTCTTATTTAAGAAACAAAATCGAGCAAAACCATAAATTTATCCATACCATAAAAGGAACCGGATATATGATTAAAGAATAGTCATGAAAATACGTAACCGATTTACATTAATATCATCATTCACGTTTAGTGTCGTATTTATAATTGCTTCGATTATAACATACTTCTCTTTTTATAGCTATTCGGAGAAGATGATTTATAATGAACTTCAAAAAACCTGTTTGTTAACCGGTATTTTCTATTTGGAAAAAGATGAACTACCCAAAAACCAGCATCTAATAATTGGGCAACAATTTAGAGAGAATTCTCTGGAAATAGTAACACGCGTTTATAATGAGCATAATCAAATTGTTTATGGTGAAAAACAAGGCGATAAAAATATAAATCCAGAGCGTCTTGATTATATTCGAAAGAATAGAAAATTAAGTTTTAAATCAAATCATCACTTCTATTTCGGAAGTTTTTACCATGATAATCAAGGGGATTTTGTTGTTTTTGTCAAAAAAAATGATGTTGAATTTAAAACCATCACAAGCCGATTGCTTATCATTATGATTCTGGTTTTGGTTATTGGACTCGTAATAATATATATTGTGAGCCGTTTACTTTCGAACCTTGCGTACAGTCCTATAAAAAACATTATAAATCAGGTTAATGAAATAGAAGCTTCTTCTCTCGACAGACATATTATTTCCCCAAATACCAAAGACGATATACAGGAACTTATAGAAACTTACAACAACTTGTTTAAGCGATTATCGGATACTTTTGTAATCCAGAAAAACTTCATTAATTATGTTTCTCATGAATTTAAAACTCCTTTAACTGCCATATCTGGAAATTTGGAGGTATTTGCTCAAAAAGAAAGAACGAGTACTGAATACAAACAAATGTCCGAAAAAGTATTAGAGAATGTCTATCAGATAGAAGATACGCTAAATACGCTAATGATGCTTTCTGGTTTAAGAGATAATACAGAACTCAATGAAATTTTTAGAGTCGATGAATTAGTATGGGATATTAATGACCAATTACCATCTGTTTATCAATTAAAAGATTCTCAAATACAAGTTGCAATAGAAATCATTAATGATAAGCTACTTTCTATAAAAGGAAATAGTAACGAAATTAAGATTGCTTTATACAATATTATAGAGAACGCCGTAAAATACTCAAATGGTAATCCTATAAAAATAAGTCTTTTGCAACAGGATGATCAACTTAAAATTTTAATCGAAGATCATGGAACAGGCATTAGCAAAGACGACTTAAAATTTATCAAACAAACCTTTTACCGAGGCAAAAATGTGAATGATATAAAAGGTAGCGGTGTAGGACTTTCTTTGGCTAATATTATCTTCAAGCAAAATAATATTCATTTTACAATTACTTCAAAAAAAGATGAAGGTACTGTTGTAACATTACTATTTCCTCCACTCTAATCGTTTTCTAATGTTGCTCTAATCTATTTTTAACATACATCAAATTATCATTTAATATACCGCAAGTAGCTTTGCATCATATTAAAACAACTTAATTTGAAACGTATACTTTTAACCCTACTCGTTATTGTATCGCACAAAGGTGTGGCACAAATTGCTACAATAAACGATACAATTGTTCTTTCCCGAACACAGGCCGAGGCTTTGTTTCTGGATAAGAACCTTTCTCTTATTTCCGAAAAACTGAATATCGATATTGCCGATGCACAAGTTATTCAGGCAAAATTATGGCCCAATCCTACGCTTACTATTGGTGAGATAAATCTTTGGAACAATGCCACAGCACAGGAATTACCTCCATTATGGGGTAATTTTGGTACAACATCCCAAGTAACTGCCGAGCTGGAACAACTTATTCAAACAGCTGGGAAACGAAAAAAGATGATTGCCATGGAAAAAGTTGGCGTAGATATCGCCAAAGAATATTTCAAAACTTTTTTACGTAATCTAAAAATCGAGTTTCGAGGTAACCTTACCGAATTACAATTTGTACAAGCTCAGGAAGCTGTTTATCAAAAACAACTTGCATCGATGCAAACATTATTAAAAGCATACAGCAACCAAGTTGCACAAGGAAATATTGGTAAAGGCGAATATATAAGACTAAAAGCAACTGAATTACAATTCCTAAAAGAAATCAGTGATCTTAAAAAAGAGAATAATTCATTGCAAAAAGAGCTTAAAGTTCTTATGAATTTACCTGCTACAAGTTATATCAAACTTACCGAAGATGGCTTTGTTCCCGATAATAAAAACATCGAAAATATAAATCTGGGGAATCTTATGGCATCGGCTGTAGAAAACAGACCAGATATGAAAGTCCTAAAACTAGGAAATGAATATAACAGTAATAAGTACAAATACGAAAAAGCAATGCGCACACCAGATGTTACTCTTGGCGTTAGCTATGATCGTGGTGCCAGTTTGATGAACGATTTTGTTGGTATTGGCTTCTCTCTGGATCTTCCTTTTTTCAATAGAAATCAAGGAAATATAAAAGCTGCAAAAATAGCTATCGACCAAGGTAAATTACTTACCGAAGAGAAAACAATAAGTGTACAAGCAGAAGTATTACAAGCATACGAGGATTTAATAGTTACCAAGAAACTCTATGATAGTGTCGATGCAAGTTATGAAGGAGATTTAGATAAACTTTTGGAGAGTTATCGCAAAAATTTCATGCAAAGAAATACGAGTATGTTGGAATATCTTGATTTTGTAGATGCATATTTGGATAACAAATCGATACTACTAAACTCTAAAAAAGATCTTAATAAAAACCTTGAAGAACTACGCTACATAGCAGGTCAGGAAATTAATTAAAAACCCGAAATCAGAATAGATCACTAATTATCTGATAATAATAACAAAACATAATGAAGAAATTTATTTTACTACCTATACTAGGGCTAATGCTCGTTTACGGATGCAAAAAGGAAGAAGTTAAAGAAACTAAAGATGAAAAATTTTGTATTGATAAAGCATTAAAAGAAAAAATTACTATAGAGCCTGTTCAGAAACGTGCAGTAACTCAATCCATAAATCTTACTGGAAACATAACCTATAACAACGATCATGTGGTGCAGTTTAATAGCCTTGTAGAGGGGATTATTACCAAAACTACATTTTCGTTGGGGGATTATGTGAAAAAAGGACAAATACTTGCTGAGATAAAAAGTACAGAACTTAACAGTATGCAATCCGAAAGTAAATCGTTGCAATCACAATTAGCTGTTGCACAACGCCAATTACAATCGACAAAATCAATGTTTGATGATGGTATCGCTTCACAAAAAGACCTAATGCAAGCACAAAGTGAATTGGATGTTTTAAAATCATCTTTGGAAAACGTAAAAGCAAATCTTGCTATGTTCAGCGCTAGTAGCGAAAGAGCCGTTTTTCAGATAAAAGCACCAACAGAAGGATACGTAGTTGCCAAAAACATTAGCCCGGGAATGCAAATAACCGATGGTAGCGATCCTCTTTTTACAATTTCTGATTTAAAAGAAATCTGGGTATTGGTAAATGTTTATACCAGTAATCTGAAAAATGTAACCGAGAATATGCTAGTAGATGTTACAACACCCGCTTATCCCGGTGAAGTTTTTAAAGGAAAAATCACAATGCTTGCTAAAGTTTTTGATGCCGATGAGCATGTTCTAAAGGCAAGAATTGTTATGGAAAACAAGAATTTAAAATTGAAACCCGGAATGACTGCAGACATCGTTATCGACAAAAGTATAGGTGGCGAAATGCTGGCAGCAGTTCCTGCAAAAGCAGCCATTTTTGATAACAATCGTGATTATATCTTAATCTATAAAGATGATTGTACAATCGAAACCAGAGAAATTAATCCTGTTATAAAAAATAACAACTGGATTTATTTTGATAAAGGAGTTAAAGAAGGTGAAATGGTTATTACTAAAAATCACTTGTTAATTCACGAAAGATTAAAAAACTAAGTATCCTCCATAAAAACGGATAAACACAATACAAGACATGAAAAAATTTGTACAAGGCTTAGTTGCTTTCTCGCTAAAAAACTCACTTATAGTTTTTTTCCTGACAGCTATATTACTAGTCGCCGGTATAGTAAGCTATATCCATACACCTATAGAAGCTTTTCCCGATGTAACTAATACCCGGGCAAGGATAATTACACAATGGCCAGGAAGAAGTGCCGAAGAAGTGGAGAAATTTATCACACTTCCGATTTCAAAACAAATGAATACCATTCCTAAAAAAGCCGAAGTACGCTCTATTTCGCTTTTTGGATTATCAGTTGTTACCGTATTATTTGATGATGATGTAGATGATTTTTACGCACAGCAATATGCCTCAAATCGCCTTAACGGATTGGATCTCCCAGAAGGAGCCGATGTAGACATTGAGCCACCATCCGGGGCAACAGGCGAAATATTCAGGTATGTTATAAAAAGTGATTTACCAATTAAGGAAATAAAAGCCATTCAGGATTGGGTAATCGAGAGAGAATTGATATCTGTACCTGGTGTTGCCGATGTGGTAAGTTTTGGTGGTGAAGAGAAAATATTCGAAATAAAAATTAATCCTACACAGCTGGAAAATTACAATCTATCTGCATTGGATGTTTATGAAGCCGTTTCCAAAAGTAATGTAAACGTAGGTGGAGATGTAATACAACGTGGTGACCAGGCTTATGTAGTAAGAGGAGTTGGACTAATCAATAAAGTAGAAGATATCGGTAATATCCTTATCGAAACCAAAGGATCATCACCAATACTGGTAAAACACGTAGCCGAAGTTAGTATCTCTGCCAAGCCCAGACTAGGGCAAGTAGGTTTACAAGGCGATGATGATGTCGTAGAAGGCATCGTAGTTATGTTACGTGGAGAAAATCCGGGTGAGGTTATAAAGAGGCTTAAAAGCCGTTTAAACGAACTTAATGAAAGAGTTCTTCCGGATAATGTAAAAATTGTTCCGTTTATTGACCGTACCGAATTGGTAAATACAACCGTAAAAACAGTTACAAAAAACCTTATCGAAGGTATATTACTTGTTTCCTTAATCGTGTTTATTTTCCTTTACAATTGGCGTACATCGTTGATTGTAGCATCTGTAATTCCTCTTTCATTCTTATTTGCAATTATAATGTTGCGAATTCAGGGATTACCAGCCAACTTAATATCTATGGGAGCGCTCGATTTCGGTTTATTACTGGAAGGAACGCTCGTAATTGTCGAGCAAGTATTCGTCTCGCTCGAGAAGAAGGCTCATAAAGTGGGAATGGAACGCTTTAATAGCATGAGTAAAATGGGACTTATCAAGAGAAGTGTAGGTAGTGTAGCTACATATATTTTCTTTGCATTGATTATTTTAATTGTTGCGTTGATGCCAATATTTTCTTTCACTAAAGTGGAAGGAAAAATGTTCTCTCCCCTAGCCTTTACATTAAGTTATGCGCTATTAGGATCATTGATTTTGTCACTTACTTATGTACCAGCAATGTGTAAAGTAATGTTGACCAAAAATATTGTAGAGAAAGAAAATATGATTTCGCGTTTCTTTAGAGAAAACCTTTTTAAACTTTTTAAATGGAGTACTCGAAATCGTAAAGCAACATTATATGGTTTCTTGATATTACTAACTGTATGTTGTGCAAAATTTGCATTCTATGGCTCCGAATTTATTCCTAAGCTAAACGAAGGAGCAATTTATGTGCGAGCGACTTTACCCAACAGTATAAATCTTGATGAAGCTGTTAGGCTTACGAAAGAAATGAAGGGGAAAATAAGGAAATTTGAAGAAGTAAAATTTGTACTTACCCAAACAGGACGACCAAATGATGGTACTGATCCAACAGGTTTCTTTAATATCGAATTGCATATTGAATTATTGCATCAGGATGAATGGAAACGTAAAATTAGTAAAGAGGACTTAATCGCCGAAATTAAGAAGGAGCTGGACGTGTATCCCGGAATAGGATTTGGTTTCAGTCAGCCGATTCAAGATAATGTAGAAGAATATGTCGCCGGTGTGAAAAGTCCTCTTGTTATAAAAATATTCGGAAATGACCTTTTCCAACTCGAGGAAATGGCTGCAAAAGTCGCCAAATCTATAAAAGATGTTAGAGGAATTGAAGATATTAATGTATATAAAAACATTGGTTTACCTGAATTAAGAATCCAACTTGATGACGAAAAAATGGCGCGTTATGCCATTACAACAGCCGATGCGCAAGCTGTAATCCGAATGACAATTGGTGGACAAGCAGCAACCAAGTTTTATGATGACGAAAAGATATTTGATATTACATTGCGATTCGAAAAAGAATATCGTGACTCGAAAGAAAAAATTGAAGATATTCTTATTCCAACCATGAACGGCAAAAAGGTTCCTTTAAAAGAAATCGCTACCGTAGAGTATAAAACTGGTCCAACATTCATCTATCGTGAAGGAAACAGTCGATATATTGCTGTAGGTTTTAGTATCGAAGGTCGAGATTTAGGAAGCACAATTGATGAAGCACAGAAAAAAGTGGCTGCAGAAGTAAAACTACCTAAGGAAAATGTAATGAAATGGGCAGGAGAATTTGAAAGCAAAGAAAGAGCTTCAAAACAATTGGCGATGATTGTTCCCGTTGTATTAGTATTGATTTTATGTTTATTGTATTTCAATTTCGGTAATTTCAAAGATACCTTGGTTGCAATAAGTGCAATGCCATATGCTTTTATTGGTGGTTTCCTATCTCTTTGGGTTACGGGAACTGTATTTGGAATATCGGCGGGAATCGGTTTCATTATTCTCTTTGGAGTTAGTGCAATTGATAGTATTGTCCTCATAGGAATCATTAGAGAAAATATGCGAGCGGGAATGCATCTAAAAGATGCGATTTCAAATGGTATTTATAGTCGTATTCGTCCTATTGTAATGATTGCTCTTATGGGATCTCTCGGATTATTACCTGCTGCATTATCAACAGGAATGGGATCAGAAGTACAAAAACCATTGGCAATTATGATTGTAGGAGGATTAATAACCTGTATGATTTTATCTTTAACTGTATTACCACAAGTATTTTATTTGGTATATCGTAAAAAAGATACCGATAAAACAGATTCATAATCTGAATAAATTAAATTTTAAAAACACCTTTAAGCGCAATGTTTAAAGGTGTTTTTTTTATTATATAATATCTAGTTTTTTGCCACGAATTACACAAATTCTCTCGAATTAATTTGATTCAATATATAAAAACCAAATCCATGTAATCCGCTTCTTATTTTCCTTTGCGCCTTTATACCTAAATCCCTTTTTGCATTGCCTAGATTGCCTAAAAATGGAACGCGGATGACGCGGATTTCCTAAAGGAAAGACGCAGATAAAAACGGATTTTTTTAGATTATAGTTTATTATAGGCATATAGACAAAGAAATCTAGATTAAATAGATTTTTTAATTTTTAAAAATCCGTTTTTATCCGCGTTTTCGCCTAAGCGAATCCGTGTCATCCGCGTTCCTTTACTATATGCTAAAGACGCACTACTATGCGCCTCTACAGAAAATCTTTAAACCTTTGTTCCTCTGCACCTCTATACCTCTGTACCTTTGTAACTCTATACCTCTGCACCTAAACAATTAACTTCTTCCTAAACTCAGATGGAGAACTACCTGTACTTCGCATGATGAATTTATTAAAATGACTACTATCTATAAACCCTAAATCATTACTAATCTCAGAGAAAGTCAGATTGCTTTTGCTTAATTTTTCGGTTACAACTTTTAGTTTAGTTCGCTCAATATAATCTCTTAAAGTTATATTTAAATGGGTTTTAAAATATTCCCCAATGTAGTTTATAGAAACATTAAAGTGACTGGCTATTTCTTTTTTCTTTAGCAAATGAGGATTCGCAATATTCGAACGGATGTAACTTAAAATAGTATCTATCTTTAAAATTTCGGTAGTTTGGATATTTAGATTGCTTTCATTAATACTCGCATTCCTCCTAATTATTTGAATAAGCGACATCATCAAACTTTTAATTATGATTTCATTCTGCCCTTTTTGCTTTCCTACTTCATCTAATATTTTCAAAATAACCAATTCACAGAATGCTTTATCATCTTCTAAGAAAATCAAATTCCCATTAAGCAGATTATGATAATAAAATAGCTTCTCGATTTCTTCAATTTCTTTTTTATTCGAAAAGAAATTAGGAAGAAAACGCAAGCAATGAAACTTTGTAGGTTCTAATGTTTTGAAAGAATGATAGTCTTTTGGCGTAAGCAAATAAATATCGTGTTCTTTATAATTATGATGAATCGAATTTAGGATATGATTACCCGTTCCGTATTCGATATATAATAACTCGAAGAAATTATGCCTGTGCACTTCTTTCTTCCAAGTGAGTTCTTCAACCGAATAAATTTCGAAATCTTTGTATATAAAAAAGGTATCTCTCATAATCCTTAAATTTTACAAATATAACCTATATTTTTACATCATTTAATAAATGTAAACCTATTTACTTTGCATCAATAATTTAAACCTTAAATACTAAAAGATGAACTCGGATACAATAAAAATAGGAATTCTTGGAATTGGTGGAATCGGCGGATTTGTTGGCGCTCCATTGGCAAAAAAATATAAAGACAGTACTACCAAAATAATATTCATTTGCAGAGGCGAAACTAAAAACACCATTCAAAAAGACGGATTAATATTTGAATCTAAAGGTACAAAAGAAACTATATTCCCTGATTTAGTATCAGATAATCCAGCCGAAATTGGAATCTTGGATGTACTTATAATCACAAGCAAATCCTACTCGGTAAACGAAATATTAGCTACTTATAAAGATTGTATAAGTGCCGACACTATTATAATCACTTTACAAAATGTTGTAAATGCCAAAGAAATCATTCGAAAAACATTACCAGAACTAGGGAAAATTACGGAAGGTTGTATTTATGTAGCTTCCAATGTAAAAAAACCAGGATATATTCAACATGTTGGAGGACCTGGGAAAATTTTTGTTGGAGGAGAAGAGAATAAATCGTTAATTGATTTATTAACAGCAGGTGGTTTAGACATTACTTATGTCCCAAACATCGATCAAATACTTTGGAAAAAATACCTTTTTGTAGCTCCAGTTGCGGCAATAACAACAGCTTACAATGTTTCATTTGGTCAACTTCTGGAAGATAAAAACCTAATGCATATTCTCGAAAATATGATGATTGAAATTCAGTCGCTTGCCAGCAAAAATAATATCAGCTTGACAAATGAAGACATTGAAACTTCTAAAGATTTATTGACTAAATTTCCATTTGAATCTAAATCATCTTTACAATTGGATTTCGAAAACAACAATCAAACAGAGAAACAATTCTTAGTAGATTACGTTATCGAAAATTGCAAGAAACACGAAATCCCAACTCCCTTTTACGAAAGTGTAAACGAAAAGATTATTTCAATGAGTTTCGTGAAGTAGATTGAAAGATTGATTTCCTGCAAGGTCTTTTTTTGACCTTGTAGGTATTATTAAGAGAATTATTTTGTAAAGTTTCATAAAGTAAACGCAGAGAAAAGTGGTAAGTAGTAAGAAACTCCCCAAGAAACCACCTATTTTGTCTTTAGTATAATGTGTGATTTTGATTGCGAAGACGCGCTGCTGTACACCTACAAACATGCGGAATATACCACATCTTACTTCTAGTTTCTCACATCTTTCTTTTAAAATCTTTCTTCTCACATCTTCCATATTTTACTTCCCACTTTATACCTTTTTTATTATCTTAAACGAATGAATTATTACAGCGAAACATCCTATTGGAAAAAGTACAATCTTTTTTTACCCGAAGATTTGCAATATAAAGACAATAAACTTCCAACAGAAGAATATTGGCAATGGAAAGACTATGCTATTCATTTGGATCGGATGAAAAATGCAGATTCTCCATTTAAAGTAATCATTCTTCATGGTGCTGGTGGGAACGGAAGAGTAATTGGATTGTTTGGTAACTTCTTGCACAATCAAGGTTATGAATATGTTGCACCGGATTTAATTGGCTACGGACTAACAAAAAATCCAAAGAATGTAAATATTGATTATTCGGTTTGGATAGATTGTATTTCTGATTTTATAGATCAGGAACTAATAAAAGATAGTAGACCAATAATATTATTTGGTCTTAGCGTTGGCGGAATGTTAGCTTATCAGGTTGCTGCAAAAAATAAAAATGTAAAAGGAATTATAGTTACGACATTGGCAGATCCACGTTCTCAAAAAGTGAAGGATGATTTGGCAACGAATATGTTTTTAAGTAGAATTGGATTACCATTAAGTAATGCTTTCAAGTTAATTTTGGATTCTGTTAAACTCCCTATAAAATGGCTTTGCAAAATGGAGAAAATAACAAATGATAGTAATTTTTCTAAAGTATTTTCGAATGATAAACTAGCTGGAGGAAGTAAAGTAAAATTACGTTTTCTAAGAACATATATGAACTTTACTCCCGCAATAGAACCTGAAAATTATACTTCTGCCCCCCTTTTATTTCTTCAACCCGATAAAGATAACTGGACAACATTAGCAACCAGTAAACCATTTTATGATAGACTAAATTGTCCAAAAAAGTTAGTTTTATTAGAAAATTGTGGACATGCACCTTATGAAGAACCCGGATTGACGACTATGAAAACCGAAATAATTCAATTTTTAGAGTCAATAAAGAGCTAATTATTAATTTCAGTAAATCCTTTTTGACCTTCTATTCATAATCTAAATTTTAAAAATCATCAGGCTGGACGGGGATTAAGCTACCTCCAGAGCGATAAAATTGTTCAGTCTTAAAAATTACTTATCACACGATAAAAAAAAACTATGAAAGAATTATTTTGTAATACTAAAAATTGCCATACATTTGCCTAACGGTGTTAAACAATTTAATACTCTATAAAAATGGCAAGCAAAGATCGAATTTTAAGACAAAAAGAAGAAACCAGAAAGAACATTCTGGATGCTGCCTGTACTATTGTAAAAGATGAAGGTTGGCAAGGTCTTAGTATGCGAAAAATCGCTGATAAGATTGAATATACTGCCCCAATCATTTATGAATACTTTTCTAACAAAGAAGCAATATTACAAGAACTAACAGGTAGAGGTTTTGTAAAATTAACCATTGAACTAGAAAAAGCTAGAAACAAATACGATAATCCTGAGGAACAGCTTGAAGCAATGTGGATGGCATATTGGGATTTTGCATTTACCGATACCGAAATGTATCAATTAATGTTTGGAGTGCAAATGACTTGTTGTAACGAACGATGTTCGGCTTCTGAAGCACCCTACAAATTATTTGTTGCCGTTATTGCCGAAATAATGAAAGATAGCAAACCAACTGAAGAAGTAATAAAACAAAAGTATTTTACTTTCTTTTCTGTTATTCACGGATTAATTTCAATCAATATCATTAACAAAAGTGAAGTTTTAGAAACAATCAATACGCAAATTTTAAAAGATGCTATTGGTGGAATCATAAAATCAATACGTTAAAAAAAATTTAATGCTCACTTAACGCTGATAAATAATTTAATGTAGTAATTTTGGACCAAATTTTATTATTCTAAGTTGAATTAAAGAAAAACCAAAGAAGTTTTTTTTTATCATTCTACTTAACAACGTTAGAAAATTTAATACAGTAATTTAATACCATAATTTTCAATTAATAGTCGCTCATAACAGAGTCGAAGGATAAATTGATTTTTTTGCCACTTCACTTAACAGTGATAAATAATTTAATACCAATTATAGTATCATATAACTGGAAGGAATAATTATATGGATTTTTACAGCAATTTACTTAACAATGTTAGAAAATTTAATGCAATTAAAAGCGAATCACAAGAATACAAAACCCAATCAGAATACAAATAACTCAAATGTCCAACAAATTAAAATTAAAACTAAAATGAAAAATGTAATCTTAACCAGTATCATCCTTGCCTTAGTTGTAATAGGATGTGCAGATAAGGCTCAAGCACCCGCTGCTCCTGCCCCATTATTACCAGTACTTGCAATTAAAAATGCAGATGCAACTACAGATTCTGAATATCCTGCTTCGATACAAGGAACAATTGATGTAGAAATCCGTCCACAAGTAAGTGGAAACCTAGACCGTGTTTTTGTAGATGAAGGTGCTTACGTTTCTAAAGGACAATCTTTATTTAAAATAAACGAACGCCCTTTCCGTGAGCAACTTAACAATGCACTCGCAAACCTTCACGGAGCCGAAGCAGCATTGATTAACGCACAATTGGAAATTGACAAATTAACTCCTCTTGTACAAAACAAAGTAGTTTCTGACTATCAGTTAAAAACTGCAAAAGCTTCTCACAGAATTGCTGCTTCTACTATTGAGCAAGCAAAAGCAATGGTAGAATCTGCCAGAATTAATTTGAGTTATACTACAATCACAGCACCTGTAAGTGGTTACATAGGAAGACTTCCTAAAAAACAAGGAAGTTTAGTTTCAGCATCAGATGTTGAACCATTAACCAAACTATCAGATGTTCATGAAGTATATGCTTATTTCTCATTAGGAGAAACAGATTTCATCAACTTTAAATCGCAATATTCCGGAAATACAATTGGTGATAAAATAAAAAACTTACCTCCTGTTTCTTTAATACTAGCCGATGGAAATGCTTATACTCAATTAGGAAAAATTGATATGGTTGATGGTCAATTTGATAAAAACACTGGTGCAATAACACTTAGAGCGACTTTCCCTAATGCTAGCGGAACTTTACGTTCTGGAAATACAGGAAAAATCCGTTTGGGGATTCAGCATGACGATGCAATCTTGGTTCCACAATCTGCTACTATAGAAATGCAGGATAAAGTTTTCGTTTATACATTAAACAAAGGAAACAAGGTTAACAAAATGCCAATTACGATTATCGGAAAATCAGGAACAGATTATCTTATTAAAGATGGTGTAAAATCTGGTGACCAAATCGTATTAAGTGGTATCGACAAACTTCAGGAAGGACAGGTAATTCAGCCTGAGAAATCAACACCAACTAAAGTTGCCCAAATAATTAACAAAAAATAATTACACGAAAAATGTTCAAAATATTTATACAAAGACCTGTACTGGCAACTGTTATTTCCATTTTATTGGTGATATTAGGAGTACTTGGACTTACAAAATTGCCTTTACAACAGTTTCCCGATATTGCGCCGCCATCGGTTTTGGTAACGGCAGTTTATCCGGGGGCTAGTGCAGAAACGGTATTGCGTTCTGTTGCTCCATCACTCGAAGAGTCTATAAATGGTGTGGAGAACATGACCTACATGAGCTCAACAGCCAGTAATGATGGCACACTAGCTATTACAATTTTCTTTAAATTGGGTACTAATGCCGATCAGGCTGCAGTAAACGTGCAAAACAGGGTTGCACAAGCAACAAGCCAATTACCTACAGAGGTTGTACAGCAAGGTGTTACCACTGCCAAACAACAAAATAGTTTTATCATGGGTATTGGTTTATATACCGAAGACGAAACTAAATATGACCAAACATTTGTTGCCAATTATGCACAAATCAATATTATTCCAGAAATTAAACGTATTCCGGGAGTAGGATCTGCAAGTATATTTGGTGGTGTAAGAGATTATTCTATGCGTGTTTGGTTAAACCCAACACAAATGTCTACCTATCAGGTTACCCCAAATGAGGTGATGAAAGCTATCCAGGATAAAAGTTTAGAAGCGGCTCCAGGTAAATTTGGAGAACGAAGTAAAGAAGTTTTTGAATACGTTATCAAATACAAAGGGAAATTAACAAAACCCGAAGAATATGAAAATATTGCTATACGTGCAAACGCAGATGGATCCATACTTCGTTTAAAAGACGTAGCAAGAGTAGAACTTGGAGCCTATTCATACAATAGTTTAACTCGTTTAAATGGTAAAAAAGGTGTAGTAATTGGTATTATCCAGTTAGCAGGATCAAACTCCAATGAAATTCAGATAGCAATTAATAAGCTGATGGAAAAATCGGCTAAAAATTTCCCTGCCGGAATAAAACAAAATGTTTTTTATAGCACAAAAGTTTCATTAGATCAATCTATAGATCAGGTAAAACACACTTTGGTAGAAGCTTTTATACTAGTATTTATAGTGGTATTTATCTTCTTACAAGATTTTAGATCTACATTAATTCCTGCAATTGCAGTTCCTGTGGCTATTTTGGGTACGTTCTTTTTCATGCAGCTATTTGGCTTTTCGATAAACTTATTAACGCTATTTGCTTTAATCTTAGCAATTGGTATTGTTGTCGATGATGCGATTGTCGTCGTCGAGGCGGTGCATGCCAAAATGGAACACAAACATTTATCGCCAAAAGTAGCAACGAGCGAAGCGATGCACGAAATCACTGGAGCAATTATCTCGATTACTTTAGTAATGGCAGCCGTATTCTTACCAGTAGGTTTCATGGAAGGTTCAACAGGAGTTTTCTATCGTCAGTTTGCCTTTACAATGGCAATTGCAATTGTAATCTCGGCAGTAAATGCATTAACATTAAGCCCTGCCCTAGCAGCCTTATTCTTAAAAGATAACCATGCAGGACACGGAGATAATCCAGAAGCTAAAAAAGGATTCAAAGAAAAATTCTTTACAGGTTTCAACAAGAGTTTTAATTCCTTAACAAACCGTTACGTAGGTAGTTTAAGATTCTTAATACGCAACAAATGGGTTAGTTTAGGAGGATTAGCAGTAATAACAGCAGCAACAATATTAATGGTAAAAACTACTCCTGCAGGATTTATCCCTACAGAAGATCAAGGTTTTATTGCCATTGCGGTAAACACACCATCAGGAACATCATTAGATGGAACTCAGAAAGTAATGACTGAAGCCGAAAATACGTTAAGAGGATTAGATGCATCACGATTTGTAACAGCAATTTCAGGTTTTAACTTGTTAACGAACTCAACAAGTCCATCATCTGCAGTAATATTTGTATTACTTAAGCCAAATGAGGAACGTGGAGAAATCAAAGACATTAATAAAATAATGGCAGATGTTCAAGGTAAATTGGGAGCCATTTCAAAGGGTAGTTTCTTCGTATTCAGCTTTCCTACAGTTCCTGGTTTCAGCAACGTAGAAGCGTTGGATTTGGTACTTCAGGATAAAACAGGTGGTAAACTGGATAAATTCAGTGGAATCTCTCAATCTTTTATTGGAGAATTAATGAAACGACCAGAAATTGCAGTAGCCTTTACCAGTTTCAAAGCCGATTATCCACAATTACAATTGGATATAAATGATGAAAAAGCAGATCAATTGGGCGTGAATGTAAAAGACATTTTACAAACCATGCAAGCTTATTTTGGTAGTGCACAAGCATCCGACTTTAATCGATTTGGTAAATATTACAGAGTAGTTGTTCAGGCAGACATCGATGATAGAGCTGAACCATCATCAATCAATAATGTTTTTGTAAAAAACAAAAATGGCGGAATGGTTCCAATCAATACTTTGGTAAAACTAACTCGTATCTATGGTTCCGAAACTGCATCGAGATACAACTTGTTTAACTCGATTTCGATAAATGCAATCCCAAAACCAGGATTTAGTTCCGGAGATGCCATTAAAGCAATTGAGGAAGTTGCTGCACAGCAATTACCCGCAGGTTATAGTTATGAATTCTCAGGACAAACACGCGAAGAAATTTCTTCAGGAGGTCAATCGACAACGATTTTCCTATTATGTCTTGTGTTCATTTACTTCCTACTTGCAGCACAGTATGAAAGCTACATCTTGCCATTGGCAGTAATTCTATCTATCCCAGTGGGAATATTTGGAGTATTTGTAGCAATCGGATTAACAGGAATCGAAAACAACATTTACGTACAAGTTGCCCTAGTCATGCTTATAGGTTTATTGGCCAAAAATGCGATTCTTATTGTCGAGTTTGCCTCACAGCGAAGAAAAGCAGGTAAATCATTGGTTGCGGCATCTATAGAAGCAGCAAAACTAAGGCTACGACCAATTATCATGACATCACTAGCATTTGTCGTGGGATTAATCCCGATGATGAGCGCCACAGGACCATCTGCAATGGGTAACCATTCGATAAGTATCGGTGCAGCCGGCGGAATGATTTCAGGAGTAATCCTAGGGGTATTAATCATCCCGGTTTTATTTATCGTATTCCAACATTTACAAGAAAAGGTTTCTGGAAAATCATTAGCCGTAATTCATAACGAAGAAAAATAAAAAATGGAAAATTATATAACATCAGTTCTGATAACAGTATTTGTTGTCTTTACATTAATATCCTGGAAAGTTTCAAAAGCACTTGAAGCGCCAGAAGATAAATGTCAAAAAAATTAATGATACCATATAAAATGAAAAATTATATAACCAAAACAGTTGTTGCGGTCCTTTTAATCACAACATTCATATCCTGTAAAGTCTCGAAGGATATCGAAGTTCCAAAAGATGCATTTCCTGATACTTTCAGGAATGCATCCGCTTCAAGCGATACAACAAGTATTGCCAATTTGGAATGGAAAAGCTTCTTTACAGAGAAAGACATCGTAAAACTGATAGACAGTGCCATTACAAAAAATAATGATTTGCAAATTGCAACCAAAAATATTGAAATTGCACAATATCAATTAACGCAGGCAAAATGGGGAAATATTCCGGAGCTAAATCTTCTTGTGAGTGCAAATACCAATCGACCATCCGAAAATAGTTTTACAGGTCATAACTTAAGTCAGGCCTTACAAACAAACCATATCGAGGATTATTCGGCAGGAATCGGACTATCATGGGAAGCAGATATTTGGGGTAAAATCCGTAGTCAGAAAAAAAGTGCCTATGCAGGATATCTTCAATCCGAAGAAGTAAAAAAAGCATTGCAAACAACCATAGTATCTAATGTTTCCAAAGGATATTACAACCTATTAATGCTAGATTCACAATTAGAAATTGCCAAAAAGAACCTGAAATTAAATGATAGTACAACCTTCATCATCAAGTTAAAATACGATGCTGGTCAGGTAACGTCATTAGCCATTCAGCAATCGGAAGCACAAAAACTAATTGCAGCACAACTAATCCCTTTATTGGAACAAAATATTGCAATTCAGGAAAATGCATTGAGTGTATTAACAGGAACATTTCCTAGTTCTAAAGAGAGAACAATTACGCTAAATTCAATTGCGTTAAAAGAGAATTTAAAATCAGGTATTCCATCTTCATTAGTAAGACAAAGACCTGATGTAAAAAGTGCCGAATTAGCCCTCGTTAAAGCAAATGCAAGCGTAGGGATTACAAAAGCAAACCTATACCCATCGCTTAAAATTACAGCAAACGGAGGTTTAAATTCTTTCGAAACAAGCAATTGGTTTAATATACCAGCTTCATTATTCGGAACAGCAATAGGCGGATTAACACAACCCTTATTAAACAGCAAAAAGATAAGAACACAATACAATATTGCCAAAGCCGAAAGAGAAAAAGCAGTATTAAACTTCCGACAATCGGTACTAGTTGCTGTAAGCGAAGTATCAGACGCATTAGTAAAAATAGAAAAACTAGAAAGACAACAATTCTTTCTTAAAGAACGCGTAAAAACGTTGCAACAAGCGATAACCAACTCGACTATGTTGTTTAAAAACGGAATGGCAGACTATCTCGAAGTAATTACAGCACAAGCTAATATACTACAAAGCGAGTTGGAACTAGCCAATATTAAACGCGAACAATTAACTGCCAATACCGAATTATATCGCGCACTTGGCGGAGGATGGAAATAATAAGGTTTTATTATTAATTTGAGGCGGGAACGCTGCAAGACTTAGGTTTTGCAGCGTTTTTTTATTATCCAAAAACAGTTATAATTTAGTAGAATGAGGAGCTATTTCCTGCTGTACACTATATCTTTTATGGCATCCCGAAGTGTCGGGATCGCCATAAAAGGATGCCGTTTCCATCAGGGCTAAAAAGCAAAATTTAGAAGAAACAAACCATAATAAATCAGATATAAAATATACTTTTGTAGTTATTAATAGCATCATTTTTAATAAACTATAACCAATATGAAACTCATTTACAACCTGCTTTTTTGTTTGATTTTTATCAACTGTATTGCCCAAAGCAAAACAAACTCAACTTGCGGAACCGAAGATCAGGCGATACAAGTGATTTCAGAATTAAAAGAAGTACAATTGCAGCAAAAATATATTGATTCCATTTCAAATCACACAAAAGGAGTTTCCTATATGACTGATGATAAAATCATTAAAAACAAATCCTATTTTGAAGTTGCCACAGGTTATAATGGCGAAACCCGATGGGAAACCTACAATCTTTTTTATGTAAATAAGAAAAATTGCAATGATATCTATGTAAATGAAGTCGTTTCCGGTGATATTATTCCAATAGCTCAATGGAGAAAACTAAAAGCAAAAAAAGTAAAACACTAATCTTATCCTAACAGTTTTTAAAAATGTGTTAGTTTCCCTGCTGTACACTATATCTTTTCCTGGCTAAAGAAGTTCGCTGTACGAAGTCTCCCGACTTCGTACCGACAACAATAATCTAAAGTTGTAAAAAAATTGGAACGGGTACGAAGTCGGCAGACTTCGCACAGCAAGTCTTGTCACTTCGAGGAACGAGAAGTCACACAAGAAACTCAGCAATCATAATCACATATGTCAGTCTGAGTCGAAGACCAGTAATGTGAGTAACCAGCAGTAATAAAAAAAATCCGTGTAAATCCGCGTTTTCGCGATAGCGAATCCGCATCATCAGCGTACCATTTACCCACAAGCCATTTTATTTTCTTATTTTTGATAAGTCGAAAAACTACAAAATGACATTCAATAAAGATAAATATAGCAACGATTTAAAATTAAATTTCCAAAGCTATGCTCTGATTACCGAAGCATCTTGGAAATTAATAGAGAATATCGTTGAGTTTCAATTCTTAAAAAAAGGAGGAATTCTATTAAATAATGGACAGATTGCCAAAGAAATCCACTTTATATGCAAAGGAGCATTAAGAGCTTATATTACAGATAACGAAGGCAATATTTATAATAAGAATATCTTTCTTGAAGGTTCTTTTGCAGGTTCAAAAGTTTCGTTATTGCAGCAAACTCCATCCGATTTTACAATCGAAGCATTAGAAGATTGTATTCTTATCGCTATAAACTACAAGAAATACAGAGAACTAATTAATCAAAACGACGATTTAAAAAATTATTATATCGCTTATCTCGAAAAAAATTGGGTAATCGAAAAAGAACAACGGGAAATTTCACTGGTTATGCAAAATGCAACCGAAAGATACCTCAACCTTTTAGCCAAACATCCCGATATTTCGCATCGGATTCCCCTACTCCATATAGCATCACATCTTGGAATTACGCCAACCCAATTAAGCCGAATACGGAAAAGTTTAGATAAATAGCTAAATCAACATATGTAAAGATCCAAGTAAAACACTAGACTTATCTTTGTTTTATATTCCGCTATAAATAGTATCGAAATGAAAGAAAAAGCAAACTTAATCGCAGACAATATTAGTAATCTTACCCGTTTATGGAAAACAGTAGGAACACCTTTTCAATCAAACCATAAAAAAGATACTTTCGAATATTGTAAAATAGAAAACTCCGGTTGGCCCAATAAATTGTGGTTCAACCAAGACCTTACATTAGGTAGTGCCGAAAAAGCAATTGAAACACTACAAGCCAATCCTAATTTGGTGATTCCGTATTGGGATATCTACGGAACAAATTCTAATGAAATTCTAGAAGCCAAAGGCTTGGTCAAAAAAACAGAACAAGTGGCAATGGCATTAAAACTAGACAAACCATTTGAGCTACAAAACACATTAGAATTTAAACGTATTTGGAATGCAGAAGAGGCAAAAATCTGGGCCGATTTATATCCAAATGCATTTGGCTATGTAATTAGTAAAGAGATTCTAATACATAATTACAACGAAGTACAATTTCACTTAGTAACTTACCAGAACCAGTCAATAGGAACTTTTATGCTATTCCAAACCGAAAACAACATCGGAATCCATGGCGTAGGCGTAATCCCAGAAATGAGAAGAAAAGGTTTTGCCGAAGAAATCATGAAATATGCACTCAATATTGCTATAGATTTAAAAGCCGAGTATGCATTACTACAAGCATCCGTAATGGGAAAAGGCATCTACACTAAACTTGGCTTTGAAGACTTATTTATTATAAAAAATTACGTTTTAAAAAGTGAGTGAAAACTTTAAATCATTAAGAGATTAAGTAAAATTAAGTTTTATGTTTTTGCCACAAATTATAAAGATTAAAAAGTTGCAAAACTTTGTGGTCTTTGCGTATCCCGAGGCTTCGGGACTGCGGACTCTGCGGTTAATTTTTTTCCACGAAATGATCCTCCGACTCCGCCACAGAGAGACAAGATTGCAACAAAACAAATTGAGTAAATACTCTATTTTATCAAAAATCCTTCTAATCTGTGGCATAAACCTTTATTCTTTAATGATAAAAAATGATTGTCGTATATGCCCCTTAAATAGTCGTAAATACGTATTTAATGAGAAAAGAATAGTTGTAAATTTACATAAGTAATTAATAACCAATCTAAAAGCTAACAAAATGAAATCAACAAAAATTATTTTCTGGGTAACTACTATTATCATTTTCTTATTCGAAGGAGTCATGGCAGCCTTTACATCTCAAACAGAACTTGCCAAAGAAGGAATCAGACATCTAGGTTATCCTGAGTACTTTGGCAATGCATTGGTTGTCTTTAAAATTTTGGGCGTACTTGTATTGGTAATCCCAACAATCCCAAATCGTATTAAAGAATGGGCTTATGCCGGTTTTGCTTTCGATTTTATATTTGCTTCAATAAGCCATTTTTCTGTAGACGGAATTGGCTTTCAAGTATTCTTCCCATTAATCTTTCTGGTAATTTTGATAATCTCATACATCAATTATCACAAACTACTGAATCACAAAGGCATTTAGTTATAAATTAGAAAATCAATGATAGAAGTTTTCAAAACAAATGTTCAGGAAGTAGAGCAATCCAAAATGATTGTTGAAAAACTTCTTGAACATTTTCCAAATAGTCGTATTAATTTTGACTTGGAAGATTGTGACAAAATTTTACGGATTGATGATTTGATGATTTCAAATCAAAAAATAATCAAACTCCTTAATTTTCATGGTTATCAGTGTGAAGTACTCCCATAACACAAAACAACATAATTAACTGATTTTTAATCATTTAAAACTTTTAAATATTGTAATTTTATTCTATTATTAATCAGCAAATTATAGAATAAATGGAAATCCCAACAACACATCAAACGGTAATGCCTTATTTAATGCTTAATGGAGCTCAAAAGTTTATTGACTTTACCAAAAAAGCTTTTGACGCACAGTTAACAGCAAGCATGCACAAATTACATGAAGATGGAAAAACAATAAGACACTCAGAAGTTACAATTGGCGGAAGTACTATAATGTTTAGCGAAGCGACAAGTGATTGGAAACCACAAACAGCAAACTTATTTATATATGTTGCCAATGCCGATGAAACCTATAAAAAAGCGATAGACTCTGGAGCAACAACGTTAATGGAATTAAGCAATCAGGATTATGGGAGAACCTGCGGCATAACAGACCCTTTTGGGAATGTATGGTGGATAACATCGATAATAAAATGAAAAATATACTTTCTAAAAAAATATTATAATTTCTTAATTAATCGACAAAATGAAATCAGCACTTCAAAAAAAAATTATTGAGACGTTTGAGCAATTAAACGAGATACTTTCTTCTTTCTCCGAAAGCGAACTTAATACAGCTCCATATAAAGGAAGTTGGACTGCGGGACAAGTTGTACAACATCTTATCATGGCAAGTTCCGGTTATCCCGAAATGTGCAGTGGTCCCACTGAACCGACTACACGAAAACATGATGAAAAAGTTAAAGATATCGAAGCTATTTTTTTGGATTTTTCTATAAAAATGCAATCGCCTGAATTCATAATACCTCCAGATATAGAATACGATAAAAATTCGCTAACTTTATCTCTGCAAAAAATAGAAGAAGAATTATTGCATATCTCTGGAACATATGATTTAACATTAACATGTCTCAATTTTGAAATTCCTCCTTTTGGAAAATTTACAATTTATGAATGGATTAATTTCTCACTTATCCATATAATGAGACATACAAAACAATTAAATGCAATTTTCAAGGGCTTAGCGAATCGGTAAATTTTAATTATAATCTTCAGCGCAAAACTTATACTGTCTTTATATGAAATCAAAAGTAGGAACTGTTTTATTATCTGGTTTAGTTGCAGGCACATTGGATATTATTACCTCTATTATTATTTATGCATTTATATTACAAAAAACTACTGCAACCAAAATTCTGCAATCAATCGCAAGTGGTATTTTAAAAAAAGACGCTTATTCCGGAGATCCAAAAGTGCTTTACTACGGGCTATTGTTTCATTTTATAATTGCTGTGCTTTTTGCTTTATTTTATCTTATAATTTACCCATACATCCCATTTTTAAAGAATAATACTTTACTCTCAGGATTTACATATGGTGTTTTTGTTTGGATAGTAATGAACCTAATTGTTCTTCCAATTGTATTTCCAGTTTTACCTGCCAAGAATTTAGATTTCCCGTTACTGTTATCGATACTAATACTGGTGTTTTGCATCGGACTTCCTATCGCATTTATTACAAAAAAACACTACTATTCATCAAATAGGTGATTATTATTTAAGTCCCAATGAGATAAACCTATGCTTTAAACGAATTATTTTAACTTAAAAATTATTTATCATGGCAACAAAAGATTTAAACATTGTATTGGTTCATGGCGCTTGGGGAGATGGTTCCCATTGGCAACACATCATTCCGGCTTTGCATAAAGAAGGCTACAAAGTTCGAAGCGTACAAAACCCGTTAACATCACTGGATGATGACATCCAAAAAACAAAAGATTTAATCGATGCACAAGATGGCAAAGTATTATTGGTAGGGCACTCTTATGGAGGTTCGGTAATAAGTGGCGCTGGGCATCATGACAAAGTAGTAGGTTTGGTTTATATTGCAGCATTTGCACCAGATAAAGGCGAAAGTCTAGGTGGTATATTCGGACGCAGAGATCAACCATCAGGGGGAGCAAATATTTACCCTGATAGTAAAGGTTTTTTATGGATTAAATATGACAAGTACCACGAAAGTTTCTGTCAGGATTTAAACGAAAAAGATACATTAACAATGGCTTTAGCTCAAAAACCTATTCATGGTAGTTGCTTTGGAGCAGAATCGGGTGAACCTGCCTGGAAAACAAAACCGAGTTGGTATCAGATATCCGATAACGATCATATGATTCCACCAGTAACTCAAAAAGAAATGGCCGACAGAATGAAACCTAAAAAAATAATTCATTTAGATGCAAGTCATGCTTCTTTGGCTTCTCACCCAAAAGGAGTTTTAGAACTAATTTTGGAAGCTGCAAAAGCTGTTGAATAATCATATATAACAGTTCTTTATTTTACTTAAAGCAAATAAGGATCCTATTTAATTATTTCTGTTAACACATAGTGACATAGCTTAAATAATACATCAAAGATGATTTATAAAAACACATCTTAGGTTATTATTTAAAATTTATGTTCCTATGTGTTAATTTTTTTACACATAGAACAAGCAAAAACAAAATAATCATGGCGACCCAATTAACAATTAATAATACCATCGAGATAAATGCTCCTGCACATAAAGTATGGGATGCATTAACTAATCCAAAGAAAACAAAAATTTATATGTTTGGTTGTGAAGCTCTCTCAGATTGGAAAGTTGGGAGTAAACTACTTTGGCAAGGCAATTATGAAGGTACCGATATTATTTTTGTAAAAGGAAATATTGTAAGTATCGAACCTAATAAAAAGCTTATTTATTCTACTTTTGATCCAAATTCAACAATTGTCGATATTCCAGAAAATTACCTGAATGTAACTTATGAATTGGCCGAAAATAATGGAAAAACAATTCTGAATGTTTCACAAGGCGATTACTCAAAAGTGGCAGATGGTCAAAGAAGATATTGTGAAGGATTAAATAATGGTGAAGGCTGGAGTCCAATTTTAGTAGAAATAAAAAAACTTGTAGAAGAAAATTAAATGATAGCAAAATTCTTTGAAAATCAAGCCGAATTTAGAAAATGGTTAATCAAAAATCATCAAAATGAAACCGAATTACTGGTAGGTTTTTATAAAGTAAACAGCAGTAAACCTAGCATGACATGGTCACAATCTGTGGATGAAGTGCTTTGCTTTGGCTGGATTGATGGTGTTCGCAGATCGATTGATATAGATAGTTATTCTATTCGTTTTACTCCTCGAAAAGCAACTAGTATCTGGAGTGCTATAAATATCAAAAAAATAGAAGTTTTAACCGAACTAGGATTAATGCAACCTGCAGGTATTGCCAGCTTTAAATTGCGAAAAGAGAATAAATCCAGAATTTATACACACGAAATTGACGAAGTTCACTTTTCTGATGAATTTGAAAAAGTTTTTAAAGCCAATGAAAAAGCATGGGATTTCTTTCAGGCATTAGCGCCTTCTTATAAAAAAGTATCAAAAAACTGGGTTATGAGCGCAAAACAAGAAGTTACAAGAATTAAGCGGTTAAACGAACTTATAGCCGATAGTATGGAATCTAAAAATAAATGGAAATCATAAATCAAAACAAAAGTTTCTAAAATGAGCCTCCTTAAAGGTTTTTCTTTTATACACAAACTTCTGTTTTAATAACTAATGAAAACCCATCCTGCTTTACCAGCGCCAACATTGGATTTAATAACATAGTAATAAGTTCCATTAGGAAGTGTTTTACCATCATCACTCTGACCATACCATTCATTAACATACTTGCCCGAATAGTGGTAAACTTTTCGTCCCCAACGGTTAAAAATCTCAACATCATTAACATTAAAACCAGTTAAGTCAAAGTTGTCATTAATACCATCTCCATTAGGAGAAATTGCAGTTGGGACACCACATAGATATTCTGTAATTAAGACTGTTTCTACTTTTTGACAAGTTCCATTACTTACAGTAACTTTAAACTCAAGTGGAAGTGTAATTGAACTATTATTCCTCACGTAATCTGTAAAGTTGAAATTAGCACTATTATTCCCTACAATGTTCCCAATATTGTTAGTCCAGGTATATTGATAATCTGAAGAATTTGTATCTGATATTACTTTAACCAAATACTCGTTATTTATACATTGCTGAGTGGTCGAAAAATTAATATCTTTTATAATAACATTCAGCGTGATTCCTGTAGCGCATTGTCCTGCCGCAGCAGTAAAAACATAATTACCACTAACAGCATTACTGATTATTGCCGGACTCCATGTTCCAGTTATTCCGTTTGGAGATCGGGTTGCCAGAATTGGTACTGATCCTCCCGTACATAATGTTAGTGTAGTAGCAAAATCTGGTGTTATACTTTGTGTGATTGTTACAACCAATGTTGTTGTAGTGGCACATTGACCTACTGTGGGAGTAAAAACATAATTACCACTTATTGTATTATCAATTGCTGCAGGATTCCAAGTTCCGGTTATTCCATTTGGTGAGGTCGTTGCTAGAACTGGTGCTGTTGCTCCATTACATAATGTTAGCGTTGTTGCAAAATCAGGTGTAATACTTGGTGTAATTGTTACAACCAATGTTGTTATAGTGGCACATTGACCTGCTGTGGGAGTAAAAACATAATTACCACTTGTACTATTATCAATTGCTGCAGGGCTCCAAGTTCCAGTTATTCCATTTGGGGAGGTCGTTGCTAGAACTGGCGCTGTTGCTCCATTACACAATGTTAGCGTTGTTACAAAATCTGGCGTAACATTTGGATTAATCATTACTGCCAATGTAGTTGTTGTAGCACATAAACCTGCTGTGGGCGTAAAAACATAATTACCACTTGTAGTATTATCAATTGCTGCAGGATTCCAAGTTCCGGTTATTCCGTTTGGGGAAGTCGTTGCCAGAACTGCTGCGGTTGCTCCATTACATAAAGTTAGTGTTGTTGCAAAATCTGGCGTAACATTTGGATTAACCGTTACTGCCAATGTAGTTGTTGTGGCACATAAACCTGCTGTGGGAGTAAAAACATAATTGCCATTTGTAGTATTATCAATTGTTGCAGGACTCCAAGTTCCCGTTATTCCGTTTGGGGAATTCGTTGCCAGAACTGGCGCTGTTGCTCCATTACACAATGTTAGCGTTGTTGCGAAATCTGGCGTAACATTTGGATTAACCGTTACTGCCAATGTAGTTGTTGTGGCACATAAACCCGCTGTGGGAGTAAAAACATAATTACCACTTATTGTATTATCAATTGTTGCAGGACTCCAAGTTCCCGTTATTCCGTTTGGGGAAGTCGTTGCCAGAACTGCTGCGGTTGCTCCATTACATAAAGTTAGTGTTGTTGCAAAATCTGGCGTAACATTTGGATTAACCGTTACTGCCAATGTAGTTATTGTGGCACATTGTCCAGCATCTGGAGTAAAAACATAATTACCACTTATTGTATTATCAATTGCTGCAGGATTCCAAGTTCCGGTTATTCCGTTTGGGGAAGTCGTTGCTAGAACTGGTGCTGTTGCTCCATTACATAAAGTTAGTGTTGTTGCAAAATCTGGCGTAACATTTGGATTAACCGTTACTGCCAATGTAGTTGTTGTAGCACATAAACCTGCTGTGGGAGTAAAAACATAATTACCACTTATTGCATTATCAATTGCTGCAGGACTCCAAGTTCCGGTTATTCCGTTTGGGGAGGTTGTTGCTAGAACTGGTGCTGTTGCTCCATTACATAAGGTTAGTGTTGTTGCAAAATCTGGCCTTGTATTTGAATTTACCGTCAAATTAATAACATCCGAAATTTTATCTCCACAAATATTTGTCGCTTCTAGTTTTAATACAATAGTACTTCCACCAGATGCAAGCGGAATTGTATAATTGGTTACTGTTGTATTTGAAGAAGAAAAAGTCCCAACAGGAGATGTCCAAGCAACCGACTGTTCGCCTAGTGCAGTACCATTTAAAGCAATTGTAGCACCAGCACAAGCGGTTAAAGTTGGTGGGCCTGCGTTTACAATAAAAGGAGGTATTGGTGCTTGACATCCATAATTTACATAACTGGCAACTCCAGCTGGCGTAAAATCAACTGTAGCTCCATCTGCAGCTACATTATTCCCATTTATATCGGTTAGCAATGCTCTATCGTAGGTAACACTCCTAGCACAACCGCCAATTAAAGCCATCGTGAGAGTACGTAGACCTACTCCAAAATTGGCAAAATGCCCACTACTAGTTGTTGGATTATTTTGAAATATCATATAAATATCCTCAGACAAAGGACCGAATGGGTTTGCAGATGGACTCATATTAAAACTTGTTACCAGAATAACTGTTGCATTAGCCGGAATTATTCCACCTGGAGGCTCTATTATCCGTCTGCAACCTCCTGCAGCAACAATGTCGGCGTTTAATTGAGCAACTTTAGAAGCTGTTACAACATCCTCTACAAGACCTTTCCAGGAATTGTTGGGCCAAGAAACCACTAGTGTACTCATATCCAATGGTGCACTCCCTACTTTAAACCGGACCATTTCATTAAAACCTTCTGCAGTACCATCACAGGCATCAACTAAAATACTTTGAATTTCAAAACATTGGGAAAATGTTTTATCACTTATAAATAGGAAGAAAATTGTAAAAATATAACAACTGAGTAAAGTTTTAAATTTCATATCGATAAAATTAAATCCAATAATATGCTCAAGTATTCTCTTAAAATTAACAATATTATCTTGTATAACCATCAATACAATTAACTAAACTACTAATTACCTATACATTAATAGTGTTTTATAAAAAAAATCTTTCAGTTTGTATTACTCTAAATAACTGTATTTTATACTTTTTGCTCAAAGTTTAAAGTCTTAAGAGATTGATAAATAACACTTAAAAAACTACAGTTTTACCTATCTTTAAAAAAAATAATTATTATGGAAGCACAATCTTATAAAAATCATATTCGGTATTATGCCCCTCATCATTATATTTATTATCCTGTAATAACAATTTTGCTCATTATTAGCATCTATTTTTCTTTTACATCAAATGATACAGCAATCTGGATCTTTATAAGTCTAATTTTTGTTGTTCTATTTGGATTGGGTTTAATGCTCCGTCAGCATTATGCTTTAACCTTACAAAACAGAATTATTAGATTAGAATTACGATATCGCTATTTCTCAATAACAGGAAAAAGATTGGAGGAGTTTGAGGATCAATTAAACGACGAACAAATATTTGCATTGCGATTTAGTCCCGATAAAGAACTCATTATATTAATCGAAAAAACTTTGGATGAAAATCTATCCGGGAATTCAATAAAAAAATCCATTACCGATTGGAGAGGAGATTACCAAAGGGTTTAAAGTATTCTGATTAAAGAAACGTTTTATTCTTCAATCGATCAGAAAGTTCTCTTCTATAAGTAATCCCGATAGGTAGCCTTTCTTTCTTAATTACAACAAAATCTTTTTCTGTTGCTTCTATCTTGTCCAAAGCAACAATATATGACTTATGAATGCGCATAAAACCTAACTCGGGAAGACATTTTTCGAATTCGCTCGTAGTTATAGATGCCAGATAGGTTCTTTTTGTAGTATGTAATTTTACATAATTACCAAAACTCTGTGCAAATAAAAGATTTTCCAATTCAAGCTCTACAAAGTGACCATCTACTTTTACACTCACGGTATTTGCAACAGTTTCTACAGCTTTACTTTGACCATTTTCCATAGAGAAAAAACGATCTATTGCCTTTAAAAACCTTGGGAAATAAATTGGTTTTAATAAATAATCAATGACTCCGTAATCATAACTTTCAAGGGCAAATTCCGAATAAGCAGTTGTTAAGATTGTTCTTGGAGGAGATGGAATAATCTTTAATAATTCAATACCGGTTATTTCGGGCATATTGATATCCAAAAACATCAAATTTACTTTATTCTCCCGAAGATAATTCATGGCTTCGATACCATTGTAACACTGATAAACCAAGTCCAGTTGCGGATTTTGCTTTATATAATTCACCAAAACATAATGTGCTGCTGGCTCATCATCAACAATAATACATTTTTTTGGTTCTTTCATATTATACAAACTTCTTGAGTTGTAATTTCAAATCTACGATATAAGTATTATTATCTTCTTGAATATCTAATTTATATTCTTTGCCATAAAGTAAATTCATGCGTTCAACTGTATTTTTCAATCCAATTTTGGTCGAAACAACATTTGTCTTTTTAGTAGGTATCGAATTGATTACATGAAGATGTAATAATCCATTATCAACGGTTATAAAAATACGAACAAAGCAATTTTCAATTGCACAAGTCCCATGTTTAAATGCATTTTCTATAAAAGTAATCAATAACATTGGTGAAACTTTATAGGCGTTTTCATTATCGATTTTGCAATCGTATGTAATATCACAACGGTATCCTACACGCTCTTTTTCTAGTTGAATATAACTATTAATAAACGAAAGTTCTTCTTCCAGCGATACACATTGTTTGGCATTACTCTCTAGCTGATAACGCATTAATTGCGAAACTTTCATGATTAAATCCGGTGTACGATCAGGAAACTCAAGGCTAATCCCGTACAGGGTATTAAAGGTATTAAATAAAAAATGAGGATTCAACTGTCCGCGGAGAGAATTTAATTGCATCTGGTTGAATAATAGTGTTTCATCAGTTTGTTTTTTATGAATCCGGTAGAATTTAAAAACAATTATCGGACTCAAAATACATACTAATGTCCCCAAAACACTTGCCATTTGATAGGCATAACTTCTTTGATGTGAGTTTTGATATAAACGACATTTACTAAACATATCCAAAGTCGTTATTTCGTATAAAACTATAGAAAACAGTAATACTCCCAGCAGCGTTAAAAATATATATGTTAGTGGTCTTTGTTCTTTAAATAATATTGGAAGAAGAAAAAAACGATTGAATTGGGCATGCATATACAAGATTAAGTAGAAAAACCCCCCCATAAGAATGGAAGCTAAGGAGCTAAAAAGCATCCAATCATTTTTTAATGTATAAATCGTAAATGAAAAAGCAACAACAGCAATCTCTTGCCACCATTTATTATCCAATACGCTATTAATCTTTTTGTTCATTACTAATACTTAAATAGTTTACAAATTACGGGCTAATTTTTAATTTTTAATTTTATTAAATGACCAATTCAATTCATCATTTATTATCGTATTACATCATTTAACAAGGGTTATTTTGGTTCAAGTAAAATAATTTTGTTAGATAATTTCTTATTTTGAGTTTTATGTCTTTCAAAAAAATTACGCTATTATTTTTATTGTTTTCCGTTTCGGCAGGATTTGCCCAGACACTATCTTTAAAAGATGCTATTAAAATAGGTCTTGAAAATTATGGTAGTGTTAAAGCAAAAAGCAATTATGCCAGTGCCTCCAAAGAAACGCTTAAACAAGCTAACCGGGATTACTTACCAAATCTAAATTTATCGGCACAACAAGATTACGGAACTATTAATGGCCAAAATGGTGTATTATATGGTTATAATGGTCTTGGTACTGCCTCATCGGGTCCCGCTTTACCAGAACAAAACTGGAACGCCTCTTTTGGTGCCTTGTATCTGGTTAACATGAATTGGGATTTTTTCACTTTTGGGAAAATCAAACAAAAAATCAATCTTGCCAAAGTCGAGGTTCAAAGTCGTGAAAATGATTTGCAACAGGAAAAATTTCAACAGGAAATTAAAATTTCTGCGGCATATCTTAATTTGCTGGCAAGCCAACGTTTATTAATCTCTCAGCAAAAAAACTTATCACGTGCTATCGTTTTCAAGAACACAGCCGTGGCAAGAGTAAAAAACGGATTACTTGCAGGTGTCGATTCTACATTGGCTACAGCCGAAGTATCTCGTGCTAAAATCGCCTTAAATCAGGCTAAAGATTTTGTAAAAGAGCAAAATAGTAAATTGGTTATTTTAATGGGAGTACCTACTCAGGATTTTGTTCCCGATACCTTATTTGTAAATCAAATCCCAAGGGAAATGATACAACCAAGTGAGTCTAATGACAGTCTTCATCCTGTACTTCAATACTATAAAACCAGAATTGATTACAGCAATCAACAGGTTAAATTATATAAAAGAAGCTACTACCCTACGATGAGTATGTTTGGTGTTTTACAAACGCGAGCATCTGGATTTAACTCGGATTATGTAACCGATCAAACTTCTTTTAATCGAAATTATATCGATGGAATTAGCCCGGACCGAACCAATTATCTTGTGGGAATTGGAATTTCATGGAATCTTACAACGCCATTTAGAGCGAGCAAACAAGTTAGTGCACAAAAATTTATTTCTCAGGGTTTACAAGATGAGTACAACCAGATTGATACCGAGCTAAAAGCGCAATTGAGTCTCGCTGACGCAAAAATTAAAATCACGATGGATAATTATGTCGAAGCACCGATTCAGGTTAATGCTGCTGCTCAGGCTTATTTACAAAAATCGACCTTGTATAAAAATGGGTTAACCACATTAACAGATATAACCCAAACATTATATACCCTGAATCGCGCCGAAATAGATCGGGATATTGTCAATAATAATGTTTGGCAATCTTTCTTACTTAAGGCAGCAGCCACAGGTAATTTTGACTTATTTATAAATGAATTTTAATTATAGATCCTAATGAATTTAATACGTTTTGCACTTCGCAAACCCATTTCCATACTGGTTTTGGTTGCAGGTTTATTCTTCTTCGGAATTGGTGCCATCAAGGACATCAAGGTAGATATTCTTCCGAAAATGAATTTGCCGGTTATTTATATTGCACATCCTTTTGGTGGTTATACTCCAGATCAGATGGAAGCTTATTTTGCCAAGACTTATGTCAATATTTTACCTTTTGCAAATGGGGTAAAATCAGTTGAAACCAAGAATATTCAGGGGTTGATGATTATGAAATTAACCTATTATGAGAATACGAATATGGCTCAGGCTGCTGCCGAATTAAGTTCGCTATCGAACAGGATTCAGGCGGCATTTCCTCCAGGAACACAACCGCCGTTCATTATTCGATTTGATGCTTCGTCTTTGCCTATTGGTCAATTGGTATTAAGCAGTAAAATACGTTCCAATAATGAATTGCAGGATTTAGCCAACGTTTATGTTCGTGCATCTTTTACCTCTATTCCCGGTTTATTATCTCCGGCTCCCTTTGGCGGAAGCCCAAGAACGATTGAGGTTAACGTAGATCCTGATTTATTGCGTTCGCATAATATGACACCCGATCAAATCGTAGATGCAATACGTGTAAACAACCAAACTGCCCCTTCCGGAAATGTTCGAATGGGTGATATAAACTATATTACACCAACCAACAATACGATTAAAGAAGTTAAGGATTTTGAGAAAATTCCGTTGTTTAAAGGTGGTGTACAAAACTTAACTTTAGGCGATGTAGCTACTGTAAAAGATGGTGCCGATATTACTGCCGGTTATGCCTTGGTAAACGGAAAACGTTCGGTTTATATTAGTATTGCAAAAGCGGGAGATGCTTCGACTTGGGATGTGGTTCAGAAATTAAAATCCGAATTGCCTAAAATCCAAAGTACCTTACCCGAGGATGTAAAATTATCCTATGAATTTGACCAATCGGTTTATGTAATCAACTCGGTTAAAAGTTTAATTACCGAGGGTATCATTGGAGCTGTACTAACCGGATTAATGGTTTTACTTTTCCTTGGTGACAGACGTGCTGCTTTAATTGTAATCCTTACGATTCCGATTTCGATTATTTCGGGAGTTTTATTCCTGAAATTATTTGGTCAAACCATCAACTTAATGTCATTAAGCGGATTGGCACTTGCAATTGGTATCTTGGTGGACGAAAGTACTGTTACGATAGAAAATATCCACCAGCATCTCGACATGGGAAAACCCAAGGCACTCGCCATTTGGGATGCCTGTCAGGAAATTGCTTTACCTAAGTTACTGATCTTACTTTGTATCCTTGCCGTTTTTGCACCGGCATTTACGATGGTAGGAATACCGGGAGCTTTGTTTTTACCATTGGCATTAGCGATTGGATTCTCGATGGTTATTTCGTTTTTACTATCGCAAACATTTGTACCTGTTATGGCAAACTGGTTAATGAAAGGACATCCAGTTCATGAACATGCACCAAATATTACCGATGATGAAGCCGAATTTAACGATAGCGGAATAACAGCCGAATCGGAAAAAAATCTGATTACTCAGAAAAAAAACATGGTCGAAAGAGACGATCTGAATAATGATGGAAAAATAAGTCGTTTTGAGAAATTCAGAATTCGATTTATGAAAACATTAGATCGCCTGTTTCCGCTTAAAAAAGGAGTAACCATTGCCTATCTTCTTGGAATTACCTGTCTTGCAATGGTATTAATTACTTTTATCGGGAAAGATGTATTTCCTAAAGTAAACTCAAGTCAGTTCCAACTAAGGATGCGTGCTCCCGATGGAACTCGTTTAGAACGTACCGAAGAAAAAGCAATTTTAGTGCTTAAAGAATTAGACAAAATGGTTGGTAAAGAACATATCGGAATCTCATCTGTGTATGTAGGGCAACACCCTTCTTTATTCTCTATTAACCCAATATATTTATTCATGGCGGGTTCACATGAAGCTGTTTTTCAAGTGAGTTTAAAAGACTATCATGCCGATATGGATGAATTTAAAGACGAGTTTAGAGCTAGAATCAAAAAGATACTTCCAGATGTGAAGCTTTCTTTTGAGCCAATCGAACTTACCGATAAAGTTTTAAGCCAAGGTTCTCCTACTCCAATTGAAGTGCGAATAGCTGGAAAAGACAAAAAACGAAATGAGTTATATGCCAATCAGATTGTAGAGAAACTAAAGAAAATATCTTATTTCAGAGATGTGCAAATTGGACAACCAATTCATTATCCTGCAATGAATATTGACATTGACAGAACTCGTGCTGCCGAATTGGGCGTAGATATGAATGATATTTCAAGATCACTTGTGGCCTCGACCTCATCATCAAGATATACCGAAAAGAATATGTGGGTAGATGAAAGAGCCGGATTATCATATAACGTTCAGGTTCAGGTTCCATTAAACCAGATGAAAAGTAAAACTGATATTGGAGAAATTCCGGTATTAAAAAATTCGCTTCGTCCAGTTATAAGTGATGTAGCCAAAATTACACCAGGATTTGTGAGTGGAGAAAATGACAATTTAGGGGCTATGCCATACATTACTGTTACGGCCAACATAAGCCAAACCGATCTTGGTACGGCAGTAAAAGATGTGGATGCAACAATAAATTCGTTGGGAGAATTACCACGTGGTTTATTCATTACCCCTATTGGTATGAGCAAAGTATTGACTGAAACATTAAGTAGTTTACAAATCGGATTATTGGTCGCCATTTTTGTGATCTTCTTAATGTTGGCGGCAAATTTCCAATCATTCAAGGTATCGTTAGTAATCTTAACCACAGTTCCTGCAGTAGTTCTGGGGTCTTTATTAATGTTATTAATTACAGGATCTACCCTAAATTTACAATCGTATATGGGAATCATCATGTCGGTTGGGGTTTCTATCGCCAATGCCGTTTTATTGGTTACCAATGCCGAACAATTACGAAAATACAATGGCAATGCATTAGAGTCGGCTCGTGAAGCTGCAGCATTACGTCTTCGTCCAATCATTATGACATCTGTGGCAATGATTGCTGGAATGTTACCAATGGCAATTGGACACGGAGAAGGTGGCGATCAAGTATCTCCATTAGGACGTGCTGTTATCGGTGGATTATTATTTTCGACATTTGCAGTATTATTAATTTTACCACTTATTTTTGCCTGGGCACAAGAAAAAGCAAGCACACAATCTGTTTCTTTAGATCCCGAAGACGAAGAAAGCATCCATTATATATCCTCATTAAATCCAAAAAATGAAAAATAAAATATTACAATCGACCATGCTATTTTTTGTAGCAGTAAGTTTATTAAGCAGCTGTAATTCTGGTAAGAAAGAAGAAGCTACTGCAGAAGTTGAACCGAAGACTGAAACATTTCTTTTGCAAAAAGAAAAACTATCAACCGAATTGAGAATGCCAGCAGAATTATCTGGTTTCCAACAAGTAGATTTATATGCAAAAGTGAGCAGCTTTGTACAATTACTTAAAGTAGATATAGGTACGAAAGTAACCAAAGGACAACTTTTAATCGTACTAGAAGCGCCCGAAATTAGCTCTCAACTTGCTGCTGCCGAATCGAGATTAAAATCGATGGAAGCCATTTACAATACAAGCAAAAGCACCTACAATCGTCTTTATGAAACTAGTAAAGTAGAAGGTACTATTTCTAAAAATGATTTAGAAATGGCAAACGGAAAAAAGAATTCTGATTATGCACAATACCAAGCCGCAGTTGCAGCACATAAAGAAGTGGCGATTATGAGAGGCTATCTAGAAATTCGTGCCCCTTTTAACGGAATTGTTACAGCAAGAAATGTCAACTTAGGCGCTTACGTAGGTCCTGCAGGAAAAGGATCAGATTTGCCATTATTAACCATTCAGGAACAAACAAAATTGCGTCTTGCCGTATCTATCCCAGAACTATATACAGGATATTTAAAACAAGGTGACGAAATGAGTTTTAATGTAAAATCATCGCCAGATACTTTTAAAGCCAAAATACAACGTATGTCGGGAGCATTAGATTTAAAACTGCGCTCAGAACGTGTAGAGATGGACGTAAACAATACAAGCGGAGATTTATTACCAGGAATGGTAGCCGAAGTTTTGCTTCCGCTAAATGCAAAAGACAGCACATTTGTAGCGCCAAAAACTGCCGTTGTAAGTTCTGCCGAAGGCATTTATATTATAAAAGTAGTAAACCATAAAGCAACAAGAATCAACGTAAAAAAAGGAAGAGAAATCGATGATAAAATCGAAATATTTGGAGATTTAAATGCCAATGATAAACTGATAAAACTTGCCAGCGAAGAAATTAAAGAAGGTGATACTGTAAACGAATAACCCCCCTTTAGCTTTCTTTTTTATTAGATTACCCAAAGAAACTGTACGCAATTATTAATTCCCGCATTTAAGAACCTGAAATGACTTGAGAATGCGAATCAAAAATTGCCCTAAAGGACGATGCTTTTAAAGTATCGTCCTTTTTTTGTGGTGAAAAAATAATCTCGCAAAGGCACAGAGTCGCAAAGTTTTATTCTAAAAACCTGAATTGCCTCCTGCTTTAGCTGGAGGAATTTTATAGAGCAAGAACTAAGGCTTTAGCCGAATATGTACATTTTGGCTAAAGCCCATTTTATTATTCAATTATAAACCTCCAGCTAAAGCAGGAGGCAATTAAAGAAAAACATTTGAAGCTTTTAAAAATATTTGTTTCTAAATATTTCTTTAGGAGCTATTTCCTGCAATCATTCCAATCTTTTTTATTGAGAAAAACAATAAAAAAGGATTTTCCCTTCTATCAGCGCTAGGGATTTAGTATTCAAAAAAATAAACAGGTAAAAGTACTTGCATCTTTTGCATTATTTATTGTTACTCTTGTTTCTGACAAATTTTAGTACAGTATGGTTTTCCGTAAAAAAGATAATATTGGAGTGCTGATATTTGTTTTTATTATTTAAAATATTCGTTCATCATCAAAATATTATTGAAGCTATGGAGAAAATAACAGTAAAAAAACTAATTGAATTTCGTGGGAAAAATGACCGAACAAAAATCACCTTTGTAAAAAACCTTAATAAAGAAAAAATAAAATCTGTTGATGATTCAGGAGGTGATTATTGGATTAGTTGCTTGAGTGCTATTAGAAATGCTTTTAAATTTAATAATGCAGATTTATTGGACGAAAAGATAAATCTACTGAGAGATAAAATTAAAGTTGTAGAAGATAAACGAATAAAAGACCAATTTCAAAGAAACCTTGATATTATAAATAATTTTAAGGATTATGATTTTCAACATTTAAAACCAAATGTTGATTTACATTTTCTAACCCAACCAAAAGAGCATGCTATACTCAATATTAAGGAATTCCCAATTGAAGCGAAGCCCTGTCATATTTTTACTTTTTCAAATAACAATGGTGATGAAATTGCAGGAATTTGGTTTGTGGCTCAAATACATGGATTCACAAAGAGTGAGTTGGGAATGTTTACAGACATACTTTATCGATATTTAGATAAACATTATTCAAAGGATTTTTATATAAATCCAGATTATTGTATTGCAGTAGATCTTTATAATGGACAAGAAGTAAACTATTCTGAAATTAAAGATGGTAAAATTCCAATTTTGATTGATTCAACATTAGATGATTTAAAGGAATTATAGGAAGTGATGAATTTAAAAATTAATCTAAGATTAGTAATTAAAATAGTATATTTTTGGATTAAAATAATGCATACCATTTATCTCTCCAAAATTGAGGGATTGGATTTGTTTTATGATACAAATATACAAGTTACCAGTAATTATCTATGAAAAACAACTATATAAAGGAACTTGAAGAAAAAGGATGGGTAGAAATTAATATTAAAATATCTGATGAAGAGCTTCTATCTTTAGCAAAAACATTTGGAGAAATTTTGCCACACCCAAGTGGGAAAATTATAGATATTTTAGTTCCTAAAAAAGCTGAACAAGCTATACAAAATAGTTTTAGTCATAAGTTTGGTTTTAATTCATTTCCATTACATTCAGATACTGCTTTTTGGACAATTCCGGCTAGATATGTTCTATTAACCTCTGAAAATATAAGTGAAACTGCTACAACAATAACAACATTCAAACATGTTCTTGAGAAACTTAATAAGCAAGATTTAATAGATTTAGAACAAGCTATATACTTGGTTAAAACAAAAAACAAAACATTCTTTTCAAAATTAAAGCAGAAATTTGGAAATCAAATTTGTTATAGATATGATTCATCTACAATGAAGCCATTAAATAAACATGCACAAAAAATAGAAGAAAGATTTAACGAGATTTTTGAATTATTAAATGTTACTAAAATTAATTGGAATTCAAATAAAATTATAATTTTTGACAATTGGCAAACTCTACATGGCAGAGAATCAATACGAGAAGATTTAGATAGAAAACTTAAACGAATATATATTCAGTAAAATCATGAGTTGGGAAAGAGAACCGTTATTTACAAAATCAAAACTTTTTTTTGAAAAAGCAAACGAAGAAGAAAAAGATAGTCCATTCTTTGGATTATGGTGTGCAATGGGATTGGAACTTTTAACAAGATCCGCTTTAGCCCATGTTAGCCCAACCTTACTTGCTGATCCTGATGTAAGCCATCAAAACTTATTACATGCACTAAACCTTGGCTCTACTAAAAGTAAAAGAAAATCTCTTATTACAATGCAAGTTTTATCATTATGTCAAACATTAATTACTGATTTTAATGAAGCTCATTTTAAAATTGCATCTGCAATAATTAATCAACGTAACGAAGAATTACATTCTGGTGCTGCGGCATTTGAAGAATATCCGACTCAACAATGGATTGCTGGATTTTATAAATGTTGCAAAATTTTGAGTGAATTTCAAGGAGAATCTCTGAATTCCTTATTTGGAGATGAGATTCAAACCGAAGCTGAAGTAATTTTAGCAGAAATCGAGGAAGAGGTTATTGGAAAAACAAAAAGTCTTATTGCGGCACACAAAAAAGTCTTTGAAAATAAACCAAAAGAAACTCAAGATGAATTAAAAGAATTAGCTCAAAAAAATGGAGATAAGCTTTCAACTAGAGGGCATCATAGAGTCGATTGTCCTGCATGTTCAAATATTGGAACAGTCATAGGTGAAACTTATGGAAAAGACCATTTTGAAAATAAAGAAGATCATATTATTATAAAAAGTTCAATACTTCCAACAAAGTTTACTTGCATAGCCTGTGAATTAAAGTTAAACGGTTATAGTTCATTAAAAGCAGCTGATATAGCAAACCACTATACCAGAAAAACAACATATTCCCCAGAGGAATACTATGATATGATTAATCCCGATGATTATGATGCAATAACTGAGAGATATAATGAGTTTGCAGAACCCCAATATGACGAATTTAATAACGAGTAATAACTGCTAATAACATACGTCGCTAGGTACATAAAAGACCAATGGCTAAATATTCTCAAAATATTGATAAACAATTAAAACTGATTTAGAAAATTATTGTCTTAGATTATAAACACAAGCTTATTAAGCGTGAGAACATATACAAAAATTATAATATGAAAAGATTTGATCCAACGGAAAGGATAGGTGTTAATGCAACCGAAAGAATTATTACTAAAAATATTGGATGGATTTTCAGAGAACAACCTATTGCTGACGTTGGATTGGATGCTATTATAGAACAAGTTGAAAACGGGGAACCAACAGGTAAATTTATTGCTATTCAAATTAAAAGCGGTGTTGGGAATTTTTACAAAACTGAAAAATTGTTAACATATTATGTTACTAATGTACATTATAACTATTGGCTTAGTCCCCAGTTCTCCGAAGTCTTCTTAAAAAAGAAGATATCATCATAATTTATGTGCTGTACGAAGTCTCCCGACTTCGTACACATTGCTATAATCCATTCCTACTTTAGCAAATCTCTTTTTTACATTGATTTATTGCTTATTGGATTGGGTACGAAGTCTCCTGACTTCGTACAGCCTGAGCTACTAGTTGGGATTCTTCGTTCCTCAGAAAGACAAGTTTGTGGTTGTTTTCTGTGCAAACTTGTATATAAATAATTTTTATTTTTACCCAATCTTGTCACCCTGACGAAGGAAGGGTCTCCGCAAGAAACTAACACAAAGCTTTTCTTGATAGTCTAGTTTCTTGTGAGGTTTCGACTTCGCACAGCATCCGTAAATAGAATGTGCGCCATGCTGAGAAAGGAGTCAAATAAAAAAACCTCGACTTTTTTAAAATCGAGGTTTAATAAAAATATGATAAGTGAGACTTATTCTACATCCAAATAGGGATTTAAAATTTCGGCTAATTCATTGAGCCAATAAAAGCTGTTTTCTAGGTTGATTGTTTCGTTCTGGAGGGTTTGTTCCCTCATCGCTCCTAAAGCAAGTAGATAATTTGCTTGCCTTATTACTTTAGCCATGCCTTTTGGGTCTATTGTATTGCTAAAAAAATTCATGAGCCTTGTTTTGGCTTCTTCCGAAAGGTTGTTTGTACTCATAATGTGAAGATTTAAGAATAAAAACCCTCATGCGTTAGCAGTCTTACGCTTCTTCACGGCGTCAAAGCCCTTTAGGAACTTTACTACATAGCATGAGGGCAATTTTATTTTGTTCTTAATGTGAAGATTTAAGAACGGCAAATATAGGAAAAACCCGCGTATTCCGTAGGGTTTTCTTATCCTATTTTATACTTAAGAAATAATCTCACAAAGACGCGAAATCACAAAGAAAATAATTGTAAAACACTGTATATAAATATCTTTTCGATACTATTTCTAAAAAATAACTGTTAAATAAATTGCGAAACCAATCAGTTGCACGTACATTTGCAACTGATTGGTTTCACAATTCAAATTTTAATAATTATGAGACGAGATATATTTCAGGCAATTGCCGACCCAACAAGGCGATCTATTATTTCCTTACTTGCCATACAAGCAATGACTCCAAATGCCATTGCGGAGAACTTTGATACTAGCCGACAATCTGTTTCTAAACACCTTCGTATTCTTACCGAATGTGAACTTGTAAAACAGGAACAACAAGGCAGAGAAATTTACTATTCACTTGAAATTGAAAAAATGAAAGAGATTGATAAATGGTTAATCCAATTTAGAGAAATCTGGAAAACCAAGTTTAACCAACTTGATGATGTACTATTAACACTTAAAAACGAGAAAAATGAAAACTAATTTGCAATTTGATTTTACCGTTGACAAAGCCATAAAAACGGTATTTATAAACAGGGAATTTGATGCTGAACTTCCGCTGGTTTGGGATGCTTTTACTAAAGCTGAAATTCTGGATCAATGGGTTGCGCCAAAACCTTGGTCGTCTAGAACAAAACATATGAATTTTGAAATTGGCGGACGTCGATTTTATGCCATGGTAAGTCCCGAAGGATTGGAGCGTTGGTCTGTTCAGGAATATACTTCTATTACTCCTAAGACGAATTTTAAAATGTACAATACTTTTGCCGATAAAGACGAAAATAAGGAAATACCTGGTTCTGATTGGGATTATACTTTTAGTGAACAAAACGGCTTAACAAAAGTGAGCATTATTATTGTAAATGAATCTCTTGAACGTTTGGAAAGAATGATAGAAATGGGCTTTAAAGAAGGCTTTACAATGTCTATCGATAACTTAGAAAAAGTATTGGCTACGTTATCTAAAAAGTAATTTATGCTTAATTTATATAAATCTCCTGCAAGGTCTTATTTGACTTTGTAGGTTTGATTAATAATAATGATAAGATACCTAACAGGTTTTAAAAACCTGTTAGGATAATAACACAAAATATTATGGGGTATAAAATTATACCTACAAGGTTAGAAAAAACCTTGCAGGATTAGAATTCTTAATGAAAATCCATTTTTTTGTAATCAAACACATTGCAGATTAAATAAGTCTATCTTTACTTTATAATATCTCAATCAACTTTATTCTATTTTAAATCATGCAAGAAACAAACATGACGTCAGATACAAAACCTTTTGGATTATCTACAGAACAACAAGAAATTTTAGATATTCAGATAAACTTAGTCAAAAATATGTATACAGATACTGAATCTCTTTATACTTATTTAAAACACAAATATGATTTATAATATTATAGTTTCTCTATTCTAAATTCCAATCTTTAGAAAAAAGGTGATAGAATTACTATTCTTCCCTCCTAGCCCTGATGGAAACGGCATCCTTTTTCTTGTTATCCTGACGGAGGAAGGATTACGAGAAAAAGATATAGTGCACAGCGGGACTCAAGCTGCTATTAACTAAACAATTGTTCTGCTCCTAAAAAATAGAATCCTTAATTGCTACACTATCGTATTGGTTTAACGATGGGTTATTGCTTTTTTGTATTAATAAAACTTAAAATTTTCTTATTGATTTTGAATATACGTAGTCAACTACGTATATTTGCATATAAATTATTTTTTGACAGCATAAATCAATTAAAATGGAGAATAAATCAAATCAAACTTTGAACGATATAATCAAGACGGAATTAATAGAGCATCAGGACCAAATAGATCTTGCTTTTTTTATACGAAGACAAGTTTTTGTTGAGGAACAACGTGTATCTGTAGAACGCGAATCGATGGATGATAACGAATCGGTTCATTATTTGGCTACTTATAATGAGTTACCTGCTGGTGCAGCAAGATATAGAAAAACCGAGAAAGGAACTAAAATAGAACGCATCGCAGTATTAAAAAACTACAGAGGAAAAGGCATTGGCGAAGCAATATTGCTTAAAATCCTGGATGATGTAAAAGCGGAAGAAAAGATATACTTACACGCTCAGGTTGTTGCTAAACAATTTTATATAAAAAATGGTTTTAAGGTAACCGATAATTATTTTGTAGATGCAGGAATCGATCATGTCGAAATGGATTTTATTAAATAAATCTTATTTTAGCTAAATAAAAAGCCTTCTTAAACATGAGTTTTTGAAGGCTTTTTCAATAAAAAATAATTAACTATTACTAAGTACTTAAGGTTTAAGTTCGGTAAACTTAGAGTCTGGTGCAAAAGCTTTGTTGACTTTCTCAACAGTAATTTCTTTTGCTACCGAAAATTCAGCAGTTTTCTTAATATCAAGAGACGAAGCTCCTACCAAAACTTTATACGTTCCTGCTTCGGCTATCCAGGCACTTTTACTTTCCAGGAACGAAGCCAAATCTTTTGGAGATAAAGTCAGTTTTAGGATTTCGCTTTCTCCTGGTTTCAATTCTTTGGTTTTACCAAAAGCTTTTAACTCTTCTTTCGGTTTACCAATAGATTTTGAAGGAGCCGAAAGATACAATTCCACTACTTCTTTTCCTGCTGTCTTACCTGTATTTTTAACAGTTACACTTACTGTTAATTTATCATTGAAAGTTGGAGAACTTAATTTTACATCCGAAAAATCAAAAGTAGTATAAGAACTTCCGAAACCAAATTCATAAGATGGTTTTACATTAAATGTGTTATAATAACGATATCCTACATAAACGCCTTCTTCATAGGTTACGTCCTTTGGATTTTCAGCAGGAAATCCCGGGAAGTTTTTTGCCGAAGGGGTATCTGAATATTTCACTGGGAAAGTCATTGTTAGTTTTCCTGATGGGTTTATTTTCCCAGAAACTACATCTGCAACAGAATGTCCACCTTCCTGACCTGGCTGCCAAGCTAATAAAATAGCATCAACTTTGTCTTTCCAAGACGCTGTTTCGATTACTCCACCGATATTTAAAATAACAACTACTTTCTTTCCTTGTGCATGAAAAGCCTTTGAAATTTCATCAAGCATTTCAATCTCTTCATTTGCCATATTAAAATCATTATCAACAACTCTATCACCACCTTCTCCAGAATTTCTTCCTAAAGTCACAAATGCAATTTCTGAACTTGCAGCTTTTTTAGCAAGAAAAGCATCGTCCATTTTCATTTCGGGAAGTCTTTCTGGTAGAGCTAAAATTCCTTTGGCTTTTCTTCTTTCTTTTTCTGCCACAAGTTCTTTTTCAGCGTGAGGTGTATACAAATCAACCAATTCTTTGTCTAATTTATAACCCGCAGCATTCAGTCCTTCCAAAAGAGAAACGGTGTGTTTATTATTCACGCTTCCGCTTCCTGTCCCTCCTGTAATCCAAGCGTATGAAGTAACCCCAAATACCGATACTTCTTTCTTTTTATCGGCAAAAGGCAATGTATTTTTATCATTTTTAAGCAAAACCATTCCTTCTGCTGCAGCATTTCTTGTTACTTCAGCATTTTTGGCTAAATTCGGTTTATCGCTGTATTTATATTTAGCAAAAGTAGGTGTACGGAAAACATATTCTAAAATTCTTCTTACGTTTGTATTGGCAACTTCCTGAGATAATTTACCAGAGTTTAAAGCTTCCAACAATGCCTTTTTCTGAATTGGAATTCCCGGCATCAAAAGATCGTTTCCTGCAATCATCTGTTGTACTACATCGGAGCTTGAACCGTTTCTTATAGATTCAAAACCAGGAAAACCTCCAAACCAGTCGGTCATCACAATTCCTTTAAAACCCCATTCGTTTCTCAAAACTTGTGTTAGTAGATCTTTACGGTCAGATGTATAAGTACCGTTTAGTTTGTTGTAAGATGACATTACTGTCCAAGGTTGTGATTCCTTAACTGTAATTTCAAAACCTTTTAAATATATTTCTCTAATAGCTCTTTCAGAAACGTGAGCATTAATTGTTAATCGGTTTGTCTCTTCATTATTAACTGCAAAGTGTTTTATCGAAGTTCCTACTCCCTGAGACTGAATTCCATTAACAATAGCTGCTGCCGTTTTTCCGGAAATCAATGGATCCTCAGAATAATATTCAAAATTTCTTCCGTTTAAAGGATTCCTTTGAATATTTAAAGCTGGTGCCAATAAAACATCTACACCGTATTCTTTAACTTCGTTACCCATTGCTTTTCCAACCTCTTCTAAAAGCGCTTTATTCCAAGTTGATGCTAAGGCTGTTCCTACCGGAAATGCCGTTGCGTAATAGGTCTTTGAATCATTCGCTCTCGTAGGTGCAATCCTTAAACCCGCAGGACCATCGGCAACAACTGTTGCAGGAATTCCGAATCGCTCAAAAGCAGCAGTTCCACCTGCAGCTCCCGGAACAAGACCTTGCTTAGAATCTCCCACAGGACCTGTTAAGACTTCGATTCCCGGCATCCCTGTTCCGATAAGTAATTCTACCTTTTCGGCATTGGTCATTTGTTTAATAATCTCCTCAATTCTTTCACTAACAGAAAGACGAGTGTCTTCCCAAGGATCTAATTTTCCGTTTCTGTTTGAATCTTTAAAAGTAAACCCTTTAATTGTTAGAAGTGGCGGATCATTTTCATTATTTGGAGCCGTATTCCAAGATATATTTGCAAGTACTAAAGCTGTTAAAAGCGATACTCGAGCCGATTTAATAATCGTGTGTTTCATAGGTTATAGTTTAATGTGGTTAGTTAATTTAGAAATCCTTGTAATCTAAGCCAATCTTCAAATCGGGCTTCCCATGAATCTACAGGAAGGTTTTGTTTTCCCATTCCGAAACCGTGACCTCCTTTTGAGTACATATGCAATTCGACACTTTGCCCCGAATCAAGCCATTTAGTATACATTTGAATACTCCTTGGAGCTAGTTTTAATTGATCATCACTAGCTGCGCAAACGAACATTGGAATCTTTTTTTCTGGCGTTGCAATACTTAAAAGTTCTTCTCTTGGTGCCCCATAAATATTGGCTACAAAATCCGGTAATTGATTAGCGGCATTATCCATAACAGTTTCCATAGCGACTGTACTTCCTGCAGAGAAACCAATTATACCTACTTTTTTAGTATCAATTCCGTATTTAGTAGCATTATCGCGAACATATTTTAGAGCCGTTTTCCCGTCTTGTGCTGCTAATTTTATTGTTGCAAGGGAATTTCTTTCAAAAGCTGCTCTGTCTTTCAGTTTATCCATCATTTCCTTTGCAGGGTCATTGGATTCCGTTTTATTCAAACGGTATTTTAATACAAAAGCCGTAATTCCTTTTTCGCTTAATATCTTAGCAAGCTCAATTCCTTCTCTGTTAATCGACAAACTCTGGAAACCTCCTCCCGGCGCAATTACAATCGCAGTTCCTGTATTCTTAACTCCTTTTGGCACTTGATAAACCAATAAAGACGGATCGGTTACATTATAAACAACTTCGGTTTTAAAAAGATCCGAATACGTTTGTGCTTCTTTTTGTGTCCATTTTTCCGATCCAGGTGCTTTTCCTGCATATAATTTTACCGTTTCCTGTGCTTTTACTGCTGTGCATGAAAGCATTAGAAAAGCAAATAAAAGTGTGATTTTATTTTTCATATGATTTGTAATATTTAGTTTAATTTAATCTCGCGAAGGCGCATTTTTTTTTCATGCAGATTTTGAAAAAATTTAAGCTGATAAGAACAGAATTATTTATTTTAAAATTTTAAATATGCGGAATATGCGTGAAACAAAAAATCTTCTTCTTTTTTTAATCTTTGGATTTAAATAAAGCGCTGTGCCTTCGTGGCAATAAAAAAATTACTGTTTCTTATACATTTCTGTTCTGGCATCTTTTATAACACCTTTCCAGTTTAATCCGTATGCAAAATCATAAACATTTCCTTCGCTATCTTTATGAGAAACCATATCAAATGGAACATCTTCAAATTGTTTTTCGACCGTTTCCATATTTGCAGGCATTTGAACAGGCAATAATCCCGATGGCTCTGTTTTTCCCGAAATAATATCTAAAACTGCCTGAGTAGAAACTCCAAAATTCAATACAATCCCGTCAACTTGCTTTTCAAATTCATTAAAAATCATCGGTTTAGATGCTGTTACCGAAACAATAACCGGTTTTCCATTCATCATATCTCTTGTATCCAGAATAGTTCTCAAATCCATTGTATTTGCTACAGTAACCGTTTTACCTTTATAAGTTCTGTCTGTAATCGTAGGATCTATAACCTGATCTCCCGCAGCAATACTTTTGGCTCTGGCTTCGGTTGCAGTATAGGTTCTGTATTGCAAAGAAATTGGCACATAACCGTTGCTACCGTTCTTTCTGTCATTAAGGTCATAACCACCTTCTAAACTTTGTGGGCTGGTTACAAAAACAATTGCAAAATCAGCCTTTGTAGGATCTTCGGTAACATTATAATATTTCTTTACTAATTCTAAATTTACAGGATAGTCCAATTTTGGCTGGCTCGAAACTCCCCACCAATCTTTGGTAGAAGCTGTATAAATTTTAGGAATAAAAACAGTTTTCTTTTCTTTTATAGGAAGAACCGACACTTTGTTTTTTAATAATACCACCGATTTTAATTGCGCATCATATCCTGCTTTCATAAATTCAGGATTCCCTACAATCGCTTTTGTTTCGGCTACATCTAAGTATGGATTTTCAAAAAGTCCAACTCTAAAAATATTCTTTAGTAATCGAACTGCAGATCTTTCGAAACGTGCTCTCATAAATTGCTCGCCAAATTCTTTTACTCCCATATCATAGGCTTCCAGAACTGGCTTTTTATCATTGTTTCCACCAAATTGATCTACACCGGCAACAATCGCTTTATAATGTCTCTCGACAATCGAAAGATTCTCAACTCCCCAAGGTTTCCCCGCAAAGACATTTGGAGTTTTTCCTTCATCTCCGGTAACAAGCCAATCGGTACAAACTACGCCATCATAACCGTATTTATCTCTTAATAAATCGGTAATGATATACTTACTATATCCATTGGCTACATTTTCATTGTATTTTTTATCCTGATCAAAAGTAATCGTGTAATAAGGCATTACAGCCGAAGCTTTACTTGTTTTCCCTTTTAGTTTAAAAGCGCCATTTACAAAAGGATCAATATGCTGTTGCAAATTATTTCCCGGATATACCGCAAATTTCCCATAAGCCCAATGTCCGTCGCGACCACCTTCTTCGGCACCACCACTCGGCCAATGTTTTACCATTGCATTCACACTTTTATATCCCCATCCATCTTTAATTTCGTCTTTACCATAAGAAGTTTGAAATCCATCAATATAGGCACGTCCCATATCTCTTGTTAATGCTGGGCTTTCGCCAAAAGTCATCGAGATTCTATACCATCTTGGCTCTGATCCTAAATCTATTTGTGGTGATAAAGCAGTTGCAATTCCTAAAGCGCGGTACTCTTTGGCAGCAATTTGCCCAAACTGTTCTACAATTTTTGGGTCAAAAGTAGCTGCCATTCCTAAACCGTCTGGCCACATTGAGATTGTTCCTCCCGCTCCTGCATTAAACTCTGCTGTAACCTTTGCATTATGACGTGGATCGGTACTTGTATTACTTGGAATTCCTAAACCAATACCTTCTACAAAAGACTGCATTTGGTTATTCCATAAAGCAGCTACTTCTGGACTTTCTACATTTGTAATTAATACATGTCGAAGATTATCTTCTTTTAAAAAAGCCTTTTGTTGATCTGTTAGATCATACGCTTTGGCATTACTTTCCGGAAATACTTTCCCGCTATAAGTTCCGGAATTATATCCCGATACTCCTGCCGGTAAAGATTGGTGTCGACTATAAAGCATCAATCCTGCAATTTGCTCAACCGACATTTGCGAAGCTAAATCCTTTGCACGTTCATCTGCCGAAAGGCGCCAATCCTCATATTTATCAAGTTTCCCATTTTTATTTAAATCCTTAAATTTCTTTCCGTTAACAGTAAGAATTTTAACTCCAGACTCAGGAGAATATCCTAAATCGGCTCCTTTATTATTTTTTACAATAGTAAAATTTTCCTGCTGGGCTTGTAACGTAACGCTTATAAAAAAAGCTAAACTGGCTGTTATAATTATTTTTTTCATTTTATATAAATTTTAAAATCTGAAATTCAAAGAGGCTTCCAAAGTAAATGGTCGAATATATGATCCTACCAAAAGCTTATCGTAATATGCCGAAGCATCTGTAATTAATTCAGCTCCATTGATAGTTCCTTTAGCACCTGTTTGGTTTAAGAAATTTACTGCTGTTAAACCAATATCAAAATGGTTATTAATTTTATAATTCACCCCACCAAACGTTTCCCATCTTGGGGCAAAAAATAATGCATTGGTAAGATTGGCATATTGCTTGCTGAAATAACGGAAACTTGCCCATACCTTGAAATCTTTATAAGTATAGCTTGGATCAATTTCCATTAATACTTTAGAAATTTCCAAAACATTTTTATCGTTATAAGAATAGTTATTTCCAAAAGCAGAAAAATCATAATTTTTATAAACCGGATCCTGAAACGTAATTAAGTAATGAAGATTAAAGCCTTTAAAAGGTGTTGCCACGATATCGGTAGTCCAACCTAATGTCTGGATATCATAAAAAACAGTTGCTACTTCTGACTGACTAGAATTTGTAGGATTTACTAAATTAAGTCTTGCCTGATAATTATTTCTTGTCAAATAAGTGGCTTGCGAAACAACACTAAATTTTTCCTGATTGTAATATAGTCCAAAAGCAGCAAGAGGACTTTTGGTTTTAGTAAGATTAGGCGCTACCGCTCCCGAATAGCTTTCTAATTGTCCGTTTTTTTCTGTATAGGTAAAATCGGCAAGAATTCCGGCACTTTTTGTTACTTTATAAACTGCATTTATCGATCCTCCTAAATGAAACCAGTTGTTATCAAAGTATGATTTCTGACTTGGATCAAATACAATATTCGGTGTTCTAGGTGTTTGATAATAATCTCCTTTTAGTTTATGGTATCTCAAATTCACTCCATAAGCTAAAGTCAAGTGATCAGAAATTGTCCAATTATCCGAGAAATATCCCGATAGTTTATTCTCAAAACCATTATGATATTCTCCTCCTACATTATAGTTATAAAATCCATCGGCGTCTGTATTTGCAGTACCTCCAGGTGTATTACGAACTAATTTATCTGGATTTGGACTCACTGTCTGATTAAAAAAGGAACGACTTGAAGTAAATTGATCCACATTATAATAATATTCCATTAACCCAAATCTCCATTTGTGATTATCTACATTTTTTTTAATTTCGAATCGAGATAAAAAAGTGGTCGTTGGTGTTCCATCTGTGTACATTGCTAACATAGAATTTACATTACCCACGTATGGCTGACCTGTGGCTTGATACGTAAAATTATCTGCTGCTGTTCCCTGAAAAATACTTAACGGAATTGCGATTAACTGTGATGCCTGAGCATAACGAAAACGTGTCGAGAAACTAAATTTCCAATCATTAGCCATATCATAATTCCCTAGTAAATCGAATGTATGTGATGTTGATGCAGCATCGCTTCCTCCCATATTACCCGTTTTGGATTCACCGGTAAGTATGTCTTTAAACTTTAAGATTCCATCGTTTACGATATAAGAATCTCTCCCGATTCTAAAATCATTATATTCCTCGACTTTTCCTCCTTCTTTATACCTAAAAACAGCATAGTTGGTTAAAGAAGCAGAGTTTGCGTATTTATATAAAAAGCTAATTTGCCCCTTACCATTTTTAAATTTCTTAGTAACACCAGCTCTATAAATCTGCGTTCTATCGGAATATTTAGCAAATTTCAAATCGAAAGAATTCGGATCAAAATTGGCATAAGCGCCCATTGTATAAGACCAACCATCACTTATGGGACCAGATACATTTAAATCTCCTTTCATCCAACCAAAGCTAGATCCCGACAAGTTACCGTTTATTTCTAATTTATCAGATCCTAGTCTCGTATACGAATTAACTGCAAAACCTAAATCTCCCGTCGTAATTGCGGCTTCTCCTATTTTTAACAAACCTGTACGTTCCAAACTCTTGCTTTGTCTCCAAGTTCTGTTTGGTAACTCTGGCCAAAAATAATATACAACCGGTAAATCATTTTCCTGAATGGTAATTCCTCCTACCGTAGATGGTAATCCGATATTTACATCACGAGGACCATTATTATTTGCTGCATTAAGCATCACATTTCTATTCTTCTCTTCTTTTGTATCTGTTTCTACAATCTTAGTTTTAGTTGAATCTGCTGGTTTTTTCAATTGCTTTTTATCCTCTTGAGAATACCCTTCTAAAGTTGGGAAAAATGCCATGCAGATTGCCGAAATTATTAATTTTTTCATGAGTTGTTAGTTAGTTTTAATTGAGTATTTTTTTCATTGCTTCATAATGAAGCAATATTAATTACATTTTTTCATATCAACAAATAAATCATAAAATAATTTTTATAATCATATAAAAAACAGACATTAAATTAGATAAAAACAATAAATGATACATATCACTGAATACTACAAAAACATAAAAAAATCTACTATCACGTTGTAGGAAAGCCTTGGTTTCATTGAATAAAATTGATACTGTCAAAAAACAGAGTAAAAACAAAATTGAAATAAAATAGAATTTTCCAAAATTGATTTTTTAGAACGACTAGAAAAAATAATGTCAGAAAAAAGTTAAATCTGGTCTAGTGTAAACTTCAAAAAGAGTAAATTTGGGCATAATTATACAGAATGGAATTAAAAAAAATACTTGAAAAACGATCTGAAGAGGCTTGGAAAAAATATATTCCGACGCTCTCCATCGATTGTGCAATTTTTAGTTTTAGAGACACTTCACTTCAAGTACTGACAATCAAGATGAAAGATCAGGATTCATGGGGGCTCCCTGGTGGATATGTACAAAAAGAGGAGAATGTTGATGATGCTGCTATCCGTATTTTGAAAGACAGAACTGGTACCGAAAATGTCTATCTCCAACAATTTTACACATTTGGTAATTTAAACCGTTCCGAAAGTGTTTTTAAAGATTATGATGATAATTTATGGAATAAACAGCGTTTTGTATCTATAGGATATTATGCTCTGGCAGATTATTCAAAAGTAAATTTGAATATTGATGATATCTCAAATGCCTGTGAATGGAAATCTACTGATGATTTGCCGCCATTCATGATGGATCACAGGGTAATATTTGATAAAGCACTTGTTACATTGCGGGAACAATTAAATAATCACCCAATAGGTTATAATCTCCTTCCTGAAAAATTTACTATGCCAGAACTTCAAAAATTATATGAGATCATCTTGGGGAAAAAACTAAATCGAGGTAATTTTTATCGAAAAATTCTGAAATTCGATATCTTAACAAAACTAGACGAATCACGAAAAGGTGGTGCACATAAAGCTCCCAATTTATATAGTTTTGATTTAGAGAAATATGATATTGCTCTAAAAGAAGGTTTAAAAGGCAATTGGTAATCATTAAAATAGTAAACACTCTATGTTATTTCTCATCCTAAGCATTTTATGTAGTGTAAGTGTTGGTGTATTATTTAAAATATCCCGAAAATACGATACTAGTAATATTCAAATCGTAGCTTACAATTATATTTTTGCATTAATACTATGCTATATATCATTTAGTCCGGATATTACTACAGTCACAAAAGCCGCACCTTGGAACCTATATATATTAATTGGGGTCTTACTACCTTCTATATTTCTCTTTTTGGCATTATCCATAAAACATATGGGGATTGTAAAAACCGATGCAGCACAACGACTTTCATTGTTTATTCCAATACTTGCCGCATGGTTATTATTTAAAGAAGAATTTAATACCCTCAAGATTACTGCATTGTTGATAGCGTTTCCGGCATTATTACTTATCCTTAATAAACGTTCTGAAAAGGCAAATAATAAATGGATTTATCCTGCAATAGTATTATTAGGATTCGGAGTAATTGATATACTTTTTAAGCAAATAGCAACTTACACAGCCCTTCCCTATACTACTTCATTATTTATAATTTTCGGGATTTCAATGACAATAATGATTCTGGTAGTTACTTATAAGGTACTCTTTAAGAAAGCACAATTAAACGCTCGAAATATTCTTTTTGGCGGATTGATTGGTATTCTCAATTTTGGCAATATCCTTTTTTACTTAAAAGCACATAAAGAATTTGCCGATAATCCTTCCACAGTTTTTGCAGGGATGAATATGGGAGTAATCGTAATAGGAAGTCTTACAGGTATTCTTATCTTCAAAGAAAAGCAATCCAAAATGAATTATATTGGTCTTTTCTTAGCATTAATAGCGATTGTTTTAATTGTGATTTCTCAAAATAGTAAATAAAAGAAAAAATGGAAAGTTATTCATTTGATCCTATTGCATCTCCCGGTGCTACTATTTTAATTCTTGGAACTATGCCGGGAATAAAATCCTTGGAATTGAGGCAATATTATGGACATAAACAAAATAACTTTTGGAAACTAATATTCACCATTTTTAAAGAAGATTTTACAGATAATTATAACTCCAAAAAAGACATTCTATTAAAAAATAATATCGCATTGTGGGATGTATTAAAATACTGTGATAGAGTTGGTAGCTTAGACAGCGCTATTAAAAACGAAATTACAAATGATTTTGATGCTTTTTTAAAAGAACATTCAAAGATTAAAACAATTCTTTTTAACGGACAAAAAGCTGCTGCATTTTTCAAAAAATATATCAAAGTAGGTGACGATTATAAACTCATTACGCTTCTGTCTACAAGTCCTGCAAATGCAGGCAAATCTTTTGATTTAAAACTAAATGAATGGAAAATTATTTTGGAATTACAACAAGAGCTGTCTAGATAAAAGAGCAGAAATTATAATCTTTATCTTTAATTCATGAGCAAATAATTTTGTTTATTTGTACTAATAATTTACTCCTTGCTTTACAATTAATATGACCGACTATTTCCTTGATACTGAATACAATTACATCACTTACGATAAAGAGGATGTAAACTTCAAGGATTTTGAATGCTGTACTTTTAATAATTGTAATTTCTCTGCCTGTACTTTCTTAGCCGTAACTTTTATAGATTGTATTTTTAATAACTGTATTTTTAGTGAAGCCAAAATAAACTATGTCGCTTTTAGAACTGCAACCTTTAATAATTGTGAAATTAAAGATGTGAATTTTGCCATGTGTGACAAACTCATATTCGAAGTACATTTTAATAATTGTGTTTTAGATTTCTCTAAATTTTATACTTTAAAAATAAAAGGTACTTCATTTACCGATTGTAGCCTGGTTGCTGTCGATTTTATGGCTAGCGATATCACAAATGTAGTTTTTGACAATTGTGACTTATACCGTGCAGAATTTGATAAAGCGATCGCAAATAAAACCGATTTTAAGACCAGTTATAATTATACTATGGATCCATCCAAAGTAAAACTAAAAAAAGCCGTTTTTGCTTTAAAAGAAGTAAAAGGATTGCTTTTTAAACATGATATTATAGTGAATTAAAATTTATTATATTACTTATTCAATACTCACAAACCTTATTAGATTATGAATAACCCAGAATATATTGTCCGAAATGCTAAAGCAAATGAATTTGAGGAAATCGGAAAATTATTGATTCAGGTTTATTCTCAATTAAAAGGTTTTCCAAAAGAATCTGAGCAACCCAATTATTATAAAATGCTTGTGAATATTGGGGACTTAACAAAGAATCCTAACTCCGAACTTTTGGTAGCAGTTTCTTCTGATAATAAAATAGTTGGGGCAGTTGTCTACTTTTCCGATATGCAATACTATGGTTCTGGTGGGATTGCAACCAAAGAACAAAATACTTCTGGCTTCCGATTATTAGCCGTAGATACTTTGGCTAGAGAACAAGGAATTGGTAAACTCCTAATAAATGATTGCATCCAAAAGACTCAAGAGAAAAAGCATCATCAACTGATTATTCATTCGACTATGGCTATGCAAACAGCATGGAAAATCTATGAAAGACTAGGTTTTAAAAGATCTGAAGATTTAGATTTTATGCAAGGTGAACTTCCTGTTTTTGGGTTTAGATTATTGATTTAAGCAAAAAAAACAATCATATAAATCTACTTAAGTAAAAACATATAAAACTTAAATTTTCTTAAATCTTATATGTTTATGTCATAAAACGAGCTAGAAATAGCTCCATAATTCTATCCTATTTCTACTTTGGCTCAAGCCAATTAATTTTACATTTACTATACTACATCCCCTTTTTACATCATATCACTTTCTCGATGCGAATTATATAACCTTTTTTTGAAGTTATATAAGGCTAATAGAGTATAAAATTCGGACTTTTATCAATAGTCTTCTACAAATAATATTTTACAAATCAATCACTTAAACAAAGTTTAAAATGGCTTTACATTTAAAATTACTGTATTAAAAAAAACAGAGACTACCTTTAGTTAAGTGTTTTTTTTTCAGATTAAAGACTCTTCTTTATTTTTTAAAACATGATAATTATGAAATGATTGTTCAATAACTAAAAATATACTATGCCAATTCTCTACTTAAAAAATACATTTACAGACATAGGTGATGCGACGCTTTTTACCAAAAAGTTTTTCAAGGAAGTTTTTATTCCTCCCTATGAAACTAAGGAATTCTTTAAACAATGCTACCTAATAGGCTATAAATCTTTACCATTGGTAGCTCTTACAGGCTTTATAATGGGATTAGTACTCACCCTACAAACAAGACCAACATTGGCAACTTTTGGAGCAGAATCTTGGTTGCCTGGTATGGTTGCGTTATCATTAATTCGAGAAATTGCACCTGTGATTACCGCATTAATCTGTGCCGGAAAAATTTCATCGGGAATTGGGGCAGAATTAGGTTCAATGAAGGTGACCGAGCAAATAGATGCTATGGAAGTAGCCGCCATAAACCCTTTTAAATACCTGGTTGTAACGCGAATTTTAGCCACTACTTTAATGGTTCCATTATTAGTGATTTTTGCCGATGCAATTGGAATTTTAGGTGGTTATGCCGGAATTACAATACATAGCGACGTGAATGCTTACCGTTATATTTCACAAGTTTTTCAATCATTAGGCTTTATAGATATTATACCTGCTACCATAAAAACATTCTTCTTTGGTTTTTTTATAGGAATGATTGGTTGTTACAAAGGTTTTAATGCTGCCAATGGTACCGAAAGTGTTGGTAAAGCAGCAAATTCTGCTGTAGTTACGGCTTCGTTAACCATTTTTATTATAGATATGCTCGCAGTACAAATCACTGATTTATTTTTCTAGTATGAAATCAGAACAAGAAAATATAGTACAAACACTTACTCCTAATAAGAGAACCCCTATAATTGAGATCAAAGATTTACATAAGTCTTTTGGTAACAATGCTGTTTTAAAAGGGATAAATCTTACTGTAAATAAAGGCGAAGATTTAGTGATTTTAGGAAGATCTGGCGAAGGAAAATCGATAACTATAAAATGTATTGTAGGATTGGTAATTCCTGATAAAGGAAATATAAGCGTTTTGGGAGAGGAAATAATTGGATTAAAAAGAAACGAACTTAATAAAATAAGAGTCAAAATTGGATTTCTTTTCCAAAGTGGAGCCTTATATGATTCTATGTCGGTAAGAGAAAATTTAGAATTTACATTACGTCGGTATTCAAAACAGTTATCTACTCAGGAAATAGAGACTGAAATTATTGATGTTCTAGAAAGTGTAGGTTTGGCAGATGCTATAGATAAAATGCCATCTGAATTATCAGGCGGAATGCGAAAACGAATTGGCTTGGCACGTACACTAATTCTAAAACCAGAAATTATTCTATACGATGAACCTACAACCGGATTAGACACAATTACCTCGAAGGAAATAAGCGAATTAATAGTAGATATTAAACAGAAGCGTAAAACAACTTCGATAATTATTACACACGATATGTCCTGCGCAAAACTCACAGCCGATCGAGTCATGATTTTAAAAGATGGAATAATACACGCAGAAGGAAAATACAAAGAATTAGAAAAAAGTAAAGATGAATGGGTAAGATCATTTTTTATATAAACATTTAACAATAAGAAATTATGAATAAGGAATCTGGATTTAAATGGAAACTAGGAATGTTTGTAACTATAGGTTTAATCCTTTTTATGTTAACTATATATTTTATTGGTAAACAACAAAATTTATTTGGTTCAACATTCCATATAACGTCAAATTTTAAAACTGTAAGCGGTTTACAAGTGGGCAATAACGTACGTTTTTCCGGAATTAATATTGGAACTGTCGAAGATATACAATTGATAAATGACTCCTCGGTAGTTGTAAAATTAGTCATCAAAGATGAAGTCAGGCAATTTATAAAAACAGATGCCAGAGCCAGTATTGGATCTGAGGGATTAATGGGCGATAAAGTTCTTACTATCTCACCTGGTAATAAATCCAATAAGATTATTGCCAATAACGGAAAAATCGCTTCAATAGATGCTATAGAAATGGACGACATTATGAAAAGTGTGAAAAAGAGTGTAGATAATGCGGGTGTAATATCCGAAGAACTTGCAATATTTACCCACAATATGAATAATGGTAACGGTGCTTTATCTAAGTTACTTACAGATCCTAAACTTGCAAATACACTCTCTAAAACAATTACCAACCTAGAAAATGGTACGCAGGGATTTAGTCAAAATATGGAAGCTGCAAAAAGTAATTTCTTGTTTAGAGGATATTACAAAAAACAGGAAAAAGAGAAAGAGAAAGAGAAAGAGAAAGAAGAAGCCGATAAAAAAGCAAAGGAAGAACAGGAAAAAATAGAAAAGGATAAAAAAGAGGAAGCTGCAAAAGAAAAAGAAAACATAAAAAAATAATATATAAGATACCTCTACTTTACTTCAAATCAAATTACCGGTTCTTAAAAAGCACAACAGTAATAAAATTATAATCGAAAATATAAAATTATGAAGCTACGCTCAACCGAAACTTTTTGGCCAATAAAAAATGCCATGGATACTAGTTATCCTTCAATAGATGCAGATATCACTGTGCCAATTTTAATTATTGGTGGAGGAATTACCGGTGCATTAATAGCATATAAATTAATAACTGAAGGAAAAAAAGTAGTACTTGTAGACAAACGCGATATTTGTAATGGTAGCACAGCTGCAAGCACGGCATTATTACAATATGAAATTGACATTTCCTTACATGAATTAATAGAAAAAAGAGGTTTTGATTGTGCTGTTTCCAGTTATAAAAATTGTGAAAAAGCAATTTACAATCTCAATAAAATTGTGGATTCCATAAAAAGTGATTGTCAATTTGAGTTCAAAAAAAGCATTTATTTTTGTTCCTTAAAAAAAGATATTCCTTTTCTAGAACGAGAATTTAAAACAAGAAAAGAAAATGGATTTAAAGTAAAATGGCTAGAAGAAACAGATTTAAAAAAACTGGGACTCAACGGTTATGCAGCAATAGAATCCGAAGCTGGCGCAGTTATGGATCCTTACAGACTTGCACATGATCTTTTAAAATATTGCAAACAAAAAGGAATGCAAATTTTTGATCGTACAAACATTATAGAATTTAAACATCAAAAAGGAAAAATACTAGCCTTGTCAGAAAACAATTTCACAATTACAGCCGAAGATATTATCCATTGTAGCGGTTATGAAAGTACCGAAACACTCACTGAAAAAATAGTAGATTTAAAAAGTACTTATGCTTTAGCATCAGAAAGTTTTACAGAAATCCCCAAAGCTTTTAAAAATGCAATTTATTGGAATACATCTAAGCCCTATTCATATTTTAGAGGAACTGCCGATAATAGAATTATAATGGGTGGTGGTGATGATGAATTTCAAAATCCCGAAAGACGAGATAAATCGCTACACACAAAAGAGGCCTATCTTTTAAAACAATTCCAGAAATGCTTTCCGGATATAAACCTCAAACTTGATTATTCCTGGGCAGGCACATTTGGAGAAACACAGGATGCACTCCCTTATTTAGGGAAACCAAACCCTAAAAAAAAGGAGCATTATGTTTTAGGTTTTGGTGGTAATGGCATTACTTTTAGTGTAATGGCAATGGATTCTATTATAGCATCATTAAATAATTCCGATCATCCTGATTTAAAATTTTATAAGTTCAACAGATAATCCTTTAATTCCCAAAACAATTATTATGAAAACTGCAAGCATCATAAGACTTATAGCGGGAATATGCATAACAACAGCTGTTATCCGGTAAATTATAAAATTAAAAAGAAACTGTCTCAATTTTTTGGACTGAGACGGCTTCTTTAATAAACCAATAAACATATATTAGGCTGTTTTAGCTACCGAATTCTGATTGTATTTATAATCCTTTGGACTACAATTATATTTTTGTTTAAATATTTTCGAGAAATAACTTCTGCTTGTAAAACCTATCGAATAAACAATTTCGGAGATATTTAAATCAGATGTTCTAATTAAATCCTCGGCTTTTTCTATTCTCATAAAAGTTATAAAGTCATTTACAGTTCTATTATGTACCAGCTTAAACCCTTCTTGCAATTTGTTTGGAGATAATCCTGTTTTTTGTGCCAAAAACTTAATTGTAAATTGTTCAGCCGGAAAATTTATAATAAAATTTGATATCCTTTTAATTTCATCAATTTGTTTTAAAGTCAAACAAGTAATTGCTTGTGATATTTTAGTAAAACTATCGGTATGTTGCTCAATCTCCATTGCCAAAATAATTTGTAAAATGCCTTTTTTTAATAAATTTCGAACAATTCCAGTTTGGTTTATAGTATTAAACTCCTCTATTTTCTCAGCTATCTTAAAGTTTTGAAATCTTATGTCTAAGTAATTTTCTTTCTTATTTAAAAATGTGTTTTTTAATTTTTTAATTAAATCATTGTTCTGCCCATTGGCAATTGTATCTGTCCCAACACCTATTATAGAAAATTTAATTGGAATGTTTTTTTCAAAATATAAAATACTATTAATACTAGTTGTACTTTTAAGAACCCCAGAATTATATTTTTTAAGGCTTTTTTTATCGCCATTTACTCCGAAACTATGTCTAAGAGCTCCCTCAGAACAATAAGCAAATAAAATGGGAGGAGCCTTAAAAGATTCCATACTCAACATTACATCATCAGAAAAAACAAGGTCAAATTGCATGTATGTCATTCCTTCCTGAAATGCTATTCCTTCAATATTACCTTTTACAAAATCTGATTCCATTGCTAAATTGTATTCCTCATTATTCAAGGTCAATGTACCTTTAAGGCTTTTTTTTAATTCATTAAAAACATCTTGTGCTTTTCCGGCTTTTAGATATATACTTTTCATTTTTATTTTTTTTAAAATAATTCTTAATTCCTTTAAATGTTCAAAAAAATGGGTATCATAAATCTATTTTGTTTTTTATTGATACATTCAAATTTCGTAATCTATACAACAATAGTGTTACAGAATTCCGATATTAAGTTTCATAATTAACTATAAATCAGGATATAAAATAAAAAAAGTCTTATCAATATAATGACTAGACTTTTTTAGCAAATAATCTATTGATCCCCCAATCAATAAAAAATTAAAAATATTAATGGATTATTTATACTTTTTTTCTTCCTGTAACCAATGAAATTACAAACAATACAATGAAGATAAAGAATAGCACTCGGGCTATATCTACAGCTCCAGCAGCAATACCGCCAAAACCAAAAATTCCGGCAATAATTGCAAGAATTATAAAAATGACTGTCCAACGTAACATAAGATTATTTTTTAGTTAATAAACAAGATCTATAAAAAGGTCTTCTAGTTATAACAAATTTCATCTTTATTAAGTAATTGAGTTAACTCTAATAATAAAATCATTGACTCATTTACTCCGTAATTTAAGACAAATCAGACTTTAAACAACTAAAATCTTCTCCATTTTTAATTTCATTATGGATAATTTTTCTTTACTAACATATATCAAATCAAGTTTTTTATCGCTTTTTCCGGTGATACAATCATTTGTTCGTAATTTTTTTTATTAACTATTCTAAAATTCATAATCTTTAATTATTAATAGTTATTTATTAATAAAGTTTTTTTGATAAATTCCTAATTATTTCTTAATGAGCAAATTAAACCCTGTTTATTCATTTTTGACCGGCCATTTATTCCTACATTTGTAGCTTGTTGGTAAAGCTCTTTTTTTGTCCATTTTTCATAAGGCTTTGCTTTACCTCCTTTTACTCCAGCATCTGGCGTATTTGCAATTCGTGCTGATTTTTGTTTACTATACCCTTTTTTCAAAAGAGCTTCGTACTGTTCTTCATTTTTAATTCTAGGATTTGGCATCTTTTAAAATTTAGAGGTAATACAATTATTTTATATACAAATTTTAATATAACTAGCGATTTCTCTTGACCCATTTAATTTTTTTTTTAGCTTAAAAAAATCAAAATACCACATTTCATTTTTTATATAACCATAAATGAGTTAATCAAATAATCGATTGAGTTAATTTATGCAACTCTACATCTTTAATTTTATAAAAAAGAAAATCCATTATGGAATCAGTTACTAGGCATGGTGTAATATTAGAACATACTAATTTAAATTTTGAAAATCTAGGGGTGCTTAATCCTGCGATTTATCAAGAAGATAATACAGTCCATATGTTTTATAGAGCAATACAAATAGGAAATTTTTCTACAATCGGATATTGCAAGCTCGAAGGGCCTTTGCATGTAATTGAAAGAGCAACAGAACCTATAATGTCACCAGAATATATCTATGAAATGCATGGGATTGAAGATCCACGTATTACTAAGATTGAAGATCTATATTACTTGTCATATGCTACTTATGATGGAATAAATGCATTTGGAGCTTATGCAATTTCTAAAAAATTAAAAAAGTTTAAAAAGAAAGGTATTATTACTCCACAATTTAAGATAGAAGAGTATTCGAATTTACTTAAGCATAGTTTAGGAAATTCCAGTCTTATAGATAATTTAGTATTTAGTATTAATAATCATCCGTTGACAAAAGATCTTAAAGATAAGATATATGTATGGGACAAGGATGTGGTATTTTTCCCAAAAAAAATAAAAGGAAAATTTGCACTGCTTCATCGATTATTCCCTTCTATACAACTATTATATTTTAATAAAGCTTCGGAGCTAACAATTGAATTCTGGCAAGAATACATTACAAATTTAAGTCAGCATATTGTATTGAGTCCTAAATACGAACATGAAACCAGTCATATTGGAGCAGGATGCCCTCCTATCGAAACTAATGATGGTTGGTTGCTTATTTATCATTCTGCCGAGAAAAGAGAAAAAGGTCTAATATATCATGCCTCTGTAGCTTTATTAGACATAAATAATCCATTAAAAGTTATTGCAAGACTAAAAAAACCAATAATAACTCCTACTGAATATTATGAAAGACAAGGTTATGTAAATTATGTTGTTTTCCCTACAGGGACCGCAATTTTTGACGACCAATTATATATTTACTACGGTGCTGCCGATGACAAAATAGCGGTTGCTTCAATAAACTTAAACAATTTATTACACGAACTAAAAAATAATAAAGATGAAAACTAGAGACTCTAAATCCAAAATAGTATTTCTTTCTACATTCCCGCCAACTCAATGTGGAATTGCAACATACACCGAAGATAGCATCAATGCAATAAATAAAATATACGGAAAAAGTATTACATGTGAAATATGTGAATTAACAGACAATAGAGATATTGATAAAAGGACAGCATATATTTTACATAGCAAAATCAAAGAGGAGTATAAAAAAATAGCTTTGGAAATAAATAAGGATGACGCGGTAAAATTAATCCATATCCAACATGAATTTGGCTTGTTTGGAGGTGAATACGGTAATTATTTAATTGACTTTTTAAATGCAAATAAAAAGCCCGTAACATACACATTCCATAGTGTCATTCCTAACCCCAATGAAAATCTTAAAAATTTTGTTAAGCTATTAATATCTTATTCAAGCTTAATTTTTGTTATGACAAATCAGTCAAAAAAAATCCTTGTTGAAGATTACGAAATAGAACCTAAAAACATTGTTTGTATCCATCATGGCACGCATATCGTAGAATATGAAAATACTTCCAAAGCAAAGCAAAAATTTAATTTTGAAGACAGAATAATCCTTTCCACTTTTGGATTACTGGGAGAAGGTAAAAATATTGAGACAGGATTAAAAGCACTTCCTAAAATTGTAGAACAATTTCCAAATGCATTATATCTGATTATTGGAAAAACACATCCTAATAATATCATCAATAATGTAGATGAATACAGAAATCATTTGGAATCTCTCGTCGAAGATTTAGGCTTAAAACAGAATGTTCTGTTTGTAAATCAATATCTCGAAGTAAAAGAACTATTAAATTATCTAAAAGCAACAGATGTTTATTTATTTACTTCCAAAGATCCCAATCAGGCTGTAAGCGGGACTTTTTCGTATGCTATGAGTTGTTCTTGTCCAATAGTTGCGACAAAAATACCTCATACTCTGGAAGTTCTTTCATCTGATACTGGTATTTTGGTTGATATTAAAAATTCAGAACAATTTGCAAATGCAACTATCAAATTATTATCAAACCCTGAGTTACGTGAATCAATGGCTCTAAATGCGTTTGAAAAAACTAGAAAAACTTCTTGGGAAAATGTTGCCATCCAACATATGATTACATATCAAAAAATCACAAGTAAACCAATGGAAGTCAAATTTACATATCCACCAATAAAAATGGATCATCAAAAAAACATGACAACTTCTTTAGGAATGATACAATTCAGCAAAATTTCTGAGCCCGATATTACTTCAGGGTATACTCTGGACGATAATGCAAGAGCTTTAATTTCAATGTGTTTGCATTACCAGTTAAAAGAAGACATTAATGATATTTATTACATCAATACCTATCTTAATTTTATTGAAAGATGCCAACAACCCAAAGGTAATTTTATAAATTATGTAGACGAATTTAATAATGTTGATCCTAAAAATGACACCGTAAATCTGGAAGACTCAAATGCAAGAGCAATTTGGTCCTTAGGAATGCTTGTTTCTTTAAAATCGACTATTCCATCTTCTTCAGTAAATAAAGCTGTTGCATGTATTCTAAAAGCATTAGATTGGACTGAAACTGTTACTTCGCCCAGATCAATTGGTTTCATAACCAAAGGTTTGTTTTTATTCAATTCTGTAGAGCCAAATAATCGTGTGATTGAAATAATAGATAAACTAGCTAGAAGATTATCCCTAAATTATGATGCTCATGCAACCAAGAATTGGAACTGGTTTGAAAACTATCTTACTTATGCCAATAGTATATTACCCGAATCAATGCTTTATGCCCACTTGGCTACTAATAGATTAATATATAAAAAAATAGCCATTGAGACATTTGATTTTTTATTGTCCAAAATGTTTATAAATGGAAAAATTAAAGTTATTTCTAATAAAGGCTGGCATCACAAAGGAGCAATACCCCATCAATACGGTGAACAACCTATAGATGTTTCTTATACCATGCAGACATTGGAACTTTTTTATGAAAATTTCAATGATCCCTTATATAAAAAATTAATGAAAACAGCCTTTAACTGGTTTTTAGGTCAAAATCATTTAAATCAAATCATGTATGATCCAATTACTGGTGGTTGCTATGATGGTCTTGAAAAAGAAAATGTAAATTTAAATCAGGGTGCTGAGTCTACAATTTGTTATTTGACTGCACGATTGCTAATGGAAAACAATATTGTGTCTGAGAGCAATGAGGGTAAGATTATTAAATTACGAAGTTCCAAAGAGAACTTAAATTATAAATTAATCTAGAACTCATTAACTCAAAAAAAAG
>NZ_JAOZEW010000040.1 GCF_025847235.1 Flavobacterium shii
AGATTTTTATCTCACTAAGTATAGAAAACACAAAGTTCGCAAAGCTAGGTGTTGATCCAGCTTTACGAACTTTGCGCACAAGATTGCGTTCTCTGCGGTTATTTTTTTGTTTTGAAATAGTCTTTCTAATTAATTACTTTCGCGAATCTAATAATTCATGATATTTATCGGCAATGATTTTCATATTGATATTGTAATTGGCATTTTCTTCTACAAATTTTCGATTTTGTATAATCGCTTTATTTCTTGAATCAGGATTTTTAAATGACCAAATAAGTTTTTCGGCTAGATTGGTGTAATCATCAATTGGGATTAATAGCCCATTCTCGCGATGTTTTATCCAGCTTTGATTTCCTGGAATATCAGAAACTACGGGATAACAACTGCAAGCCATCGCTTCAAATAAAGAAGCCGAAACGCCTTCGGTAATCGGCATGCTGATATAAATATTTGATTGCTGTAATAATTTAGGAAGGTCTGTATTCGGGATTCTTCCTGTAAAGATTACTTTATTTTCGATTTGTAAATCTTCAGCTAAATCTTTCAGAAATTGCAAACGAGTTCCGTCTCCAACGATCGTTAATGAAAAATCGATTCCTTTTTGATGTAAAATAGCAAAAGCTTCTAAGATAGAATCGTGACGATATTCTGGTTGTAAAGAACGCGTGACAATAGCTTCAATTTTATTAGAAGTATTGATGGAAGGAGAAAAAAGTGATAAATCGATTCCTTTTGGCATGACCAAAACTTTATTCATATCAACTCCAATGGCTTTCATAGAAATTGTCATTACAGGACCCCAGGCATGTATTAAATGTGCTTTTCTGAAAGCATGTTTCTGAATGATTTTTTTAAGGGGTAATAATACAGAGCCTTCTGGCCATAAATCGGTTCGCCCTTGTTGTGCAATTGCAATTGTGTTTACGCCCGATATTGCAGCAAGAAAACCATAACTGGTCGTTCTTTCGGCAATAATCATATCGGGTTTTTCTAATCGAATGCTTTTTCTAATCGAGAAAGGAGCGAAGGCATATTCTGCTATCCGTTTGAACCGGTTGAATTTGGTATTGTTTGGGGTTTTGAGTTCCCAAGTGCAAATTTCGAAATCGCCAAATTCCTTTAAACCCTTCATCCACGTAATGGCATCGGCACGATAAGATTCTCCAAGAAAAAGTATTTTTCTTTTTTTCATTCAGTGATTTTTCTTTTTTTTGCCACAGATTAAAGGATTTTAAAGAATTTGTAATCTCTCTAATAGATTGGTTGATTTTAATCTGTATAATGTTTATTTAAATTTAATAACTCTTTAGTTAACTCCTTAAATAGGGCTTTTTTTAATCGAATAAAAGGGGTGATAAAAGTTTTAAAATCATTTTAATCTGTGGCAAAAAGGTATTTTATTTTTTAAAATTCGTCTGTCGTTAAGGCGCGATTGATAAATTCATTTAATGGTTTTAGCGCAATAAGTTTCTGGCTCATTTTGGAAACAAAATCTTTCTGAGTTACTTCTTTAATGTCGTATTTTTGCGTAGCAGTGAAACTTTTTAATTTTAAGGACTCAATTGCAGGATGATCTTTCTCATATCCGCGTGGTGGGTTTTTAAGCGAATTTGTTTCGGTTACATCCAGACTTCCAAATTCCTTTTTGAAATTTTTATCGGCTATAATTGCTTCTAAATCCTCATAGAAGAATGCGATTTCTTTACGTACTTTTTTTAAGTCTTCGGCTTCTGGCGAATAAAAACCGCCTGCTATAAAACTGGCACCTTTCTCGATATGAACATAATATCCAGCGCGATTTTGCCCTTTTACTCCAGTAGAAAGCCAGATGCCAAGGTGGGCTTTGTAAGGAGATTTATCTTTGGAGAAACGTATATCACGATTAATGCGGAATGTGCAATTTTTAACTTCCAATAATTCCAAAGAAGGATCCATAGGTTTCATTGCATCCAGAAAGCCCGAAACCAATTGATGGTAGTCTTTCTTGAAGATTTCATAACGCTTTTTGTTCTCCAAAAACCAATCTCTGTTATTGTTGGCTTTTAAATCTTCTAAAAATTGTAAAGTTTCTTTAGTGAGCATGTGTATGGTTTTACAATTGTTTTTTTAAATCGGCTTCGCTAATAAATCCTGTGTTTTTCCATTTTACTTCTTTGTTCTCATATAATAATAGAGTGGGAAGTTGGTCAATTTTCATGTCTTTTACCAAGGTTTTATTTTGGTCAACGTCGATGCGAATGATAACCACTTTATCGGCTAATTCTTTTTGCATCTTTGTAAGGTACGGACTCATTTGTTTACAAGGACCACACCACTCGGCATAAAAATCAATCAGGACTTTTTTATCTGTATTTAATAAAGCTGCATATTCCTCACTTGTCATTCCTGTAGCTTTGGCGCCAGGTTTTGAATATCCTTCGGCATCCCATTTCATGATGCCCCCGTCAAGTTCATATATGGTTGTAAAACCTAATTCTTGTAATTTTTGAGTTGCTTTTTTACTTCTTCCACCACTTAGGCAATATACAAAAACGGGTTTTGACTTGTCGTATGACGCTATTTTGGTAGCGAAATCTTCACTATTCCAGTTTACATTTATTGCATTGTCAATATGCTCAGATGCAAATTCATCTGGAGTTCTTACATCTATAATTAGAGGATTCTGAGTAGCGCTTATTTTTTCTGCGAAAGCTGCTGGCTCAATAACTTCGATACCTTTTGTTGATTGTTTATTGCAAGATGCAAATACAAGTGCAATTATAATAAGGAATGCTTTTGGGAATTTCATAATCTTGAATTTAAATGTGTAGGCTAATTTAAGTGTTTTTTTAATTTTAAAAGTTGAACAAAATCATAAATTAAATATTTTGTAGGTCTGATGTGTCGACTTTACTATTGCTTCGGTACGTTCGGGATGAGTATCAGAAATAAATAATTGCCCGAAAGTATCTTTATTAACCATTTCGATAATTTTGGCTACCCGACTTTCGTCTAATTTGTCAAAAATATCATCAAAAAGTAAAAGAGGTTTTACGCCACTTTGTTTTTTTAGGAATTCAAACTGAGCCAATTTTAAAGCAATCAAAAACGATTTTTGCTGTCCTTGAGAACCGAATTTTTTGATGGGATAATGGTCGATTTCAAAAGATAAATCATCTTTATGGATCCCAACGCTTGTATAATGTAAAGCGCGATCTTTATTAATGTTTTCTTGTAAAAGAGTTAGTAAGTCTTTTTCGAATAAATGACTTTCGTAAACCAACTGAACTGTTTCTTCGGAACCCGTTATTGCCTGATGATGGGTATTGAAAATTGGAATGAAAGATTCTATGAATTGTTTTCTTTTTTCGAAGATGGTTTTTCCATAGCCATCCAATTGCTCGTTATATATAGATAAAGTGTCGTTGTCAAAAACATGGTTCAGTGCGAAATATTTAAGTAGTGCATTACGCTGGCTAATTACTTTTTGGTACTGAATAAGTTGTTGCAGATAGTGGGAGTCCAATTGCGAAATTACAGTATCCATGAATTTACGACGTGTCTCACTTCCTTCTATGATTAAATCTCTGTCGGCAGGTGAAATTATTACTAGCGGAATAAATCCAATATGATCGGAGAATTTGTCGTAGGCTTTTCCGTTACGTTTCAGGATTTTTTTTTGTCCCTTTTTTAAACTGCAGACAATTTGTTCATTTCGTTCATTTTTTTCAATCTCGGCATCTATGACAAAAAACTCTTCTCCATGTTTGATATTTTGTATTGCCAATGGGTTGAAATAGCTTTTTCCATAGGCTAAATGATAAATAGCGTCGAGTACATTAGTTTTTCCAATGCCGTTTTTTCCAACGAAGCAATTTATCTTTTTGTCAAATTCAAAATTGGCTTCAGAAAAATTTTTATAGTTGAATAGGGAAATTTTTTTTAAATACATTTGTTAATCTGCTGTAATAAAGCTTGTTGTTGTTTTAAAGTAACAATTTTTAAGCGTGTGCAAATTATTGAAAAATATCGATATAAACCGCTTTTCAGGCTATTGAGTGTGAATTATTTTAATTTTGATACATTAAAAAGTGTGTTTTTTGGGAATATTTTTTTTAAATAAATATAAAATTGATTTTTTTCATGTAAGTTTCAATAAAAATTTTATTTTTGCCGTTCACTAAATTAATTTTAAATGGCTACTTACAATAAAAGAGGATATAAAGCACCAAAAGAAAAGGAAGTTAAAGATGAAGTTGTTAATGAAGAACAACAAGTAATTCTTGATGGAAAAAACAGTAAGACTGCTGAAGTTTTTTCTAAATTAGATGAAACTGCTTCTAAAACTGAGGATTGGGTTGCTAGAAATCAAAAAATAATTATTGGATTAGTTGCTGCAATTGCTGTAGGAACGATTGGTTATTTGGCTTATCAAAAATTTATTGCTTTACCAAAACAAGATGAAGCTGCAAACGAAATGTTTGTTGCTCAGCAAAACTTTGAGAAAGCGACTAATGGTGTAGCTAGTGATTCTTTATACAAACTATCATTGAATGGTTCTGAAGGTAAATTTGGATTTTTAAAAATCGCAGATGAATATTCAGGAACAGATGCTGGAAATTTAGCAAATTATTATGCTGGTATTGCATATTTAAATACTGGTAAATACGATGAGGCAATTACTTATTTAGGTAAATTTAAGTCTAAAGATTTAATTTTAGGAGCTTTGGCTCAAGGTGCAATAGGTGATGCTTATTCTCAAAAAAATCAACAAAAAGAGGCTTTAGATTATTATCTAAAAGCTGCTGGATCAAATAAAAATGATTTTACAACGCCACGTTTCTTGTTAAAAGCGGGTAAAACTGCTTTGGCTTTAGGTCAAAAATCGGATGCTCTTAAATATTTTACAGATATTAAAGAGAATTTCGAATCTAGCCCAGAAGCAGCTTCTGTAGATGTTTTAATTGGATTGTCACAATAATAATTGTAGAGTTCAGATTTTAGATTTAAGATTCGTATTTTAGCAATCTGAAGTCTAAACTATAAAATCTTAAATACAAAGATGGCTACCGAAAATAAAAATTTATCCGAATACGATAAAAACACAGTCCCAAATGCGAAAAATTTTCGATTTGGGATTGTTGTTTCTGAATGGAACGATAGTATTACAGAAGGGCTTTACAATGGCGCTTTTGAAGCTTTTATCGAAAATCAGGTTCCTGCTCAACAAATTGTCCGATGGAATGTTCCAGGGAGTTTTGAGTTGATCTATGGAGCAAAAAAAATGTTGCAAACTCAAAATGTTGATGCAGTAATTGTTATTGGATGCGTAATCCAAGGGCAAACAAAGCATTTTGATTTTGTATGCGAAGGAGTAACACAGGGAATTAAGGATTTGAATGTTCAAACAGATGTTCCTGTTATTTTTTGTGTGTTAACAGATAATAATATACAGCAATCTATTGACAGAAGTGGTGGAATTCATGGTAACAAAGGTACCGAAGCCGCTATAGCAGCAATAAAAATGGCTTATATTCGTCAACAAGCTTCTTTGAATCAGTTTCAAAACCAACAATTGTTGTCATCTGGCGCACTTCAGATAGAAGACAAACCATTAGAACTGGAAAAATAAAAAAACACAATTTTTAGAATACTTAAACCTATACTGTGTGAAAATAGTATAGGTTTTTTGTTTTTTTTATGAGTCATTAGGCTATAAAAGCAAGCAGAAATTCATTAAATTTGTACACTTTGGTTTAAAACCAAAACCCTAAATCATAAACCCAATTTTTTTTAATGTCGAGTATTATACAATTACTTCCTGATCATGTTGCCAATCAAATTGCTGCTGGAGAAGTGGTTCAAAGACCTGCTTCGGTGGTGAAAGAGCTTTTAGAAAATGCAGTTGATGCCAAAGCAACAGATATTAAACTAATCATCAAAGATGCAGGAAAGTCATTGGTACAAGTGATTGATAACGGTTCTGGTATGAGTGTTACCGATGCGCGTTTGTGTTTTGAACGACATGCTACCTCAAAAATCCGTCAGGCCGAAGATCTATTTTCATTACACACAAAAGGATTTCGTGGAGAAGCATTGGCTTCTATTGCTGCGATTGCTCATATGGAAATGAAAACCAAGCAAGATCAGGACGAACTGGGCACACATATTATCATTGAAGGAAGTAAGTTTGTATCGCAGGAAGTTGCTGTTTTGCCAAAAGGGACTTCATTTGCGGTTAAAAATCTTTTTTTTAATATTCCAGCCCGAAGAAACTTTTTGAAGTCGGACACAGTGGAATTTCGTCATGTTATGGATGAGTTTCAACGTGTGGCTTTGGCGCATGCAAATATTCATTTTACTTTTTATCATAATGGAAGCGAAATGTATAATTTACCACCATCAAGTTTTAGACAGCGTATTGTGGGGATTTTTGCAGGTAAAACCAATGAAAAATTAGTTCCGGTAAACGAAGAAACCGAAATTGTAGCAATTAAAGGTTTTGTAAGTAAACCAGAGTTTGCTAAAAAGAGTAGAGGAGAACAGTTTTTCTTTGTTAATGACCGTTTTATTAAAAGTGGTTATTTGCATCATGCTGTAATGGCTGCTTATGAAGGCATCTTAAAAGATGGAGCGCAACCGAGTTACTTTTTATATTTATCGGTTCCGCCAAATACTATCGATATCAATATACATCCAACAAAAACAGAAATTAAGTTTGATGATGAACAAGCTCTATATGCAATTTTAAGAGCTTCGATCAAGCATAGTTTAGGGCAATTTAATGTAGCGCCTGTTTTGGATTTTGATCGTGATGCTAATTTAGATACACCTTATCATTATAAAGATTTAGAAGGAGAAACGCCGACAATCCAGGTTGATGGTAGTTTTAACCCTTTTACAGATGATAAAACAAATAAACATTATTCAAATTCTGGTTCCGGATCTAATTTTAGTACAGGTTCCAGTTTTAGTTCCGGATCTGGGTCAAGCCCAAATTCTGGTTCAAATTCCTATTCTAGTTATAAAAAGCCAGAATCTACGGCAAGCTGGGAAAACTTATATGTAGGTTTAAAACAAGATACTGAGGAAGTAGGTATGATGTCTTTTGAGAATGAAGAAGTAACTTCGTCTTTGTTTAATGACAATGAAATCGAACAAACGGTTCATAAAACGTATCAAATACATAAAAAATATATTGTATCGCCTATAAAATCCGGAATGGTGATTGTGGATCAACAACGTGCACATCAACGTATTTTATACGAGCAGTTTTTACATAATATGACGGTTAATCAGGCTTCTAGCCAGCAGTTATTGTTTCCTTTGAATTTGTTTTATTCCTCTACAGACATGGAAATCATCAAAGAATTGCAATTATCGCTTGTAAATACTGGTTTCGTTTTCGAATCCACTACCGAAGACCATATTGTAATTTCGGGAATACCGGTTAATAGTACCGAGAGTGAGGTGTCGCTGGTTATAGAGCAACTATTAAGTGATTTGCAAGACGGAATTCCAGAAAGTAGTTTTTCTCAAAATGATACTATAGCCAAATCGTTGGCAAAGAGCATGGCTGTAAAAACGGGTACGTATTTAACAGAAAAAGAACAAGATAATTTAGTAAACGGACTCTTTGCTTGTAAAGATCCAAATATTTCACCCTTTCAAAAACCAACTTTCATTACCATGCGTGTGGAAGATTTAGATAAAAAATTTGCATTATGATGAATATGACTCCCGTTGTAAAACAGTTATTGATAATTAATATTATCTTTTTCATTGGCTCACAGTTAGTGCCAATTTCTTATGAATATTTCTCTTTGTTTTTTCCGGAGAATCCAGGTTTTAAATTTTGGCAGCCTATTACGCATATGTTTATGCACGGAGGTTTTACGCATATTGCCTTTAATATGTTTGCATTAGTTTCTTTTGGTTCTACTTTGGAGCACTTTTGGGGACCTAAGAAATTCTTGTTTTTCTATATCTCATGTGGTCTAGGAGCTGCTTTGGTAAACTCTGCAGTGAATTATTATTTCTTTCAGGATGGATTAAATACTTTAATTGCCAACGGATTTAACAAACTGGAGATTTTGCAATTATTAAATGAAGGTAAAATCGATACAAGATGGAAAGATTTGCTAACTGTTTCTGAATTTGCACACTTTACCGAAGCTTATTTAGGAACCGTTGTAGGAGCTTCTGGAGCGATTTATGGATTGTTAATAGCCTTTACTTTTATGTTTCCTAATGCAGAACTATCTTTAATGTTTATACCAATTCCAATTAAAGCTAAATATTTTGTTCCTGTTTATATGATTTTGTATGATGGTTTCTTTGGAATTTTAGGAAATTCATTTATGGGTATTGGTACCGGAGTGGCACACTATGCACACCTTGGAGGTGCATTTTTTGGCTTTATGATTATGTGGTATTGGAAAAAGAATCAGTTTAATAATAATCGTTGGAATTAATTTTCTAGCTTTATTATCTAAATTTAAAACACAAAAAAACACATATGAATATTTTAGACGATTTAAAGTTGCAATATAAATTAGGAGGAATCGCTCAGCGAGTAATCTATTGGAATATTGCTTGTTTCTTGATTTCACTGGTGTTTTTTTACCAATTTTCAGTAGGACAATTTGCTTTCCCAAGTTGGTTGGCATTGTCATCCAATCCTTCTGATTTTTTATTCAAGCCTTGGACATTTCTTACGTATGCTTTTTTTCATGACGGATTTTTGCATTTGTTGTTTAATATGTTGGTTTTGAATTTTGCAAGTTCATTATTTCTAACGTTTTTTACAGAAAAGCAATATTTAGGATTGTATATATTAAGCGCGATTTTTGCAGGTATTGCATTTGCGCTTGGTTTTTATTTTTTGGATCTTAACGCTTCCGTAGTTGGAGCTTCGGCTGCAATTATGGCAATCTTGGTTGCTACAACTACATATCAGCCATTAATGAATATACGTTTGTTGCTTATCGGGAATGTGAAATTGTGGCATATTACAGCTGTTATTTTGGTATTGGATTTGATGCAATTTCGTTTGGATAATATGGGAGGTCATATCTCTCATCTTGCTGGAGCTGTATTTGGTTTTATTTTTGTTAAACTACTTCAAAACGGAATTGATTTGAGTAAAATAATAACTCGTGTTTTAGATTTTTTTGCTAATTTATTTAAGAAGTCTCCATCAACTCCTTTCAAGAAAGTGCACAAAAACTATAACAGTAAACCACAAGAAAGAGTTATTTCTAAGATTGTTACCAAAGACAAAACACAACAACAAATTGACGAAATCCTAGATAAAATCAGTCAATCGGGTTATGATTGTCTGACAAAAGAAGAGAAGGAATTTTTATTTAAAGCTGGGAAGTAAAATCATTAATTAAAAGGAGATGAAAAACCTTTCATGGTTTAATAAAATAATGTTCTTCCTGAATATAGTGCTTACTGTATTGACATTTAGTGCTTATGTTTTACCATTCCTTGCTCCTAAAATTTTCCCTCTTTTATCGGTGTTTACTTTGTTTATGCCGTTATTTTTTGTCCTTAATGGATTGTTCTTTTTCTATTGGGCAATTCAGTTTAAAAAACGCATGATTTTATCGGGGTTGGTTCTCTTAATGGGAATTACTTTTATTAATAAGTTCTATAAATTTTCGACAAAAGAATATGTTGAAAGCGATAAGGATTTTACGGTAATGAGTTATAATGTTCGTTTATTCAATGTTTTTAAATGGCTGGATACCGATGATGTTCCTCTTGATATTGAAACATTCATAAATGAAAAGAATCCGGATATTCTATGTATTCAGGAATTTTCGAATTCGGCACATATAGACTTAAAAGTTTATCCGCATCGTTATATCTTTATGGAAGGGCAAAAGATTAAGACCGGTCAGGCTATTTTTTCTAAATTTCCTATACTTTATCAGGGTAATATTGTTTTTCCGAATTCGAATAACAATGTAATTTTTGCCGATATTAAGCGTGGTAAAGATATTATCAGAGTTTATAATATGCACTTGCAGTCTATTAAGATTTCGCCAGATGTAAATGAAATTTCCGAAAACATAGACGTGATGAATCAGGAGAAGTCACAATTGATTCTTTCCCGTATAAGTAAAGCATTTAAACAGCAACAAGAACAGGCAGAAATTTTTAAAGAGCATAAAAAAGAATGCAAGTATCCTCTTATAATATGTGGTGACATGAATAATAGTCCTTTCTCCTATGTTTATAGAAGCATAAAAGGAAAATTAAAAGATAGCTTTGAAGAAGCTGGATTAGGTTTTGGTGCCACTTATAAGTTTCGCTATTACCCTGCAAGAATTGATTATATCTTTGTGGATAGTAAGATGAAAGTGAAGAAGTTTGAGAGTTTCTCTGACTTTGAGAATTCTGATCATTACCCTATTTTTGCAACACTTTCGATGGAATAAATTGTAAAGATTTAGATCTTTTGATTCTTTAAATATTCCATTGCATACTTTCCTTCATTAAAAAGTAAGTCTAACACACTTAGGTTATTTATAAAACCATGTTTATCAGCAAATACCTGTGTATAGGTTTCGAATGTGTTAGTGTCTTTTTTTCCATTCGCTAAGGCTCTAAAATCCGAAATAGAAGGATTTGCTTCATGAAAGTATTCTGTTGTTGTAGCGTACTCTAATTTCATGCGCAGACATTTGGACACTATATCCAACGCTTCAAAATTTAAGTCCATTAAGAATTCATGTTTCTTTTCGAAAAAAGGACGAATATCATCTTCAAAAAACTCAAAAAAAGGAGAGCTTCTATAGGCAGCTTCTAAGGATTTGAAATGTTGTTTTTGCCAGTCAAATTCATTTTCTATTTGAATTTCCTTAGTTTTTTGGTGTGCGTTTTTGGAATGTTTTACTGGAATGTTTAGCAATTGTATTCCATTTGGACTATAAATGTAAGTGCGGTTTCTGTTGGTTTGTTTTTGAAAATTATCCTCTATTTCAAACGTAATACTTTCAGATTGCGCCATAACTGATAAATGACTAATCGAAGGAAAATAGGTTGGTAGTAATAGTGAATTCATGTGGTTTTTTTGTTTAATCGGTTAATCGTTTAATTGTTGAAAATGTAAATAAACGATTAGCCAGTTCAACGAATAAATGTATTATGCTTTTTTCTCTTTTCTCTTTTTCCAGAAATATTCTCCTATAAAGAATGCAGCCAGAGCAAATAAGAAATATCTGAAATAAGATTGTGGTTGACCTTCGCCATTTACTGTAGTGAAAACTCTGTCCCAGCGAACTTTGTTTATTCCTTTGCCGTTAGTATCCCAACTCATCCATATAAATACTGGTTTCCCAACAATATGGTTTTCTGGAACATAACCCCAATAGCGACTATCCTCGGAGTTGTGACGGTTGTCTCCCATCATCCAGTAATAATCTTGTTTAAAGGTATATGTTGTTGCTATTTTACCATTTATACGAATCTCAGAACCATTTACCTGCAAAGTGTTTCCTTCGTAATCGGTAATGATAGCTTTGTAATATGGTAAAGATTCTATTGTTAAAGCAACTGTTTTTCCTTTTTGAGGGATGTAAATTGGACCAAAATTATCATCGTTCCATTTATTGTTTTGAGGAAAGATGTGTGGATCTGGGCTTTTTTCTATTACTATTTTTACATCGGTAATTCCGGGGATGTTTCTTAAACTTGCTGCAGTAGCATCTGTTAATGCGCTAAAAATAAGAGTGTCTTTTTTTACATTGTCTTTAAAATAGGCACCATCTGTAATATCATATTCTCTTAAGATAGATTCAAAATCAATTGGTGTTTTTCCGTCCAATGCAACTGCATATGCATGTTGGGGTCTTGCTCTTTCTGGTAAAACCAATACTTTTCCGTTAACGTAAATAACTCCGTCTTTTATAGCCAAGCTATCACCGGGAATTCCAACGCATCTTTTTACGTAATTTGATTTTTTGTCAATTGGTTTATCAACTCTTCTTCCTGAGGTATCAAAAAACTTATAAACGGTATCCATCGGCCAGTTGAAAACTACAATATCATTCCTCTTGATTTGTTCGAAAGCAGGAAGTCTTAAATAAGGTAATTGAGGCCATTTTAGATATGATTTTTGCTTAGTCATTGGGATAGAATCATGAACCATTGGCAAGGCAACAGTTGTCATAGGGATTCTAGGACCATAGTTTAATTTACTCACAAACAAAAAGTCACCTATAAGTAATGATTTTTCCAATGAAGCAGTTGGTATAGTAAAAGGCTGAATAATATAGGTATGAACTAAAGTAGCTACAATTATAGCAAAAAGTAATGAGCTAACTGTATCTGCGGCTTTTCCTTCGGGTTTTAGGTCTCTATTGGCGTTGTAAACTAATTTTTGTGTATAGTTTACATAATAGATGTAAAATCCAAAAGTTAAAAGACCAAGAACCGTATCCAGTGTAGATTTTTTTCCAAAAGTTCTCAGGGTTTCAATCCAGATAATTGGAAACATTATCAGGTTTATAATTGGAATAAAAAGTAATATTGTCCACCAGGTTGGGCGACCGATAATCTTCATTAGCACAATTGCATTGTATATAGGAATAGCAGCTTCCCAGCTTTTTCTGCCAGCAGCTTTATATAATTTCCAAGTTCCTATAAAGTGAACTAATTGGACAATTAGAAAAAATACAAACCATAAATAAAATGTCATACCAATTTGTTTTAAGTCAAGATTGTTTGATTAGTGAACGTGATTAAACGTTCTTTTTCTCTTTTCTTTTTTTCCAGAAATACTCGCCTACAAAAAATGCTGCCAAAGCAAATAAGAAATATTTAAAATAAGATTGTGGCTGGCCTTCACCATTTACTGTAGTGAAAACTCTGTCCCAACGTACTTTGTTTAGTCCTTTACCATGAGTGTCCCAACTCATCCATATAAAAACTGGTTTCCCAACAATATGGTTTTCTGGAACGTAACCCCAATAACGGCTATCCTCGGAGTTGTGACGGTTGTCTCCCATCATCCAGTAATAGTCTTGTTTAAAAGTATATGTTGTTGCGACTTTACCATTTATACGAATCTCAGAACCATTTACCTGCAAAGTATTTCCTTCGTAATCGGTGATTATTGCTTTGTAAAAAGGTAATGATTCGGTTGTTAAAGCAACAGTTTTTCCTTTTTGAGGAATATAAATTGGACCAAAATTATCGGCATTCCATTTGTTGTTTTGAGGAAAAATACCAGGATCTACACCTTTGGCGATTTCTCTTCTTACATCGGTTATTCCGGGAACGTTTCTTAATCTTGCAGCACTTGCATCTGTTAAAGCTCTAAAATAAAGAGTGTCTCTTTTTACATCATCTTTAAAGCCAGCTCCATCAGTAATATCTAATTCTTTTAATAAAGATTCAAAATCAATAGATGTTTTTCCGTCCAAAGCCACGGCATATGAATACTGAGGTTTTGCTCTTTCTGGCAATACTAATACTTTATCATTAATGTAAACGATTCCGTCTTTTATAGCAAGACTATCGCCAGGAATACCAACACATCTTTTTACATAATTTGATTTTTTGTCAATAGGTTTGTCGGCTCTTCTTCCAGAAGTATCGAAAAACTTATATACAGTATCCATTGGCCAGTTAAAAACGACAATGTCTGCTCGTTTTATTTGTTCGAAAGCGGGTAATCTAAAGTATGGCAATTGAGGCCATTTTAGATATGATTTTTGTTTTGTCATTGGAATAGAGTCATGAACCATTGGTAAAGCAACAGTTGTCATAGGAACTCTAGGTCCATAATTTAGTTTACTTACAAATAAAAAGTCACCGATAAGTAATGATTTTTCTAATGATGATGTTGGGATAGTATATGGCTGCACAATATAAGTGTGAACCAAAGTCGCTACAATTATAGCAAATAGTAATGAGCTAATTGTATCGGCTGTTTTGTTTTCGGGAGTTAGGCTTCTGTTAGCATTGTAAACTAGTTTTTGAGTATAGTTTACATAATAGATATAAAATCCAAGAGTTACAAGTCCTAGAACAGTATCCAATGTTGATTTTTTTCCGAAAGTTCTCAGGGTTTCAATCCAGATCACTGGAAACATAATCAAGTTGATGATAGGAATAAAAAGTAATATTGTCCACCAGGTTGGGCGACCAATAATCTTCATTAGTACGATAGCATTATAAATAGGAATAGCAGCCTCCCAGCTTTTTCTGCCAGCAGCTTCGTATAATTTCCAAGTTCCTATAAAGTGAATAACTTGTACTGCAAGAAAAAATACAAACCATAAATATAGTGTCATACTAATTTGTTTTAAAGTTTAAAATATAAGTTTTAGATTGATGAGCCTTATATTTTTAATTGATTATTTAAAATTCCAAAACATCTTTCATTGTATAGATGCCTTGTTTTCCAGCCAACCACTCGGCAGCAATTACAGCTCCAAGTGCAAAACCTTCTCTATTATGTGCAGTGTGTTTTATTTCGATGCTGTCAATGCCAGAATTGTAAGTTACAGTATGTGTACCGGGAACAGTGCCAATTCTTTTGGCTTCGATATGAATTTGATTAGGCTTGGCTTCATCCATAGTCCAGTTGGAGTAATTGCTGTTTTCTATTACACCTTTGGCCAATGAAATAGCAGTTCCGCTTGGAGCGTCTAGTTTTTGGGTGTGGTGAATTTCTTCCATCTCTACTTTATAGCTATCAAATTTAGCCATCATTTTGGCTAACTGTTCGTTAAGTTCAAAGAAGATGTTTACTCCTAAGCTAAAATTCGAACTGGAAATAAAACCTCCTTTTTTTTCATTACATAGAGCAACCATTTCATCATAATGCTCTAGCCATCCTGTTGTTCCGGAAACTACTGGAATATTGGTGTTAAAGCAATTTGAAATGTTTGATACTGCAGCTGTTGGAACGCTAAAATCGATGGCTACGTCGGCTGTTTCAAGTCCTTCGTAAGTATTGGATTCGTCTTTCTTTAAAACAATTTCATGTCCTCTCTCTAAAGCAATTCTCTCAATTACATGCCCCATTTTTCCGTATCCTAAAAGCGCAATTTTCATTTGTAGTTTATTTTAAATTTTAAAGAATGCAGTTTTTTGTACCGCAATTTAAAAGTGGTAATTAAATGTTAGTCCAACGTTTGGTCGTAATGTTACATCGTCGGGGTAAATTTCTGGACGTAATGATAATCTTTCGCTGACGTTAAACTGAATTAAAGCAGCGTCAACATTGGCATCTATTATATTTAAAACATAAAAGCCCAAGGTTACCAGGGCAGATAGATCTCGATTACGTTGATAAAATTTTTGACCAGCAATAAGTCTGCTATCATCCAGATATTGAAAGTTATCATCGTTGTAGCCTTCAAGCCTTCGTTTATAAGCATCTCTATATTGATGGTATTTTTTATTGTTATCAAGATAGAAATATAAACTTGTTCCGATGGCTCCGTAAACAAGAGGTATTTTCCAATATTTTTTATTGTATGCTTGTCCTAAACCAGGTAAAATTGCCGAATAAAAAGCAGCTTTAGCAGGAGTTAGTGGGTCTATATCATTTGATTTTAGGGTGTCTTTTGCTACCAAAGCAGCATCTTCTTTTTTTGACTGTGCAAAAATAGTTACGTTTCCTAAGAGAAAAAATAATAGACCTATGGGAACTATTTTATTCACTACCCGTTTATTAATTTGATGATTCTAGCAAAGTCTTCTTCTGAGTGAAATGGAATTGTAATTTTTCCTTTTCCGTTTCCAGCCACTTTTATATCAACTTTTGCGCCAAAATAATTTGTAAATGTACTTTTTTGATCTTCTTCAATATCAAATGAAGATGCTTTTGGTTTGCCGGCAAGTTTAGGTTTTAAGCTTTCGTGGTAATTTTTTACCAAAGCTTCCGTTTCACGAACAGATAGATTGCGACTAACTATTTTTTGATAAATATCAGTTTGAACATCTAAATCTTCAACGTTTATAATTGCGCGACCATGTCCCATACTTATGAAACCATCACGAATACCAGTTTGGATAATCGGATCTAGTTTTAAAAGACGAAGGTAATTAGCAATTGTAGAACGTTTTTTACCAACGCGATCACTCATTTGTTCCTGAGTTAATTGAATTTCATCAATTAAACGTTGATATGAAAGTGCAATCTCTATCGGATCTAAATCATGACGTTGAATGTTTTCAACCAATGCCATAACCAATGATTCGTTATCATTTGCAATTCGTATGTATGCAGGAACAGTAGTTAAGCCAATTAATGTAGAAGCTCGCAAACGACGCTCTCCAGAAATTAATTGATATTTGTTAAAGTCTAATTTTCGAACAGTTATAGGCTGAATCACACCAAGTTCCTTGATGGAAGTGGCTAGTTCACGTAACGATTCCTCATTAAAATTGCTTCGGGGCTGAAACGGATTTATTTCGATAGCACTAATTTCAAGCTCTATAATACTTCCTACAACCTTATCGGCATTTTTATCTTCTACGGATGTAATATCGTTTTCAGGATCTTTTAATAATGCAGATAACCCTCTTCCTAAGGCTTGTTTTTTAATCGCTTTTGTCATAAAAACTATTTACTGTTTTTCTTTATAATTTCTTGAGCCAGGTTTATGTAATTAACTGCTCCTTTACTTGTTGCGTCATAGTTTATAATGCTTTCGCCAAAACTAGGAGCTTCACTTAATTTTACATTTCTTTGAATAACGGTATCAAAAACCATATCGTTAAAGTGTTTTTGAACTTCTTCAACAACTTGATTAGATAAACGTAATCTAGAATCGTACATGGTTAATAATAAACCTTCAATATCCAAGTCTGGGTTATGAATCTTTTGGATGCTTTTGATTGTGTTTAATAATTTTCCTAAACCTTCAAGTGCAAAATATTCACATTGAATAGGAATAACTACAGAGTCAGCAGCTGTTAAAGCGTTCAAAGTTAGAAGTCCTAATGAAGGTGCACAATCAATAATGATATAATCGTACTCATCTTTAACACTTTCTAATGCTTTTTTAAGCATATACTCTCTGTTTTCTTTATCGACCAATTCAATTTCGATAGCTACAAGGTCAATGTGAGCAGGAATCACATCTACGTTTGGAGCTGTACATTGAATAATAGCTTCTTTTGGCGTATGACTGTGTTCTAGTATTTGATAGGTTCCAATCTCAACAGTTTCTACATCAATTCCAAGTCCTGATGTGGCATTTGCCTGAGGGTCAGCATCTATTAATAATACTTTTTTTTCTAAAACACCTAATGAGGCCGCAAGATTTACAGATGTAGTAGTCTTTCCAACGCCTCCTTTTTGATTAGCAATCGCAATGATTTTGCCCATTTATTTTCTGAATTTTGAACCGTAAAAATACAATTATTTATGGTTTCTGAAAATCTATTTTGTTAACATTTGTTAAACCTTGACTAATCATCGTTTGACAGCGTATTATTTTGAAAATACACATTGTTTTCAAGGACTATTTCAATATTATTTGTTTTGGAATTAACCTTTTCATTATATGAAATCGAACTTTTATCGATGATATGAATTGGAGTTAATTCGTTCTAATTTAATATTTATGTGATAAAACAGGAATGTTGTTTGAAAAAGATTCAGTGGGATTAATTATTTTTTTTCATGTCTTTTACCAGACTCGTAGTGAAATACAAAATTGCAATTCCGCCTATTACAATACACATCCACATAAACCAGGATTGTTGCCAGATGGATTTATTTTGTGCTTTAGTATCAGTGTTGGTAATTTGTTTTATTTCGTAAATTGAAGTCTGAGGTAAATTGGTTGCAATATTATTTTTAAAATTTGAAAGGTCATATTGCGGTTCGCTTAAATTCTTATTTCCTGTTTTGATTGTGTACTTTTCATTTGCATTTAAATCGGCAATTATAGAAACTGGAATTTGATAGAATTTTATTTCGGCAACATCCAGTGCAGGGTTGTCTTCATTGCTGATGGTTATGAAAAATTCTTTCTCGAATATTTGCGGAATATTGAATGTGTTTTTTGTATTTGAATTTAATTCAAAATAAGTAATGTTCTCTGCATAAGTTTCTGTTTTGTGCTTTCTTTTTCGAATTGCGTTTTTATAAAGAATTGCATCTCGTTTGTAAAATGCAGGTTTGGAAATGTCAAAAGAAATTTGATTTAGAACCTGGGGAACATCGAAAATAATATGAATTTTTGTTTTCTTTTCAGATGGAAGTTGTGTTACGGAGCTACTTTGAGGAACTATTTCCTGTAATGAATTATTTTTGACTTGTTCGTTAAAATTCCCAGCTTTTAGGATGTTTATCGGTAATGTTTTTTTATCATCAAAATCTATTTTTAAAAATCGATAGGAGGAAAGTGGAAATGATATTGTCTTGATAACATTCGTTTTATCATTGCTGTTTAGGTCATGTAGTTTTTGAGAATTAGATAAGCCAAACCATTCTTTTTGGTCTTCACTTCCCGAAACCGAATAGTTTTTTGTTACATCGGAATTGGCAATGAAAAGCGAAATCTGATTGATACTTTGTGTCGATGGGTTGGCAATGATAATTGAGGTGCTTTTGTTTGGAACTACAGTTTTAGATACAATACTATATTCTTCAAAAGTACTTGAAAATGTTTCTTTTTCATTTCGAACTATAAAATAAGGAACTTCAATTCCTTTAGAATCAAATATTCTAAAATCACGAAGGTCTTCTTTGGATGCTGAACGAATCGCTGGCGGTAAAATTATTTTATTCAAGCCTGTTGTAGCTGCCGCTTTTATTTTTGCAGTTGTATTGTATTGTGCAAACGAAAAGTTTACCAGAAATAATAGCAATAAAAATTTATTTGGTTTCATCAGTTTCATTGGGTTTGTTTTCATCTATAACCAGCACTTTTATTTTTTGATACACGAATGAAATAATCAAAATTAAAATACCTAATAATATAAATGATATGATTTTTCCAGTTTCGGAAATATTGCTAATGTCGTATAAAAATAATTTCACAATCGTTAATCCTAGTAGAGCCAATGCAATTACACGAAGTGTTTTGGCTTGTTTTTTTATCCCAGTAATAAGAAATGCAAAGGCTAGAACTCCCCAAAGAATTGGAAAGCCTGTTTTTATTATTTTAGTTCTTGCCAATTCTACGGCATCCTCGGCAATAACTTCACGAATGTAGCTAAGGTCGGTTTTGTAAGTTGCGTATAAATTGCTTGCTTGAATTTGCTCTGTTGTTACGGGAGAATTCATTAATACTAATCCGTGTAGCATTAACTCTGTGCTTGCAATGTAAATTACGATAAAAGCAGCAATCCAGGTGTAAATCTTTTTGTTGAAAAATCCGAAAACCGGTTTCTTATAATTGATTTGAAATAATTGATAACCAAAATAGATAATTATCAGCAATGAGATATAATGTAAATAGAAGGCAAATGGTTTTCCTGTTCCTGTACTTATTATTTCTTCATGTTCGCTAAAAGCATAATTTGAGAACCAAAAAGCAAATAAAATAATGTTGATAATTGCAATAAGTGTTACACCTTGATATCCAGAACTTGTTTCCTTTTTTGTTAAATAAGCGACTACTATTGCAAAGAATAATAAATGATAGACTATAGTAAATGATGCAGCAGTATTTATGCTCTGTAAATAATAGTTGGATTGGTAAATAACCTCGAGTAATCCAACAAAATAAGCAATGACTAATCCTAATCCAAAAGTATAATTTCCATATTTTTCCGGATTAAAAGTAAAGCCAAGCATTTCGGTATTTTCTGTTTCTGATTTTAATAAATAGTAAACTGTAAATAAAGAACCGATTGCAAATAATCCAGTAATAAATATTGGATTGATGATTATATTTAAAACAGTAACGCCGTCATAAAATTTACTCCAGTCCATGACAAGACTTACAATCATAAGGCTGTGAACAATTACGGAACCAAATCTATAACTTGTGATTTTTGATTTTTGGGATAGCCATAATAGTAAAACAGCTTCGGCTGCCCAGAATAACGTGATATAATTACCTTTAAACTGGATAGGAATTGCAAGCGTAACAAATGTTAGCGTTAGACCAATAAGTAAATAAACAGCCTTTTTATCCAATCCGAATTTTTTATATAAAAGCCAGGCGTAAACCAAGTTAAGTAAGGCAATTACAGTTGTAAATAATCCTTTTAATTCCGGATGATAATTTGCTAGAATAGCCATTCCCGCAGCATAAAACAAAAATGTATTACTGGCTAAAATGGTTAATTGTGCTGTTGAAAATTCTCCTTTTGTTCGAATATTATTGATTATATTCATTAGAATAAAAATGAAATAGAAAGCAAAACCAAAGAGAAAAGCGCCTAGATAATGGGGTTTGTCACTGGTTAAGTCTTTCATGAGCCAACCACTATATAATAATATCGTAAAGGCATAAGCAAGTATATTGACCAGATTCCATTTTTTATGATAAGCCAAAGCTAAAATTCCGATATTGAGAATAATGATATAGGTAAATAAAATGACATAATTTCCTTCGCCTGTACTTACCATAAAGGGAACAGCAAATCCTCCAATTAGGGAAAGAACAGCGAGTTCAATTCTATTATAAGATAAGGATATAAGTGCGCTAAAAGCGGTAATTACAACCATTATTCCAAATGCCACACTCTGACTAAATAAATGGTAATTATGAAAAGCAATACCAATCGTAAAATAGAATATCGCAATTGCACCGGCTACAATAACCGAACTAAAGGCGGCATAATTCTGGCGTAATTTATGGGCAATTCCCATTACTAATGCGCCACATAAAATACCAATTCCTACTCGCGCAGGTTCGTTTATCCAATCTTTATCAATAGCATATTTTACAAAATAACTAATTCCCAGAACAAGAATCAGGATTCCGATCTTGTTGATTAAGTTTTCACCAATGAATTTTTCCAGATCAGGATTTTGTTCTTTGAATTTCTCCCAGAAAGATTTCCTTGGAGGAAGCGGAATATATGGTTTTGGAGCTATTTCGGGTTCAGCTGGTTTGGGTGAATTGTCACTATTATAAGAAAGAGCAATTTTTTCTGGTTCTAGTTCAGGAATATGTTCTTCAATACTGTCTTCTTTAACGACTTCAGTAGGGAGTGGTTTTATTTCTTGAAGAGTTATATTGAATTCTTCTTTCTTTATGACAGGGATTGGAGCAACAGGAATGGCTTCTGTTACTTTTTCTATGATTTTTTGAGAGTCTAATTTTTTATTAAGAGATGAAATGTCATTCTCAATTTGGTCAAATCGCCTATTAAGAGTATTCAGAGTGTAAACTAAGAAGCCAAATAATAGAACTAAAAGAAAAATTTCCATAGACAGATAAATATTGTGATCGGTAAATATAATAACATTTTAATACTGTTAAAGTGTTTTGGTAGTTTTTATCTGTATAAAATAGAGTAGTGGTGTTTTATTTATAACTTTACTATTCTTAGCAGGTATTTCACTTTATTATATTTAAATCTATGAAAACAGATTTTGTGATTTCTTTTCTGCAACTTCCAAAATTTGAACTATTAGATTTTCGGTCTTGTAAAAGTCGGGTTGCAAAAAAATAAGTACCCGTTTTATTCTCTATATATCCAACCCACCAACCTGTATTAATTCCGTTTTCTCTAGTCCAACCCGTTTTTGCATGAATGGTATAATTATCTGTCTTTTCGGTTATCATTACTTTTTTTACTATCTCAATGTTTCGTTTTGAAAAAGGTAGTTTTTCTTCATAAAGTTTTTTAATAAATTTCACTTGGTTAACTGGAGAAATAGCAAAATCACCAAAATTCCAAAAGTCATCTTCTTTTTGAGAAAGGTTAAGGTTGCCATAATTACAAAGGGTTAAGTATTTTTTATAATTCTCTTTACCAATTTTTTTTGCTAATTCTATGAATGCCCATCCTGCCGAAACTTCAAAAGCTTCTTTAACGGTCATGTCGTGATAAATTGCAGGACGATAATCATACTTTATAGTATCGGTGCTTCCTGGCCATTTTACAATTTCATTCTCGCTGGAAATTGTTTTTGTTTCCAATGCAATAAGCAGGTTAATGATTTTGAATGTAGATGCAGGTAATGTTTCTTTCATAATGTCATCAGTATCGGATACAATCCATTTTTGTTGGACATTGTCATAAATTACTATAGAACCATTTGTGTTACAGTTGTCAAAATATTTTTTAAAATCGGGACGAAAAAAAATAGTGTCTTTGCCTGATGGAATTGAATTCTTAGTTATTCCATTATTTGATCTGCAAGAGAAAAGAAGTCCGGTGAAAAGAAGTGCTAAAAATATTTGTTTCATTTTTATTTTGCTGAATGTTATAGTTGCAGGTAAATTGTAAATATATGCAATTGAACAATTTCGGCTATATAATATGAATTAAAAATCAGGTTTCGAGTTCTGATTGTCTGTAAGGGTAACTTTGTAAGTCATATAAGTTCATTTAAAAGAAGTGTTTGGAAATTTATATTTTCTTTGATTGCTTATATGGTTTGAATAATTGTAGGG
>NZ_JAOZEW010000041.1 GCF_025847235.1 Flavobacterium shii
ATAACATCCTATTAATTCCAGGCATTCCTTTTGAGTAGGGAATGAAGTTCCGCCGCCAACAGTTCCTACTATTATGTTTGGCATTGTGATAGCGCAATATAAATCTCCATTTTCATCGATTTCCATTCTTGTAATAGCAGTAGATGCTTCGCCTGTGCAGCCTACATCTTGTCCACAGGCTATAAACAAAGCGGCAAGAGCATTTGCAGGATGCATACCAGTACCAATGCTACCGCCTTTTAGGCTACCAGAAGTGCTTATTTTCCATTGTTGCTGCAATAGTTCTGGAGTTGTCTTTAATACGGATTCAATAATACCTCTTTTTAACGTGATTTCGGCGGTTATTTTCCTTCCTCGGACTCTTGTTGTTAATGATGTTGCTTTTTTGTCTCCTGACGTATTTCCTTCGATTGTCCAGAATACAGGCTCGATTGGGCAGTTGCTTAGGATGTATTTGCAGATTTTATCGGTACAGATTGTAACCATATTTTGGCCGGATGCATCGCCAGAAGTATATTCGAATCTTATAATGAGAATATTTCCTTCTATATTTATTCCTACATCATTTAAAATAGCATAATTACTGGTTTCTCGGGTTAATATGGAAAAAGTTTCTTTATGTTCAAGTACCCATGCTACAAATTTTCCTAAATCAATTAAATTTTTAAATTTAAAAGTTGGTGTTCTTTGTACGCCTTCTTGTAGTGTAATTACGGTGATAGCTCCGGATTCCTTACAGGCTTTTGCTCCTCTGTTGAAAGAAGCAAGTAGGGTTCCTTCGGTGGTCGCTAGTGGAATATAGAAATTTCCTTGAGTCGAGCTTCCGTTTATTATTAATGGTCCGATAATTCCTGTGGGAATTTGGCTCATTCCTATGTAGTTTTCGATATTGCCTTTTAAATGTTCGTTATTGTCGAATACCTTTTTTCCGGATAAATAATCAACATTTGTTTTTAATTCCTTTCGAATGAAATTTAAACGTAGTTTTTGACCGTTTAAAGAGTAGGGGTCTTGAGTGGGTATTTTTTCTAATTCTTGGCTAAAGTTGTGATTGTAAGATTCTAGTTTTTCAATAACCGATGAATCAATAAAATCATACTTTGCACGACTGATATTGCTTGGAGGATTTTTCATAAGATTATTTTTTTTAAAATTACGAGTCTAAGTTATTTAAAATCAGCGATATAGAATTTATGTTTGTGATTTATTTTTATAGAATTATCTAATTATCAAATGTTTAATATTTAAAAAAAAAATAATTAAAAAAAAGACACAAAAAAATCCTGTTTTAATAAAAAACAGGATTAGTGTAGATGTGATAAAAGTTATTTAAAATCGTATTGTTTTGATTTTTAGCGCTATATGATTTTTTTATTGTTGTTTCTTTATCTTAGCAATGTATTCTGTTAGTTTTTTACCATAAAGAGATTGCGCTACTTTTGGAGTCATTGATTTTTGTATTGTATCCAGGTATTTAATATTGATATCGTATATCTCCGATAAAGCTATGTAAGGGGCTATTTCGTGATCTTTGTTGTTGATGGCAAAGTTTGTAGCGTATAAATATTTTCTCTTAATATTAGAGTCTTGTTTCTCATTTATACTATCTAGTGTTTTTTGATTATTGCTTTTCATTGCTTTAAATCTTAACTCAATCAAGTTGAGGTTATCGTCATTAAAACGAGAATTTATTTTTCGGTAATCCTCATATAACTCCTGATTTTTAGATCCGGTAATTTTAGCGCTAGAAAGGTAAGTGTCTAAATTTGTGTCGATGTTAATGTTACCTGGTTCAGCAAAAAATAATAAGTTGTTATCTAGCGAATTGCTTACTCCACGATCAAGGAATAGATATAGCATTTCTGGTGATTTCAATTCAATATTGGTTTCAAAAGCAGAATTTCCATCGATTTTAATACTGTCGATAACTACTAGTGAGGTATCAACAACTCTTTGAATATATAATGTTCCTTTTTTTAATCCTTTTATGTTACCGGTAATATCTAAATTGTCTTTTGATTCGTTTTTGTTACATGAAGCTAAAAGAATAAGGGTAACGAATGCAATAATAATTTTTTTCATTGTTTATAGATTTTGCTGCAAAATAAAGAAAATAGTTTTAAAAAAGCGTTGCCCAACTTTTAATTTATAAAAAAAATCCCAATCTATTTCTAAATTGGGATTTTTGCATTTTAATTTGATATTATCCTTTTAACCAAGCATTTCTAAGTGCTTGTTTTGAATTATCTGTAGCTTTAAAAGAATCCTTTTCTTCGTAAGGAAGTTTTACAGCGCCTTTTAATGTGAGGTCTTTTCCGTTACGTTTTATCTTAATTGTTATAGGTGCATTTTCTTTCCATGTTTGACTTTCGGTTATCAAATCATAGATGTTGGTTAACGAGTATGGTTTGTCATTTATCGATAGAATGTAATCACCTCCTCTTAAATAAAGACTTTTGTAAAAAGTATTTAATTCTATTTCTGGGATAACCATGATTTGTTTAGACTCTGGGTTTATTGTTATATATGGTGTCTGACCTTTTAAGAACACAGCTGCAGGAACTTTTTCTACAGTTTTGGTAACGCCTACTTTGGCTAGATAAGTATCATAAGGTATTGGTGTTGTTCCTGCAACATAAGTGTCTAGGAAAGCACCAACTTCAGGGTACGTTAATTGAGTGATTTTTGCAAAAAGCTCATTGTCATTAAATGGTTTTGTAACCCCGTATTCGTCAGATAGTTTGTGCATTAAGTCTAGAATACCTCTTTCGCCATTGCTTTTTTCTCTAATGATGATATCGATACACATACCAATAAGTGCTCCTTTTTCATATACATTCAAATATTGGTCTTTGTATGGTTGTACTAATACATTGGCACTCATTTTTGTAAATGACATAGTATCATTCAATGCTTTTGCGTGTTCAATTTTTTCTGCAATACGAGAGTAAAATTCGGGCTCGTCGATTAAGCCTTGATTAATTTGGAAAAGGTTTGCAAAGTATTCAGTAACACCTTCATACATCCATAAATGCTCAGACATTTTAGGAGCATTATAGTCAAAATATTGGATTTCTTTTGAGTGAATGGTTAATGGAGTTACAATATGAAAAAATTCATGAGAAACGACGTCTTTCATAGATTTGATCAATTCGTCTTTTGGCATCATCTCAGGTAAAACAACTGTTGTTGCAGTAGGGTGTTCTAGTGCTCCAAATCCATGTGCATCATCTGGTTTCATTGATGATAAGTACAATAAAACAGTATATTTTTTAGTCGAATTTATTTTTCCTAAAAAGTTTTTCTGAGCAGTCATTATTGTTTTCATCTCAGGAGTAATACTTTCTGCTGTAAATTTTCCTGTAGGAGAGTATACTGCTATTTGTATTTCCATTCCGTTTACATCAAATGAGGTATGGTCTGGTTTAGAATACATAATTGGATTTTCGACCAAAACGGCATAATGAGAGGTTGTAAATACATCACTAGTGTCGCTTGCGTCTTCATCTGTCATAGATGTTGCGCCCCAAAGTGTTGCAGGATGTGCAATTGTAACTTTATAAGGAATGTCTAGCTTGTCTTGAAAATACCCTACAAAGCCATGTGTATTTATCATGAAATTAACGCCTGCATCGATATTGGTTCCTGCTGGTGAAAAGACATCGTCGTTACCAAAACCGGTTCCTTTTTCGGTATCAAAAGTATCGTTAACTAAATAAGTGATTGTTTTTAATTTTTTTGCATCAGTAATTGACCAAGTATTTAGGTCTAATTTTTTTACTGCCAAAAGATTTCCCTTAGCGTCGTAAGCTTTTAGATCTTCGATATATTTACCGTAATTATCCTCGGAGTAAGTGCCGGGAACTGTTTTTGGGATGCTATATGTAACTTCGTCTGTATTAATTTTAGGAGCTGTAACGGTAACAAGAACTTTATCGTCTTTTACGTCATTAAGATTGATATTAACTCCAACTTCTTGTTTTACAGATGGGCTACTCGAAGTGCTACCTGTTTTACAGCCTAAAAAAACAGCTGCCAATGCCAATGTAACTATTATTTTTTTCATTATTTATTGGTTTATTTTTGTAATAGGTCTTTATAAGCTGAAAATAGTTACAAATTCAGTGCGGTTTTATTTATTGGTATAAAAAAAAAACTCCTGTTTTTCAGGAGTTTTATGGTTAATCCAATTTATTCTTTATGTAGTATTTTCCATCTAAATCTTCATCAAAATCATCTATTTTAACTGGTTTAGGTTTAGGTTTGTTCGCAGTCGCCTTTTTCTTCCACATCTCAAATTTCTCTGCAGGCATTTTCTTTTTCATAATTTCTAAAACCTCCTTTTCAGCCAGTCCAAATTCTTTTTTGATAATTTCAAAAGGATTTTTCTCTTCAAGGGCCAATGAAACAAGTTTCTCTGTTTGTTCCCAGTTCAATTCTTTACGGTTACTCTTTTTCATCACGTGAAAATTAATTCAAATAGGGGTTAATGATTAATAATAGATTGATTTTCAATTTAGATATCAATATTAATAAAAAAAATAATTACTTCGTTGCTTATGGTAGGTTTTTTTTAAGGTTTTTAATCGTTTTTTGGTGAACGTGGTTTTTGAAACGGAATTTGTAATAGATTTTTCAAATTATTATGCTCTTTCGGGTTCATATGTGTGTCTATTCCGTAAATAATATTCTCTTTTGGGAGTGTTGTAAATGTTCCGAAAATACGATCCCAAATAGAGAATATATTTCCATAATTACTATCTGTATAGGGTAGGGCATAATGATGGTGTACTTTGTGCATGTTTGGGGAAACGATAAGGTAACTTAAGAAAGTATCGACCTTATTTGGTAAAGAAATATTAGCATGAGTAAATTGAGTTGATATTACAGATAGTGTTTGGTATAAAAACACCATCCACATTGGGCTGCCTACGATTAAAACTCCGAAAGTTGTAAAGATAAAACGAATTATGCTTTCTCCGGGATGATGTCGGTTGCCGCTAGTTGTGTCAATCCAAGTATCGGTATGGTGAATAAGGTGAAAACGCCACAAAAATTTAATTTTATGTTCTGTAAAATGTGCTAAATATGCGCCAATTAAATCCAACAGTAGTAATCCGATAATTGTATAAAGCCATAAAGGAATTTCAGGAATCCATTGTAGAATTCCAAAATGATTTTCGATTGTCCAATCGGCAGTTCTTAAAAGAATAAAAGCTAATACGAAATTGATGATGATTGTAGTGAATGTCAGGAAAAAGTTGATTCCTGCATGATTCCATTTTTTGTAATTAAATTTAAAAAGAGGAAATGTATTTTCTATCATCCAAAAGATGGTTATTCCGCCCACGAGAATTAAACTTCTGTGTGAAGAAGGAATAGTGCTGAAATAAGAAACAATTTCGTTCATGATTAAAGTATTTATTCAAATTTAACGATTTTGATGTTATAAATTAAAGTTATTATCAAAAGTGTGTTTTGGTTCTTTTTTAGGATATTTTTCAAAAAAAGGAGATAAAAACAAAGTATTGCTACTTCTTTTTATCTCCTTGTGATATAAAATAATTATTATTTGTTTAAAATTTATAATGATCAAAACAAATAAAAAATTCGGGTGTTATGCCTTTTTTATCAAGCTAATAATAAATAGTAGAACCCAGGCGCCTCCTACAGCAATTATAATTTGCCAAAGTAAACCACCACCTCCAATACCTAGTTTTCCAGCAATCCATCCGCCTATAAGTCCACCAATTATTCCGACAACAATGTTGCCTAGAAGTCCAAAACCCGCGCCTTTCCATATCTGACCTGCAAGCCAACCAGAAACCGCTCCAATAAGTAAGAAATACAAAAATTCCATATTTTAAAGTTTAAGGGATTAATAATCGATTTTAAGAATTAATTTATGCAGGATCATGATTTTGTAGCAATGTTTTATATATAAAACCCGCTACAACTGCTCCAAGGATTGGTGCAACCCAAAACAACCAGACTTGAGATAATGGCTCACCACCTACAAAAATTGCCTGTGATAATGATCTTGCAGGGTTTACAGATGTATTTGTGATTGGGATGCTTATTAAATGGATCAAGGTTAATCCTAAACCTATTGCAATTCCGGCAAATCTTCCGTTTGCAAATTTATCAGTTGCTCCAAGTATGATTAATAAGAAAAATAAAGTTAGTACAAACTCAGCTATAAAAGCAGATTGTAAAGAGTATCCTTCTGGAGAAAATGCACCAAACCCATTTGATGCAAAAGCTCCTGCTTTAGTATTATCAATTGCAAAACCAGCTTTTCCTGATGCGATCGTAAACAAAGTACCTGCTGCAGCAATTGCTCCAACACATTGAGCAATAATATATGGAATTAAGTCTTTTGCAGGGAATCTTCCTCCTGCCCAAAGCCCAAACGAAACGGCTGGATTAAAATGCCCTCCCGAAATATGTCCTACGGCATATGCCATTGTTAAAACTGTTAAACCAAAAGCTAGTGCTACACCGGCAAATCCGATTCCTAAATCTGGAATTCCTGCTGCGAAAATGGCACTTCCGCAACCTCCAAATACTAGCCAATATGTTCCGAAAAATTCAGCAAAAAGTTTTTTCATGATAAAAAGTTTTTAATTAATATTTAAATGTTAAAAAGTATATTGATATGCCCAATAAATCAACACAAGTTGAAAAGGCATTCGTAATATTAAAACCCATCGAGGCAAACCAAAACTTGCTTTTTTATTCTGATACATATAAATATGCGTTGGAAAAACAGCAATTAGTAGTGCTATAATTCCCCATGCAGCAAAATGCGATGTCGCTGAGATTAATAGGAGTAACCCTAGTATAATCTCAGCGACACCGCTTAAAATATTTAATAATTTTGGATTTGAAAAATAAGGAGGAATGATTTTTAGATACATCCCGGGGTTTCTAAAATGATTTATCCCTGCAATAATATAAAGCGAAGCCATTAGATATATATGCCAAGGTAAATTCATAATAGTAATTTATTACGAATTTATAAAAATATTTGTAATTTTAAGCTAATATCATAAATATTTTTAACAAGTATTTTTAATTGCTTAATTTTTATTCTTGAAGTTTAAGTTCATGATAATGATAGCTAGTATGATTAAAATTATTCCAACCCATTGTAAGAATATAACTTGTTCGTTTAATAACATATAAGCCATCATTACTGATACCGGAAGTTCTAGTGCCGAAACAATACTTCCTAATCCAATTCCTGTAAGAGGAAAGCCTATGTTCATAAGCATTGGAGGTATGATTGTGCCAAAAAGAGCAAGGATAATTCCCCATTTTGCAAAAATTTCAAAGTTAAATGGTGTTGTTTGTGTTGCTATAGCAAATGAAAATACAATCACAGCACCACCTAAAAGCATATACAAACTACGTTGCGCCGATGAAATTTCGGTAGCAACCCTGTTAGCAGTAAACATAGTTGTGGTAAATGAAGCCGCAGCCAAACATCCCCATACAAGTCCGCGCCAATCCAATTGGATCTCATTTTGAGTAATATTAGTAGCTAGAACTGTTCCTACTAGAACAATGATTACGGCAACTACTTTTTGTTTAGAAGGAAGTTTTTTTTCTAAGATCATTTCTAGTAATACGCCCATCCAAACAGTTTGCATCAATAAAACAATTCCAATAGATACGGGAATATATTTTACAGCCAGGTAATAAAATAGGCTCGTCATTCCTAATGAGGTTCCTGCTGTCATTAATTGAGCAATGTTTTTGGGAGTTGCATTTACAACTTCATTTTTATGTTTTGCTTTTTGGAAAGCATTGATGATTAGGATTCCAATTATTCCTAATATAAATTGAGATGTAGTTACTTCTGCTGTGGTGAACCCTTCATCATAAGCCATTTTTACAAAAGTGGCCAACATGCCATAACTTGTTGCTCCAAATGCTACCAGGAAAACTCCCTTTAATACGTTATTTTTTATCATTTTATGTAATTTACTGCTTCTGTTTTTAAAAATAAAGCTTGCAAAGATAGGCTTTAGTGCGTAATTAAAAAAATGCTTTTAATTCGAATACTTTATTTAGGAGATTGTTTCGCTAGATGATTTTATTAAAAATGTCCAAAAGACGAGTTATTTGTAGTTTATCCGTAATGGAGAGGTTACTCTACTTTCCGAACGCTCCCATTAGGAGTATCCCACCAATTTTTAAGTCCAGTAAGTTTAGGATCGGCATCTTCGGTTAAAAAATAACGTTGAATGATGTTTTGTACACGACTGTCATTTAGAAATAACCCATGAAAATCGAGATTGTTGCTTATCTCATCAAAGAAGTTTTCTTTTTTTACAGCCAATGTTTTGATTTCACTTGCGTAAATAGAAGAACTTTTAAAAGGAACAGTTCCGTCGCCAGAATCTTTTCCGCTATTAAGCGAATTCAAATCAATTAAATTTGTAATACGGTTATTTCCTTTCTTATCAACTTTGATGTTGGTAAATGTTTCGTCATCTTCTCCCACGATAATTACCATTCTGTCTTTTAATTTTTTTGGCAAATCTGCTAAGTTTTTTAATCCAGATGGAGAACGAAATTCTTTTAATAGAGCCAATCTGGAATCAAATAGAAGTTCGATATCACGATAGATATTATCTTGCCAATACTTTTTTTCTAAGAGATTAAGAGGTAGGTTGTCATCGTTATATACTAAGGCATTTTTATAAGCTGGGAGTAATTCGTATACGCCGGGATAAGTCCGGATAACTTTTCGCATGTCTTCATTTCTTCCTATTGCCCAATTCAATATACTTCGTAATCCGCCATCTCCTTTTACCATGTGAACCAAAGCATATGGAGATCCTAAAAATGGCGGAGCATTCATTATTATTTTATCTATTCCAGAAAAATCATCTTCTAATAAATTCAAATAGCAACTCAAGACCAATCCTCCCATACTATGAGTGATAAAACGGAATCCTTCGATATCTTGATCTTGAAGTTTATGTTTAAGGTATTCGATATAAATTTTTAAACGTTTGGCGCTTTCCATGTTCGACATGCGCCAATCATATCCAAATAAAAAAACCGGAGTGTTTTTATAGGCTCTAGTCTTGTTAAGTTTATTTTTTAATTTTAAAATAGAATTTTCATACGGGAATTTAGCAATATGATTTCGCTCAATTATTGTTTCAATGCCTTGGTCGTACAAAGGGTTGAATTGTAGGTTTTCATTAATATATGCCCCAAAAATAGAAGAACCAATAGAGGATCCCAAAGTGTCGTATGCATTCCAGATATAATTAAAATCGAAAGTATTGCTGTTAACAAGACTTGTGGCTTGGATTCCTGGGATGAAGATGATTGGTTTCATGTGGTTGGTTATTAGACTTCTAAATTAATGTTTATTTTAAAAACTTAGAAGACCTTTATGTTATATAAAGTTTTTATTTCTCATTTTAGGTAATAATACCTTAATACAACTTTGTCCTATTGTATTTTGATCCCAATAACATTTGTGCATTCTTATGCTATTTAATGAGAAGAAAGCAAAAACACCCTTTTTGGCAGATGTGATTTCATAATTGATATTTTCGGGTAAAAGTTCAATGTCTTTTATGCTAAATTCTGCTTCTCCATGTTTATCATCTTTTCGGAAATTTGTAGCGAAAACATCAGAAGTAGAATAAATATTCATCCATTTTAAGGTATCCTTCATTATTGGATATCTGTTGTCATAGAAAGAAGGATAATAAGCATTAATAAATTCAAATGGATTTCCTGTGGTTATAAGGAGTTTGGTTAGTTTTTGAATATTATCAGATGGCGGAATTTGAGCCACAGGGAAAAGTAGATCCATTGCCAAGATGCTTCCAAAACTGTAACAATGAAAATGAATTTCGGGGTCGGGTTCATTTTCGGCTATATACTCTACAAGAGAGTCAAGATTTCCCAGCATAATCTGGCTTTGTCCTCCATTCATGATATAATTGTCTACACAGGAAAACTCAGTTGCCAATGAAGTTATTATTGTTTTGGATTGCGGAGCAAATAAAAGAATTAAAGTAGTTATTGAAAGCACATATTTTCCAACATCCTGTATCTTTTCTATATCAATATCATAGCCAAAGTGGTAAAGAAGCTTTGAAATGTTTTTAATGATGCTTTCGTTGGTCATTAAATCTATACAAGCCGGGATTAAAAAAAGAACACATAATGAAATTACCAGAAGAATAGAAAATGCATAAGTAGTTTGGTAAGGTCTACTGAATCCGTTTTTGCTAAATATTCTTAAGATAATATGAGGTGTTTTTTTTATTATCAAACTAAACAAAATCAAATTCTTTATGAATATATTATAGTGTTCAAATTTTTCGGTTAAGATTTTATGATATTGGAAATCATATATTTTGTAAACTAATTCCTCATTACCATTTTTGTCTTTTTTAAAAAGACTTACAACCGTACTGTCTTTGTCTGGCTGATAAAAAATCTTTTCGGTTTTTAGAAAATAGTTAATCCCTGTTTTTGTAAAACTTAATTCGTTTCTAAGTCTTTCGGTATATTTTTCGACCGTTTCATTGTGTATAGATTGTCCGAGTCCTGTAATGTATATTCCTGTTTTTGCCATATTGTTTATGATGATTTAGATCATCGGATGTAGTTTAAGTATTAATTTCTAAACTTATTTTGAAGTTATATCTGTTACATTGGGACCGCCAAAACCAAAATTTAATGAAAGAAGCGATACCAGTGTTCCGTTGTTGTTGAAGATAGGTTTAAAAGAACTCCCGATTTGATAGGTTAGAGCAACCTGTTCTGTAAGTCTGTAGCTAAATGTGCTTATGTATTGAAAATCGGATGAGTTTTCCTTAGTATATAATGTATTGCCCAAAGAATCGGTGCCTGCGGCTAATAATGAATGACTTTGTCTGGCAGTTGCTTCAAGGGCTATTGAGAATTTCTTGAATTGTCCTAGGAAAGCTAATCCATAATCAAAATTGTTTTTATATACTTTGGTGTCGGGGAAATAATTTTCGAAGTATTTTTTATTATACCATTCATATCGTAGTACACCAGTTGCTTTTAAGAAATTAAACTTATCAGAAAATTTATAAGATGGTGTTATCCAAAAGGATTGACGTGGTACATCGGAGTATTTAAATTCATTAGTAGGGAAGTTTAAAGATATAGCATAAGCCAGATCAATATTCAAGCCTTGTCTCGTAAGAATGTAGGATTTAAATTCTTCATAGCTCCCCATCATTTTGTTCTCGATTAATTCTGAGAAAGAAATTAAAAAAGAATCGATATTATTTTCATCAAAAGGAAGAGCATCCGTAGCGTCATAGATATTTTTGGTTATTTCCTCGGCTTCTTTCATTGATTTTTTATCGAGTACCTGATAAATACGATCGGTAAGTTTATCATGAATTGCGGTTAGATATTCTCTTTTGGTTTTGAGTTTAAATTTATCTGCAAGCTCAGTAAGTTCGGAAATAATTTTAGATCCCACGCGCTGGTTTTGGCTAAGGGATTCAATATGTTTTTGAATGATTTCTTTGTCTCTGCTATTTCCAAAATATAAAGAAGTGCGATAGCCAAAAGCAAGACTTTTAGTATTTGTGCTGTCTTGTAGCATGAAATTTTGAGTAGATGCTAAAGAAAGAGAAGAATTTCGAAGAATTTGTTTTAAGTCTGTTTTAGGATAAAGGTATTCCTCTAGACTTATGCCGTGATCGTTTGCCCAATAGGGCATAAACTCAAGTCCAAAATCATTAGGCAGTATGCTATTTCCATTTTCATTACTAAAATTAGTAAAAAGTGCAGCTTCTAAAGCTCGATATGATTTTGACTGAAGTATGGCGCTGGGTTGCATTCCTAAGATCGAAGCGGCAGGTGAAGTAGGAGTTGTAAGGGCGTCTATTTTTTTTTGAGAATGGATTGTTCCAATGTAAAAAATGGCGCTAATTAGAATCCATTTTTTCATTTTACAGAAAATTTAATGGACAAAATTACATAAGGGCGATCTGTTTCACTTTTTGGATTGGAGTGCTTTGCCAGTAATTTGTTATTGATGTAGTATTCTATAGTTATAGTGTTCTCCTGAGGTATCGGATTGGCAATATCCGAGACCGTTACCGTTTTGTCGGACGTAAGTGATTGTATTTTTCCTAAACTGCATTTTCCTGAATTTGCGATTTCGGGATCGTTGTCCCCGGGAATGTTAATCACAGTATGGCCTATATTACCATCAGATATAAATTTTATTTCAAATTGAATCTCTTCATCAATTGGTGCCGAGTATGACAATTTTTCATAGCGGTAGATTTTCCTCATAGTGTTCTGCTGTTATTGAAAACGGGTTAAAAGCGGGTTAAATTTATGTAAATAGGTTGTGTTAAAAAATAGAAAGAACTACTTTTTTTTAAGATAAGTTGTTTAAAAAGTTGATATTTTTTGTTGTTTAATGCAAAAAGCCCTGTAAGTTAAACTTACAGGGCTCTTGAATGTATGGCTATTTAATAGCCAATAAGTATATTTTACTTAATCATTTCAAAACTTCTTTTTACAAAAGCAGTTAATGCTTCTCCTTTTAATAGGTTTTGAGATAATTTAGCCAAGTCTAATGCTTGTTTTACTAAATGTTCTTGATGCGATTTATCTTCGGTGTTCAAGATATTAGTAGCTAACTCAGAATTTGTGTTTACTACCAAGTTGTACATCTCAGGCATATTACCCATTCCGAACATTCCAGAACCACCAGACTGACTCATTTCTTTCATTCTACGCATAAATTCCGGTTGCGTAATGATAAACGGAGCAGCTTGACTATCCAAAGCTTCTAGTTGTACACTATATGCTTTTGGGATATAAGCTTCTAATGATGTTTTTAAAGTTTCTTTTTCTTCATCAGATAATTTAGAAACCGTGTTTTCGTCTTTCTTGATTAAGTTATCAATATGATCAGAATCGACACGTACGAAAGTTACATCTTTATTGTCACCTTCTATTTTCTGAATTAAATGCGAGATAATAGGAGAATCTAAAAGCAATACTTCGTATCCTTTTTCTTTTGCTGTTTCAATATAAGAGTGTTGTGCATCTTTGTTTCCAGCATAAAGAACTACCAATTTTCCGTCTTTATCGGTTTGATTTTCTTTTAATTTCTCTTTTAATTCTTCAAGAGTGAAATAAGTGTTATCAACAGTTGGATACAAAACAAATGCACCTGCTTTTTCGTAAAATTTGTCTTCAGAAAGCATTCCGTACTCTAAAACGATTTTAATGTCGTTCCATTTTGATTCGAAATCTGCACGGTTTTCATTAAATAATGCTTTTAATTTATCAGCTACTTTACGAGTAATGTAGTTTGATATTTTCTTAACAGCACCATCCGCTTGTAAACCAGAACGAGAAACGTTTAACGGAATGTCTGGAGAATCGATAACTCCTTTTAACATTGTCAAAAACTCAGGAACAATTCCTTCTACGTTATCAGTTACATAAACCTGATTTTGGTACAATTGAATTTTGTCTTTCTGAATTTGCATATCCGAACCTAATTTTGGGAAATATAAAATTCCTGTTAGGTTAAACGGATAATCAACATTTAAGTGGATATTGAATAATGGATCTTCAAATTGCATTGGATACAATTCACGGTAGAAACTTTTGTAGTCTTCTTCAGATAATTCAGTTGGTTGTTTAGTCCAAGCTGGATTTGGGTTATTGATGATATTGTCTACCTCAATAGTTTCGTTTACATAATCTTCAGGAGCATCTTCTGGTTTAGGAAGAGTTTCTGTTCTAGTTCCGAATTTAATAGGAATAGGCATGAACTTGTTATACTTATTCAATAACTCATGAATTTTAGAATCTTCTAAAAATTCAAGAGAATCTTCGGCAATATGTAAAACTATTTCAGTTCCACGTGTCGTTTTGTCTGCTGGTTCCAAAGTGAATTCTGGGCTACCATCACATGTCCAATGTGCAGCTGGCTCATCTTTGTATGATTTTGTGAAGATTTCCACTTTTTCGGCAACCATAAAAGCCGAGTAAAAACCAAGACCAAAATGGCCAATGATTCCAGAATCTTTAGCAGAGTCTTTATATTTGTCCAAAAATTCTTCGGCACCAGAAAAAGCAACTTGGTTGATGTATTTTTCAACTTCGTCGGCAGTCATTCCCAGACCTTGGTCGATAATGTGAATTTTTTTACCTTCTTTGTCAATTTTAATTTCAATAATTGGGTTGCCATATTCTACTTTGGCCTCACCAATACTTGTTAGGTGTTTTAATTTTAGAGTAGCATCGGTTCCGTTAGAAATCAACTCACGCAAGAAAATTTCGTGATCGCTGTATAGGAATTTCTTTATTAAGGGAAATATGTTTTCTACCGAAACATTAATTTTACCTGTTGTCATATTTTTTAATATTTAAGTTTAACATTATGCTTTTCAGATTCTTCAAATAAGATACCAATTGTAAATAGGGTGACAAATTGTCGCAGGTGTTAATTCTGCAAGAAAAAAAAATAATTTTTAAACAAATTTAATTTTTTTGCATTGTATCTTTGTAGGAGTATTAATTTTAAATTTGCTAAAAAAATGAGAAAAATTATTTTAATATGCATAATAGCCATATCGGTTTTTGCATGCAAATCAGCCTCGACAGCAACCACATCTAATGGAGCTGAACCGCTTTCAACTAAACTTGACAAGTCGACTCAAGTAGCAATTAAAGGAAATTGGGTTTTAACCAATGTTTCTTATCCAGGTTCAGAGTATATTAAAGTAAATTCATTTGATCTTGCAGATTCTAAATGTTTTATTGGTAGTACTTGGAATTTTATTTCAAATAATAACAAAGGATCGATGGCTTTAACAGCATCGAATTGTACTGGTTTTTCTTCTCCAATTATGTGGAGTATCAATAATCAAGGCATGTTTGTACTTAAGATTCTTGATGCTGGTATAAAAGCAAAAAAAGTAAGAGATGGGTATTTATTAAAAGTTGGTGGTTTGACTGATAATTCATTTCAATTAATTGATAATATTAATGTTGGTGGACAAGTTAAGGATGTAGTGTACCAATTTCAAAGAGCTAATTAATATTAAATAATATATAAATATAAACACATGAAAAAGATAACAGTTTTAGGGTTGAGTACTTTACTTGTATTAGTAAGTTTCTTTACAAGTTGCGATTCAGTAAAAAATGCAAATAATACCCAAAAAGGAGCGGGAATTGGAGTAGTTGCCGGTGGTCTTATTGGTGGTATTTTAGGAAATAATTTAGGACGTGGTGGAAACGCTGCATTAGGTGCTGCTATTGGTGCTGCTGTAGGTGGTGGAACTGGTGCTCTTATTGGAAATAAAATGGACAAACAAGCCCGTGAAATTGATCAGGCTTTACCAGGTGCTTCTGTAGAAAGAGTAGGAGAAGGTATTCATTTAACTTTAAATGAAAATTCTGTTCGTTTTGATACTAATAAATCAACTTTGACTCCTCAGGCAAAAGCAAATTTAGATAAATTAGTTCCTGTATTTAATGAGTACGGAGATACTGATATTCAAATTTTTGGTTATACAGATAATACGGGGAAACCAGAATATAACTTGACACTTTCAGGACAAAGAGCTGCTTCTGTACAAGCATATTTAGTTTCAAAAGGATTAAAATCTACTCGTTTCAAAACTTCAGGTTTAGGAATTGCTGATCCAATTGCAACAAATGATACTCCAGAAGGAAGAGCACAAAACCGTCGTGTTGAATTTGCTATTACTGCAAATGACAAAATGGTAAACGATGCAAAAGCTGGTAAATAAGCATTTCATCTTAACGAATAAATCAAAAGCTGTTTCTGTTGAAGCAGCTTTTTTTGTATATAATTTAATAATTTTCTCGAAGTTATTTTTAGTAAAGCAACTATCTTTGCATCCTTAAATTATCAATGCCAGCCAATGCTTCAAGTTCAAAATATCTCTTTTTCTTATACCGATAAGCCTGTTATAAAAGATGTTTCTTTTACAATAAATAAAGGCGAAAACATTGCTATTATTGGCGAGAGTGGCTGTGGGAAAAGTACACTTCTTAAATTAATGTATGGGTTGTATGATCTGGATGAAGGCAAGATTTTTTATAATGAAAAGCCCATTTTTGGTCCTAAAAATAATTTGATTCCCGGAATGCCTTATATGAAATATTTGGCACAGGATTTTGATTTGTCTCCTTTTGAAACAGTTGCCGAAAATGTTGGGAAGTTTCTTTCGAACGGTTTTGCTAATATGAAAAAACTCCGTGTTCAGGAATTATTAGAGATGGTCGAAATGGAGCAATTTTCTAATGTTAAAGCTAAGTTATTAAGTGGAGGACAACAGCAAAGAGTGGCCTTGGTAAGAGTTTTGGCTTTGGAGCCGGAAGTAATTTTACTGGATGAACCTTTTAGCCAAATAGATGCTTTTCGTAAAAATGCTTTACGTCGAAATTTATTTAGATATCTAAAACAAAAAGAGATTACTTGTATTATCGCAACACACGATAGTACAGATGCTTTATCATTTGCAGATGAAGTGATTGTAATGCGAAATGGAGAAGTTCTTGCTAAAGATAATCCAACAAAAATATACGAAGATCCAGAAACTCGTTATGTAGCTTCTCTATTTGGAGAGGTAAATGAAGTTCCTACTCATTTATTACTTCCTTTTGAAGATGAAAATCATAAAACTCTGGTATATCCACATCAATTTAAAATGGTTCCCGAATCAAACTTACCAGTAAAAATTAGGAGAACTTATTTTAGAGGAAACCACTATTTAATCGAAACGGTTTATAAAAGACAATTGGTGTTTTTTGAAAGTGAAATTGATTTGCCCCTCGAGCAGGAAATATTTCTAAGTTTAAATTACTTATAAAAAAGCAAAAGTAAACCCCGATAGATTTTAAAATTTATCGGGGTTTACTTTTGTTATTAATACGGTACTGGTTTTGTAAACGTCTCCTGCGATACTATTGCATCTTGTAAATCTATTTTAATACGTTTCTCTTTTTCTATTTGGAGAAGGTTTCATACCGATGCTCCCTTTATCAGCTGACCAATGTAAATATTGATGCCTTAACATTCGTAAATATTTTTGTTCGGTTAATTCTTGTTGATAGTCTTTATATGCTTTTTGATCTTCTTGTACTCCTTGGTATTTTTTATGAATATCTCCATACCATTTATAAGAATAAGGCTTAGCATTTCCAAAAACGTATTTATGTAATCGAGCTTTAACTTGGATTAATGTAGCGTCATTTAAGATTGTGTATTTCTTGTTTTCTACCAAAATTTTATCAAAAGGTACATCTTTTGATATTGCCCATTCTGCCATCAGATGTAATGGGATATAGCTATATGTTTTCTTTATTTTTCTTTCTCCTTTAAGATCATGAGGAAAAAAGGTGCTAATTTGAAGTTGCTCCTTAATGTACCAAAACTCATTGATAAGCTTTTCGCTTAATGTTTTCATGTCATCCTTACTTCCAGAATCAATTATCTTGACAATTTCAACCCCATCAGTATAACTTCCGCCAATATCCGAGTGGACCCCTGGAAACATCTTTTCGGTATCTGGGTTGGTATTGGTAAGACCGAAATTTTCCCGATGCTCATCCATTGCCGTAAAATGGACTACATTTTTCACTGATTGAATATTGTTTAATTTTAAATCCTCTAAGTCGTTCTTAAAATCAGGTGAAAGTGTAACGTTTTGAGAATAAGAAGAAACGGTGTCAAACAGTCCTAAAAACCTAATTTTTATTAACCTTACTGTAATCTCTTTTTTTTGTAGATAATATCCAAAACAGCTTCGCTTGTATTGCCATTTAGTCATTGGTTTATGAGCTCCTTTTTCATTGATTTGACTAATAAAAACACGTGCAGCAGCAGCCCCTCGACTAAAACCAAATACATCAATATAAAGAGTGTCTATGGTTATCTTTTTACTGTTTCCTACTAGTTCTGCTAATTTCTGACAGCCTTCTAATACTTTGCCATGTATTCCTGTATCTCCAGAGCCGAATCCTGCGCCCAAAAGAGCATCCGATTTCTCCGTTTCGGTACCAATACCATCTACATAAACGCTTGATAATTTAGGATAGCAATCCCAAAGTCTTGCTACATTTGACCAATCGTTATGATAACTGCTTTGTGGTTTTTTTTCACCGTTTTTTTCATAAGCTCTTGCCGAGACAATTTCTTTATCGGTCAGTTTTTCTCCTTTAATCCATTTGCCATACAATTCTTTGGCATCGGTATTATTTTTATTATTATCGGTGCCATCAAAAAAAACACCTAATGTTAATTCGAATTTTTTTGTTTCTTTTTTAGGTGGGGTATAATCCCCAAATACTATACTCATGCTAATTAATATTTACCAGAATCCTGATTGATTTCTTTTAGAGGATATTGTTTCCCAGTTTGTTGCAGATAAAAATCTGTTACCCATTCATTGTCATTGTCTTTTGTAGGGTCGATTTTAATAACCATTTCGGCAGGAATATTTTTATCTATTTTAGTTTTAAATATTCCTCTTATTTCATTTTTATCGAAATCTAAGGGAAGTTCCTCACCGTTTCCTTTTCCTACAAGTGCATCTGCCCAATATTTTTGGTTTCTTGTAAAAGCAATTCTGGAAACATATCGCTGTCCGTTTTTATCGTTCCAAACTATTTCGTAATAATACGGTATTGCCCTTTGTTTTAATTCAATCGGCTTTTCGAATCGATCTTCTTTTTCTCCATTGCATGCTTTGATATACAAGGTGGTAATAACGGAACCCTCTGGTAAAATAACTTTAGGCTTCCATAGGTATTTTTCTCTGTAAGTATCATAAACAGTAACATCGGGACGACCATTGGTTATTATTTTTTCTTTTAGACCTGAAATCATATTGTCACTACCTGCCAAGCTTATTGTTGTTTGCCCTTCTTTAAACATATATTTGGCATTTTCATACACATTCTTTGGGTCTATGGTAGTCTCGTGTGCTTGATACCTACCTATCTCTACTTGTAATCCAACGCCAGTCATCCATACCACGACAACCCCTTTTGGGGCAAGACCGATTGTTATATCAGTATAAGTAGAGTGTCGATCTGGTGGGCCATTATAAAAACCTTCTTCAAAGAGTTGCTGCATTTTCTCTTGGGGTAATACCCAATTACCTGTATAAAACTTTCCTTCTGCCAAGGATAACCAAGTCATCTTTAAAATTTCAGGTGCTTCTTCATGTACCTCTGACATTCCACCACCTCTACTGCCCCAGCCAGAATGAGAAAACCCTCCCATCTCACTAAAATAGTACCCGCCAAGTGAACCTTCAAATACTTCTATTGGATATTCCATAGGTGCCGAAGTATCTGCTTTCCAATCAAATTTCTTTTTTCCCATACATGATGTTATTGTTACAGTTAAGAGTAGTATTAAACCTAATTTTATTTTTTTATCTTTCATAAGAGCTTCTATTGCTTTAAACTATCTATAGATTCATCAAAAAAACAATGTTAATTCTAATTTTTTTGTTTCTTTTTTAATAGAATGTACTACGGAATACATACTCATACTTTTACTAACTTTCAGTATCTTGGCTGAATTCTGTGATTGGATATTGTTTGTCTGCTTGTTCTAGATAGAAATCGGATACATGCTCATTATCTATTTTTATTACTATTTCGGATGGAGTATTTTTATTTATTTTATTTTTAAATAGACTTCTGATTTCATTTTTATCAAAATCTAGGGGAAGCTCTTCATTCCAAATATCAAGATATTCTTTCCAATATTCTTGATTCTTTATAAATACAATTTTGCTTACAAATCGTTTCCCTTCTTTATCTTTCCATATTATTTTAAAAAGATACGGTATTGCTTTATAGTCTTTGTTTAAAGTTGAAGTATATGTTGTTGTTTCTTTTTCTCCATTACACATTTTTACATCTATGTTATATGTTTGAGAACCTTTTGGTAAAATGACTTTTGGTTTCCAATGGTATTTCTCCCTGTAGGCATCATAAACTGTAAATAATGGGTAACCAACCTGTCTTATTTTTTCTGTTATTTCGGGAGTCATAATTTCAGGATTAGACAACATCTCGTTTATAAAGTCTTTCTTAAACATAAATTGTGTGTTGTCAGATATTTTTTTTGGGTCTATTGTAGTTTGATGTGCTTGAAATCTACCGATTTCTACTTGCATATTTTGCCCACCTATGAGCCATACAACTACAACGCCTTTAGGAGCAAGCCCGATTTGAATTACAGTATAGTCAATTTTATTATAAGTAGGTTTAAAACCAGGTATATAGCTATCTTTATTGTATTCAAAACCTCTTTCAAAAAGTTGCTTTATTTTATCTTTAGGTAATGTCCATTTGCCTGTATAAAACTTTTGTTCTATTAACGAGAGCCAAGTTATATCTAAAGTTTCTGGAATATTATAAGCTTGTCTCTTAGAAATTTTTATGCCACCTCCCCAGCTTGTTGAATTAAGTACGGTTGTACCCAAAAAGCGCTTACCTAGATGACCTCTATATATTTGTACTGGAAATTCTTGTGGTGTAGAAATCTCGACTGACCAATTAAATTTTTTTTCCATACATGAAGATATTGTTATACTCATGAGTAGTATTAAACCAATCTTTTTTATATTATTCTTTATTTCCATGAACTACTATTTTTTTATTACAGTTTAAAACTAAGTTTTCTTTTGTCGCTTCTATATTTATAGTAGTGGCTATTTTTTCTAACTTTCCTCCAGTTATTAACATATAGTCTTTGTCAACGGTTATCGTTATATTTTTTGCTTTTTTTGTAATTCCCATCATAATTATTTTTTAGAAAAAGTTTGTTTTTTCTGTGCTGTTTAATTTGATTTCTTTACCACTTTGTAACGTCATATTTTCGGTATGACTGAAAATAGTAACTTCGGATGCTACTTCATTGGAAATATCAGAATTTCTTTTAAAATTCTTATCTATAATTTCGGCTCTATTATTAGAATGTTCATTAATGTTTCCTGCAGCACTTATATTAATGTCATTTTCAGCTCTTTGTGTTATATTTCTATCAGCGATAATAACTATATCTGTTCCTGCATTATAAGTAATCCCCTCTGAGGCATTTATTATAAAATTTTTGCAATTAAAAGTGACCGTTTCGGGAGACGTAAAGTTCATGTTTTTGTTCTTTTCATCCAGATGAATTTCATTCCCGCTTGGG